>CAVTWE010000001.1:0-165723 GCA_963738335.1 Vulcanimicrobiota bacterium
TCTACAGCGGCTCGCCGCTCAACGCCCCCGTCGCACAGGCGCTGCTCCCGAACGGCAACCTTATCGTCGCCAACACCAAAGGCGGAAACACGCTGGTGGAACTGACGCCGGCCGGTAAAGTCCTCGCAACGAAGACGATCGATACGAACAAGACCGCCGACATCTTCGGGTTGCTCGCCGAGGGTACGACCGATAGCAATACCGTGCTCTACTACACGGACAGCGCGACGAACACGCTGCAAGAACTCGAGCAATAATTCAGGAGGACGAGAGGGTGGTCCCCGACCGTATGGCGCCCGAAGCGTCCTCAAAGACTTCGTTCCAATAGCGCATCATCACGACTCCATCTTCGTGCCGGCCGCAGCGGTCTTCAATGCTGCGGCCCTCCACCATGTCGATCGTCATGGATGCGAAGTTGATGCCGGCAGCGGTGGTCAGTGCGAGGGTTCCGGAGAACGCAGGTTCATCTCGATGATCGAAAAACTCCCGTCGTCACGCAACATACCTTGAACGTTGGCCGGTCCTTGTAGTCCGCTGCGTTCCACGACGTCGCGCACGATGCGTTCGATCAACGGATGACGATACGTCCGCCCTTTCACCGAAACGCCGGCCTTGATCGCAATGCGTTCGCGCGGAACGGCCGCGACCACGCGCCCGGGCTCCGCTGCGAAGCAATCCACCGTGAACTCCATGCCCTCGATCGCGTCCTGGACGATGAGATCTTCGCGTCCGCGCGCGGCTTCATGTAAGGAATGTGCGCCGGCGATCCGTGCGGTGCCGATCGAACCCGACCCATGGCGCGGCTTGAGGTACACCGGAAACCGCTCGACCTCCATGCCGGATTGGTACGGCTGAGTGGCCGGACCGGGAACGCCAATCTCTTCCAAAAACCGCGCAAACTCCAGTTTGTCGGCGGTCCGCACGACGATCTCGCGCGGCGGCACAAGCAACCGGCAGCCAAACGCGGCAAACTGCTCCCGGTGCTCGTCCAGCGGAAGAAACTCGCGTTCGACGATGAGCGGAACGAAAAGCCCGATATGCAATCGCTGTGCCGCTTCCAGACACCGCGTGGCGAAATCGGCGGCGTCCGCGCGCGGCAGCAGGACGAACTCGTCAACGAACGCTTTGGTGGCGCAAACGGGGTCCATGTCACCGGCCGCGACGAACTCCGCGCGTCCATCTTCGCGCAGCGCCTTGATCAGCGATTGCGCGGTCACGGTTCCACCGGCGGTGATCATGACCCGCCGGGCATTGAAAACGGGGTTACTCAGTAGGAGCGAACGTGTTGCATGCCGGCCGCTTTGAACGCGGCCTGTATTGCCGGCGCTTGCGACGGATCGCAGGGATAAACGACGACCGCGCGGCCCTCCGCGATCGCGTCGTCGTAGTTGTCGACTTCGTCGTCGGGAATCTGGTAACCGTCGAGGTAGTGCTTTGAGTTCTCCGGCGTCACGAACGAGGTCAACGGCACTTCGCTGCCTTGTATGCCGGGAACCGCGGTGCCGCTCGAGTCGGGAAGGACGCCCGTGTTGCGGGTCATGTCGCCGTACTCTTCATCGACCTCTTGGACGACGTCGACGAACTGCAGCTCGCTCTCGCCCTCTTCACCATCGACGCTGAAGACGCGAACGTTGCTCGCATCAATATTCTGCGCCGCGAGCGCGGGTTCCAACGAACTCGCCTTCGCTTCGGGAAAAATGCCGACGACCAATCCTGCTGCCACGACGTTGCGTCTCCTTTATCGATACATCCGGATAGCGTGGCCAAGCCGTTCGACGCCGATATGGATACTCTTTTCGCCGGAATTTGAGAAGTTCAAGCGCATGCCGTCGTGCACGTCGCGCGCCGGATAGAAACTCACGCCGGGTACGAAAACGACTTTCATCTCGGCCGATATCTTCAAGAGTTCGGCGGTATCGACGTTTGGCACGGTCACCCACAAGAACATGCCGCCGGCCGGGCGTGTGACACGCACGCCTTCGGGCATGTGCTCGGCGAGCGCTTCGGCCATGACGTCGCGGCGGTGCGCGTACGTCGCGACGATGCGGCGCACGTGCGCTTCGAACGCGATCGTTATGCGAAACGTATTCGTGAAAGACGTACTGCGCGAACGTGCCGCTGTGCAAATCGGCGCCTTGCTTGGCCAATACGATCTTTTCGCGAATTTCCTCATCTTCAATCATGAGCCATGCGACGCGCATCCCGGGCGCCATGATCTTGCTGCCGGTTCCAAGATAGATGACCGGCGCGCTGCTTTCATAAGAAACCAGCGGAGGAAGGTCCACGCCTTCAAAACGCAGCTCGCAGTACGGATCGTCCTCGACGATCGGCAGATCCGAAACGTTCGCAGACGCGCACGACCGCTTCACGTCGGCGTGCCGAGAGCGTTCGTCCCGTCGGATTTTGGAAGTTCGGAACGACGTAGAGCAGTTTCGGAAACGGATCGGCGCGCTCCAACACGCGTTCCAGCGATTCGGGAATCAAGCCGTCTTCGTCGGTGTCCACCGTCAGATAGCGCGCTTGATAGGCATCGAACGCTTGAATCGCGCCCAGGTACGTTGGGTCTTCTAATACGACGTGATCGCCGGGATCGAGAAAGACCTTACCGATGAGATCGAGGCCCTGCTGCGAGCCGTTTACAATGGTGACGCTGTCGGATTCGAAAGCGCGTTTGAAGCGCCGGCTGAGCCGTTCGGAGACCCACCGCCGCATCTCCGGAATGCCTTCGGTGACGCTGTACTGCAACGCGGCCGCGCCATAGCGCTCCATGACCACCTTGACCGCCTCACCGATCGCTTCGATGGGAAAGAGTTCGGGCGCCGGCAGGCCGCCGCCAAAGGAGATGACGTCCGGCTGCTGCGTGACCTTGAGCATCTCGCGGATCGTCGAGGCCCGCAGGTGCGCGGTGCGCTCGGCGAACCGTGCGGCGCGCGAGATCGTGGACATACCGCGCTAGTTAGCCGGTGGTCGCCGGGGGTCCGCTCGCCGGAATGCCTGCCCGCTCTCCGATGAAGGAAAGGATCGTTGCGCCCAACCCGATGAGGCCCACCAGCACGAGCACCAGCGTTCCCAGCACCGGCACCAGTTCGGCAGCCGTGATGAGGAGGAGGCCCACGATCAGCGCAAGCAGCGGCGACGGGGTGGTCGCCGGACTAACGAGTTCGCAGAGCCGTCTCCCGACGAGAAACGCCAGCGCGGCGGTCCCCAAGAATGCGCCCGCAAACACGCAGACAAACTCCAGCGGTATCAGCGGAATGAGCAGGATGGTAATCGCTAAGAGCACCGCGAGTGGAATCACCGCGACGCAGCCGATGGCGCCGGCCGCGGCGCACCAGCCGGGGTGGCGCTCCAGGCGGTCGAGCACCATGCGCGTGCGCAGCGGGAAAATCAAGAAAGACGAGCAGTGCCAGCAGATTCCAGGAGACGCGCCACAGCAGGCGCGCGTCGGGAAGCAGCGGGCTCTGGTCCACGTCGCTCGGCGCCCATGGCACGACCGCTTGGGCGACCGTCCCTCCAATTTGGTGCACTTGTCCGGTGACGATGCCGCCTGGTCGCGGATCGACGGATCCGCCGAGGACGTTGAGATCGCCCTCGACCACGCCTTCAATGGTGGCGTCGCCGAAGACGACGGTCAGATCGCCTTCGACGATCTGGCCCGGTTCGACGACGACGGATCCGAAATAGACGCCGCCGTGATAGACGGCGCGCGTATCGGCGAGCGCGGGACGCACGAGCAGCGCACAGAGTACCGCCAATAGCGGCAGCACGATCGAAATTCGGCGCTTCACGTGCGCCTCCGCCGGCGCACGACATGCAACATGACGGCGATCAGTGCGAGGTCGAGCAGCAGGACGCAACTCACCAACCCAGCGACGAACGGCGTATTGGGCGATAGGGCCGAGACCACCGCGCCCGTCGCAATGAGAGCGCGCGTCGTCGCGGCAACGGCCGCGGAAAGCATCGAGCCGATCGCGTCGCCCCGCAGCGCGAGAACGCCGAGACCGATCCAGCCAAGGGCGAGATAGAGCGCGAGGAAAAGCCAAAGCGGGCGCCGGTGGGTCGCCGGTTGACGCGCTTGGGCGGTTGCGAAGACGACGGCCGCGGTGAACTCCGATCCGACGCTCGCCGGCGGCGATGCCGTCGTGAGCAGCGCATCCACCACGCGCAACTCGGCGAGGAGCGCCTCGCAGCCGCGACACCGCCGCAGATGCGCCGTGATGTCGCGCATTTGCCGCGGCGGCAACGCGTTTTCGAGATAGGCGTCGAGCAGCGGTTCACACGAGGAGCAGCGCATGCATCGTTCCTTTATGCCGAAGCGGTACCGTCGCATCGAGCGCGCGCGCTTCCCGTTCGATCATTTTTTTTGTCAGCGCGATCTTGCCTCGATGTATGAGCGTCTTGACGTTGCCCAGCGATAGACCCAGCGTACTGGCAATCGTTTGGTATTCCATATTATCGAAGTAACGGAGCGCCAGAACGGTACGCGTCCGCTCGGGAAGCTCCGCCAGCGCGGCGCGCAGTTCGCGCTCGGCTTCCCGGCGCAGTAAACCCACCGCCGGATCCGCAGCCGGCGCCGGATCGGCCAGCGTGGTTTCCAGCGTTTGTTCTTGCGGAAGTTCCTGAAGCTGCGGCATGCGCTGCGATTTGGTCAAATGCGTGCGCACGACGTTACGGCCGATCTGGTAGATCCACGTCGAGAACTTGCCCAACTGCGGATTGAACGTGTGCAGGTGCGCGTACGCGCGCAGGAAGGTTTCTTGCGATAAGTCGGCCGCTTCGGACGGATTGCGCACGGTCGCCCCGATAAAGTTTGCTATGCCGCGCTTGTAACGGTCGACGAGCACGCCGAAGACCTCTCTTTCCCCGGAGCGCACGCGCAACACCAGAGCCTCGTCGCTCTGATCAAGAGCCATCCTCCCTCGTTTTTACTTCCTTTGGCGGCTTCTACCTCGGCGGCTGCGCTTTGTTACGCGTCCATCGCGCGAAACGGAGGGTTGGCCGCGTCCCGTCGCGAGAGGAGCGGCTCACCCGTAGAGCGGCCACGCGATGCGCAGCTGCGGGTCGTTCCAAGCCGCCGCGACTTCCATCGCGGGATCGTAGACCGCGCTCTGCTTATACCAGAAAACCGTGTCGTCCTCGAGGGTGAGAAAACCGTGGAGAAAGCCGCGCGGAACGTAGAGTTGGCGAGCGTTGGTTGCCGTTAACGTCGCACCGTACCAGCACGCCAAAGCCGGTGCTGCCGCGCCGGGCGTCCACGATCACGTCGTAGACGCTGCCGCGCAATACGCCGACAAGTTTGGCCATGCGAGGGTCGCCGTGCAGTCCGCGCAAGACGTTGCGGCGCGATAGCGAACGATTATCTTGAACGAACGAATCGTTTATGCCGCACGCAGCGTATCGCTCGAACGAAAACAGCTCCTGAAATGCTCCTCGTTCGTCGGTGAAGACCTCGGGCGTGAGCATCAGTGCGCCGTCAAGGGGTAAATGCTCGATCTCCATAAGTAGCACGCTTCGATGAACGGGAGTATGAGTCCACCGGGCACGTTCGTGCTGCGGCGTGGACTCGAACGTTTGCGCACCAGCGCGATCGTCAAGCAGAGTCTCCTGGTTTTCAGCGCCGGCATGGTGCTCAACGTCTGCGGTTTTCTCGCACATGCCGTCGCCAGCCGGCAACTCGGGGTCGTCGCCTACGGCGGACTCTACGCGCTGATCAACGCCGCCTCCATCGCCGCGCTGCCCGCCGCGTTTGTCGCCCCGGTGGTCGCGCAGCTCGCGGCCGAGTTTCGGGCGCTGCATGACGACGGACACCTGCGCGGCCTCTGCGATAGCATCGCTTCGGGCTTTGCGAAACTCGGCGTCGCATATTTGATCGTTGCGTCGCTCTGCGCGGTGCCGTTCGCGCATTTTCTTGCACGTGCCGCTCTGGTCGTTTCCGCTCGTGGGGTTGGTGTCGGCGACCGTGCTCTTCGTTAACGCGCTGCGCGCGATCGCCCAAGGAACGCAAGACTTTGCCGGTTACGGTGCGTCGAACGCCATCGAAGGCGTCGCGAAGGTGTGCGGCATCGTAGCCATGATTGCAATCGGATTGAAGCTGGGCGGCGGCCTCGTCGGCTTTTTGATCGGCACACTCTTCGCGTTGGTCTTCCTTGGATCGCGGTTATGGCGGCGCTACGCTTCTTCGCGACCCCACGCGGTGCGTTACGACTGGCGGCGCATTCTCAATGCAGGCGCGGGCGCTGCGGCCGCAACGACAGCCATCGCCTTGATGGGCTCGGCCGACGTCGTACTGGTGAAACACTATTTTCCCGAACACGCGGCGGGACTCTACGCCGCCGCATCCCTGGGCGGCAAGATGCTGCTCTATCTCGTGGGTTTCGTGCCGACCGTCTTGCTGCCGCAGGCCGCCGATCGTCACGCACGCGGCGCGCGCACGCGCGACGTACTGGGCGGCAGTTTAGCGATGCTGGCGGTCGTCGCACTGTGCGGCATCGCGATATTCCACTTCTTCGGGTTGTTCGTGCTGCACGCATTGGTCGGCCATGCGTTCGACGCTGCCGCGCCGCTGCTCGTGCGCTACGGCGTTGCAATGGTATTGCTCGCCTTTACCAACGCCTTGACCTTCTACGGCATCGCCACCCACCGCTTGGCGTTTACGGTGCCGCTGCTCGTCTGTACGCTCGGCACGCTCTCTGCGATCGTGTTGATGCATCCGACGCTCGAACGCGTCGTCGGCATCATGGTGATCGGTAATCTGGCGGCTGCGTATTGCCGTCATGATTGCGCTCATCTTGCAGCGCGGCACGAGCGGACGGCGATCGACCGTCTAAAGCGCGTTCTGCTGATCGGCGGTTCCGGTCAGCTGGGAACCGCGATCGCGCAAACCTGGAACGATTGCGTCGTCGTCGCGCCGCCGCACGATGCATTGCAACTCGAAGATAGCGCTGCCGTCGAACGCGCGCTGATCGAGGCGGATGCCGGAACGATCGTGAACGCCGCCGCATTTGCCGACGTCGATCGTTGCGAGCGCGAAAGCGATCGCGCGATGCAGATCAACGCGTACGCCGTCGGACGGGCGGCACAGATTGCGGCACGCAACGACGCCAACTTGCTGACGCTGAGCACCGATTACGTCTTCGACGGCCGTAAGGGAGCGCCGTACACGGAGAGCGACGAGCCGCATCCGCTCTCGGCATACGGCCGCTCGAAACTCGAAGGCGAACTGCTCGTCGAAGCATCCGGCGCGCGCGCGTTCGTCGTTCGCACCTGCGGCGTCTACGGGCCCTCTCGGTCCGCGCGCGGTCGCCGCGGCTTCATCGATCGCGTGCTCGACGGTGGCGAGCGGCGGCCGATGCGGGTGGTGAGCGACGTCGTCGTCTCGCCGACGTTTGCCGGAGACCTCGCGCGCGCGCTGCGCCGGCTGCTGGAAAGCCAGCGGTACGGCCTCTATCACGCCGTCAACGAGGGTGCCGGTCAGCTGGTACGATTTCGCCCGCGAAGCTGCCAGTCAGGCCGCGAGCCGGCACGATGGTGCAGCCGATCTCCGGGGCGGACTGGAAGGCGCCCGCGCTGCGTCCGCCCTACTCGGCGCTCGAGAACGGCCGCTTGCGCGAAATCGGCATTACGCTGCCCTCGTGGCGCGAGGGCATCGCCGCCTATCTAAGGGTTCGGGCGGCCAAAGCCTAAGTACGGCGCAGTGAAACTCGAGATCGACCGCGGCGCGGGTGGCGCGATGCCGCCGGCTGGCCGCGGCCATCGTCGAGCCGGTCGAAGCATTCATCGCCGCGCATTCCACCGTCTCCGTGGAGCGCTCGGTGCTGCGTCTGCTCGGTGTCGACGGCGTCACCGCGCAGGAAGCGCCCCTCCCGAACGCCGTCGTCGACGCGCTTTCTCCGCGCGAACGCGGCGGCGGGGTCGCGCTGCCGTTCGGCCGCGCTTTGGCCGAAACCGGATTCGAGCCGCAGGCCCTGGCGGAGCGAATCGGCGCCGGAGAGATCGCGCTCGATCGATTTCGCCGGAACGCCCGAAGCGGCCGCGCGCGGCGCGCTCTCGCCGCTCGTCGTTGGCGCCATGGAGCGCATTGCAGCGCAGCGCACGAACGCGCCACGCGACTCGAGCGCTGTCCCCCAACTTCCGCCGCCGCTGCTCTACGTCATCGTCGCGAGCGGCAACATCTACGAAGACCGCACCGCTGCAGTCGCCGCAGCCGAGGCCGGAGCGCAGGTCATCGCGGTGATTCGCTCGACCGGACAATCGCTGCTCGATTTCGTGCCGTACGGTCCGACGACCGAAGGTTTCGGCGGCACGTACGCGACGCAAGCGAACTTCGCCATCGTGCGCGACGGCGCTCGACGAAGCGAGCGAACGTCTTGGCCGCTACGTGATGCTCACGAACTACGCGAGCGGATTGTGCATGCCGGAGATCGCCGTCATGGCGGCGCTCGAACGTCTCGACATGCTGCTCAACGATTCGATGTACGGCATTCTCTTTCGCGACATCAACATGCAGCGCACGTTCGTCGATCAGCACTTCAGCCGCATGCTCAATGCATACGCCGGGCATCGTCATCAATACCGGCGAGGATAACTATCTCACGACGGCCGACGCGGTCGAACAAGCGCCCGCGGTGCTCGCCTCGCAGTTCATCAACGAAGAGTTCGCGCATCGCGCCGGCTTGCCGGACGAGCAGATCGGCTTGGGCGATGCGTACGAGATCGATCCGGATCGCGAAGACGGCTTCTTGTTGCAAGTCGCGCAGGCGCAGCTGGCGCGCGAAATTTTCCCCAACGCGCCGCTGAAGTATATGCCGCCGACCAAACACATGACGGGCGACATCTTCAAAGGCCATCTCATCGATGCGCTCTTCAACCTCACGTCGGTGATGACGCATCAGCAGATTCATCTCTGCGGCATGCTCACCGAAGCGATCCATACGCCGTTCCTGGGCGATCGCGCGCTCTCGCTCGAGAATGCGCGCTACATCATGAACACCGCGCGCCATTTCGGCGACGAGATCGTGGCCAAGCCCGGCGGCATCCTCGAGCGGCGCGCGAGCGACGTCCTGGAAGCGTGCGAAATGCTGTTGGAACGCGTTTCGACGATGGGCTTGATGCGTGCGATCGAGCGCGCGATCTTCGCCGACGTATCGCGCTCGGCCGAAGGCGGCCGCGGCTTCGAGGGCGTGTTCGAAAAGGCCCCGGAGTATTGGAATCCGTTCGAAGAGGCGCTTCGACGTCGCGGCGGACAGGCTGCTTGACGTGACGAGGTTGGTGCGGCCGTACGGCGACACGCAGAACGACGGCAAGATGCAGCTGTCCTTTACGTTGCCGGTGGAGTGGAGCGAAGGCGCCGACGAAGCCGCGCGGCGACTGGTGACCGCAATGGGATTTACCGACGTCAGTGTTGCCGATGGAAGGCCGCTCGGTTCCGGCTTCTCGTTTTTTGTGGTGTACGCGACGACGCCGCAAGCGGTCGACGTGGACGCCATCGCGGCATCGGGCGCGGGCGCGCACGCGATGACGATGGACGATATCGACGCCTTTATTCGCGAGCGCGTCGGACGCAAAGTGCGTGTCGCGGGCGCCTGCATCGGCACCGACGCGCATACCGTCGGCATCGACGCCATTCTCAGCATGAAGGGTTACAAGGGCGATTACGGGTTGGAACGGTATCGCGAGTTCGAAACGTTCAATTTGGGGAGCCAAGTGGCCGTGGAAGAGTTGGTACGCTTTGCGCGCGACCGAAAAGATGGACGCGCTGCTCGCATCGCAAGCCGTCACCCAGAAAGGAAGCGACATCACGAACTTCACGGAGCTCAGCGAACTGCTCGAAGCCGAGCGGATTCGCGATAACGTCGTGCTCGTTTGCGGCGGTCCGCGGGTGACGAACAGGATCGCGAGCGAACTGGGATACGACGCCGGTTTCGGACGCGGCACGCTGCCCAGCCAGGTGGCCGCGTTCGTCGCGGTGACGCTCGCCGAACGCATTCGCCAAGGACGGCCGCACTGGTGAGCAAGACGGCGCTCATCACGGGGATCACCGGCCAAGACGGTTCGTATCTCGCCGAACTGCTGCTCGACAAAGGCTATCGCGTCGTCGGGATGACGCGGCGCACGAGTACCGAGGTGCACGAACGCATCGAACACATCGTGGACGCGATCGAGATCGTCTCCGGCGATCTGCTCGATCAAAGCTCCATCACGACGATCCTGGAGCAGTTTCGACCCGACGAGATTTACAATCTCGCCGCGCAATCGTTCATTGTGGCCTCGTGGACGCAGCCCGTGCTCACGGGCGAGTTCACCGCGCTCGGCGTCACCCGCGTGTTGGAAGCCGTACGTCAAGTGAATCCCGGGATTCGCTTTTATCAAGCCTCGAGTTCCGAAATGTTCGGCAAAGTCGTCGAGACGCCGCAGCGCGAGACGACCCCGTTCTATCCGCGCAGCCCATATGGCGTCGCCAAAGTATACGGGCATTGGATTACCGTCAACTATCGCGAGTCGTACGATCTCTTTGCGTGCAGCGGCATCTGCTTCAACCACGAATCACCGCGCCGCGGCAAGGAGTTCGTCACTCGGAAGATTTCCGACGGCGTGGCGCGCATCAGGCATGGGCTAGCGACCGATCTGCGTTTGGGCAATCTCGACGCGCAGCGCGATTGGGGCTTCGCCGGCGATTACGTTGCGGCCATGTGGGCGATGCTGCAACAAGGGACGCCCGACGACTACGTGATCGCGACCGGCCGGACGCATAGCGTCCGGGATTTCGTGCGCATCGCCTTTGAAGCGGCGGGTTTGGGATCGTACGAACCGTACGTCGTGGTGGACCCGCGCTTCATGCGTCCTGCAGAAGTGGATTCACTCATCGGCGATGCGGGTAAGGCGGCGAAGCGGTTGGGTTGGAAACCGACCGTCGAGTTTGAAGCGTTGGTGGCCATGATGGTTCGCGCGGACCTCGACCGGTACGCCGCAAGGGCGTAGGCAGCGACGCAATGCGAGCCCTCGTTACTGGAGCCAGCGGCTTCGTCGGCCGTTATTTGGTTGCGGCGCTGCGGCGTGAAAATGCCGACGTCCTGGCCTGCGGCGGCCCGAACGACGGCGCCGATTACTTTCCGTTGGATCTATGCGATGTGGAGTCGTTGGTCGCAGCGGTACGAGCGGCACGGGCCGACGTCGTCTTTCATCTGGCCGCGCAAAGTTACGTGCCTGCGGCATTGGAATCGCCGTCCTCGACGTACGACGTGAACATCATGGGGACGGCGCGGTTGGCGCAAGCCGTTCGCGAGTTCGGCGGTGATACGCCGCGCTTCATCTTCACAAGCTCCGCCGAAGTGTACGGCGCGCGCGAACCGCACGAGTATCCGCTTGACGAATCGCTGCAGCGGCATCCGGTCAATCCGTACGGCGCCAGCAAAGCGGCCGCTGAAATCCTGCTGCTCGCGGGCGCCCGGAGTTTCGGTCTGGACGTCGTGATCGCGCGCGGCTTCAATCAGATCGGCCCGGGGCAAAGCGAACGATTCGTCGTGTCGTCGTTTGCGACTCAGTTGGCTCGCATCGCCGGCGGCGCGGAGAAACAGATGTACGTGGGCAACCTCGCAGCCGCGCGGGATTTTTTAGACGTCCGCGATGCCGTCGAAGCCTATCTGGCGCTCGCACGCCGCGGCGAAGGCGCGCAGATATACAACGTGTGCAGCGGGCGGGCTGTGACCGTGCGCGACGTTTTGCGCGAGCTCATCGCGATCGCTCGCGTTGCCGTCGAAGTGCGCGAAGACCGGGCACGCGTCCGCTCCGGCGAAACGTTCATTTCAGTCGGTAATCCCGCGAAGTTGGGTTCCGCAACCGGTTGGCAGCCGCACATACCCTTGAAGCAATCGTTGGAGGATATCTACGAGCATGCGCGCGCTCATCTTTAAGAACCGGGGCTTATTATTGAGCCTCCCAGCTATCGCACTGGTGACGCAAGGTAAGCCGACCGCAGCGAGCATTGCAGTCGGTCTCCCTCTCGCGATTGCCGGCGAGTTGCTTCGCTGCTGGGCGGTCGGTTATTCAGGCGTCACGACGCGCAACGACGTCGTCACCGCGCCCAAACTCGTCACCGCCGGTCCCTACGCGTATCTGCGCAATCCGCTCTACGCCGGCAACTTCATGACCGCCGCCGGATTCGCAATCGCCTTCACCGGCGGCAACCGTACGCTGATGCGCGCGCTGCTCGCCGGCGGTTCGCTGGCGACCATGGCCGCGGTCTACGCGGCGATCGTGCCGCACGAGGAAGGCTTTCTGCGCGAACGGTTCGGCGAGAGCTTCGAGCGGTATTGCCAAAGCGTGCCGCGGTATTTTCCACGCTCCACGCCATATGGAGCGGCCTGCGGCGACTGGAACGGCAGCGTCGTGCGTACTGCCGAGAGCAAAACCTTCCTAACATTTGCAGCGATGCTTGTCGCACTCGTGGTGCGCGCGCGTCGCGCGTAAGGCGATGCCGATTCGGCGGCGTTTAGGGGTGGCGCTCGCCGCGACCGTAGGGGTCGCGGTGCTCGAATCGTGGGGTGGCGCGTATTCGCATAGTTTAGCGTTAAGCGCCGATGCCGTTCACGTGTGGATGGACGCGGTCGCATTGGGCCTTGCAGTTATCGCCGTCATCGGAGCCGCGCGACCCGCCGATCGACGCCGGACGTTCGGCTACGGGCGCATCGAAGTGCTGGCCGCACTCTTCAACGGCACCATTCTGTTGCTGGCGACAATGGCGATCGTGTACGAAGCGGTGCGGCGCTTCGGCGCGCCGGTGCACCCCGATGCGCCGCTGATGGCGATCGTCGCAGCAATCGGTCTTGCCGTCAACGTTGCGATCGGTCTATCGCTGCGGGGGCACGCCAAGCGCGATCTCAATCTCCGCGCGGCGCTCTTTCACATTGCCGGCGACGCGCTGGGTGGACTCGCGGTGGTAATCGGCGGCATCGTCATCACGATCACGAGCGTTGCAAACGTCGACGTGGCGCTCTCGCTGTTCGTCGCTGCAATCATCGTGGCGGGCGTCGTTCGGCTGATGCGCGACGCGACCGACGTGCTGCTCGAAAGCGTTCCGGAAAGCGTCAACGTGGACGGCTTGGTCGCGGCACTGCACGCCATACCCGGCGTGACCGGCGTGCACGACTTTCACGTGTGGTCCATTGCGAGCGGCTCGCACGCGCTCAGCGCGCACGTCATGCTGGACGACCGCCGCATCAGTGAGGCCGCGCAGGTGTTGCGCGAGATCGACCGGTGTGCGCGCGAACGCTTCGGCGTCGCGCACGTCACGGTGCAGTTCGAATGTGAGAGCTGCCCGGTGGTTGTTACGCATTAGCCCCGCGTGGCGCAGGCGGTCCGGAGCGCCACCAGGAATTACCGTCGCATGGTTGGTTTGAACTCAAAAACCGTCGTGCTCGGCATGGCGCGTACGCCGTTCGGCAAGCTTGGAGGAGCGCTCGCTCCACTGTCGTCGACGACGCTCGGCGCGGTCGCATTGGCGGCGGCTATCGAGCGGTCCAATGTGGACCCGACCGAGATCGACCACGTCGGCTTCGGACAAGTGCTCCAGGCCGGCGTCGGCCAGAATCCCGCCAGGCAGGTGCTCTTCAAAGCGGGTCTTGCAAAGACGGTTACCGCGGATACGGTCAATAAAGTGTGCGCTTCCGGATTGCTTGCGATCGTGCAGGGCATGCGTTCGATCAACGCGGGCGCCGCGACGGTGATCGGCGCCGGCGGTATGGAATCCATGTCGAATGCGCCGTACCTGCTGCGCGACGCTCGCTGGGGTTATCGCTTCGGCGACGGCGCACTTACGGACGCAATGGTCTACGACGGTTTGTGGGACCAGTATTTTCCTATGACCATGGCGACGCAAGGCAGCAAGGTCGCCGTCGAGTTGAAACTCACGCGCGAAGAGCAAGACACCTTCGCGTACGAGAGTCATCGGCGCGCAGCGGCCGCGCACGACGCCGGACACTTCGGTGACGAGATCGTGCCGGTTCGCGTCGCCTCAAAGCAAAGAGATACGGTGCTCGTCGATGCGCTCCCGCGCCAAGGCAAGATGCGCGTTCCGGCGATGGTCGGCGGCGGCGGTTCGGTCTGGGAGCACGAACCGTCGGCAGAGTTTACGCTCGACTATGAAGCGTATGCGCCGTTTACGACCGGCAATGTGCCGCACGCCGTCGTCGACCGCGACGAATCGGTGCGCGTGGATGCGAGCGTTGAAGCCATGGCAAAGTTGCGGCCGCTCGAAAAAAATGGAACGGTTACTGCCGGCAATGCGCCCGGCGTCAACGACGGCGGCGCGGCAATGATTCTTGCCGATGCGTCGTATGCGCGCGAGCACGGCCACGAACCGCTCGCGACGATTCTCGAACATGCGACGATCGCCTGGGACTCTCCGTACATCAGTCTCACGCCGGCAATGGCCGCGCGCAAACTTTTGGATCGCACCGGTTTGAGCGTCAGCGATATCGCGGTCTGGGAGATCAATGAGGCGTTTTCAGCGGTGGCCATTACGTCGTCGCGACGCTTGGGTTTGGAAGAGGGCACGATCAATCAGTTCGGCGGCGCCGTCGCGATGGGGCATCCCATCGGCGCATCGGGCGCGCGTATCCTCATCACGCTGATCAACCAGTTGCGCAAACGCGGAGGCGGATACGGCATCGCGTCGATATGTTCGGGCGGCGGCCAAGGCGACGCCGTGCTCGTGTCGGTGTAGTTTTGCAGATGAGGCTCGGGGCATGCCGGCCTCGCCATGAGGACCTACTAATCGCTACTATATAGCCATTGTCGACGACCAAGCTCCGTCACATCGATGCGATGAAGAAAGTAGAATGATAACGACGACGGGCGTTCGGTTCGAGCCGAGTGAGGAGCAGCGGCAGGTCGGCGCATTGGCGGCGGAGATTGCGCAGCGCGAGATTGCGCCGTATATCGCAGGATGGGATCGCGACCATACGTTTCCACGCGAACTCTATACGAAGTTGTCGCGAGCCGGGCTCATGGGGATTCTGGTCCCCGAAGCGTATGGCGGCGCCGGTGCGGATTATCTTTCCTACGCGCTAGCGGTCGAAGAGATTGCGAAGGTTGATGCCGGCACTGCCGTCACGGTGTCGGTGCACTCGATGATCTGTTCGGCCATTCTCAAACTCGGCTCCGAAAAACAGAAAGATCGCTGGTTGCCGCAACTCGCCGCGGAAGACGTCATCGCCGGTTTTGCGCTGACCGAATCGGATGCCGGTTCCGATGCGGTCGCATTGCGCGCTACCGCAACGCCCCGCGCCGACGGCTACGTGCTCAACGGCCGCAAACAGTGGTGCAGCACCGGAAGCTACGCCGGCGTCGTCATGGGGATGTTCCGTACCGGCGGTGCGGGCGCGCGCGGCATCAGTGCGTTCTTGATCGATCCACAAGCCCAGGGCGTGACGGTGGAGCGCGTGACCGAGAAGCTGGGAATTCACACGAGCAATACCTGCGACCTTGCGTTCGACGATGCGGTCGTCGGAGCCGACGCAATTCTTGGCGAAGAAGGTACTGGTTTTGGCAACGCGATGACGGCGCTCACCGCCGGACGCATCGGCATCGCCGCGCAAGCGTGCGGCATTCTCGCCGCCTGTCTCGACGAGTCGGTGAAGTTCGCGAAGGAACGCATGGCGTTCGGCAAACCGATCGGCGCGTTCGAAGGCATCTCGTTCAAGATCGCGCGCATGGCCACCGACCTCGATGCGGCGCGTGCACTCACGTACCGCGCCGCCGCGCTCGCCGACGCGGCAAAGCCTTTTGCGATCCCAGCCAGCATGGCAAAACTCTTTGCCTCCACCGCCGCGCGCAAACACTCCGCGGAGGCGGTGCAGATTCACGGCGGCTACGGATACACCACCGAGTTCCCCGTCGAACGTCTGTACCGGGACGCGAAGATCACCGAGATCTATGAAGGCACGTCGGAGATCCAGCAGATCGTCATAGCACGTTCGCTGCTCGGACGCCTCGACTAGCGATGCGAAACGTGCGCATCCTGGCAGCCCTCGGACTCGCCGGCACGCTCCTGGGTACGGTGCCGGTGCCGGTTACCACGACGCCGCAACCGGACAGTTCGGGCCGTCTCGCGGACCGCCGCTTCCTCGTTCAAACGGCGCGAGGCAGCGGTTACGCGCGCTACTTCGGCACGGCGTCGCTCGATGGAGACGCAACGGTAACGCGCGCGCTCATCATCGTGCACGGCGTCTTACGTGACGCCGATTACTATTACGATACCGGAGTAATCGCCGCTCACGACGCGCATGTGCTCGACGATACGTTCGTGATTGCGCCGCAGTTCGTCGAAAAGAGCGATCTTGCGGGCCACGCGACGGATTCCCGAACGTTGTACTGGGATGCGAAGTGGCCCGGCGGCTCCGATGCCATAGCACCGGCACCGATCAGCACCTACGACGTTTTCGATGCGATGGTCGCGCGACTCTCACATGCGCGTCGCTTTCCGAGACTCCGAGAGATCGTTATCGCAGGGCATTCCGCGGGCGGCCAGATCGTTCAGCGGTATGCCGTCGTCGGTCACGCGCCGCAATTAAACTCGCCGTCGCGCGTTCCCGTGCGGCTGGTCGTTTCCAATCCGTCCTCGTACTTGTATTTCACCGATTGGCGTCCGTATCCACAGCGGAACTGCCCAGGCTTCGATGCTTGGCGCTACGGATTGCGAGGTGCACCCCGCTACGTAACCGGTACCGCCGAGCAACTCGAAGCACGCTACGCGCGGCGGCTCGTAACCTACCTGATGGGCACCGCGGACACGAAGCCCGACGAAGAAGATCTCGATCGCTCGTGCGGCGGCGAGGCGCAAGGACGTTATCGCTTTGCGCGGGCGAAGTTCTTCATCGAATACATCGGCCGGCGGCACCCGAACGGCACCGCGCAGCGCTACGCGTTCGTGAGCGGGGTTGGCCATGATAATCGCCGCATGTTTTCGTCGGCGTGCGGCCTTGCCGCGATCTTCGGCGGAAGCACCGAATCCTGCGCCGCAGCCGGCGCGGTGAACGCTCGAGCGGGGATGACAAACGGAGAGCAACGCGAACCCCAGGGCCCGCTATGAATTTAATGGAGTATCAGGGCAAGGAACTGTTCAAGCGCGCCGGCATTCCCGTGCCGCGCAGCGGGCACGCGCTCACCCCGGACGACGTCGCACGCTTCATGCACGCATCACCCGGCGACTGGGTGATCAAGGCGCAAGTATTGATGGGCGGTCGCGGTAAGGCCGGTAAGATTCACATGGCGAGCGATCCAGAAACGGGACGGAAAAGGGCGATGGAGATCATGGCGACGCCGATGCCGCCGAATCGCCAGAATCCCAACGGGGAACCGATATCCTCGTTGCTCGTCGAAGAACGGCTCGGCATCGCGCACGAAGCGTATTGTGCGTTGACGATCGATCGCGGCGCGCGCAAACCGGTCTTCATCGTAAGCCGTTTCGGCGGCATGGATATCGAAGAGGTGTCGGAGCATCATCCCGAGTCCATCGCTCGCGTCTACGTGGACACGGCGATGGGATACTCGCCGTTCATCGGACGCGAACTCGCGTTCGCCGCCGGTCTCGATCCCGGTTATCGAAAACAGTTTCCCGCCATCGCCGGCGCGCTGTACGACGCGTTCTTCCAGTACGGCGCAAAGCTCGTTGAGATCAATCCGCTCGCATTAACGCACGACGGACGCGTCATCGCATCGGATGCTAAGGTCGAACTCGACGACGACGCGCTCTTCCGCACTCCGGAGTTTGCGCAATGGCACAGCGTGTTGCCGCTCGATGAAGATGAATCGCTGGCATCGAAAGCCGGCGTCGGCATTCGCAACTTCCGCCGTTTCCCCGGCGATGTTGGAACGCTGGCCAACGGTGCCGGTCTAGCGATGGCGACGATGGATGCCGTGAGCAATGCGGGCGGCGAGATCGCCAACTTCCTCGACGTGGGCGGCGGTGCAAACGCCGAACGCGTTCGCAACTGTTACGAGCTCGTCGTGAACAATACGAACGCGAAAGCGTTCTTCATCAATATTTTCGGCGGCATTACGCGCGGCGACGAAGTGGCGCGCGGCGTCGTCGACGCCATGCGCGAAACAACGTCACGCAAGATTCCAATGGTGATCCGGTTGACCGGCACGAACGAAGAGGAAGGACGACGCATACTCGCGCAGGCCGGCATGACGCCGGTCGAGACCATGGATGAAGGCGCGCGCGAAGCCGTGCGCATCGCCGCGGCGGCGAAAGGGTAGAGCGTGTCGATCTTTCTCGATAAGAATAGCCGCGTGATCGTGCAAGGCATCACCGGTGCCGAAGGTTCGTATCACACCGACCGCATGTTCAAGTATGGAACCAACCTCGTCGGCGGCGTTACGCCGGGTAAAGGCGGCCAGAAAACGCCGCAAGGTCTTCCCGTCTTCGATACGGTCAAGGCCGCGGTCGAGGCGACCGGTGCCACGCATACCTGCATCTTCGTGCCGCCGCCCTTTGCCGCCGACGCGCTCTGCGAAGCCTACGATGCCGGCATCACCTTTGCGGTCTGCATCACGGAAGGCGTTCCGGTGCACGACATGCTCAAGGTCGTCGCAACGACGCCGGGCATGCGCATCATCGGCCCCAACTGCCCCGGCCTCGTCTCGCCGGGTAAAGCGCTGGTCGGCATCATGCCGGGGCACGTCTTTAAGGAAGGCGACGTCGGCGTGATGTCGCGTTCCGGCACGCTGACCTATGAGGTCGTCGATCTTCTCACCCGCAGCGGCTTGGGCCAATCCACCTGCGTCGGTGTCGGCGGGGATCCCATTATCGGCACGACGTTTGTCGAATGCCTGCGTGAGTTCAAAAACGATACGCAGACCAAAGCGATCGTACTGTGCGGCGAGATCGGCGGCTCCGACGAAGAAGATGCCGCGGCGTTCATCGGGCAGCACATGCCTGACGTGCCGGTGGTTGCGTTCATCGGCGGACGCAACGCACCGCCCGGTAAGTCGCTTGGCCATGCCGGAGCGATCATTTCGGGGAATTTCGGAACCCCTGCGAGCAAAATCGCGGCGTTCGAGGCTGCCGGCGTCCCGGTAGCCGGGCAACCATCCGATATACCGGCCATTCTTAAGAAATGCATCGCAAAGGAACCGAGCTTTTCCTGAGCAAATCCTTGGCGCAGTGGGTCACTCTGTGGAATTCCTGAGGCGCATAAACGCCGAGGGAGGCAGGGCGGCTCGCCTTTTGATAACTCGAAACCAAGAGGGTTAGGAACATATGAGTTCATCTGGAACCCTCCGTCGCGCGGCCGTAGCAGCGTCGTTAATGGTGGCATTCCTCTGCCAGGGAACATGGGCACTGGCGGAAACCACCGGCAACATCGCTGGTACTATCACGGATACGAATGGTGCACCGATTGCCGATGTACGCATCGAAGCAGTCGCACCGTCGCAAACGCGCACCGCGACGACGGACGCAGGCGGACACTTCACTATTCTCTCACTACCGCCTGATACATACACAGTTAGCCTGCATAAGAGCGGGTATCAGGACGCCTCGTTTCCGGGCGTGGTCGTCTTTGCGGACCAAACGCAACAAGTTGCGTGGCGTCTAGCGAAGGCGCTCATCGTCATCGGACGAGTCACGTCGCAAGCGGGAACCTCACTGGTGAAATCCGGTGTGGGATCCGACTTGTACAACGTTAACTCCGCACAGGCAGCCGCAGCGCAAGCGCTCGGCGGCGGCGGCAATCTCAACAACGCCTATTCGGCGATGGCGTCCGTTCCGGGCGTTCAGACGTCGCAAGGCGGCATCGGTTGGGATTTCAACGGCGCCTACGTCCGCGGACAAAACTACTACTACACGGCGTTCGAATACGACGGTATTCCGATCAACCGTGCCTTCGATAACTACAACTCCTCAACGGAGTCGAGCCTGGGTCTGCAAGAGTTGCAGGTCTATACCGGCGGCGGCCCGTCGAGCATCGCTTCGTCCGGTATCTCGGGCTTCGTCAACCAGGTCATCAAGACCGGTACGTTCCCGGGCTTCGCGACGGCGAATTTCGGCCTTGGTACGCCTCAGTATTACCACCAGGCTTCGGTAGAAATCGGCGGCTCGACGCCCGACCGTACGTTCAGCTACTACGTCGGTTTGTCGGGTTACAATCAAACGTTCCGATTCTTCGACAATAGCTACGGCGCCGGTTATATGGTGCCGGGCGGTATCTTCTCAGGCGATACCGACGGTGCATCGATTGGCTACGGTTTCTTGAGCTCTCAGGTGTACGACGTCAATCCGGAAGGCGTCTTCAGCGACTCCCAAGGCGACAAGGGCATGTGCCCGCTCCTCGGTCAGAAGTTCAGCTTCCCCGACCAAGGCTGCTGGCAGTACTATAGCGGCACGATCGGCAACCCGGCCCAGATCGCCGACCGCGAGAACGTCGTCAACCTGCACATGGGCATCCCGAAGGCCAACGGACTTCGCGACGACATTCAGCTCCTTTGGAGTGGCTCGGCACTCGCGAACTACTTCCTTGAGAGTCCCAACGATGCGGGACCGGGTTACGCGCAGGCCGTCTTTTCGGCATACGGCACGAACTACGCCGCGCCGACCTGCGGCCCGGAAAACATCGGCCCCGGTCTCAATGTAAACGGTTGCTCCGGCGGCGGCCAAATTCTGTCGTTCCTGCAGCCGAGCCAGTTCTATCTGCAGCAGCGGGCAGGGGCCCCCCCGGGACCGTATATCTGCGGTAGCACGACCAAGATTCCGGGAATTGCGTGCGGTCCGACGTACTTCGCGTACGCCGACGGCGTCGCGTATAACGTGCCGTTCGGCTCCGTCATCTCCAGCAGCCCGACGAACATCAAGACGCCGGGAGCCTACTACGCGCCGGCAACGCCGCCGCACGCGTTCGACGGCCCGTTGCCGCTGTACGATGACTCGCTCAGCACCATTCGCAACGATACCGGCATCACCAAGCTGCAGTATACGTACGCGCTGAGCCAGGCCGCGTATCTGCGCGCGTACGGTTACACGTTCTACTCGGACTGGCTGCAGGTCAACCCGTTGGCCGGCAGCACCGGATACGGCATTCCGACCTCGGGTGTCGCCGGTCAGTATCAGTTGATCACGCACACGTCGGGCGCCGCGCTCGACTTCCAAGACCAAATCAACGACCAGAACCTGTTGACGCTCGACGGCAACTATACGACCGCCAGCGTGATCCGGTTCAACAACTCCAACGCGTTCGGCGAAGATTCGCCGATCGGGTACATGTCAGGTGGCCCGGGCAACTACAAATGCTACGGCACCAAGGGCAACGCGGCCGCAGCCCCGTTCGGCTATTCGGTACCGTGCTTGACCAGCTCGTACTACGACGTTAACTTGACTGGAAAGACAACAGGCGGCGGCTCATTCAACTGTGCCAACGCGAATAATCCAGCATGTACCCTCAGTCCGACGTGGACCGGCGTTGCTAGCGTAGGCCCGTGCCCGACGACGACCACTTGTGAATTCGGCGCTCCCGGCTCGCCGGCGGCCCGGGCTCACGCAACGTGGGACAGCCTCTGGCAAGGCAATGCGTCCGGATCCTACAACACGGTTAAGCCCGTGTTTACCAACGCGGCATTAGCCGATCAGTTCCGTCCGAACGACAAGTTGTTGATCAACGCATCCATCCGGTACGACAACTTCACCTACGACCTGCCCGATTCGCTGACGGCGGCCGACGCATTCTACGCGCAAATGACGGCGAACTACACGTGCGTCCAAGCCTCGACGAATGAGGTTCTCGTGCAGGCGCTGCCTCCGGGTACGCCCCCACCGGCCAACGCGCAATACGTGGTCGGCGATTGCGACAAGGCGGCGGCAGCACTGCATCCCAACGGCATCAAGACCGGCTGGGTGCATCCCAACGGCACGACCCAAGATGGCGTTGCCGCGCCGAACTTTACGGCACAATCGCCGTCGTCGTATAACCTCGACTACTGGGAACCGCGTTTCTCGGCAACGTTCACGGCCAATCCGGACACGGTCTTCCGTGCCTCGGCCGGCCGCTATACCGAGCCGCCGATCTCGGCCTCCGTCCAGTATCTCGGCCTCAGCGGCGATGACCGCTCGGTCTGGAACAACACGATGAACCTCGGGTTCTACTCGCCGTTCCACCCGATTCCGGGCATCTCGTCGGGCCAATACGACCTCTCGTGGGAACAACACCTTAGAGGAACGGATATGAGCTTCAAGCTCACGCCGTTTTACACGTGGGTCTCGAACTGGCAACAGCAGACGTTCATCGGAGCGAACTTCGTCACGCAAGTTCCGGTCGGCGTCAACCGCGACGAAGGCGTCGAGTTCCAGTTCAACAAGGGCGATTTCACGCGCAACGGACTCTCGGGTCAGTTGGCCGTGACGTACACCAACTCGAAGGTCATGTTCCAGAACGTGCCGCTGAGCACGGGCGGCATCGTGCCGAACGAGCTTGGTACGTTGAACCAGGCGATCGCGCAGTTCAACCAGTTGACCAAGGGTGGCGGCGGTTCGCCCTGCTACCAGGCCGACACAAAGGTCTCGTGCTCCACGCCCAACGGCAAGATTGCCAAGGGGTTCGACACGATTCTCAACCCGTATTACAACATGCCTACGCAGGGCTTGTTGGATCAGGGCGGCTGGTATAATCCGTTCTCGACCGCTCTGGCGCCGAGTCTCAACGGCAGTCTCGCCAGCTATATCTCGCCGTGGGTCTCCTCACTGCTGCTCAACTGGCGTCACGACAAGCTGGCGATCACGCCCAGCATCTCGTTCCAGACGGGCGGTTACTACGGAAGCCCGCTCGACAGCAACGGACTGGATCCGCGTGCTTGTCAGTTGAACTCGGCGGCGACCGGCATCACGAAGCTCTCTCCGAAGACGAACCCGCTGCAGTGCAACTACCTCTACCAGATTGCACCGGGCGAAGGCACGTTGGGTTATCTGTACACTCCGGACTTCCAGACCGGCCAGTTCTACTTCGATAATCTCCAACAACCCAGCTCGATCGTTGGTAACCTCCAGGTGACCTACGATCTTAGCCCGGCGGTCCGTCTCTCGGTTCTTGGAGCAGATCTGTTCCACACGTGCTTCGGTGGCTCGAGCGCACCCTGGACTGCGGCGAACGCGCCGGGTCAACAGGTCTGCGGTTACTTCCCGGCCGGCGGCGCGCTGAACAGCACGCTGTATCCGGGGAACTTCTACAACGGTACGGGCATCAACGACACGCGTGCCAACAACGGCGCACACACGCCGTGGCAGCAGAGTTACCTGCCCACCGGTACCAATAACGGAGCGCTCGGCGCGTCCGTGCCTCCGATCAACGTCTACTTCAACGCGCAGGTGAAAATCTAACGAGCTTCACTGCGGTGTAAGGTAAGCAGACAAAAAAGGGCGGGACCGGAAACGGTTCCGCCCTTGAACTTTTACCTCGCGTGCGGGGCCGCAGCGCGCCATAGACGAAGCCAAGAAGCATGCAGAGGCTCATGCTTCTAGTGGTTTTCGCTGCCTCGACGGGCGTAGCGCCGAGTCCCGCGCAGACGCCGCCTCCTCAGATCTATCACATCGTCACGACCGCGCTGTGTGCGCGCCTTCACGATATCGTTCGTCCTGCCGTCGCGATGGTGCTTGAGAACGACCAGCGCATCGCCAAAGGCACTCCACTCTTTCAACGATACCGCCGCGCGATGATGGAGAGTGGAAGCGACTCGCTTTCGGCAAGCACTCCCGAAACGGATATGACGTTGCAGCAGATGTCGTATCTCGTCATACCGACTGCAAAGAACATGATCGCGGCTCAGACCTTGCTCGACGATCCGCGACTCACCAAGCCTACCGGGAATCCGGACGACGATCAGGCTATCGCCAAGCTCAAGGCGCAGTTGCTGCAAACGCTGGCTTTTCAGAGCGCGTCGATCGATCTCATTAACGGATTCGTGCAAACGCAGCAGCTCGGGCAGATGCAGCACCAGACCGATGAGTATATCGCCGAGATTCAAGGCACCGACACCACCAGCCAAATAACGAAAGCGCCCACCGATCCGTACGCCGATCCCAATGCGCCCGGCATCGCTCCTAATCCCTACGAAATCAATCTTTCAGAAGTCCCCGGTTTAGCGGTAGGCTACAATCCGCTCTCCCGCATCATCGACGGGATGCAGTGGCTGCACCAAGAGACCACTAAACGCGAAGACGCGGCCGGCTCGACGCTCTCGGCGGCCCAAACGCAATGTCCTGAAATAATTGAGAAGATGAGGTCAGAGATTATGAACGCCAGAATGATCAGTGCTGCAATCGCCGTGTTCGTGAGTATAACGATGGCGACGGCCCGCGCCGACACCACGGTTCAGCAGCTAACGTACAACTTTACCTACAGCACGAATCAAACGACATACGCCCGTGACTCGTCGAATCCGGCGGAGGACTACGGTTCCGCGAGTTCCGGCGGCGGAAACGCCATGGCCGCTGGAAACGGTCAGAGCGTTTACAATGGCTCGCTTTCCGATAAGGGAACGATGACGGTGCAGATTCTCGGCAAGCAGCAAGACGGCGGTCTCATCGTCAACATTGCAGAGAACGGCCAGGATACCCGCCGCGCCCCGGCGGCCGCCTGCGTCGTGTACGGCAATACCCGCGTTATCTGCGATCCGAATAAGACGGTCTATACCGAAGAGTACACCCTCTTGCGCTTCCTCGGGCAGAACTTCATCGACGCCGGCAATCTCGACGCGCATCGCCACTGGCAGATCGTGCAGAACTCGCCGAACGTCGACGTTACCGCCGACTACGTGCTCGGTCCCACCACGAGCAGCGACGTATCGGTCACCGAGGCTCGCAAAATCCGTCAGACGAGCGGCGGCAGTCTCACGACCGACGTGCAAGCCAAGATCGGCTACGATATGAGCCGCGACATCCCAACATCGGTCAACGAGTACGTTACGCAACGCCACGATAACGGCGTTCAAGGAACGTCAACGACGATCTATCAAACGACGCTCAGTCTGGCGTCGGATACGACGGCGAAGATCTAGCCGGATTGAGGCCGGCCGGTATGCCGTGAGCCGCTACGGTTACCAGTGCGAAGATTGCGAAACCGCAATCTTTCCTACGACGACGCGTGCAGAACTGCGTTGGCTCCAGGACCGGCTCCACATAGTGCGCGAGGTCGCCAAGCATTCCGGGACCGGTTTGGACACGTGGATGATGGAGGGGCTTGCGTTTCTGGACGAACACCAGGGCCACAGCCTGGTGCTGGTCTCGAGGCGAGCGCAAACGATATGAGAACGCTGCTTGGCGGCTTATTCCGGGATGCGGAGTCTTTGGCCGGGCTGCAGCGAGCCTGCTTCCAGATGGTTGGCGTCGCTGATCTCGTCGACCAACTGCGAAATGTCGGTCCCTTGAGCGGCGTGCTTAGCCGCAATGGCCCATAGCGTATCGCCGGGACGTACCTGGACGACGGCGTAGCGTTGCGCCGTCGCGGCGTAGAGGCGGGTGCTCGAAAGCGACGGGAGGGCGACCACCAAGCCGAGGGCAGTGATCGCTATCGCGGGCATCAGGGTGAATCGTTTGCGCCGTATCACTTTGTTTCACTCCTATATCTAGTGCCAAACGCCTGTTCGTCCACTACATTTTAGCACGGGGCGAACGAGCGCTGTCAAGAGTTCCCGAACGTATGTTTGCCTTCGCGCTCGATGTATGTTAGGGTTGTACCGGCCACGGGTGCCATACGGTTGGCATGGTGGCCGTTGGAGGAGCAATGCGCAAGGAGCCCGTTGAGAAGCCGGCAACGGACCGGCAGCGGAGCATATTGGAGGTCATCCGGCGGTTCACGGCTGACCGGGGGTACCCGCCGTCGGTTCGTGAAATCGGAGAACTCGTAGGGCTCTCGTCGTCCTCCACCATTCACGCGCATCTCGTCGCCTTAGAGCGCCGCGGCCTCATCTCTCGAGATCCCACGAAGCCGCGCGCCATGCGTTCGAGCGAATCCGGACGCTCAACCCCGGACACCGTTGTCATGCCGATATTGGGTAGGGTTGCCGCCGGCGTCCCCATCACCGCCCAGGAAGACGTCGAGGGCGAGTTCGTGCTCTCCGCCGCCTTTGTGCCCAAGGCGTCGGATGCGTTTATGCTCCGGGTGCAGGGCGACTCAATGGTCGATGCGGCAATTCTTGACGGCGACCTCATCCTGGTTCGGCCGCAGCGATCCGCCGATAACGGTGAAATCGTCGTCGCGATGCTCGACGGCGAAGCGACCGTCAAGCGCTTCTACCGCGAACCCGGCCGCGTCCGACTGCAGCCGGAGAATCGCTCGATGGCGCCAATCTACGCGAGCGATGTCGGGATCGTCGGCCGCGTCGAAGCCGTCGTCCGCCGCCTCTAAACTTTTCGCCTCGTTCGAACGGCGCGCCGTGCCGGTCATGCGCCGGCTCGGTGAGTTGCCGTTTGTGGTGGCATTGCGCGACGCGCTCCCGTGGAGCTTCGCCGGACTTGCGGGGGCGTTCGTGGTCATCGTCCTCGTGCAACTTGCGTCGGGCACGCTGGGCGGTCAGACGCTGGGCCTGCGTGTCGCCGGGGCGCTGCTCCCGGCCTTCGGGATCATGGCCGCGACCTTGGCGGTGCTCCTCCCCGTGCGATTTGCGCGCGTCTCCAGCTATGCACCCGTTCCGCTGGTCGCCGGCACCGTCGCATGCTTCTTCCTCGCGCTGCCGCGGCCGTTCGGCCCCGATGCCATCGGGTATCTACGTCACGTCGGGGCGACCGGACTCTTCATCGCGATGCTCGCCTGCGGATTGACCGCAGGTTGTACGTCGCTGTTGCGCGGGCGCGCCAAAGGCGCAAGCGGGGTGCTCGGCGCGGCTGTTGCAGTTGCCGTTTTCGCCGCGCTTGCCGTCGCGCATCTTTCGCCGTCGGATGGCATTGCGGCTGCGATGCAGCCGATCGCGCATCTTGGCGATACGTACATCGCGCTCGTCGCAATCGTTCTTGCCGAGACGCTGCTCTGGAGCGCGGGCGTACACGGTCCCGCATTGCTTGCGGGCATCGTGACACCGGTCTATCTGACGATGCAGATGCAGAACACGCACGCCTTTACGACGCACGAGCCGTTGCCGTACGTCGTGGTCGTCTCGCTCTTTCTCTTTGTGTTTCCCGGAGGCGCCGGCGCGACGCTACCGCTCGCCGCGCTCTTTTCGATCTCACGCGTTCCGCGATTGCGTAGGGTGGGGCGCGCGACGATCGTGCCGTCGCTGTTCAATCTCAACGAACCGTTGCTCTTCGCGGCGCCCGTGGTCTTCAATCCGCATCTTATCGTGCCGTTCGTCGCGGCGCCTTTGGTTCTCGCGACGATCACCTACGTTGTGGTTGCGATGGGATGGGTTTCGCGGGCGGCGTTCTACGTACCGTCGTCGGTGCCGACCTTTGTTTCGACCTACGTCGCGACCCAGGACGTACGCGCCGTCGCACTCGCCGCGGTCAACATCGCGATCGCTACCGCAATGTACTATCCGTTCGTGCGCGCCTACGAGCGGCACGTCGCATCCCATCCCGAGCGCAGCGCCGCGAAGTCGAAGGCCGGATGATTAGCGATCTCTGCGATCGTTTCGGAATCCGCGGCCGCGTGCGGGAGGCCGCTCTTGCCGCGTACGACCGCGTCTCGTCACTGGAGTATTCCGCGCAAGAGCGCGCGCACGACAAAATCTTGGCCGCCTTCGAAGCCGAGGGCATAACGGAGAGCGACTTCGCCGCTGCAAATGGATACGGATACGACGATCCCGCGCGGGACCGGTACGAGGCATTGCTGGCACGCGTGCTTGGCGCGCAGCGTGCACTCGGGCGTCTTTCCATCGTGAGCGGCACGCACGCCATCGTTGCGGCGCTCGCCGCCGTAACGCCGCCCGGTGGAACGATCGTATCGGTAACCGGCGCTCCGTACGACACGCTGCGCAACGCGTTGTGCGATGCCCCCGACTCGTTACGAGCGCAAGCCGTCGTATACGAAGAGATCGCGTTGCGACCGGACGGCAACGTCGATCTTGCTGCCGTGGAACGCGCCTTTGCGCAGAATCCCGTCGCGACGGCGTTCGTGCAGCGCTCGCGCGGCTACGCGCCGAGGCCGTCGGTCAATATCGCGCAGTGCGAAGCGATCTGTGCGGCGATCGCGCGCGTCGCGCCTCGGGCGCCGGTGTTGGTGGACAACTGCTATGGGGAACTCGTGGAAGAACGCGAGCCGTGTGAGGTCGGCGCGCACCTCGTCATGGGATCGCTCATCAAGAATCTCGGCGGCGGCATCGCACCGGCCGGCGGCTACGTCGCCGGACGCGCCGACCTCGTCGAACGGGTGGCCGCGCGACTGTACGCCCCCGGCTTAGGCGCTGCGCTCGGACCGACGCTGGGTTACGGTCGGGCCTTCATCCACGGTTTATGGATGGCGCCGCTCGTGATCGGCGAGTGCCTGCGCGGTTTGGATTTCCTCGCCGCGCTCTTTGAAGAGCTCGGTTTCGCCGTCGAGCCATCGGCGGGAGCTGTCCGGACCGACATTATTCAAGCGATCGCTCTGGGAAACGCCGGCCGCCTGGAACGCTTCGCCGCGGGACTCCAATCGGCGATGCCCGTAAACGCGCGATTTAGGCCGACGCCGGGCGCCGTTCCGGGGTATCGCGATCCGGTGCTGATGTCGTCGGGCGCGTTCGTCAGTGGAGCGACGATCGAACTGTCGTGCGATGCGCCGCTACGCGCACCCTATTTCGTCTACGTGCAGGGCGGCGTCACGCGCCGTCACGCGTATCTTGGCGCGCTTCGCGCTGCAGTTGCCGTCCAAGCGTTTGCTTAGCCGCTCGATACGCAGCCGAGAAAACCGTAGAAATGATAGCGCGTGCCGTCGCTCGTCGTGATCACGATGCGCGTATCCTCAACCGCAGCCTCGGTGACCGTCTTTCCGACCAGACTCTGCAGAATTTCTTGTGCTTGAAAGAACTCGGCAGTGCGCAACCCTTCCGGCTCCGCCTCGATGATTTGCAGCAGATGATCGATTCGGTCGTCCATGGTACTCCCTTAGTATCGTCGCGAAGGGAAGCCTTTCTTAGCGCTTGACGGAGCGATGACGGCCCCTGACGAAGGGCTGGCGGCCATGTACCTGCTCGAAGTGCTCAGCGGACCGCTGGACGGTCAAACCTGGGCGTTCGACCGCGAGATCACGATCGGCCGCGATGACGCCGTCGCCCAAGCATGTCTTGCGCTGGACCGTTACGTGTCACGGCAGCATGCGAAGTTGCAAATCGACTCAGAGAAGATTCGCTTGACCGATCTACGCAGCCGAAACGGCACCAGTTTGAACGGCGAGCCGGTCGTCGGCGACGTTCCACTGAGCGTCGGCATGCCGTTCGTCGTGGGTCGCACGACATTGCGGGTGACGCGCACGTAACGCGCGCAGCCCTATGGAAACCGCGGAAAGCATCGATACGCGCGCGCGCAATCGGCGGCGTTGGAGCGGCCGCTTGGCTTTGTTCCGACGATGGGCGCGTTGCACGAGGGGCATTTCGCATTGATCGCCCGCGCGCGCGAACGATGCGCCTCAGTGGTTGCGTCGGTCTTCGTCAACCCGTTGCAGTTCGGACGGAACGAAGATTTCGAACGCTATCCGCGCGATCTGCAGAGCGATAGCGCGCGTTTGGCGCAGGTTGGCGTGGATGTGCTCTTCGCGCCACCGTCCTCGGAGATGTACCGGCCGGATTTTGCCACCGTCGTGGACGTCGATGCGGTATCCGAACGCTACGAGGCCCTGCATCGTCCCGGCCACTTTCGCGGCGTGAGCACCGTAATGGCCAAACTATTGAACATCGTGCGGCCCGACCTGCTTTTTCTGGGTCAAAAGGACGCCCAGCAAGCGGTGCTCCTGCAGCGCATGATCGAGGACCTCGACATCGCAGTCGAGTTGACGATCGTTCCGACGGTGCGGGAAGCGGACGGCCTCGCGATGTCGAGCCGGAACCGTTACCTCGACCCAACGCTGCGCGCCCAGGCGCCGACGCTGTATGCCGCATTGCAAACGATGCGCGAGGTGCTCGAAAGCGGCGCGACCACCGACGAAGCGCGAACGCGCGGCAGCGAAGTGTTGAGTTCTCAGGCGCAGCTCGACTATCTCGATCTGGTGGACGAGGCACGTTTTCAGCCGCTTACCGCCCTGCACAAACCCGCGTTTATCATCGGTGCGGCGCGCTTCGGCGGCACGCGGCTCATCGACAACATTTGGTTGCAATGAACTTTCACGGTACGCGGATCTTGCTTGGCGTGACGGGCGGCATTGCCGCATACAAAGCGGCTGCCTTCACCAGTACGCTCGTGCAGCGCGGTGCTGAGGTCGACGTCGTGATGACGGCGTCGGCGGAGCGCTTCATCGCGCCGCTGACCTTTGCGTCGCTCACCGCGCGTCCGGTCTACACCTCGCTATGGGATATGCCCGAACGCATTCCCCACATTCGCCTGGTGCGCGAAGCGCAGGTCGCCATGATCCTGCCGGCAACCGCCGACTTCATCGCGAAACTGACTGCGGGCATCGCCGACGATCTCCTGACGTCGGCGTTGCTTGCCGCCCGCATCCCCCGCATTCTCGCGCCCGCGATGAACGCGGCGATGTACGAAGACCCCATAACCGAATCCAACGTTCGCAGCTTGCGCGAGCGCGGTTACGAAATCGTCGAACCCGAGCGCGGTTTTCTCGCCGAACGCGAAAGCGGCGTCGGTCGCTTGGCAAGCGAGGACGCGTTGCTTGCCGCATTGCATGCCGCCGTAACGCGCCGTCAGTCGCTGCACGGCAAGCGCGTGGTGATCACCGCCGGACCGACGCGCGAAGCGTTCGACCCGGTGCGCTTTCTGAGCAATGCTTCGACCGGCGCGACCGGCATCGCGCTGGCACGCGAGGCGGCGTTGCGGGGCGCGCGCGTCACGTTATTGCTTGGACCGACGTTGCTCGAAGCGCCGGCGGGCGTGGAAACCGTTCGCGTGACGTCGGCGCGCGATCTGTACGACGCGGCCATAACGCGTGCGCCGGGCGCCGATATCGTCATCGCCACGGCGGCCGTGGCTGATTGGCGCCCCGCCGAGCGCAGCGAGAACAAAGCATCCAAGAGCGGCGCGGCGCTCAATGCCGTGCTCGAACCAAATCCCGACGTGCTGGCCGCGCTGGGCGAGCGCAAAGGCGCAACGTTTCTCGTTGGGTTCGCCGCGGAGACGAACGATCACGAAGTCCATGCGCGCGAGAAACTGCGCCGCAAGCATCTCGACGCCATCGCGGTGAACGACGTGCGCGGGGAACGCGGTTTCGGCACCGGCGAGAACGAGTTGGTATTGCTGTACGGTTCCGACGGGCGCCGGGAACTGGGACGCGCGAAAAAAGCGGAGCTGGCGGTCCGCCTGCTCGACGCCGTCGAAGAGCTGATGCGATGCTCCTGACGATCGACGTCGGCAACACTGAAACCAAACTCGGATGTTTTGACGGTGACGAGCTGCGTCAGACTTGGCGCGTCACGACCGAACTGCGGCGGACGCCCGACGAATATGGGGTGTTCTTTACGCAACTCTTTGCCGCGGGCGGGCTCGACGCGGCGCAGATCGACGCGGTCGCGGTCGCGAGCGTCGTACCCAAACTCGATCCGGTGCTGCAGAGCGCGTGCAAACGATTCTTCGCGGCAGACCCGGTGTTTTTGGCGCCGCAGAGCCAATCGCTCCTGCGCATTGCAACCGAACATCCCGCCGAAGTGGGTGCCGATTTGGTGGCGGCCGCAATAGGCGCGATTCACCGTTTCGGCGCGCCGTTGATCGTCGTGAGTTTCGGTACGGCAACGGTGTACATCGCGATTTCATCGGACGGCGATTACCTGGGCGTGGCGATTGCCCCCGGCATCAGCGTTTCGACCGACGCGTTGATCGGGCGCACGGCGAAACTGCCGCAAGTCGCGCTCGAAGCGCCCGCGCATGCGATCGGTCGCAACACGATCCAGGCGCTGCAAAGCGGCATCATCTACGGTTTCACCGGACAAGTGGAGGCGATCGTGGAGCGCATTCGCGCCGAGATGCGGACGCGCGCGCGCGTGGTGGCCACCGGCGGTCTCGCGGACGTCATCGCCAAGCAAACGCCGGTCGTGGATGCGGTGGATCCGCATCTGAGCCTCGTCGGGCTGCGGCTGTTCCACGAAGCGGCGAACGCTTCGAGGCGCGAGCCGCGTTCGTGAACAACAACGATAGCATGCTCTCCCCGCTGCGCATCGGCCCGATCCAGGTGTGGCCGCCGTTGATTTTGGCGCCGATGTCCGGCGTGACGAATCGCACCATGCGCGCGCTCTACCGTCCGTTTGGTTTGGGCTTGACGGTCACCGAGTTCGTGTCGTCGAACGCGCTGAAGTTCGGTAGCCGGCGTACGATGGAGATGATCGATCAGCACGGTCTGGAGAAGCCGGTTTCCACGCAGTTGTGGGGGGACGATCCGCAGACGATGGCGCTCGCCGCAAAGCTGGTGCGCGAATGCGGCGCCGACATCGTGGATATCAACTTTGGGTGTCCCGCGCCGAAAGTGACGAAAACCAACGGCGGTTCTGCCTGTCTGCGGGATCCGAATCGCTGCGAAGCGATCGTGGCTGCCGTCGTGGCAGCCGTGGACTGTCCGGTGACGGTGAAGATGCGCTTGGGATGGACCGAAGACGCGCTCGTCTACGTCGACGTCGCCAGACGCGCGCAAAACGCCGGCGCGGCCGCCGTCACGCTGCACGCCCGCACCGCGCGCCAGTTCTATCGCGGCAACGCGGATTGGACGCACATCGCGCGCCTCAAACGCAGCCTCGACATACCGGTGATCGGCAACGGCGATCTCGCCGACGCGCACGGGGCGGTGCAGCGCATGCGCGAGAGCGGCGTCGACGCAATCATGCTCGGGCGAGCGACCTTGGGCAACCCGTGGCTCATCTCACAGATTCGTGACCTCATGGAAGGCCGCGAGGCGCGCCCGTTGCCGCCGGTCGCCGATCGCTTGCGTTTCGCAATCGTCCATTACACCACGATGGTTGAGGAACTTGGTGAAGCGCGCGCCGTCCCGCAGATGCGCAAACATATCGCGCTCTATCTCAAAGGTGTTCCGGGCGCGGCCGCACTGCGCGAAGGCATCATGCGCACGCCCGACGCCGCTTCGACTATTGCAATGATTGAAGGGACAATCGCGCAGTGTGAAGCGGCGCCGCAGGTGGCTGCATGATCGAGGGCCGGCAAGAACTCTATGGCGCCGCTGATGGGCGATCGCTCGCCGAGGAAACGTACGAAGATTACAAACGCTTCGTCAATCCGCCGTTGGCGCGCGTGATGAAGCTGAGCGGATCGCCCGTCGAAACGCGGGCGCAAGGCGCCACGATCTGGGATCAAAACGGCAAAGCCTATCTTGATTTCGCCGGCGGCTACGGCGTGTTCACGCTGGGCCATCGTCATCCCCGAGTCGTTGCGGCGGTGCGCGAACAGCTCGACCGCATTGCGCTCTCCGGCAAGACGATGTTCAATCCGCTGCTCGGGCGCGCCGCCCGGCGTCTGGCGGAACTGGCGCCGGGCGATCTGGAAATCTCTTTCTGGTGCAATAGTGGGACCGAAGCGATCGAAGGCGCGATCAAACTTGCTCGCGCGGCAACGGGACGCGCGAAGATCGTCGGCACCTTCGACGCCTATCACGGCAAGACGATCGGCGCCCTCTCGGTCAGCGGCCGCGAAAGTTTTCAGGCGCCGTTTCGTCCATTGCTCGCCGACTCGATCTGCATCGCCTACGCGCAGACCGGCGATCTCGACGAAGCGCTGGCGGATGCGGCAGCCTTCGTCGTAGAGCCGGTGCAGGGTGAGGGCGGCGTCAACGTGCCGCCGGAGGGATATTTGCGCGCTGTGCGCGAGGCGTGCGATCGCTCCGGCGCGCTGTTTGTTGCCGACGAAGTGCAGACGGGGCTCGGGCGTTGCGGTTACACCTTCGCCTGTAATCGCGACGACGTCGTGCCCGACGTCATGACGCTGGCCAAAGGTCTCTCCGGCGGCGTTATTCCCGCCGGCGCCTTCATCGTGCGTCCCTCCGTTTGGCAGCGGGCCTTCGGCAAGGCGCCCTTGCTGCACACCTCGACCTTCGGCGGCGGCGAACTGGCCTGCGCGGCAGCACTGGCGGCGATGGACGTGCTCGAAGATGAGTGCCTGGTCGATGCGGCGCGGGAACGCGGCGCGCAGCTCGTGGCCGGCGTGGCCGAGGTCGCACGGGAGTATCCCGGCATCGTTCGCGAGGTCCGCGGTTTGGGATTGCTCGTCGGCGTCGAGCTGACGCACGAAGGGTATGGCGGCTGGATCATTCCCGAAATGCTCAAAGCCGGCGTCACCGCCGCCTGGACGCTCAATCAGCAGCGCGTCATCCGTTTAGAACCGCCGCTGGTCGTGACCGAGCGTGAAGTGGAGCGGGCCATCGAGGCGCTGCGTGCCGGGGTCGTGACGGCTGAACAGAAGCTCGGGCGGTTATAATCTCGCGTAACGATGCCGTATGTTGAAAGCAGGATCGCGATCGAAGCACCCGCTCAGCGCGTGTACGAACTCGCCAAGGAGCAGGAGCATTTTCCGGAGTTCATGCCCGACGTGGAAACGGTGACAATTCTCGAGCGCCGCGCGGACGGCGTGATTTCGCGTTGGAAGACGCTCGTCGAAGAAGCACCGATCGAATGGACCGAAGACGACCGCTTCGACGACGACGCGCTGCGCATCGATTACAAACTGATTGAAGGCGATCTCGACAAGTTCGAGGGCGCCTGGACGTTCGAGTATCGCGACGGTGCAACGCACGTGGTGTTGGGAGTAGAGTACGATTTCGGCGTGCCGACGCTCGCGGAACTGATCGGTCCGACGCTCGAACGCAAGGTGCGCGAGAACAGCGAGATGATGCTGGCAGCGCTCAAACGGCAGGCCGAGCAGTGAATAAGTTTTGCTTTGTCATTCATCCGCTGTCGTTGCAGGATATCGAGCGGTACGAACCGGGCGCGAAAGGCAAGGGCGAGCCGATCCTGCGCAAAATTATGGAGTGGATGCCGCCGTATGCGGCGGTGCACGTCACCGGCGTGCGTACGCCGGACGGGCGCGAAACGGAAGGCTGGTTCGTGGCCGCAACGTTCTTGCCCGAGCAAGTCGTCGATCTTCCGCGCGAAGCGGTGTACGAGAAAGTCTTAGGTGCAATCGGGATCGGCGCCGAACTTGGCGCGCAGGTCGCCGGCTTGGGCGCGTTCACGGGCGTCGTCGGCGACGCAGGGATTACCATCAACGAGCGATCGCCGATTCCGGTGACGACCGGCAACTCGTTGACGATTTGGGCGGGCGTCGAAAGTCTTTTCCGCGGCTCGCAAGAGATGGACGTCGATATGTCGGCGTGTACCGCGACGGTCATCGGTGCGACGGGGTCGATTGGTGCTGCGTGCGCGCGCATCATCGCGCCGAAAGTACGGCGAATGATTTTGGTCGCGCGCAACTTGACGCGTTTGCGCAACTTTCACGAATCCGTGCGCGACGAACTGCCATGCGAAACGGAGATCGCGACGGAAGTCGGTGCGGCGGTACGGCGTTCGCAACTGATTCTGACCGCTACCAGTTCGACCCAGGACGTGATCGAGCCCGAGTATCTTCAAACGGGCGCAATCGTGTGTGAACTTTCGCTGCCGCACGACGTCAGCCGGCGCGTCTCCGAAGAGCGTCCCGACGTGCTCGTCGTCGAAGGCGGCAACATGCGCGTACCCGGTCATCCGCGGTTCGAGCGCGTGCGCGAGCCCGGCACCGAGTTCGATTTAAATCTGCCGGCGCGCACGGCGCTGGCATGTATGAGCGAGACGATGCTGCTGGCGCTGGAAAACCGGCTGGAACCCTATACGCTTGGGCGCGGCATCAAACTCGAAAAGGTGGTTGAGATCGGTGAGATGGCGGCACGCTGTGGTTTCGAACTCGCCGACATGCGGGCGTTCGACGCGGCGATTACCCCGGAACGAATCGTTGCCGCGCGCGACGCTGCCGCACGCCGTCGTGCCGGTGCCGTGGGAATCGTAGGATGAAGCGGGTCGTCTCCGTTTCGCTCGGGTCGAGCAAGCGCGATCACCGAGCGACCACGACGCTGCTCGGCGAAACCTTCGATATCTCGCGCGTCGGCACGGACGGCAAACTCGATGCCGCGATCGCCAAAGTGCACGAGCTCGACGGCAAGGTCGACGCGATCGGCCTGGGCGGCATCGACGTCTATCTCTATGCCGGTCGCCATCGGTACGCGCTGCGGGACGGCCTGCGGTTACTCCAGGCGGCGGCGGTAACGCCGATCGTCGACGGCAGCGGCTTGAAGAACACCCTGGAACGGGAAGCGGTGCGCTTCATGCAGGACGATCTAAACATGCACTTGCGCGGCAAACACGTGCTGATGGTGAGCGCCCTCGATCGTTTCGGCATGGCGCAAGCGCTGGTGGATGCCGGCGCCGACGTGGTCTTCGGCGACTTCATCTTCGCACTCGACAAAGATATGCCGGTGCGGGGGCTCGAGCAGTTCGAAGCGTTGGCGGAAAAGTATTTGCCGGACGCGTGCAAACTGCCGTTTCAGTTTTTCTATCCGACCGGGAAGAAACAAGACCAGCCACCCGAACCGAAGTATCCACAGTACTACGAAGAGGCGGAGATCATTGCCGGCGACTTCCACTTCATGCGGCAGTACATGCCGGACCGGCTCGACGGCAAGATCGTGCTGACGAACACCGTGACGCAAGCGAACATCGAGGAGCTCGCCGAGCGCGGCGTCTCGACGCTCATTACCACGACGCCGGATATCGACGGACGTTCCTTCGGCACCAACGTGTTGGAGGCCGCGCTCCTCGCGCTGCTCGGCAAGAAATGGGACGAGGTCGTTCCAGAGGAGTACCAACGACTGCTGCACGAGCTGCATCTGCGGCCGCGCGTGCTTGACTTCGGGGTGGGCAGGGTATAGGAGGCGTTCGTGCGGGGCGTTGAGAACAACCCGCGCCAGCCTTCTAGGAGGCGTCTATTGCTGTGGCCGCTCCACGGCGTCCATGAGGGTCGAGTAGTTGAACGATAAAGAGATCGTGCTTACCGCGGAAGGCTTGTCGAAGCTCGAACAAGAGCTCGACGAGCTCAAGATCGTCCACCGTAAGGAAGTGAACGACCGCATTCGTCAGGCCAAAGAGTACGGCGATTTGAGCGAAAACGCGGAGTACGAGGACGCCAAACAAGAACAGGCATTCATCGAAGGCCGCATCCTCAAGCTCGAAGCGATGATTCGCAACGCGCGCATCATTGACGAATCGGAGTACGCCGCCGACGAAGTGCATCTTGGCGCGACCGTCAAAGTGCGCGAGATCAAAAAGAACGAGGCGTACGAGTTTTCGATCGTCGGTTCGGCCGAAGCGGACCCGACGAATCGCCGCATATCGAATGAGTCCCCGTTGGGCCGCGCGTTGATCGGGCACAAGAAGAACGCCGTCGTCGACGTCACCACGCCGCGCGGCGTCGTGAAGTACAAGATTGAAGCGATCAAAAGCAACGCACCCAAAAAGGCCGCAAAGAAGCGTCGTAACGTGTCCTGTCCTTAAGCTTGTCGCATAACGTCGCAAGCACCGGCGCGCGCCCGGGGCACCCTCTATCTTTCCCTCCTCGAGACGCTTGGACGAACTCGGGAAAACCGAGGCGACGCTGATAGCGGCCAGGCGCGAACATTTGGCCGCTTTGCGTTCTCGAGGAAGAGATCCGTTCGCACAGCGGCGTTGCGAGGTCAATGCAACCGCCGAGGAGCTGGCGGGGCGTTACGGTTTTCTCGTGCCGGGCCAAGATGCGTCCGCCGAAGGCTGGAGCGTAGCGGGACGCATCCTCTCCAAGCGCACGATGGGGAAGAGCGTCTTCGCCGATCTTGCCGATCGCACCGGCCGCTTACAGATCTACATTCGCAAGAACGACGTCGGCGACGAAGCGTTCCAAGATTGGGACGCGCTCGACCGCGGCGACCTGATTGCCGTGCGCGGTTACATGTTCCGTTCCAAGATGGGTGAACTGACGCTGCACGTGACGGCTTTCAATGCCATCGGCAAGTCGTTGCGTCCCTTACCGGACAAGTGGCACGGCTTACAGGATGTCGAAAAACGGTACCGTCACCGCTACGTTGACTTCATCGTCAATCCCCAAGCGCGCGACGTGTTGATCATGCGTAGCCGCATCGTCGCGCAGGCGCGCCGTTTTATCGACGATCGCGGTTTCTACGAAGTCGAGACGCCGACGCTGTTGCACGTCGCCGGCGGTGCCGCCGCGCGGCCCTTCGTTACGCATTGCAATGCGCTCGATCAACTGATGCAAATGCGCATCGCTACCGAACTCAACCTCAAGCGGCTCATCGTCGCAGGGATGGAGCGCGTCTACGAGATCGGGCGCATCTTCCGCAACGAAGGCATCGACACGACCCACAATCCCGAGTTCACGATGCTCGAACTATACGCCGCGTATTGGGACGTCTACGACATGCTGGAGTTCAACGAAGCGCTTATCGCCCATCTCGTCGCGGTCGTGAGTGAAGGCGCCGAGGCGTTGCCGCATCCGGGCGGCAACGGCACGATTTCGTTCGCGCGGCCGTTCGCGCGCGTCGAGTATCTTCAAGCCATGGCGCACTGGAGCGACGGACGCTGCACGCGCGAACGTCTGCTCCATCCGAACGGTGCCGGCGACATCGCGCGGGAACTCGGTCTGCCCCAATCGCCCTCGCACGGTCATGCGCTCGACAAAATCTTTGAACGCGTCGTCGAGCCGCATCTCGTGGCGCCGACGTTCGTCATGGGTTATCCCGTGGCAATCTCACCGTTGGCCAAGCGTCGCGAAGACGATCCGGAGATCACGGATCGTTACGAACTCTTTTGCGCGCAGATGGAGATTTCCAATGCGTTCACGGAACTCAACGATCCCGACGATCAGCGCGCGCGGTTTGAAGCGCAGGTCGCGGATCGCGCACAAGGTGATGAAGAGGCACCCGAACCAGATTGGGACTACGTGCGCGCGCTCGAGTACGGTATGCCGCCGACCGCGGGAATCGGCATCGGCATGGATCGCTTGATCGCATTGCTTACCGGCCAGCATTCGATTCGGGACGTGCTGGCGTTCCCGTTACAACGCCAACACGGATGAGGTTCCCGGCGGTCTGACCACACTGCGGCTGACCGTCGAATATCGCGGCGGTGGCTTTCACGGTTTTCAATGGCAGCCGGCGTTGCGGACGGTTGCCGGCGTACTGGAAGAAGCGTTGAGCAGACTGTTCCGCGAGCACGTCAAAATGACGGGCGCCGGGCGAACGGACACGGGCGTACACGCGACGGGCCAAGTCGTCTCACTGCAGACGATGGCTTCTTTCCCGTTCGAGCGCTTGACCGTTGCCCTCAACGCGCTGCTCCCCGCGGACTGTGCGGTGCGAGAAGCCTGTGTCGTGGAGGACGGCTTTTCCGCACGCTTCTCCGCTCGTGAACGCACCTACGTGTATGCGATTCTCAACCAACGCGAGCGAAGCGCGCTGCTGTCACAGTACGCATGGCACGTCCCATGCGACCTTCATACCGTGAAGATGACCGATGCGGCGCAGCATTTTGTCGGCGAGCACGACTTCGCCGCGTTCTGCACTGCCGGCGCCGGCCGGGAAGCCGTCTCAACGTTCCGTACGGTTAGACGGTTGCACGTAGAGCGTCGTGGCCACCTTGTCCGCGTCGAGGTTGTTGCAAACGCGTTTCTGCACCGCATGGTGCGAACGCTGGTCGGAACGCTCGTCGAATGTGGCAGAGGCCGAACGCGTTCCGATGAGATGCCCGGCATACTTGCTTCCCGCCTCGGCACCGCGGCCGGACCAGTGGCGCCGGCGCATGGCCTGTATCTAACCGGCGTGCGCTACGAGGATGGTTACAACTCGTTTGCGGAGCCGCCGCTCTTTGCGAAAAGCATTGCCGAACGCTAAGATAGGCGCGGCATCGAACGCACCTGGGGGAAACACAGATGGCCACATCACGGCGTTGGGGTTATGCACTTTGCAGCGTGGCGGCGATCTTGGCGGCATGCGGCGGACAGCCGCCCATTGCGCAAAGCGGCGCGACGTCCGCGTCCTTGCACGCTCGACCGCTTTCTAAACCGTTCTATCTCGTGCTCTATCGATTTCCGGCGCGCATGGGACAGGATGGCAACGGACCACTGCTCGCCGTGGGCGGCACGCTCTACGGCACCACCATGGGTAACGGGCAGCCGAATGGAGGTACCGTTTATCGCATCAATGCCGCAGGCAAAGAGCAAACGCTGTACCGTTTTACTGCAGCGGCCGGATACGGGCCGAGTGGTCCATTGGCCGATGTCGACGGGACGCTTTACGGTACGACGATCTTCGGCGGCACATGCGGCCACGGCACCGTGTACGCGCTGACCACAGCCGGTAGTGAAACGGTGCTCCATAGTCTCTGCGGCGATGACGGTGCGAGCCCGGTCGGCCTCACCGCCGTTGGCGGCGTTCTCTATGGGGCTGCCTCGTATAACGGTAGTCTCTACACAAAAGGCACGGTTTTCAGGATCACGCCTTCCGGTGACTTTACGGTGCTCTATGCGTTCGGGACCAAACAGGGCGATGCGTTATCGCCCCAAACGCCGCCGATCGAGGTCCATGGTGCTCTCTACGGCACGACCGTTTCGGGCGGCGGCGGCCAGTGCGGCAATTTCGGCTGCGGCGCCGTTTACCGCCTGAGTCTTACCGGTAGCGAAACGGTGCTATACGGCTTTCAAGGCGGCTCGGACGGCGCGACTCCCATTGCGGGCCTCACTGCAGTTGGCGGAACGCTGTACGGCACGACATCGGATGGTGGTTCTCATCGGGGCCATAACGGCCGTAAAGACAGTTGTTGCGGAACATTTTACAGCCTTAGTCTCAGCGGCAAACATACCGTCCTTCGCAGCTTCGCTTACCGTCCGGGCGCGAGCTTTCCAAACACGACCCTGGTTGCCATGAATGGCCTTCTTTACGGCACCAGCTACAGGGGCGGTGTCAAACAGCGCCTGGGAACGGTGTATGCGATGACTCACCAAGGCGCTGAACACGTCCTATACCGGTTCCCCGGGGGGACCAATGGCGCGCATCCCGATGCGGCATTGACGACGTTACGCGGAAAGCTGTACGGAACGACCGCTCTCGGCGGCGATTTGTCATGCACCCGATATGGACTCAAAGTAGGATGCGGAGTGGTCTTTTCGTTGACACCGTAGGGGGCTTGCCTGCCCCCTACCGCAGTTTCGCAAGGGTGTTCCTGCTAAGATAAGTAGCGGACGCTATCGCGCGTCGTGTGTCGCCGCTCACACGCTTACTTCTCGTTAGCTCGTTGAGTACGGTGATCGCGTACTTGCGATGATAGCCCGTCACCGCACGGCTTCATCGAACGGGAGAGGCCGCCGGGCGGCCGTGGCTGCGGCATAGCGGCCGCGGAGATCGGCGAGATATTCACGGCAAGGCTTGAGGGCTCATGGGCGGCACGTTCGCCCGCCTGGACCGGTAAGATTGTAGATGGCGCGACGACCTGGGCCCCGGTAAGATCTATGCTGGCGCCATTCGCGCGCTTGACGGACCCCCTCGTTTCCCGTAGGATATCTCGGTTGTGCGCACCTACCAGCAGAAAACTGCAGAAACGCAGCACGATTGGTATATCGTGGACGCGGCCGGCGAGCGTTTGGGAACGCTGGCCGTTCGTATTGCGCGCGCACTCTCCGGCAAGCATAAACCCACTTGGACGCCCCACATCGACGATGGGGATCACGTCGTTGTGATCAACGCCGAGAAGGTCGAGCTGGGCGGTAACAAGTGGACGCAAAAAATATACTATCGCCACAGCAACTTTCCCGGCGGACTGCGCATGCAGACGGCGCGCGAGATGCACGATAAGCATCCCGAGCGTTTAATCGAAAAGGCCGTCCGCGGCATGCTGGCGACCAACCGCACGCGCGACGTCCAGCTGCGCCGTCTCAACGTATACGCCGGCACCGCACAGCCGCATGCCGCACAACAGCCAAAGCCGCTGCCGTAGGAGTACCATTGGACGAAGGGATCGAGGTTATTCAGGCGACCGGGCGCAGAAAACGCGCTGTTGCGCGCGTCAAGTTGATGCTCGGCCAAGGCGTGATCACGGTGAACGGTAAGTCGGTTGACGAGTACTTCCCGCGTCCGCAGTTACTTCAAATCGTTCGCCAGCCGCTCGAAGCGACGCAAACCGGTTCCCGGTTCGACGTGCGCGTGAAGGCAGAAGGCGGCGGTCCCTCGGGGCAGGCCGGAGCGGTGCGTCACGGCATCGCGCGCGCGCTCGTCGAGATGGACGAGTCGTTGAAGCAAACGCTGCGCCGCAACGGCTTCTTAACCCGCGATCCGCGCGAAAAAGAGTCTAAGAAATACGGCCGCAAACGCGCGCGCAAACGTTTCCAATACAGCAAACGCTAAAGAACGCTTTCAGAATTGCAGCGATCGCGCTCGGCGCGATCGCTCTTTTATTTCCGCCGTCGCCGGCCTGGGTAGAACGCACGTACTCCAACGGCGCCTATCCCGTCTGGGAAGGCCTTGCCTACGCGCTGACGCACGCGCTGCCATGGTCGCTTGGCGACGTCGCGGCGCTGGCCGGTGTCGCCGTCATCGTGTGGATCGTTGCGCGGTTTATTCGATCGCGCCGTCGCCGAGCCGTGCATTTCCGTGCGTTGGTGTTGAGCCTTGCCGCAATACTCGGCGTCTACGTCATCTGGTTTGAGTTGAGTTGGGGCTGGAACTACGCGCGCCCGCCGCTGGAAGCCCGCATCCGCTTTGATGCGTCGCGCGTCAATGCGAAGGCTGCAACGGCGTTGCGCGCTGAGGCGATGCAGCGGCTTAATGCATTGGCGGCCGCCGCGCACGCCGCGCCGCACGTCCTCGATATCGCGCAACTGCGGGCATCGTGGTTACCGGTGGTGCAACGCGCCGGCGACCGGTGGACTCCGCAAATCGGCGCGCCCAAACTGACGATCGCCGATCCATTCATGACGGCAACCGGAACCAGCGGGTTCATCAATCCGCTCACGCTCAACGTGCAACTCGCGTCAGATCTGTTCTGGTTCGAGCGGCCCTTCGATCTCGCGCACGAATGGAGTCACGACGCTGCGTACGCGCGCGAAGACGAAGCGAACTATCTGGGAATCCTGACCTGTCTGCGCTCGAAAGATCCGGCAGTGCAGTACGCCGGATGGTTTGCGCTCTTTCTCTATCTGCCGCAAGAACGGCATTATGCGCGCACGGCGTTTTCGCCGTTGGTTTGGCGCGATTTCGCGGCCTTACGGCGGCGCGACGCTCGGCACATCAACGTGCTGTTGGCCCACTGGACGTGGCGCACGTACAACGTCTATTTGAAGAGCAATCGCATCGCGGCCGGTTTGGAAAACTATGACGAGGTGACGCGGTTGATGCTGGGCGTCCCGCGCGACAAAGAAGGGCTACCGCTGCTGCGGTAGCCCTTTTCTAACCTGAGCCGGCGAATGAGGCCGAAGGCTTAGGCGTGAGGCGGATGGTGGTCGCCACCGTTACCGCCGCCGCCCGAAGGCGGATGGCCCCCACCGCTGGGCGGATGACCGCCCGCCGGTGCGCGGCCGGGGTGACCGGCGCCGGGGTGTGATGCGGCTTGCGGGTGGTACGCCGGACGCGCCGCCGGATGATACGCGCCGCTGGAATGGTACGTGCTGTGGTACGTGCCGCTCGAGTGATACGTACTGTGCGAACGGTACGTGCTGCTCGGCGGATGGTAGGCCGGACGCGCCGGATGCGCTGCGGCCGGATGCGTTACCGTCGCACGGTGCACGGTGGTGTTGTGCACGTTATTGCGTACGGTCGTGTTGTGCACGTTCTTGTGCACGGTCGTGTTGTGGATGTTGTTGTGCACCGTTGTATTGTGGATCATGGTAAAGTGCGCGGGGCGATTGCTCGCGCTGAACGGCCGCGACGCTGCCAGTACCGCAGGACGTCCGTGGTTGTAGCGGTCGTACATGTTGCGATCCTGACGCGCAATCTGTTCGTGCATACGTTGCGCCGGCGTTAGACCGAAGCGGCGCCGCGCGTAGGCAGCACGCTGGGCGGCGGTCGGACGCGCCACGATGCCGCCGCGTCCACCGTTGTACGCGACGCGTGAGCGGTTGACCCGGATGACCGTCCGGTTGATATAGGTATTATGAATGTAACGCGTATTCACGCGGACAACTGCGGTGTTGTAGCGGAAGACGCCGCGCGACCAAACGCCGCCGACGAAGCCCGTCCCAAAGTACCCGAAGCCATAGTTAATGCCGCCGTAGAAACCGACGCTCGGTCCCCAGTATCCGGCGTTCCAGCTGTAACCCGCGCCGCCCCAGCCCCAATAGCCGGGCGTCCAGTAGAGGCCAACCGCGGGTGCGGCGACCCAGGTGCCGGGCACCCAGTAGTAGCCGTACGCTCCGTAGGCCCAGTAGCCGGGTTCCCATTGGTAGTTCGGCGCGGGCGCCACAGGCATGTCGTAATAGGGAAGCGGCGGGGGTGCCACACCGATGTTGACCCCGACGCCGATGGCGACTTGCGCCGGCGAAGCCAGAGGTATTGCTGCGACCAAAATGGCCGCGATGATTCCGATGAGCGATCTTGAGATTCGCATGGTTCCTCCTGGTTCGGAGATGATGATCCCTATTATATCCTCGTGCGGCGCTGTGAGGCGATGCGCTCAATCCGGAGAGGCAGGGTTTCACGTGATTCTTACCCGGTCGTAGCCGATTTTCAACTCAGTCCTCATCCAGCGTTCACGTAAACATTCGTCAATCTGAAGTATGTGTTCCGGCCAAGGCCGCTTGCTACCATGCGCCCATGTACGATATTGGTCGGTCATTGAACGATGCGCTTGAGGATGCGCGAGTGCGCTTATCGCGCGCGCAAGGAGCCATTGCCCATGCGAATGCAAGCGGATCGGGAAGCAGAAACGCCGACGCCGCGCTCGCGCAAACGGCGCGCGCCGCCATTTTTTCCGAAGCGCTCTTGAACATCGAGCGTGCCCGCTTCGAAGCGATCAAAACGGTGACGAAATGAGCTCGGATTTGCTCGACGCCGCGGCGAGCGGCATGGATGCGCAGCGTGCGGCCCTCGACGTCATCGCGCGCAACGTCGCCGCTGCGGAAGCCGCCGGACCCAACGGTGAGTACGCGCGCATGGTTCCCGATTTCCACGTTGTCGAAGACGGCGACGACAGCAGTGACGCGCGCGTTGAGTTTGCGGGAACCCATCTCGAACGGGGGACCAACGTGGACATTCTCACCGAGATGATCGCGGCGATGAACGCGTCGCGCGCCTACGAATCGGACGCGTCAATCTTCGACGTCGGCAAAACGTTAGCGGAGAAGACCATTGAATTGGAACGCCTATGAGAGTCGAACTCTTAACGCCCGACGTCGCGCCGATTCCACGCGCCGATGCCCCCGATGCCGGCGCCTTTGCCAAAGCGCTCGACGCGCTGGGCGACATGTTGACCGGCGCGCAAGGCGCTGAAGACGCCTACGCACACGGTCATGGAACGCTGCAGGCCGCGGTCTACGAGCGCGCCCGCGCAGACGTCGCGCTCTCTGTTGCGACGGCAACGGCGCAGCGCCTCGCCCAATCGATTCAATCCATTTTGAACATGCAAGTCTAAAGTGAACGCGCTGACGCTTTGGCTCGGACGTTGGAATGCGTTGCCGCGGAGCCTCCGCGCCGCGGCTGCGGTTGCCGGCATCGCGGTTATTGCTCTGTCGATTGCCGGCGCCATGCTCGCACATCCTGCGCGTTCGCCATTGTTCGCGGCACCGTTACATCCCGAGCAGTTGGCGGAAGTCCAAGAGCGTTTGGCGAGTTGGAACGTCGTCTTTACGCCGACCGCCGACAACGTTGTCGTCGACGCGGGACGCCGCAACGATCTGCTCTTGCGTCTCTCGCTTGCCGGAGTGCCGCACCCGCATCTTTCGAGCACCGGTGAAGCGTTGGCCGGCATCGGCGTATTGACGCCGCAATCGGTGGTGGAGGCGCAAACGCGCGCCGGTTTAGCCGGCGATATTGAAGCGGGTCTGCGCGGCATTGACGGCATTGACGACGCGCGCGTGATCGTCGCGCCGGCTAAGCGTGCCGAGTTTGCCGACGAAGCCGGGGAGAGCGCAAGCGCCAGCGTTCGCGTTCGTTTGCGCGCCGGCATGCGGCTCACTCGTTCCGTCGTCGACGGTATTCGCTCGTTCGTGGCAGCGAGCGTGCCGGAACTGCAAGCCGATCGCGTGACGATCCTCGACGATCGCGGCGTGGCGTTGGGAGAAGGCCAAATTGCCGGCAACGAGGCCGGCGACGTACAGGCGTCGCTGCAATCGGCGCTGGATGCGGCGTTCGGCGCCGGAACGGCGATCGTTCGCGTGCGCGCGGAGTACGCAGGCGCCCGCGTGTCGCGGCGCGACGTGCGTCGCGTTCCGATCGGCGACGCGGCGATCGACGGTACGCGGCGGAGCGAAAGCTTTGACGGCGGCGGCAAACGCTATCGCCGCTTGGAAGAAGGCGAAGAACGCGGCAGTGAAACGCACGAAGTCGTTTCGCAAGCGCAGCCGGGCGGTTTACGGCGACTTTCAACTGCCGTTTTCGTCGATCAGAGTCATGCCGTTGACGTCGCAAAAATTCGCGATCTCGCCGCTGCAACCGTTGGCTACGATCCGACGCGCGGCGACGTGCTTGCCGTGGAAGCGGTCGACTTCCATAGGCCTGCGCTGCTGCGGAATGACGGATTTGGATTGCTCTATGGAGCGGCCGTGTCGCTTGCGCCGGTTCTCGTGCTCACCCTGGGATGTGTCTTATGCATTCGCTTGGCGATGCCGCACGTTGCGACCGCCGTTCAGGCGTTGATGGAACGCGCCGCCGTGGAGCGCGCGTCGAAAGCCGCAGAAGGCATTCCGCCGGCGCGCGTGCGCAGCATGCTTGAGCGCGAACCGGCGCACGCCGCCGCCGCAATCATTAGCGCGCTGCCCGCCGCGACCGCGACCGCCGTGCTCGACCTCTATCCGCCGCACGAACGGGAAGCGATCGTGGCGCGTATGCAGCGCCGCCATTCGCCGGCCATGGATGGCGCCGAGCTGCTGCGGCGCCATGTCTGACGGGTTTGTTCCGCTTGCCGCATTTTTGCGCCCGCTGCCGCCCCCGCCGCCGGAAACGTTCGACGTTGCAATGGCAAACGACGTCGCGCAAGACGGCGCATTCGACGATCTCGCGCAGGAGTATGCTGCGGTTTTCAGCGCCATTCGGCGCTTCCGCGCCGGAATCGCCGACGCGATCGATGCGTCCGTGCAGCGCGTGCTCGAGCACGTCGCAGAGAACGTCGTCGCGCGCGAGCTCCAGATCGCTCCGCCGGAGATCGGCGCAATCGTGGCCAAGGCGCGCGAACGCATCGACGGCGAGCGCGTGCTCTCCGTACGAGTGCACCCCACACAACGCGACGCGCTTGCAACGTTGCAACTGGAAACGCATGAAGACGCGCGGCTTGTGCCGGGCGACATCGTCGTCGAGCTGCGTAGCGGCACGATCGATCTGCGATTGCGCACCCGATTAGCGATGGCATTGGCCGCATGCACGCATTGATGGTACCGCCGCAACTCTGCTTAGGCACCTGCGCGCTCGGGCGCGCAATCGACGCGCTTGGCGCGCCACTCGATGGTGAACCGCCGTTGGCCGGGCGGCGCGTCAACGTTGCTTTGCGACCGCCGCTGCCGAACGATCGAGCGCCGATCGTCGAACCGCTCTGGACAGGCATTCGCGCCATAGACGGTTTGCTCACGCTCGGGCGCGGCGCGCGCATCGGCATTTTTGGCGCGCCGGGCTGCGGCAAAACGACGCTGCTCGAGTGGATCGTGGACGGTTGCAGTGCCGATGCCGTCGTCGTAGCGCTCGTCGGCGAGCGCGGGCGGGAAGCGCAGCAGTGGCTCGCGCGACGAAACGAACGCACGACCGTTCTCTGTGCCACCAGCGATCGCAGCGCCGCCGAACGCGCCGCAGCCGCGCAGATTGCTTTCGTTCAGGCTGATGCGTTGCGAGAACGGGGACTGCACGTCGTGCTCGTGCTGGATAGTCTCGCGCGCGCGGCGGCCGCATTGCGCGAGATGGCCGTGGCGCGTGGCGAGAGCATCGGCCGCGGCGGCTATCCGCCGAGCGTTTTCGCCGAACTGGCGCGTATGCTCGAGGTTGCCGGCGCAGTGTCGCACGGTTCGATTACCCTGATCGCTACGGTACTGAGCGACGGCGACGAGCGAGATCCCGTTAGCGATGCGGCGCGCTCCTTGCTCGACGGGCATATCTCGCTCTCGCTCTCGCTCGCGCAGTCCGGACGCTTTCCCGCAATCGACATATTACGCAGCACGAGCCGAACCATGGCGCTCATCGCGCAACCGGAGCAGCTCGCCAACGCGGAGCTGTTTCGTCGAGCGCTCTCGCTGCTCGAAGAGAGTGAAGACGCACGCGCGCTCGGCATCGCGCCGCAAGGCGCCGCACTGCACGCCGCACTAGCAGGCCAGAGCAGCATCGAAGGCTTTCTCTGCCAACGGCAAGAGCGCGAATCTTCGCGCGATACATTGGCGCAGATGACGGCAATCGCCGAGGAACTGCGGAGTCGTGGAGATCGCTGACGACATCGCGGCGGTGCAACGCCGAATAGCGGAGATTTGTGGCGGCGCCTCGCCTGCGGACGCTACGGCGGATGCTTTTGGGGCGGCGTTGCAGCAACGTCTCCAATCGCAAGCGGTCTCCGCCGCACCGGTTGCGCCTGGGAATGTTGAGGCGTTGGCTCGTCGTGAAGGTGCACGCTATAACGTCGAACCGGCGCTGATCGAAGCGATCGTCAGCAACGAAAGCGGCTTCAACGCCGGGGCGACGTCTTCGGCCGGAGCACAGGGCTTGATGCAGTTGATGCCGTCGACCTCCCGTTCACTCGGCGTGCGCGATCCCTACGATCCGGCGCAGAACGTCGCGGGAGGAACGCGCTACCTGCGCGGGCTGCTCGATCGCTTCAAACGTGTCGATCTTGCCGTCGCTGCGTATAACGCGGGACCGAACGCGGTGTCACGCTATCGCGGCGTTCCACCGTTCGCGGAAACGCAAGAGTACGTGCGCGCGGTGCTTGTGGAGTACCGCCGGCGTTTGCAAGCCGGTAACTTCCAGAGCAATGATGGATCACAGCGCAATGGCAGCATCGTTCCATGATGACTCAGGAGTTGGAAGTCAGCATTCTGTCCGGGCCTTTAGCGGCGATCGACCGGCGCGAGCTTTCTCAGGCATGGTATAGCGCGCTCCATATGGCACAACGCTCGCCGGGCCAACGTGCCTCCGGACAGCAGCCTCTCCAGCGCGAGCCGATGCGGTCCTCACGCGCGATGACGCTATCGAGCCTCGACGCACGCACCGCTCAGCCTTCCGCGCAAACGCTGGTTCGTGCGCCGGAGCACCGCGTCTCGTCGGGCGATGCGACCATTGTGGACCCGGCGCCGGCACAGCGCGTTCGAACGGCGTTGAGCCGGCGCATTCAACTGCGCTTTGCCGCAAGCGAGCAGCGCACGACGCGCGCCACCTTTACGCTCGGGCGAGGCAGGGCGCGCGTGCACGTGATCATGCAGAGCAACGGCGCCACCGCGCGGCTGATCGCAATTTGCCGTCCGCAGATGCGCGATGTCGTCGCGCGAGCGCTCTCCGAAGCGCGCCTCGCATTACGCGCTCGCGGCGTCCCAGTCGCCACGGCGCCAGCTTGCTCACGTATCACGTCATCGTCATTATCTGCATTCGAGGCCGAAGAATGTTTGTGAACCCCAATCTTGGGACCGCGCTCGACCGAATCGAAGAGCGTGCCGCCGACGTTCGGCGCGCTTTCACCGGGGGCGCATTGCCGCAGCGCGACGACGTTGCAACCGCAACGCCGATTGCCGACTTCACACTCGATCCGCTCTCGGTCTCCGCGCCCGAAGAAACCTACTTCATCACGCGCAACCTCAGAGGAGATCTCGGTTATACGCGTGACGGATCGTTCTCCGTGCGCCAGGGACGGCTGGTCGACGAAAGCGGCAACGCGGTGCAACGTGCGATGCCGAACGGCACGTTAACCGATTTGACGATCGATCCGGTGGATAGCGCGCTCGCGCAGGCCGGCGATGAACGCATTGAATCCGACGGTACGTTGACCTACGCGCGCGGCATCGTCGACCCACGCATCGCCAGCCGCCAGATGCGCCGCATCTCCGCCGGACGTTTAGCATTGGCGCGATTTCCTGCCGGCACGCGAATGGAGTCCGTCGACGGGCTAACGTATCTGCCGAAGGAAAACATCGCACCGCAAGTCGGCGCTCCCGGAGCGGCAGGAATGGGGCCGCTATCGTTGATGCATCGCGACCGCAGCCGCGTGGATATCGACCGCAGCATACTGCGTCTCAAAGAGGCGTATATCGCGTTCGATGCGCTCCATGCCGCAGAGTCCGCGAAAGCGCATTTCGGCAAGACGGCAATGGATCTCGTGAAGTGAGCAGGCACGTTCGCCGCATCGTTTTCGGTGCACGCTCGGCGCTGCCCACGAGTGCTGCCTGCGTCGTCGCGAACGGCGTTCGCGAAACGCTAGCGCGTCTGTTGGGCGTTCCGGTCGAAGTCGGTCTCTCGGAACCGGCGATTCCCGGCGCGGATGCGTGGCCGGAGATCGTTCGCGAGGCAATTCTGTACCGCATCGCAGGCGCCGTCGCCGATGCCGCAATCGTGCTGCGCCGCCGGGACGCGCTGGCATTGACCGGCGCACTCTTCGGCGAGTTGGACGAGGATCGCCAACCGCGCGCCCTATCGCCAATCGAGAACGACGTGCTCGATCGCACCGTGAGCGCAATGGCCGCGCACCTCGGCGCTGTCTGCGGCGCGCGCGAAAGCCATCCGGTCGAACGGGTGGAGTCGCTCGGACGGTTCACCACGTACTTCGAGATGTTCATCGAGTCGCCGTTGGCAGCGCGGGTCGGCGTCGCGCTCTCACGCGATCCGCAGCCTGCGCCGCAACGGCGTTTCGAAATCGGCCATCTCGCGGACGTGCCGCTGCAACTGCGCGCTAGCATGGAACTCGGACTGCTGCGCGGCGGCGAAGTGGCGGCTTTGCAGCCCGGCACGCTGCTGCCGATCGGTCTTTGGAGGCTGCAACGCTGCGCGCTGCACTTTGCCGGCCGTCCCATCGTGCGAGGAGGCTGCGGCGTTCGGAACGGTCACTACGCGTTCACGGTCGCGCCGGTTTGACGATGGCCGATGTAACGAACGGTGGACCGGAAGCCATGACGTTCTTGCTCGACGTGCCCCTCGAGGTCACCGTCGAGCTCGGAAGCGTCTGCATGCCGGTCTGCGATATTCTCAAGCTGGGCACAGGCTCGGTCGTAGAGCTCGACCGTCCGGCCAACGCGCCGGTGGATTTGCTGGTGAACGGCCGCAAAATAGCACGAGGCGAAATCGTGGCGGTGGACGACCGCTTCGCATTGCGCATTACCGAACTGGTCGTGGCGGAGCGCCCGGCGTGACCTTCGATGCGTTGCTTGGTGCGGCCGGCCGGCACGGCGCCGAACCGTTGTCGTTGCTGCTGAGCTTGACGTTCCTTTCGATCGTGCCGCTCTTTTTGGTGATGTGCACGTCATTCGTGCGGATCGTCGTGGTGCTCTCGCTGGTGCGTTCGGCAATTGGCGCCTCCGCATTGCCGCCCAATGCCGTCCTCACCGGTTTGGCACTGGTGTTGACGTTCGTCGTCATGGCGCCCACGATGACCCGCATCGGTCAAGTTGCATTGGAACCCTATCAACAAGGCCGGCTGACGCCCGCGCAAGCGATGCGCCGCGCGATCGGGCCATTGCGGGGCTTCATGCTGCGCCAAACGCGTTCGGCCGACGTTGCCCTCTTTGAACGCATTGCGCGGCGTGGACCGGAGCCGCAACGTAAAGCGCCCTTTACCGTGCTGGTGCCGGCGTTCGCTGTAGGCGAGTTGCGGAATGCGTTCGCAATCGGCTTTGCGCTCTATCTACCGTTCGTAGCGATCGACCTGGCGGTGGCGGCGATGCTCATGGGGTTAGGCATGATGATGCTCAGTCCGCCGGTGATCTCATTGCCGGTGAAGCTATTGCTCTTCGTCATGGTCGACGGCTGGGCGATGTTGTGCGGAGGCGTGGCGGGTAGCTTTCGTTAATCTGTGACCTCGATATGCGCATCAGCGAAGCGCTCGCGAGTCAGCGTCCGTTCTTTTCGTTCGAGTTTTTCCCGCCAAAAGACGACGCCGGTTCACGCCAACTCGTTACGACGATCGAAGCACTCGCGCCGCTCCGCCCGGCTTTCGTCTCGATCACCTATGGTGCCGGGGGCAGCTCCAGGGCGCGCACCGTGGCGCTCGCGAAAGAAATTCAACAGCGCATCGGCGTGACGGTGGTCGCGCACGTCACGTGCGTAGGTGCGACGCGTGCTGAGTTGCGCGCGATTTTCGACGATTTAGCGCGGGGAGGAATCGAAAACGTTCTAGCGTTGCGCGGCGATGCGCCGGCCGGCGCGCCGTTTGTCCAGGCGCCAAACGGCTTCGCGCATGCCGACGAACTCATCGCGATGCTGCGGCGCAACTACGGGTTTTGCATCGGCGCGGCGTGCTACCCGGAGAAGCACGTCGAAGCGGCAACGCTCGAGGACGACCTCAAAGCGCTCGAAGCCAAGGTCGAAGCGGGAGCGGACTTCTTGGTGTCACAGCTCTTTTTCGATAACGCGCAGTACTTCGCATTTGCCCGCCAAGCGAAAGCGCGCGGCATAACGCCGCCGATCCTGCCCGGATTGATGCCGATCACGAACTTCGCGCAGATCCAACGCTTCGTCGCGATGTGCGGCGCCACGATTCCGCCGAAGTTGCACGTCGAGATGCAGGCGCGCAAAGACGACGTCAAAGCGGTCGAGGATCTGGGCGTCGCTTATGCTGCGATGCAGGCGTCCGAACTGCTGCAGGCAGGCGTTCCCGGCATCCATTTCTACACGCTCAACCGGTCGCCGGCGACGCGTGCCATCGTTTCGGCGCTCATTGCCTCGAGCGCATGGCGACCGGCCGCGCGTTCCGTTAGCCAAGACAACACCGCCGTCACGACGAGGTAACGCAGCCGGTTTATCGTCGAGCCGGTGGAAGCGCTCGACGGACTCTTGCGCGATGCGCTCGTAACGACCGCCGTCATCGCGCTGCCGATGCTCGCGGTTGCGGCCTTTGTGGGCACGGCCGTCGCGGTGGTGCAAGCGGCGACACAAGTGCAAGAGCAAACGCTCACATTGCTGCCCAAAACACTGGCCATCGGAGTCGTGGTCGCTGCGTTTGGCAGCACGGGAATGCACGTCGTTGCCGCGCTCTTCGAACGCGCCCTTGCCGCGATTCCCGCGCTCACGACGGGGTGGTAACGGCGTTGCTGGTCTTCGCCCGCTGCGCGGGCTTCGTTTTTCGCGCGCCCGGATTTTCCCATCCGGCCGTGCCCGCTACACTGCGCGCGGCGTTCGCCATCGTGCTGGCCGTCGTCATCGCACCGGCGTTGCATACGAGCGTTCCCCGCATTGGCGGCATCGCGGCAGTCTTCGCGCTAATGCTGGAGTTTCTCATCGGCGGCGCGTTGGGCATGGCGGCGTCGCTCGTCTACGATGCCGCATATGCCGGTGGCCGAATGGTCGACGACTATGTCGGCGTCAAGGCGATGGCGCCGAGCATCGAGCTGGTCGCACCGAGCGGATTTGGACGCATTTGGTCCCTCGTCTTGACCGGCGCGTTCTTTCTCACGGGCGCCTACCGTGTCGTGCTCTGGTCCTTCGTGATGAGCTTTCGTCGGCTGCCGCTGCAATCGCCGGTGCACGCCGGCGCTTGGGCGGCATTCGCGGCAAACTTCAGCATGCAGTTCGTCGCGATCGCGCTGCAAATTGCGGCGCCCGCAATCGGTTTGGCCTTCGTCGTACAAATCGCACTCGGCAGCCTATCGCGCGTGATCCCGCGGTTCGGCAGCTTTACGCTGGCCTTTCCATTGGCCTTCGCGGCCGCACTCATCGCGACGACGATCGTGGTTCCCACCGCCGGCGACCGCGCGCCGCTTCCGGTCACTGCTCTACCGTGACCGACGACAAACCGTTTGAAGCGACGCCGCGGCGCATCGCGCGGGCCAAGCGTGAAGGCAACGTCGCGCGCGCCGGCGAGTTAGCCGCCAACTGCGGATTCGCCGCCGCAGCGATCTGTGTCACCGCAGTCGCGCCGGAGTTTGCCGCGCTTTGCGCTACGGCACTGCAGCGTTCGTCGCGCGACGCCGTGCCCGTTCTCTGCGCGGAGATCGTCGGTACGGCGGTGCTCCCCATCGGCTGCGCGGGGTTGGGCGCAACGGTTGCCCATCTCTTCGCGCAAGGCGGCCCGACGTTCGTCGCGCCGGTATGGAAAATGGAACGTCTCGACCCAATCGGCGGATTGAAGCGTATCGCGTCGCGTGAAACGCTCGGGCATTCGCTGCGAGCGAGCGTTGCCTTTTGCGCCGCGGTCGCGGTTATGGCGCCGACGCTCAAAGGGGGCGCCCTCGCCATGGGCGCGTCGCAGTCCGCCGCTGCCGTCGTTTCTCAGGCGTGGTACTGCGCGCGACATCTTGCCTTTGCCGCCTGCGCCGTCGGCTTCGTCTTTTCGTTCGCCGAGTTCGCCGCGTCACGCAAAGCGTGGCTGCAACGGTTGCGCATGAGCTTCGAAGAACGCAAGCGCGAAGTCAAGGACGATGAAGGCGATGCATCCGCGCGCGGTCGCCGGCGAACGCTGCATCGCGAACTCTTGCGGGGCGGCATGCAGCGCGTCAAAGAAGCCTCCTTCGTCGTCGTCAATCCAACGCACGTCGCGATTGCAATGGCGTACCGTCCCCCGCGCGTTGCCGTCCCTGAAGTGTTGGTTTCGGCCGCCGGAGACAATGCATTGCGTGTGCGCGAGATCGCGCGTCGCCAAGGCATACCGATTGTTGAGAATGCGAGCCTCGCACGCGCGTTGTACCGCGATGCGCGCGCCGGTTGCGCGATTCCGCATGCGTTGTACGTGGCGGTTGCCGGCGTGGTGGCCGCGCTGTTGCGACAGGGCGCAATTCCCGCATGATGGCCAAGAAGCGCGCGATTTACGTTTTCGCCGGCATCTTGCTGGCGATCGTCGCGATTCTCATTGTGCCCCTGCCGCCCTGGCTGCTTGACCTCTTACTCGGCATCAACATTTTCGGCTCTGCGCTCGTCCTATTGCTTGCCGTCACCGTCGAAGAGCCGCTCGAGTTTTCCGCCTTTGCGCCGGCATTGTTGGTCGCCACGCTCTTTCGTTTGTCCCTCGACGTCTCCGCGACGCGGCTTATTTTAAGCGACGGCACGACGCCGAACGCGGTCGGCGCAATCATTCCGGCTTTCGGCGAGTTCGTCGTGCGCGGGAATCTCGTCGTCGGTATTATCGTCTTTGCGATCCTCGTCACGATTCAGTTCGTCGTCATTGCGAGCGGTTCGCAACGCGTGGCCGAGGTTGCGGCACGCTTTACGCTCGATGCTATGCCGGGCAAGCAAATGGCCATCGATGCGGACGTGCACGCCGGCGCCATTGACGCTGACTCGGCACGCCGGCGTCGCGAAGTCGTGCAACGGGAAGCCGATTTCTACGGCGCGATGGACGGCGCCGGTAAGTTCGTCAAAGGCGACGCGATGGCGGCGCTGGTTATCGTCGCGCTCAACCTCGTCGGCGGCATTGCGGTCGGCGTTGCCTACCACGGCATGTCGCCGCTGACTGCAATCGACACCTTCGCGCTGCTCTCCATCGGCAACGCGCTCGTCACGACGCTGCCCTCGTTCCTCATATCGACGGCAATGGGGTTGATGGTGACGCGGGTCGCTTCGGAGGGTGCCCTCGGCTCCGATCTGGCGGCACAGCTCTTCACGCGTCCCGACGTCTTGCGCAGCGCAGGCGCGCTGTTGCTGGTTCTATCGTTCGTTCCCGCGCTACCGCGGCCGCTCTTCGTGCTGCTCGGCGTCGCGGCGTTCGCGATGGCCGCGTTGGCACAGAAGCAGCGCGTACGTGATGAGAACGAAGCGTCGGAAGCGCGAGAGCGCGCCAAACGCCATGCCATGCGCAGGCCCGAGCTCGCATTGGGACTCGTCGGCGTCGACGCGATCGCTATTGAGATCGGAGCAGACTTGGCGATACTGCTGGCGCCGCCGCTCTGCGACGCGTTGCTGGATCGCATCGGCGAAGTGCGGCGCGCGCTTGCGGCTGACGTCGGCATTGTCTTGCCGGGCGTACGCTTGCGCGACGATCTCGCGCGGGATCCGCGCACATACGGCTTGCGGGTCAGGGATCGTCTGATCGGCACCGGACGGCTCGACCTCGAGCGCCTGCTCGCCGTCGCCGACGAAACGGTGTTATCGCGCTTCGCGGCACAAATTGAAAACGAGCCGGTCTACGGTTTGCCGGCGGCGTGGATTGCGGCCGACGTCCGCGAGAGCGCCGTCAACGCGGGTGCGCTGGTCTTCGATCCCATCTCGGTTCTCGGATCGCACGTCGCGGAAGTGGCACGGGCGTACGCCGCCGAGTTGGTCGGACGTCAAGAGTTGCAAACGCTTTTGGAACATCTGCGTTCCTCCGTACCGGCGCTCATCAAAGAACTCAACGATACGCTGCCGTTTGCCAAGGTACACCGCGCGGTGACCTTGTTGTTACGAGAAGCGGCATGGCCGCGCGATCCCATTCTCGTCTTCGAATCGATGTTGGAAGCAGGCACTCAGGATCCGCGCGAGCTTGCCGAAGCGGCGCGACGCGCAATCGTGCCGGATCTATTGCGGCGCAAGGGTACGCTGCAGTTACAACCTGCGATTCTCGATCCGCAGTTCGAGCGCCGCCTCATTTCCGGCTGGTGCGGCGATGCGCAAGCCGCCGAAGCCGAGACCGCGATAGCCGTGCGGGCGCAGATAGAAGCGTATGCCTCGCGCACACAGCGCGATCGTGCCGCCGTCGTCTGTACGTCGTCGTTGCGTCCCGTGCTGGCAGACTTCTTAATACGGTCGGGTATTCGCATCCCTGTGTACGCGTACGGTGAACTGCCCAACGAACTGACGTTGTCGCCGTCCGAGGTTCTCAACGTTGTAGAACCGAACGCGCTCGCGGCATGCACCTCCAGCGCATAGACTGGATCATCGTCGTCGCGTCGCTCGGTGTCACGTTCGTACCGGCGATCGTGTTGGCGCGTCGCGCCGGAAAGAACATCACCGAGTTTTTTGCCGCCGGACGGCAAGCGCCATGGTGGCTGATCGGGCTGTCGTTGGTCGCCACGACGTTTTCCACCGATACGCCGAACCTCGTGACGAATCTCGTACGCGACGGAGGCGTCTCGCAGAACTGGGTGTGGTGGGCATTCTTGCTGACCGGTATGGCGACGGTCTTTTTCTACGCGCGGCTGTGGCGCCGTTCGGGGGTGCTAACCGATCTGGAGTTTTACGAACTGCGGTACGCGGGGCGGGCCGCCTCGTTCGTGCGCGGTTTTCGGGCGCTTTACCTCGGTTTATTTTTCAACTGTTGGATTATCGCCAGCGTCAATTTGGCGCTGGTGAAGATCGCCGGCGTGCTGTTCGGCTGGCCGAGGTGGGAAACGCTCGCCATCTGCGTCGCGATCCCAATGATCTTCGCGGCCACCGCAGGCCTATGGGGCGTGATGGTCACGGACATGATCCAGTTCTGCATTACGATGACCTCGGCATTTGCTGCGGCGTATTTCGCGATCCATGCGCCCGGCGTGGGCGGTTTGCACGGACTCATCGCACATTTTAACCGGCACAACGCCTCGATGCTCGCGATTCTGCCGAACTTCGGCGACTGGCGTAACGCGCTTGCGGTCTTTCTCATTCCAATCGCGGTACTCTGGTGGTCGGTCTGGTATCCGGGCGCCGAACCGGGCGGCGGAAGCTATGTCGCACAACGCATGCTCGCCGCGCGCACTGAATCGGACGCGCTCTTCGGCACGTTCGCGTTTCAAGCGATGCACTATGCATTACGCCCGTGGCCGTGGATCGTCGTCGCGCTCGCTTCCACCATTGTCTATCCCGATCTTCATGCAATTGCCACGCGATTTCCGTCGCTCAGTCCGTCGTTGGTCGGCAACGACGTCGCGTATCCGGCGATGCTCGTCTTTTTGCCCGCCGGCTTTGCGGGCTTCATGGTTGCGGGCATCTTTGCGGCCTATCGCTCAACCATCGAAACGCATCTCAACTGGGGCACCTCATATCTCGTCCACGACTTTTATCAGCGGTTCATCCGCCCGAACTCCACGCAGCGCGAGCTCGTCTTCGCAGGACGTGTGGTCACCGTGCTGCTGATGGGTCTCGGCGTGCTCTTTACGCTCGCCCTCGATAACGCGCGCAACGCCTTCAATCTCTTGTTATCGATTGGCGCCGGAACCGGATTGATCTATCTCTTGCGCTGGTTCTGGTGGCGTATCAACGCCTGGAGCGAGGTGAGTGCGATGATCGCCTCGTTCGCCGCCGCGCTGGCGTTCTTCGTCGCTGCGCGCACCGGTCATACGGTGGACGCGACCACATCGCTCCTCATCACGATCGCGGTAACGACGGTCGTATGGATAGTCGTAACGTTTGCCACGCCGCCGGTCGGCGAGGCGGCGCTCGCCGCCTTCTACGCGAAAGTGCGTCCCGCCGGTCCTGGTTGGGCTGGGATTCGCCGGCGTTGCGGCCTGCCGCCCTCGAGCGATTCACTCTCGCTGGCCTTGCTCGGTTGGGTGCTCGGCATCGCGGCGGTCTACGGCGCACTCTTCGCGACGGGCGGCTTCATCTACGGAAGAACGGTCTCCGCCGTCTGTTGCGCGGTCGTCGCGGCGCTCGCCGCGCTTGGACTCTTTGTCATTGGCCGGCGACTGTGGCGGCCGGCGGCAGGCCCGGCACCGCACGAAGGCTAAAATCCACCGGCTTCAATGAACTGGAAGAATTTCAAGGCGCCGTTTAAAGCGTTAGTCATCGTCGCGGTTTGTCTTATCTCCATCTTTGCCGTCAATCCGGTCGCGAAGAAGATTCATCTTGGCTTGGATCTGCAAGGCGGCGCGCGGCTCTTGCTGCAGCTCTATCCAACGGCCGAGGTGCCGACCATCACGACGCAAGTGCAGGCGCAGACGCGAGAAGTTATCGACCGCCGCATCAACGGCCTCGGCGTTGCCGAACCGTCGATCAGCAACGTCGGCACCGATCGTATTTTAGTCGAGTTGCCGGCGGTGAAGAACCCCGACCAAGCCGAGCAAGTGCTCAAACAGATCGCCGTGCTCGAGTACAAGATCGTGCCGTTCGACGTGATGCAAAAGGCCGAAGCCGCCAATACGGAGCTAGCGCAACCGAATCTTCCGGCCAAACAACGCGCGGCCGACGAGCAGTACGTCAACGTGACCGCGTACGAAAAGAGCGGCAACGTCGTCTATCAAGGTAAAGATCTCAAGGGCGCGCAGGCGAGCTACGATCAAGGCAACCACCCGGATATTTTGTTCCAGACGAAGGACCCCGCAAAGTTCGGAAAGCTGACGTCCGATAATTTACAGAAGCCGCTCGGGATTTTCTTGGACCACCATTATTTGTCGGCGCCGATCGTACAGAGTCCGATCTACGACAGCGGTCAGATCACCGGTAGCTTCACGCAAGAGCAAACCGTCACGCTCGCGAACGAGCTGAATGCCGGCGCCCTGCCGGTCAGCGTAAAGATCGTCGAAAAAGAGACCATCGGTCCAACGCTCGGTAAACTCGATCTCGTGCAGTCGATGCGCGCTGCCGCCCTCGGGCTCATACTCGTGTTGCTCTTCATGATCGTCGTGTATCGCCTTCCCGGTTTGCTGGCCGACCTTGCGCTGGCGATCTACGTGCTCGTCATGATGGCGATTCTTGCACTCTCCCATGCGACGCTCACACTGCCCGGTATCGCCGGATTCGTGCTCTCCATCGGCATGGCAGTCGACGCCAACGTGCTGATCTTCGAACGCATCAAGGAAGAACTTTGGAACGGCAAGACGATGCGCGCCGCGGTCCGCGTGGGTTTCTCGCGCGCGTTCTCCGCCGTCTTCGACAGCCACTTTACCACCATCGTCGGCGCCGGCGTTCTCTACATGCTGGGCACCGGCACGGTGAAAGGCTTTGCCTTCACCCTCTTCTGGGGTACCGTCGTTTCGTTGATAACCGCCGTCTTTATCACGCGCTTCTTCGTCGACGCGTTGGTGGATAACGACGTGTTGACTGCGCCCGAACTGTACGGCATCAAACGGTCGGAACTGGGCATCTTCGCGAAGTCGGGGGCGTAACCGATGCTATTCCGTCGTCTTAATTGGAACATCGTCGGCTGGTTCAGAATCGTCTCGACGATTTCGTATCTCGTCATTGCGCTCGGCGTCGGCTCCATGATCTACCACGGTTTCCAGGGCGGCCAAGGATTCCAACCGTCACACCTGCTGCGCTTGGGTCTGTCGTTCACCGGCGGCACCGATATCGACGTGCAGTTCACACAGCCGACGACGTCGGATAAAGTCCGGGCGGCGCTGACGGGTCTTGGCCTCACCGACGAGTCGGTGACCACCGCCGGCACGACCGGCAAAGGCTTCGTCGTTCAAACGCAGACGTCGTTCGCCAACGATTCGGCGCCCCTGTGGAATGCCTTGAATACCGTGGCGCCCGTGGATCGCGCCGCGTCGCAGATCACCGCGGTCGGACCGTCGCTGGGTCGCGAGTATCTCACCAAAGCGCTCTGGGCCTTGGTGATCGCGCTCGGGATTCAGTTCCTCTATATCGCGTTCCGTTTTGGTTGGAACTATATTTTCGGTTTGGTCACCGTCATCGCGTTGGTTCGAGACGCAGCGATGATGATCGGCATCTACGCGCTCGCCGATAAGCGTGCCGACGACGCCTTCTTGGCCGCCGTCTTGACCGTCATCGGTTACTCGGTCATGGACACGATCGTCATTCTCGACCGAATCCGCGAGAACACCAAACTGATGGCCGGCGCGGCGTACGATTTCATCGTCAACGAATCGATCAAGCAGACGATGACGCGTTCCTTCAACACGTTGGCGACGGTCGTCATCACGCTGGTCGCGCTGCTCGCGCTCGGCGGCGGCAGTTTGAAGAACTTCGCGTTCGCTTTGCTGGTCGGCATTTGCTCGGGTGGTTACCACTCGATCTTTTACTCCGCGCCGTTGGTGCTGGGTTTCCGTAAGCGTCAAATGGAGGCCGCGGCGAAACGCCGCGGCGCCGCGCTCTCACAAAGCCGTGCCGTCACCGCGCGTAGTCGCGCGGAAGGGACGGCGCTGCAGAGCCGTGGTGGCGTTCCACGCGAAGACATCGTCGCGGCTCGTCGCGAACGCCGCCAAAAAGCCAAAGCTGCGCGTGCGACGTCACCCGCTGCCGCGCCGCGGTACCGCAAGCGGCGCATGGACGATTCGGGCGCCATCGCGCTCGAAGAGCCAATCGCGGGCAACGAGGACGAGCTGATCGATCCGCTCGACGCGCAGGAGGCGGGTCTGCACGATGCGGCAATGGAGCAAGGACACGAAGAGATCAATCTCACCTTCGACGAGGGCGACCAAATCGAAGAGCGGCACGAGGGCGAGCACCAGCCCTAAGAGAGTCCCGCCGCCGACCCCGTCGGAGCAAGCCTTCGAAGCAGCGCTTGCCGCGCTGCTAGGAGCGTCCCAAAACGCCCCTCCGCAGGACGCCTCGCGCGGCGCCGTCGAGCGGCTCTTTGCGCGTAGCGGCGAGTTTCTCAGCGATCCGTACTCGACCATCGGCGACGCCGCACGGTTCCACACCAAGCTCGCCGGTGTCTCGTTTGAGGGCCGCCAAGACGTCATCGCCGGATTGCGCGAGGGCGTCGAACTGCGGCTACTGCGCCAGGCGGATAATCCGTACGACCGCAATGCGATCGCCGTGCATTACGGCCAGTTGCAGCTGGGATTCGTCAAGAAAGGGATCGCCGCGCACATCGCCGCTCTGATGGACGCCGGTGCCTCGTATCGGGTGCGCGTCGCATTGGTCACCGGCGGCACCTCGGAACGTCATCGCGGCGTGAACGTGCTCGTCGAGCGCACCGGCCTTGCGACTGCCTCACAACACGCGCCGATGCGAACGCCGCTCGGCGATTCGAACGATCCCGGACTGAGCGCGACCGTGACGGCGGCATTGCTCGGCGCGGCCGCACCGCACGACGCGCAGAAAGCGGTGCTCGAACGTCTGGAATCGGGGCGCAATACGTTGGCGGTATTTGGAACCGGCCGCGGCAAGTCGTTCTGCTTTCAATACACCGCTGCAATGCGCGCTCTGACCGGTGCCGGCAAGACGCTGGTGATCTATCCGTTGCGCGCGCTGGCCAACGATCAATACGAAGCGCTGCGACGGACGCTCGATGCGCTCGGTCTGCGTTTCTTCCGGGCGAACGGTTCGATCGATTACGAAGAGCGCGAGGAACTTTTTGCGGCGCTGCACGACGGTACGTGGGATATCGTTCTCGCAACGCCGGAGTTTCTCGAATTTCACCGCGAGGCGTTCGGCGCCAACAGCCTGCCGTCGCTCGTGGTGCTCGATGAGGCGCACCATCTGCACGAGTCGCGTCATCGGCCCGCGTACGCGCGATTGCCGGAAACGATCCGCGCGCTCGGTAATCCGCAGGTACTGGCCTTGACGGCTACTGCCGCCGACGAGTGCTTCACGCGCATCTGCAAGGAGTTGCGCATCGATGCCTGGGTCATCGATCCAACCGTGCGCGACAACTTGCGCGTGGTGGACGCGCGCAATACCAAAGATAAGGTTGCCTATCTGAAGGACGTGTTCGCCGGCGATAGCGGGGAAAAAGGCATCGTGTACTGCTACTCCCGAACGGAAGTCACCAAAGTGGCGCGCGCGCTGCGCAAGCCGCTCGACGACGCCGTAATGTTCTATCACGGGAAGATGCCCAATGCGGATCGTTTGGAAGTGGAACGGCTCTTTCGTGAGGGGGCGCTGCGCGTGGTCGTGGCGACGTCGGCCTTCGGTGAAGGCATCGATCTGCCCGACGTGCGCAACGTCGTCATCTATCATTTGAACTTCGATGCCGGCGAGTTCAACCAACAAGCCGGCCGCGCGGGACGCGATGGAAAGCCGGCCCGGATCCATTTGCTATACGGTCAGCACGACAAGGCGCTCAACGAGTTTCTCATCGATCTGGAGTCGCCGCCGCTCGAACGGTTGCGCGAAATCTACCGCGGCCTTCGCAGCCTGGGGCGCGACGGCGTACTGCGGTTGAGTTACGACGATATCGCCGCAACGCTCGACATTGAGTGCGTCCGCGATTCCACAATCGCCGCTGCGGTGCGCATTTTCCAGGATTGCGGCCTGGCGCAAGCGGGCGAAGACGACGACGGTCGCTTCGTGAGGCTATTGCCGGTGCGCGACCGCGTCGATATGGCGGGCAACGAACGGTTCGCGGAAGGTGAAGCGACTCGTGAAGCGTTCGGCAAGTTCTATGAGTTAGCGTCGAACGCGTCGGCCGAAACGCTCGAACGCGTGATCAACCGTCCGATCTATCCATCGCGCGTCGCCTTACAGAACTAAGAGCTGCGATGAGCTACGTGCCTTAGGGCGGAAGCGCTATAAACGGGGCTTCCCGGCGATAGCGCTTCGCATCTACGTCACCTCAATCACGCCAAAACGCGCGTCATCGCATCCTGATCCACCTTCTGATAGAACGCATTATCCGTTTCACTCACGCCGGCGTTCGCCCACGGATCGATCTGCTTGCGGCTCGTCGGCAAGTGTACCGTCGGCCCGGCGGCATCGCTGTAGTCGGCGCCGCCGAATGGCGCGAAGCCGGAACTCTCTTTGTGCGCCAGCACGAGTTCGGAGACGGCCCCGTGCGCTGCAGACGCGTCTCGCCGCACGGTGGCGTTTAACCTTGCATCGCTTGCGAGCGCGTCGTAGAACGCCATCGCCGGACGGTCGGCGCGCCACGGCATGTCGTGCGTCGCATCGGGAAAGCGCACCATGCCGTCGATTGCACGTGCGTCTTGGCGAACCGCTGCGCGAACTGCGGGATCGCGGGCGACGTTCGCGACGTCGTCGTTGAGGCGTTTGATTGCAATCTCCGCCTGACGTACCTTTGCCGGGTCGAGATCGAGAACGTCGAACGCCGCGGCCGGTCCGAAGCCCCCGAAGCTACCGGCGTCGTACTTCGTGCGCATGACGTCGGTGACGACGCCTTTTGCCATGGCGACCGGATCGTCTTCGTGCGAGGCAATGACGTGCGCCACGTCGCTGGGTACCCCGGGCGCGAGCATCGTCTCGGGGCTCGCGGCGAGATAACGCACGCCGGCGCTCGAAAGCCGGTCCGCAAAACCCATGGTGTCCATGAGGCATTGGTTGGCAACCACGCCGTCGACACGTCGCCCAGTGTCCTCCGGATGTGCCGCCGCATGCATCGCGACGCCGTCCGCGATGGCTTTGCCGATGTCGGGCATCGACATCACGCTGCCGTCGCCGGTCTCCAGACCGCCGCCGTCGCCGCCTCCGTGATCGACGAGATCGATCCAGGTTTGACTGAGCGCCGCTGCGTTGCGCGTTGTCGAGCGTACGCGCGACGAAGCGCGCGAGGTTATCTTCGGCGCTCATGTCGTGCGCCGGTCCCATATGGAGATTGCCGACCTTGCCGTCGGCAATCGTGTAGTCGTAACTGTGCAATGGCGTCTCGCCGTTGAGCGGGTGCAGCGACGTGGTGTCTTCAACGGTGAACTCGACGCTCGAATCCCGGGCGCTGGTCTGGCGCGCCTGAGCAACCGTCGATTCTTGAATCGCGTCGAGGTTGTTATCGCCGTCGCGGTAGAGCCCGAACTCGAGCGCGCGGCGCGCCGGTGGTGTGGCGGAAACGTTCTGCAGCATGGAGCCTCCTACAGGTGGTAAGTCGCTGACCCTACTGCGACGGGTCGCGCAGGCCGCTAGGGCGGCTACGAAACGCATATCGGGGACAATCGTTCGCGGGCTATCCTTCTTAACGACCACGATGGGAGATGCAATGCGGCGAACAAGCGTTCGGAATGGAGCCGTCGCTTTCGGGGAAACTACGGCCTGGTGATCAAGGATCACGACGTCGTCATACTGGGAGCCGGATTAGCGGGCATGCGCGCCGCGCTTGAGGCAGCGCGCAATGGTGCCGACGTGGCAATCGTCACGAAAGTGCACCCGATCCGCAGTCACTCCAGTGCCGCCCAAGGCGGTATTAACGCCGCCATCGGCGAGACGGATAGTTGGGAATCGCACGCGTTCGACACGGTTAAAGGCAGCGATTACCTCGCCGATCAGGACGCGGTCGAGGTGATGTGCCAAGAGGCGCCGCGCGACGTGATCGAGTTCGAGCACATGGGCGTGATTTTTTATCGCGGCCCCGACGGCAAGCTCGGCACGCGCGCATTCGGCGGCGCATCGCAAGCGCGCACCTATTTCGTCGGCGACATCACCGGCCAAGCGCTGCTCGTGACGTTGTACGATCAGATCCTCAAAGCCGGCGTCAAAGTCTACGAAGAGTGGTTCGCCACCGCGCTGCATATGGACAACGGTGCCTGCCGCGGGGTGGTCGCGCTGGAGATGGTAACCGGCGAACTGCATTTGCTGCGGGCGAAAGCCGTGATCGTCGCGGCCGGCGGCAACGGACGGCTCTACGAACCGAGCACCAATGCACTGATCTGCACCGGTGACGGGATCGGACTAGCCTACCGCAACGGCGCGCCGGTGATGGACATGGAGATGGTGCAATACCATCCCACGACGCTGGCGGGCAGCGGTTTCTTGATGACGGAGGCGGCCCGCGGCGAAGGTGCCTATCTGCTCAACGCGTTAGGCGAGCGTTTCATGAAGAAGTACGCGCCGAACAAGATGGAACTCGCCGCGCGCGATGTGACGTCACGCGCCGAAGCCACGGAAATCGCAGAAGGCCGCGGCATCGACGGCAACGTGCTTCTCGATCTGCGCCATCTCGGTCCCGACGTGATTCTGCAACAAATTGCCGCAGATTCACGAGATGGCCGTGGATTATCTCGGCATCGACATGATCGAAAATCCGGTGCCGGTGCGTCCAGGCATGCATTACCAAATGGGAGGCATCAAGACCGACGTCGACGGCGCAACGCCGTTGCCTGGACTCTATGCTGCCGGGGAATGCGCGTGCGTCAGCGTGCACGGCGGCAATCGCCTCGGTGCCAACTCGCTGCTCGACACGATCGTCTTCGGACGCCGTTCGGGCAAAGCGAGCGCGCAGTACGCCAAGGAAACCGCGCCGGCGGCGGGCGGTGAAGAGCTGCTGAAAAGTGAGCAGCAGCGTCTCCAAGATTTGCTCGACCGGCCGTACACGGGTGAAACCAACGCCGGCTTGCGGCTCGAACTGGCGACCATGATGGACCGGCTCGTCGGGCTCTATCGCGATGAGGCTGGATTGAAAGAAGCCATCAGCGAGATCGCCGGCTTTAAAGAGCGTTACGAAACTGTCGCGGTCGGCGACAAGAGCCGCGTCTTCAATCAGGCGCTGACGTTTTCACTCGAACTCGGCTATATGCTCGATTGCGGCGATGCCATCGCGCGCAGCGCATTGATCCGCACCGAGAGCCGCGGCGCGCACACGCGCACCGATTTCCCCGACCGCAACGATGCCGAATGGCTCAAACACATTCTCTTGATGCGCCACGGTGAAGGTGAGCCCGAGGTGTCGTACCTGCCGGTCACCATCACAAAGTGGACACCCGAGGTGCGCAGCTACTAATGCAGTTCACGATCGAAATCGGTCGTTACAATCCCGAAGGGCAGTACGCGGCGGACGCGATCGAAGGCCGTCCGTTTCCGCCGCCGTGGGATCGTTCTCCCGTGCGCCGGTATCAGACGTATACCGTCGACTTGCCCGAGCACGCGGTCGTACTCGATGCGCTGATCGCGATTCGCGAGTATCAGGATCAGTCCGTCGTCGTTCGCTGCGCGTGCCGCAGCGCTATCTGCGGTTCGTGCGCGATGTGGATCAACGGCCATGCAAACCTCGCGTGCAAGAGCAAACTGCAAGAGTTTACCAAAGACGGTAAGACGCGCGTCGAGGCCCCGGCTTCGATGCCGGTCATTCGCGATCTCGTTTGCGACATGACGCCGTTCTGGGATAAGCATCTCGCCGTCAAGCCGTGGCTGCAGAACAAGCAGCCGGTGCCCCCGCCCAACGAAGAGTACCGCGTCTCCAACAAGTCCATGGAAGAACTGATTCAAGAGGTCAGCTGCATCAGCTGCGGCGCCTGTTTGATGGATTGTGAATCGTTTGCGGTCAACGACCAGTTCCTGGGACCGCAAGCGCTTGCGCAAGCGTATCGCTATGCCGGCGACCCGCGAGATGCCGAAACGAAAGAACGCCTCGGCAAATATAGCGAACCGGGTGGCATCTGGGATTGTACGCATTGCTACGAATGCGTCACGCAGTGTCCCAAAGGCGTCGCGCCGCTCGAACAGATTCTCAAGCTGCGCAAGATGGCGGTGGATGCGGGTTTCACGAACAACGCGGGAACGCGCCATGCCGATGCGTTCGCCGATTCCGTCAAGCACAGCGGCCGGCTCAATGAGCTGACGCTCATGCCGAAGTCGGTCGGATTCTTCAATATCGCCGAGCAGCTCAAGACGCTGCCCAGCGCCTTTAACCTCTTGCGCGCGGGCAAACTGCCGCCGCTCATCCACAAAAAGATTCCAGGAGTGAACAGAATCAAAGCTATTTTCGAACGCGTCGGAGGACGCTTCAAGTGAAGGTTGCCTTCTTTCCCGGCTGCGTCTCGAAGGGCGCCTGTCCGGAGCTGTACGTGTCGACCCAGGCGATTGCCGGTCCGCTCGGTCTCGAACTGTACGAGCTGACCGAAGCGCCGTGCACCGGCGCGGGCGTGCTCAGCGAGCAAAATCCGGACCTTGCCGATGCGCTCAACGGTTTGACGATCGCGATGGCCGAAGCGCAGGGCGCCGACCTCATGACGATCTGCAGTACCTGCCAAGGCGTGCTCTCGCAGCACAACTATGCGCTCAAAAACGACGAGTCGCGGCGCGAGAAAGCTAACGCGACGATCGCGGACCAGGGTTTTCGCTATAGCGGAACCGGCAAGGTGAAGCATCTCTTGTGGATGCTCTTCGAAGACATCGGCATCGACCGCGTCAAAGCCGCGATCAAGCGCAAACTGACCGGATTAAAAGTCGCGCCGTTCTACGGCTGTTACATTTTGCGTCCGACAGAAGCGCTCGGCTTGAAAGAGCGTCCGGAGCGAAAGACGTATCTCGAGCAGCTCATCGCGCTGCTCGGAGCCGAAGCGGTCGAGTACAAGGGATCGACGAAGTGCTGCGGTTTTCCAATGGCGACGTTCAATCGTGAGAAGTCGTTGGCAATGGGCGGGAACCACATTCTCGAAGCGAAAGGCAAAGGCGCCGATTTGCTGGTAACGCCGTGCCCGCTCTGCCATCTCAATCTCGACGCACAACAACCCGATGCGGCACGCATTCTCAAACAAGAGATCGACGTACCGATCTTTCATCTGCCGCAGTTGCTTGGCTTGGCATTCGGTATGGAGCCCGAAGAGTTGCGCCTCAACCATCACGTCGTTTCGACGAAGGGCGTCGTCGAAAAGGTCGAACTCAAAGTGTGACATGCGGCGATGATTCCAGTAGCTTCTTTCCAAGCCGCGCAAAGTAGAAAAACCCCGCACGAAAGCGGGGTTTTTAGGTCATTAGAGCCTCAACCGGACACTTGGTGGCTAGTTCGTCCTTGAAGGCGGCGACGTTCACCGAGTGGGACGCAGCGCGGGGATAATATCTGCCCGTTGGCTCGAGGTTGCGAGACTTATCGTAACGCCGTATAAGCGGTGTGTTGAGAATTCGCGGATGACCTGGCCCGCGGGATAATTGGCAAACTGCAACTCGCGACGCGCAGCGTCGGGCACAACGACCACGTGTCCAAAAGTAGCAAACTGGTGAATCCATGGCTCATAGATGTTCGTATTCTGAAGCGTAACTGAGCCAACAATGTTTCCACTCGCACCGGTGGTGCGATACATCTTAGTAACGGTTGTGCCATCCGTCGACGCCATATACGGATCAGTGATTGTAACGTACTTGCCGTCCCACTGCACCGCGCCCGGCCACAGAATTTTTCCACCATGAAGGGGTATGACCTTTATCGAGCTCCCGCCCTTTGGCAATTCGCCAAATCCAAAATTTATTCCAGTGACCCAGGTGTGAAAGTCCACGAATAAATTTCCGGCATTGTCGTAGCCGCAAAACGCTCCCCAAATTTGAGCCGTATACGAGGTATAGCGTTTCGGAGAGCCGCTCGCGTGAGTAAAAATGGCTACATCGCCTTCCTCTACGGCTCCCGTTGTAGCGGTAAAATCAGTAACGGCGAGGTTGCCCGTCATTGGATCTACCGCACATCCTGCGGACGTTTCGGGAAAGAGGACCAACGTAGCGATTGGTTTCGTGCCACCGTGCGCGAACTCTGTTAAGTTCGGTTTGTCGTTAGTGTGGCCTCCTGAATCTACAATCCAAACGTCGCCCTTTTTATCGGCGCATAGACCGGTGGGATAAGCGAAACCGGTTAAGGTGCCCACTAACGTGCCATCGGGAAAAGAATAGACGTACACATCGCCAGTGTTGTTATCGGACGCATACACGAGATCTGCACTTGTCGCGTCAGGCCGCATCCAGGATTTACCGCGATCGCGCTTTTCCGTGCCCGGAGTCACGCTGCCCTGGACGTCAGCTCCAAAGCTTGGAAGTGTCGACTGCACAATTGGGTCCCCGGCCCTCGTGCACGCGGAGAGTAGCGCGGTCGACGCTAGAACGACTGCCGTCAAAGTACATACCAAGCGAAAGCGCATCTTGTTCTTTCTAATGCGTAGCAAAGCCTCACACCCGCCTATATAAGCGTCAGCGATTTCGGGCGAGGTTTGCGTCTATGGCTTCGTCCCCCTTCGCATTGTAGGTTTTTTGCAAAAATAGGCGACAACTCATGACGCCTGTGGTCTCTTTTTAGACGTTGGCTTCGGTTTGAGTGTTTTCACAAGACCATAACTCGAATCGAAGTACTTCCGCAGTTCGCTGGTCTTCTCGAGAAGGGCATCGGGCACGACGACCCAGTCTTTCTTCACGACGCCGTACGATTCAAAAAGCTTTGTCTTGTACTTCTTCAAGAACGGCTCGACTTCGTCGGGCGGAAGACGCATCGCTAGCGTTCCCGGTGGTGCGAGATGCGTAAACATGTGGCCGTTGCTCGACGTATACGGGTTCGTATCTCCCTTACGCTGCACGTCCGGGGTTCGTTGCCAGCAACTGTCGTAGAGCGCGAGTTTGCCGACTTCGATGCCAGCGTTCTTCACCGGCATGGCTACTTCGGCGGCAACTGCGGATGGTGATCCGGGTACGCCGGCGGCTGATAGTTCGGCGTCGTGCCCTTCGACTTCCCAGCGTCCGTGCGATCCGCCGATGCCGACGCGGCGGCGCCACGTTCGCCGGCCGAGTGGCCCACCGGCCTTGCGGAACAGCCACGGCATCGCATCGCGTCCTGAACCGGCGCGCCGGCGGTCATGACGAGTAAGCAGCAAGATACCGAGGGCGCGGCCCTTCATGCAGCCGAGGTTTAACGTCGCTGCTCGCGCGCTCCTTAGCAGTCGCGCAAGAGCGTCATGCCGTCGGCGGTGCTGTGCAGCGCGACGTATTGCACCAACGCCGGTTCGTCCGCGAGTTGTGCTGCCGGCGGCGCTTGAAAACGCGTCGGAAAATTAGGATCCCTCACGTTGTGTGCGGACCACGGATTGGCGTTTTCGCTCGCGTAGTACCACGGGTAGTCCAGAATCAGCGATTGCCGCGATCCATCCGCAAAATGCACTGACATGCGAATATCCACGTAAAAGCCGCCGGTGCTCCGGTCGAAGCGCGATCCGTGCGGATCGGAAAACTCGACGAAGCCGCACGGCTCGTCGCTCGCGATTGCAGCGTTCCCGTTGCCTTGCGTGCCGTCCCTATCCAGCCCGGAGGTGCCCGAGCCGACGTTTGCAACGGCCTGTCCGTTGCTGGTTTCCCACACCGGCCGTCCGGTATACGCAACGACCGCGGCGGCACGCTGCGCCGGGACGTGCGCCGCCAATGCCCGGTGACCGGCGGCCAGAGGGAGATGTTTTGGCGCGATGCGATGCGGAGCCGGCTGAAGATGGGCGACGTGAACGACGCGACGCTCGGGCCGGACGGCGTGCCGGGTGGCGATGCGAACGACCTGGACGTGGGCAACGATTTCTCTCGTCACCGATTGCGGCGCGTCATTAGGAATAAGTGCCGCGAGAGTTTCATGGAGCGCAATAGCGACTGCAAAGGCGACCGTCAATCGGCGCAGCGGCGCGTCGCCAAAAAGAACGCCGAGCCAATCACGATGGATCGGCTCGGCGCTTCCGACCTGGTCGTTGCTATTGAGGATTATGGTCGTACGTCTGGATATACCACTGCCGGAACTGTGCGTCCGTGGGATAGTAACCGTACTTGTGATAGAACCAGTCGCGATACGCGTCTTGCCGGCGTGCGGTTTCCTGTTGTGCGAGGCGTTTTTCGCGAACTTTGTGATTGTAGTTCACGACCAGCGGAACCGACGCCGCGGCGGCGGCCGAAAAGAAGATGATGGTGTTGGTGCTGCCTCCGCCGTTCGCACGCGCCGGTCCGGCGGCGCCTGCGGCAAGTGCCACCGCGAACGCGGCGGCCAGTACTTGCGGTATTCTCATGGTCTCCTTTCTGCAGGCCATTCGATCGCCCGACTCAAACCCGGCACGCGTGGAGATCGAAGCCCTGATTCGAGCAATCCCGGATTTTCCGATTGCCGGGATCCTTTTCCGTGACATTACCCCGTTGCTCAAAGATAAGCAAGGGTTTCGGCGTGCGATCGACCTGTTCGTCGACAAATTTTCAGCACGCGATATCGATCTTGTGGTCGGCGTCGAGGCGCGCGGTTACATTTTCGGAGCACCGATTGCCTACGCGATCGGCGCGGGATTCATTCCGGTACGCAAACCGGGAAAGCTCCCATACCAAACGTACACCGAAGAGTACGCGCTCGAGTACGGCACCAACTCGCTGCAGATTCATTCCGACGCCATCGCCCAAGGCGAGCGCGTTCTCGTCGTCGACGATCTGCTCGCTACAGGGGGCACCGCAGCGGCTACGCGCCGTCTGCTCGAACGCCTCGGTGCCAAGGTTGAAGCCTTCGGCTTTCTGATCGAACTCAAAGCGCTCAATGGCCGTGCGGCCATTGCCGGAACCGAGGTTGTTTCGTTTGTTTCGTACTAACGCCGCTCGGGCGTGCCTCCTCGTAATGCTCGCCGTGACGACCGCCGCAAAACCGCATCCTACGCCCTCGCCGTCGCCCACACCGGTGGCCGATCCGGCGATCACACAGTTAGCACGGCAGCAGTTCGTTTCGTGGCAGGCCGGAATCCTGAACAAACGTCTCTACGCCGATCAAGTGATGACGAAACTCACCGACGCCAAGATCGCCGATACGTCCAAGGCGCTCGGGCAGTTGGGCGCCCTGACCGACGCCGTGTATATCGGACCGTGGGCCGACCCGAGCTTCCCCGCCGGCGCGCGCGGCTATATCTATCAAATGCGCTGCGTCGAGGGGAGCATCTATCTGTGGTTGGCCCTCGACCCGTCGGGAAAAATCGCGACGATTTTCTTTCACAATCGCCTCGACGTCGAGACGATCACCGCTACGCCGAGCCCGCCCCCAGACTAAGCCCGCGCCTGCGGGCGGCCGAACCTGTATAATAGGCGGAAACCTATGACCATCGCAGGGCTCATCGACCGCGTCGGTTCCTACGATCCCAGCCTCGACCGGGATTGGTTGACGCGCGTCTACGAGCTTGCCGACGCCGCTCACGAAGGCCAGCGGCGTGCATCGGGGGAGTCGTATATCGAACACCCGCTTGCAGTGGCCGGCATTCTTGCCGAGCTTGAGATGGATCATCAGACCATCGCAGCGGCGTTGCTGCACGACGTCGTTGAAGACACATCCATCACCGCCGAACGAGTGAGCAGCCAGTTCGGCGATGAGGTGGCGCGTCTGGTGGACGGCGTTACCAAGCTAACGCGTATTCCCTATCAATCGAAAGAGGATGCGCAAGTTGAGAATTTACGGAAGATGTTTTTGGCGATGGCCAAGGACATCCGCGTTATCATTATCAAGCTGGCTGACCGCCTGCACAATATGCGGACCCTGAACAGCTTGCCCCCCGCCAAACAGCAGGCGATTGCCCGCGAAACGCTCGACATCTATGCGCCGATCGCGCACCGCCTGGGCATTTGGAAGATCAAGTGGGAGATCGAGGATGAGTGTCTGCGATATCTCGATCCGTCCTCGTTCCACGACATCGTCGAACGCGTCGCCAAAACGCGGCACGAACGGGAAGCAGACGTCGATAGCGCCATTGCGAGTTTGCGCAAAGACTTCGCGCAACTGAAGATTAACGCCGAAATACAAGGCCGCCCCAAGCATTTCTATTCGATATACTCCAAGATCAGCAAGGGCCGCGACTTTTCGACGATCTACGATCTCACCGCCATTCGCATCATCGTCGATAGCGTCAAGGATTGCTATGCCGCGTTGGGCGCGGTGCATGCGATGTGGACGCCGCTTCCCGGACGCTTCAAAGACTACATCGCGATGCCCAAGCCCAATATGTACCAATCGCTCCACACGACGGTCGTTGGGCCGTCGGGCGATCCGCTCGAAATTCAGATTCGTACGCGGGAGATGCATCGCACCAGCGAGTACGGCATCGCCGCGCACTGGCGCTATAAGGAAGGCGGCAAGGCCGACCAGTTCGAGAACAAACTCTCCTGGTTGCGCGCACTGCTCGAGTGGCAGAAAGACATGCGCGATTCGCGCGTTTTCATGGAGAATCTCAAACTCGATCTCTTCGATAGTCAGGTTTTCGTCTTTTCGCCGCGGGGCGACGTCTATTCGATCGTCGCCGGCGGCACGCCGCTCGATTTTGCGTACCTCGTGCACACGGACGTCGGCAATCATTGCGTGGGCGCCAAAGTCAACGGCCGCATCGTGCCCCTCGATTATCAGATGCAAAACGGCGACATCTGCGAGATTCTCGTCAACAAATCCAGCGGCCGGCCGTCCTTGGATTGGCTTTCCATCGTCAAGACGTCGAGCGCCAAGCACAAGATCAAGCAGTGGTTCCGCAAAGAGCAACGCGAGGAGAACGTGCTTGCCGGACAAGAAGCGCTCGAGCAAGAACTCGCGCGCGCCGGGCTGCGGCCCGATGCGGCCCGCGGCGAACTCATCGAACGCATTGCCGCCAGGCTCAACTACGCAACGCCCGCCGATCTCTTTGCCGCCATCGGTTTCGGCGACGCATCGGCGCAAGCCGTTGCCAACCGCTTGCGCGATGAAATAAAACACAGCAATGTCGTCGATCTCACCAAGATCCGTACGCCGGCGGCGCGTAAGAACGTGCGCCGCGCAAGCGGCGTGCGCATCGCCGGTATCGACGAGGTGCTGGTGCGTCTATCGAAGTGCTGTTCTCCGGTTCCGGGCGATCCCATTATCGGTTACGTGACCATCGGCCGCGGCGTCAGCGTGCATCGCGCCGATTGTCCCAACGTCGGTTACGTGAAGAAGACGCCGGAACGCATTATGCAGGTGCAATGGGTGACCGACGCGGGCCTGACGCACAGCGTCGATATCGAAGTCGAAGCGGAAGATCGTCCACAGTTGGTGCAAGACATCATGGCGGTGTTCGCAGAGCTGAAAACGCAGGTCAGTTCGGTCAACGCGCGGGTGCGCAAAGACGCCGTGGCGATTACCAGTCTGACGGTGCAGATTCGGGACCTCGACCATCTCCACAAGCTGCTCGTGAAACTGGAGCGCTTGCGAGAGAATTCGCCGCGTCTACCGAGTTACCAAACGCGAACGCGCTGCCCTCTGACGCTCGAACACTTCCTCGTTCCCGGAATCGCCGCGTTCTTCGGTGGCGTCATGAATAGCGTCGCCGGCGGCGGCAGTTTTCTGTCGTTCCCGGCCTTGATTTTTGCCGGCGTGCCGCCGATTTCGGCCAATGCCACGAACAATGCGGCGATGTGGGTCGGTCAGATCGGCAGCGCCCGAGGTTATGCGGAAGAAGTGCGCGCGCATCGGGCGATGCTGCTGCCGATCGTTTTGTGCAGCATCGCGGGCGCATTGATCGGCGCATTGCTGTTGCTTCGGACGCCGCCGACGATGTTCGCGCGCCTTATTCCGTGGTTGTTGCTCTTCGCGACCATTCTTTTTGCGCTAAGCCCGTTATTCAGACGAGCGCGGCAGCAACCACGTCACGCGCCGTGGCAGCTCGTCGTGCAGTTTTTCGTTGCAATCTACGGAGGCTATTTCGGCGGCGGAATGGGCATTATGATGCTGGCGATTCTTGCGTTCAGCGGCTTGCCGACGTTCAACGCGCAAAACGCGGTCAAAAACGTGCTCTCGGTATTCATCAACGGCGTGGCGCTCCTCCCGTTCGTGCTCGCGCGCATCGTCGATTGGCGTTTTGCCGTGCCGATGGCGATCGTGGCGCTGGCCGGCGGCTACTTCGGGGCGCGCTTTTTCCGGCGCGTTCCCCAACCGATCTCTCGTTCGCTCGTCATCCTTATTGGCGTCGTCATGACGACGGTGTTTTTCCTCCGCGCGGCCTAGGCGCCGGGGCATGACCTTGCGGCGAGACGCCGAAATAACGCTCCTTACCTGCTGCCCGCTTCATCGGAGCGGGCCGCCCGTCTGACGGGCGTCCATAGTATGGAGAACGATATCGTGAACGACTACGAAGTGACATATATTTTGCGTCCGGCGCTCGAGGAGAGTCAGGTCGAGGAGCGCGTGAACGCCATTGCCGAGATCGTCCGCGGCCAGGGAGGCGAAGTGAATGCGCCCGAGCGTCTTGGCAAAAAGCGCCTGGCCTACGAAATCAACGACGCGCGCGAAGGCAACTACGTCGTCATGCAGTTTAAAGCGGCGCCCGGCGTCTCCAAGGAGCTCGACCGGCAGTTGAAGCTGCACGAAGACGTGCTTCGTGCCCTGATCGTGCGGCTCGACGCGACGATGCTCACGCACATGGCGGCGCTCAAAGAAGCCGCGCCGCCGCCGCCCGCCCAACTGTAGCCGTTCGGCAACATCTGTGCCATACAGGTGTCACTCGCGGTCGTCATTCTAGGCCGGTAACCGCAGCGCGCTTCGTACCCGAGCTGATTTGAAAGAGAGAAGAGCATGGCAGCATCGTTTAATAAAGTGATTTTAGTCGGAAACCTTACGCGGGATCCGGAGATCCGTTACGTCAACTCCGGACAAGCCGTCACGAAGTTTCGTATCGCCGTCAATCCCAACAAACGCGATGCCAAGCCGGAAGATACGATGTACGTGGATATCGTCGCCTGGGAGCGGCTTGCGGAAACGTGCAACAGCTATTTGAAGAAGGGCAGTCCCGGTGCTCGTCGAGGGCCGTCTCTCGATCCGCTCCTACGACGACACCAAACTGAAAGACGATCAAGGACAGCCAATTCGGCGTACGGCAACCGAAGTGGTGATCAACACCATGCAAATGCTCTCGTCACGCGGGAGTGAGGGCGGCGAAGGCGGCGGCCATAATGGCGGCTCGCGCGCTCCGGCAGCGGTGGGCGCGGGCGCCCGCACCGCCGATGCGGTCGGCGACGATCTCGACGACGAGATTCCGTTCTAGTCATTTTGGGGGATGGTCCCGCCGACCGTTTAGAATGCGCGACGCCGTAACGGCCTGGCGGTCAGTCCGATGCTCGAATCAGTGAAGCGCTTAACGGCTTCGGTCAACAGCCGAATTGTGAGACGAGGCTCGATGCGCTAGAATGAGTTCTCGCCTTACTGTGTTGTTACGAGGAACGGTTATGAGAAGCGTCGAGCGTAAGTTCCATTTCATTATTGCAGGCGTCTGCGCCACACTGATGGCCGGATGCGGGATGCAACCATCGAACGCTGCGATGGGCGCGCTCCCCATGACGCGTTCAAACGCTATGCCGGCTTCCCAGGCATTCCGGGTGTTGTACGTTTTCAATGGAGGTAACGCTCCCCAGGCTCCGTTGCTCTACGCGAACGGTGAGCTCTACGGCACCACGTCGGGCAGTTCCGGGAACTGCGGCACCGTCTACACGTTGACCACGAGCGGAGTCCAAACGGTTCTCTATGCTTTTAAGTGTAAGAAAGACGGCAGCGATCCCGGCGGCCTGACGTACGCCAATGGGTTCCTTTACGGAACGACGGTCAGCGGCGGCTCCTCGGATTGTGGCACCATATTCCGTTTGACTACGAGCGGAGTGAAAAAGACGCTCTATTCGTTCGCCTGTGAATCAGACGGCGACGGTCCGAGCGCGCTAACGTACGCCGATGGATTGCTGTACGGCACCACGGAGTTCGGTGGCGATTCCGGTTGCAGCTCCTTTGGATTCGGCTGTGGAACGGTCTACAGCATGACGGCAAGCGGCAGACACGCAGTGCTGCACCGTTTTCACGGCGGCAGAGACGGCGGTTATCCGTTGGGCTCGCTGCTCGACCCCAACGGACACTTGTATGGTACGACCAGCGCCGGCGGCTTGGTGTCGTGCTCCAGTCCAATTCAGAATATTACTGGTTGCGGCACGGTGTACAGCATAATAACGAGAACCGGCAGCGAGAAGGTGTTATATGCTTTCAAAGGCCTATCGGCCGGAAGCAACACTGACGGCGCAGTTCCTCAGGCAGGCCTCATGAACTTGAACGGCGTCCTTTACGGCACAACGACCTTCGGCGGCAAAGAAGGTTGTCGTCAGTCACTTGGATGTGGGATCGTTTTCAGTCTAGATAGTAACGGCCGTGAAAACGTGCGTTATGCCTTTGCGCAAGGTGACGATGGAGAAAATCCGGAGTCGAGTTTGATCGATGTCAGCGGCAAACTATACGGGACGACGTATTCGGGCGGTAAGCACCTCTGTCACAACGCGCGCTCCGTAAAAGATGGTTGCGGCGTTCTCTATAGCCTAACACCGTCCGGCGCAGAACACGTCGTCTACAGTTTTACTGGCTATCAAGACGGAATGCATCCTGTTGCGCCGGTGGTCAACGTTGGCCAAACGCTCTACGGCACAACTCCGGCGTTCTCTTTCACCGTGCATGCTAAGGGTAGCACCGGAACCATTTTCGCATATACGTTATAGATACGCGCATCTGCTCTGTTTTAGGTACGTGGTCCATCCGCTTCGACGTTGAGCGCGATGTCGATGGTGCTTCCGACGATCATCGGGCCGAACGACATGCCCCACTGCGTCCGGTCGACCGTCGCATTCGCCGCATAGGCAATGATGGATTGACCCCGCGGGCTCGTACCGGCCGCCACAACGTGCGCCTGCAGCGTCAAGGGATGCGTCTGTCCGTGCATCGTAAGATTGCCGGTAATCGTGAAGTTTTTCGGGTCGGTGCCTTCGATCTTCGTACTGACGAATCGGATCATCGGATACGCCATCACGTCAAAGAAATGCGGCGAACGCAGATCGTTGTCACGCATTTCGAAATGCGTGTCGAGCTTCGACGGATCCAACTGCGCGGAAACCGCTACGGGGATCTGCGATCCGCCGCTGATCGTGACCGAGGCGACGACGATTGGAATGGTGCCGACGACGGGGACGATGCCGAAATGCTTTGCGGTAAACTGTGCCGTCGAATGAATGGGATCGACGGTCCAGGTTTGAGCGGCAAACCCGGGCGCTGTCATGACGACGGCAAGCATAGCGGCGACGATCGAGGCGGTTTTCATTCCGGCAGTATTGCACGGTTTGCGGTGCATTCCTCACGTATAGGCTACCTCAACTGAGTCCCGGCGCCCGGACCGCGCCCACTGCTGAGGTCCTAACGACATAAAAGCAGTGCTCCGTTTTCCGGCTCGTGGGAGCGTACGAATCTGGTGGTTCGCACGGTCTTCAAAATCGCTGAGGTCGTCGCAAGGCGACTGGTAGGTTCGATTCCTACACGCTCCCGCCAAGCTTTACTTTACAAGGGTTTTCGCCTCAAGCGAGAGACCGAATCTTCTAAGTGCATGGGGGTTAGCCGACGTAAGATGTCTCCTAACTCATAACGCTTGCCGTGCCTTCCGCGGCTATTGAGATAATCGAGTCGATCGCGTCCCCGGCGGCCGTCTGGCCCTCGACAAAGAGGAAATTCAGCGGGCCTGAGCCCGGTCCAGGGAGGTTCTGCGGCATCCCATCCGGCTGCATAGGCGTCGATCCCGCCTTCGACGACGGCGATCTGCGATGAATTCGGGAGTTCGTTTTACTAGCAGGCGTCGTCCTCCGCGAGAAAAGTCGATGCGACGCTGGCACCGAATGAGAGGTCACAATTGCGAATGATCGCCAAAATGCGTGCCGTTTTCAAACGGAATCCTTTTGGCGCAGATTCGGGCGATCGTCAAAGAAGGGAAGATACCGCGCGAGTCAACGAACGCAAGAGTCGAAAAGCATTCCTCAATCGGGCTAGGGCTACCGTTTGTGACTTAGCTTTTCGCTTAGCGCCGCTCGCGGAAAACGCCGTGCATGCCCTAGGTAACTCCAACAGCTTATCTGAGGTAAATCCCTCCGGCTGAGCGCCTAGGTGCAGAACGCCAAGCCGCTTTTTCAAAATCGGAGTGATCGAGCCTAGTAGCTTCGCGCGAATACTTGTCTCGACGAACGGGCGTTCTGCGATGGCCCAGAACGCAAAGCCAGCGGCTAGACCGATCGCTAATGCAACCACGGGACGAACACCGCGACTCTCGGCAAACAAGATGACCGGCTGGTGAATGAGGTAGATCGAGTACGACGCCAGTCCGATTGCTGTTATTCCACGGAAAGACAGTGCGGCATCGAGCCATTTAATCGTGCCCGCTGCGACCACGGTCGCGAACATGGCTGCCGCCCATATCGGTGTAATAAACCCAGGGCATGTGAGATAGGCGACCGGCGCAAGGACCATCGCAGCCGGCAGCGCCCACCTCTCTTGCCGATGGCCGTGGATTCGAAGATGCGCCGCTACGATGCCAAGCAAGAACGCAGGCAACACAAATAGGTCGATACTCTGCGCAAGCGTTAACGGAACGATGAACGTGAGTATAACAAAGATCGCCCAAAATGCTCTAGGTGACTTCGTCCACAACCATAGCGCGATTGGGAACACGAAGTACCAGCGGAATTCGATAGGTAGCGTCCAGAACGACCAATCAATGAACTGCTTGTGTGCGTCAAGGAAAAAGATAGCTTGCAGCACTTCGATTTGCGTGATACCGGCTTGAGGCATTGAGTGCGGCGGCGCAAATCCTAGCCGGGTGATGATCGCGGCAAATGCGATCAATACGACAATCGCGATGTAATATGGCGGAATGATTCGCACTAGGCGCCGGGCAGCGTAGCCTGCAACCTGAAACTGGGTCGCGCCGTCTAGGTGCAGCCTTAGTAACGTCGGATAGGACAAGCAGAAGCCGGAGATCACAAAGAACAGCGTTACACCGATCGGTGCGCCGACGGAACCCTGATGCGCGGGCGACAAAGCGTGATAGCCTGCCACGGATAAAACCGCAACAGCTCTAAGCCCGTCGATATAGGCGATCCGCCGCCTTTCCGCTGGCATCGTTCCAGAACTATAGCACCTGGGTCCGGCGTTTACGCATAAACGCCAAGGGGGCATCGTCTCGGGGGTACCCTTAGAAGATACTGCCGCGATTAGGTCAGGAACGCGCCTCAAATAGGCGCGCGCTGTAACGCCCGAATGGACCGCCGGCCGGCGAAAACGACGCGCGCACGTATCACTCCCTGCACGGTCCGCACGATGGGCGTTTTATCTCGCAGTCAGACCCCGTAAGACCGCACCCCCTGCGCCTTTTTAATCGCGATTTGCGGTAGTCTGTTGACTACGCGCTGCGGTGGAGTCGCTGAAGATTTGTACCGCTCGTCCGTTCGGCTTGCGAAGGCAACGCAAATGAGGAAGATAACTTCAATTGCTGTGATTGCGGTCTTGCACGGTCATTCCGACCTTCTGCTCGGTGTGACCGCATCACAGATGTAGTTCTTGGATTGCGACCGCGCGTGCACTCGGGCGAATGCTCGCGCGATCGATCGCACGTATGAGGACGAGCGGCTACTGCGGTACGGCGAAGACCGTTCCGGCGCCGGTCTGGCCGTTATTGCCATCGGTCGTTCCGTATAAGGTCCCGTTGAGGCTTATGACGGGAGCGAAGGGATTTTCTGGATAGCCGATTGGATCAGATGTCGGAACCTGAAAGGCATAGACCACGCGTTCTTTCCCCGTCCGCGAGACCGAATAGACGAGTCCCGATCCTTTCGTACTTACCGGCGTGGTGCCGTAGAGAGTTTTGCCGACGGCAATCAGCGCAGATTGCGGAGCTTGCCCGTCTTGTTGCGATGCAACGTCGGTGAAACGGTACAGCACCTTCTCTTTACCCTTGGGCGTTACCTGAAAGACGGTGCCGCACCCGGCGTAGGCGCAGTTATCCAAGCCGCCTTGTTTGGTCGCGCCGTAGAGTTTGTTCCCCATGACGACGAGCGACGCTTGCGGATTGGCGCCATCCGGTTTACCTTTGAACGAATAGATGATGCTCTCTTTACCCGAGAGCGTTACTTTGTAGATTGTGCCGGCGCCGTTCGTTCCGCCCTCCGGCGTCGTTCCGTAGAGGGCACCCTTGTAGAAGACGACGCCCGAAGTGTACGTGGGACTCTTCGTGGAGCCCAGAAAACTGTAGAGGATGCTCTCCGTCGGTTTCTTGCCCGCGAGACTGAGCTTAAAGATGCAGCCTACCTCTTTTGCGGCACCGGCGTAGCCCGTACCGTACAGCGCCTTCTCGCTCGCAACGTAAACCATCGTCGAATCCGGCAAAAGACAATCGTTCGCCGTGCTCCCAAAACTGTACACGATACTGTACGAACCCGATGGGGTAATCGAGAACACCGTGCCATGATCGCCGGCCTTGACTCCGCCCTGATAGGTGGTTCCATAAACCGTACCGTTGACGTTCGTTAGACCCGCGTAGGGGTTCTCGCCGTCGGGCGTCCCAGTAAAGCTGTGCAGCACCCCTTCCGTGCCGCCGGTCGTTACCGAGTAGACCGCGCCCAGGTTATCCGTGCCTCCGGCATTGGTCGCGCCATAGAGCGTCTTGCCGATGTTGACCAGACCTATCATCGGATAGGCGGCGTCGGGCTGCCCTTGAAACACGTAAATGGCCGGATACACAGCGGACCGTGAACGGGCAGGCCCCACCGGCGAACCGGCACGCGCGGTAAGCGGCAGCATCGAAACGCCGCCCGGACCGTATGCCCGGGAGCCACCGGCGCCACCTTGCGCGCAGCCGGTAATGCCGAGCGCGAGGCCGACGGCCAAAATCTTGAGACTCGAACTCATGGTGAAGCTCCTTGTAGAGATGCGTCTTACAAGGATGCGTTCGTTTGGGGTTAGAGTCGATGCGTAGAACTACTACTTTTCTTCTCGCCCGCGGCAAACGGGCCAGTTCCGGCCACTGCTCGTGATCCGGACTCTATACCCGTCCGGGAGTTGATGGAGGTTCGTATCGTATGCGCGAAACGACGTTACGCTCGGCAATCCGTCGCACCATTCCAGAACGGCTTGGCAAGCAATAAACAAGCCTAGGCGCGGGAACAGCCAACGTTGGACCGGATGGCTACGAAAATTTTGGACGTCTAGTCGGGCGTGCGCGCCATGCCTTTCGCGCTGTCGCTCCTGGCCGCGTTTTTCTCCATGTGGATCGTGGTTCCAGGGCCAATCGTTCCGTTGTTCGTGCTGACCGTCGCCGGCAGCGAAAGCTGGCCGGTCTTAGCGATGGTCGACGGCGGCATCCTCGCAGTTGCCCTGCGGTCGCGTGGTCCACTGCGGCGCGCGTCGATCCTTATAGCGCTCGCAGCGCTGCTGTGCACGCTCGTTCCAGCGCTTGCCTACGCGCTGCGCGGACCGTACGTACCGCTCTCCGCGCTACTGATGTCGGGGCCGGAGCGCGCACATGCCAACGCCGTCTCCGCCGGCGCACCGATCGTCGCCGTGATCTATGGCGGCGCATGGGAACGCGGTTCTCCTCGGAACGATGCGCGTCTCAACGCGATAATTGCCTCGTGGGGATATCGCGTCGTTGCGCTGGACTATCCGCACGCGCCTCGAGCGCGATGGCCCGCGCAGCGCGCCGCTATCCTCAAGCAAATCGACGCGCTCCCGCCTGGGCGCCTGGCACTCCTCGGGCATTCATCGGGAGCGCAGTTGGCGATCATCGCTGCAGCGCTCCGGCCGCACCGCATAAGCGCCGTGATAACGTACGAGAGTCCGGTGGATTTACGTCTTGGCTACGAATATCCGCCGCAGCCCGATGTGGTCAGCCTACGACACATTTTGCTGGATCTCTGCGGCGGGACGCCGAATCAGCGACCGGCCTGTTATCGGAGCGCCTCCCCCCGGTACGCCGTACACGCGGGAATGCCGCCGGTCCTGATGATAGCGGCAGGGCGAGACCATGTCGTACCCCTAAGCTTTGAACGTCTGTTGCGCGATGAACTGCGCCACGACGGCGTCGATGTGACGTACGTGGAACTACCTTGGGCGGACCACGCCTTCGAATATGTTGCGACCGGCTTTCACGATCGCATCGCGCTCTGGTATCTTCGCCGTTTCCTCCATGCTCGTTTGAGCGAATCGGTACAATAGGTGGGCAACTGAGAACTTGAGATGCGCGTACTGAAATCGCAGCACTGGATTCCGCCCGAGGCGTTGATCTTCGCGCAGTTGACGCTGCTCGTTTCGTGGGTCGTGCTGTTCCTCGCGGGACGGCAAGGCGCCATTGGCCCGTCGCCGATCGCCTTCGCCTGGATCCACATCGTCGTCTTAGGATGGCTCACCACGACGGCCCTCGCTTTCCTCATTCACGTCCTTCCGACGTTTACCGAAACGCCGTTACGGCTGGAACGGCTGGCGCGCGGTGCGTTGTGGCTGTTCGAAGCGGGCGTCGTCGCGATTGTGGTGGGCTTCGCGTTTTGGGACCCTATCGTCATTTCATGCGGAGGTGGCGCGGCCGCGATTGCGGTCCTTGCGGCGCTCACATCGTTTGTTGCAACGACGGCTGCGGCGTTTCGAAGCGACGATAACGTCGTTCGCGCGGTCGCGCGCGCCTTCTTCATCGTCTTCGTGATGCTCGCTCTGACGGTCGCAATCGGTTTTGCCATGAGCGCGGGACTCGCGGGCGGCAACGCCTCCGTGCTGCGTTTTGCCTTCGTGCATGCGACGCTCGGCGTCTTCGGATGGCTCATGCTGCTCGTGCTCGGTGTTTCGATGCGTACGTATAACGCGCTGCTGGGCTATCGCATCGGTCGCACCGCGCACATTTCCGCATCGTCGTTCGTACTTGCCGGCGTTGTGGTTGCGGCCGTCGGAATGCTGGCAGGCCAATCTGTGGTCGCGACTGCCGGCGCGGCGCTGCTCGTCGCCGGGGCGGTGATCGCCGATTTTGCCACGATCCGCGGCTTGCGGTTCGCCACAGCCGAGCATCGTCTGCCGCGCGAGTTCGTCGCCGCCTCCGCGTTCTGGTTGCTCGTCGCCGTTTCGTACGGTGTGGCCGGTCTGCTGGGGCTGAACGCTTGGCCTGCGATGCTGGTCGCAGTCCTTCTGGGATGGATTGGGCAAAATGTCAACGCGCACATGATGCACGTCGGCATCAGGCTGCTGGCGACCATCGCGATATCGGAAAACGACGAAACGCAACCCAGTGAGTTGCTCCATCGCGGGGTGGGCATCACATCCTGGATGCTCTGGCAACTCGCCGTCGCCGCGGCAGTTGTTGGAGCCGGAAACGCCAGTGGGAGGTTGCTGCAGATCGCCGCCGTCATCGGCTTCGCCGCGACCGTCTCTGTATTGGCTAATATGGTCTATGCAGCGCAGACCGCCGCCGGCCGCCGCTCCAATGCAACGCCGTTGCGTGTATCGTGAGGAGTTTGAGATGATTGCGGATCCACGGCGCCAGGCGTGTCGTATTAGCGTGCTCACCCTCACGCTGGCGGTCGCCGCGTGCAGTTCGGTGCCGGCGACGGCGCCTGCAACCCGTGCAGCAGCGGTTCACCAAGCGTCGGGTTCGACGCCGATCCAGCACATCGTATTGCTCGTACAGGAGAATCGTAGCTTCGATAATTTCATTTGCGACGTTTCCCGGCGCCGACGGAACGACGAGCGGAAAACTGAAGGACAAAACGATTCCGCTGCATTCGGCAAAACTGAACGAAGTTTGCGACTGGGGACATCTCTATTCGGCGTATCGCAAAGATTATAACGGCGGCAAGATGAATGGCTTCTATCTCGAGAACGGCGACTACAGCAGAAATCCGGCGTGCCCCCAAAAGGCCGGTAGAGGACCGTATCAGTACGTCAATCCCAAGCAGATCGCACCCTATTGGGATATGGCCAAGCAGTACGTCCTCGCCGATCACCTCTTTCAAACGCAAGGCAGCGGCAGCTTCACCGCACACCAAGATTTGATCCGCGGCGGCACGACGTTCGACGAATATCTAACGGAGAGCTTTGTCGACGTTCCCGATCGCTCGCCGTGGGGTTGCGACGCGCCTCCATATACGGTCACGACCTATCTGCTGGCCCAACAAACGCACCCAAAGTACAGATATCACAAGGGACCGTTTCCGTGCTCGGACGCTTTTCCGTATGGCGGCGCGTATTATCGAACGCTGCGCGATTTGCTCGAACGCGCAAGCCGTATCGTGGAAGTACTACGTACCGCCGCTGACCGCGCACAACTCCGGCAACCTTTGGAATGCGTTCGACGTGATTGCGCCGGTTCGTTACGGTAACGAATGGACACCAACATCTCGATGCCTGAAACGAAAGTCTTCAGCGATATAAAACAGACAACTAGCGGACATGTCGTGGGTGATTCCCGATCTCGAAAACTCCGACCATCCGGGAAGCGGTTCGAACACTGGGCCCTCATGGGTCGCCAGCGTCGTCAACGCGATCGGTGAAAGCCGTATTGGCAGACGACCGCAGTCATCATCGTGTGGGACGATTGGGGCGGATTCTACGATCACGTTCCACCGCCGTTTTTCGACCAGTGGGGCGGCCTGGGCTTCCGCGTTCCAATGCTGGTGATTTCACCGTACGCGCGCGAAACGTCGTCGAGCGATCCGGGATACATCTCGCACACGCAATACGAGTTCGGCAGCATCATTAAGTTCATCGAAGAGACGTGGAACCTCGGGTCGCTCGGTACCACCGATCAGCGAGCAGCCAGTATTGAGGATTCCTTCGACTTCAATCAATCGCCTCGGACGTTTAACGCGATACCTTCCGAGTACCACCGCCATTTTTCATCGGCAAAAACCGTCGTATCTTCCCGTGGATACTGAATAGGCAGAGATGACATTGGTCGCTGAAGCAACACGGGGATGCCGTCGTGGGCCGTCGAAACGCGGCGCTGTGCGCGTTCGCTATCGCACGTTGATTGCGCTTGCTTTGTGTGCCGCAGCATCAGCCGCTGCCTTGGCGCACTTCGCCATCGACGTCATCGGCGATTTTGCGCTTCGGCGCGATGCCTACGACGGTCTGGCGCATGGCTCGCGCGAGTACGCGGTCGCCATCGCATTGATATTCGCCATCATCGCAGCCACGCGCGGTCTGCGCGCATGTTGCGATCTCGCGCAGCGCGCGCGGGGCCGTCTCGCAAAGCCCGGAGCTGACGGCCGCAGGAACGACTGGCTATGCGTTCGTGGCGAGTCCGTCGCGTGCGCCTCGTGCCGGCAATGGAATGGTTCGACGATGCGCTCGCCGCCATTCCGCTCGCGCACGTCGGCGATGCCTTCGGCGGTTCGCTGTTGCTTGGTCTGACCACGACCCTATTCTGCGCGGCATTCGTCGCTGCGATCTTCTATGCGTTGCGCGATGGATATTCGCGCATCGCGATATCATCGTCGCAATCGTCGCGACGCTGTTGCGCCGCTATCAATCGACATCGCAGTTTCTTTTGCACCGAGATCAATCTCCGAGGACTCCATCGTCAGTCGTCATCGCCCGTCGCGCTCTCCCTCGCTAAACGCGGTCCCCCGGTAGCGTCCTTCACCATATAAACCGCTACTCAGCAACCGTTTCAGAGGAGTTCTATGTCCATTACACTCACGCGCAGGCATCGCACCTGCGCTGCGTTCATGCTCGCCGTTCTCGTCTTCACGTTCGGCGGCGTCGCGCGCGCCCAAACGACAACGTTCGACGTTCACGGAACCGTTCGCGCGAACGACGGTACGCCGGTTGCCGGCGCGGGAGTCATTCTCTGGTCGCCCGCGCAAAGCTGGAAAGCGCGCACCGATGCCAGCGGCGCATTCATCATCCCTTCCGTGCGCGGCAGGAACGTATGCGTTGCGCGCCGCAGCGCCTCGCTATCAAACGATAACGGAACGCGCGGTCACCGTCGGTCGCAGGCGAAGCGACGATCGACGTCGTCATGTCGCCGGCCACAACGAACACGCTTGCCATCATCGGCCAAGTGCACGCGTCGGCCGGCGAGACGGTCTCGACTGCGTCGGCGCCGACCGTAACGATGAGCGCGCAAGGCGCGGCCGCCGCGGGCGCGACGTCGGTGGCGCCGCTGCTTTGGAATCAGCTGTCGACAACGCCGGTGCTGCCGTTGGGCGGCGGCAGCAACGCTACCGTTAGTTTTGCCGTGCGCGGGCCCGATCCGACCGAGACGCTCGTCGATATCGACGGTCATCAACAGAACAACGGCAATACCGGCGACGTGGACGTATCGTTGCTCGATCCGGCCGCATTACAAGAAGTGCAAGTGGTCTACGGCATCGCGCCGTCGTCGCTCGCCGGGCCGAATACCATCGGCGGCGGCGTCAACATCGTGACGTTGCAACCTACAACGACGGACCATTCGCTGATGCGGGTTTTCGGCGGTTCGTACGGCACCTTCGGTGAAACGCTTCAAAGCACCGGAACCGCCGATAACCTCGGCTATGCAATCTCGTTGCATAACGTGAACTCGTCGGGATCGGTGAATCAAACGATCGTCGCACCTCCCGCCGGCGTATCGCCGCCCACCGACAATGAGTTCCCTCAGAGCATAGGAGCGATTTAGCGGGCAATCATTGCTCACGAAACTCCGGTATCAGTTGGGCGGCGACAACGGCTATGGATACGTCCAGTTGAACTTTCGCGATCAAGCGCAAGTCAAAGATGAGTCCGCGTTGTTGAGCAACTACACGCCGCCCGGATTCGGCGGCGATAGCGGTGACGACGACGCCAGGCCGAGCGACGACGATAACAATCCGGCGGCTACCAGAGCTTCGCCGGGACGCAACTCTCTGGCCCATCAAGCCGATTACGGTTTCGATGCGCAGGTGCCGATGGGTGGACAATTGCTCGACGGCGCGCCGGCGACGATGCTACAACTGAGCCATCTTACGACGCTCAACTCGCAGAGCGTAACGGGTCCAGGCGCCGAGACGTTGCAGTACCTCTACAATCAGCGCGATGATTGGGCGACGATTGGCTGCAGGTCGACCATCACTTCGGCGACGGCATGCTTTCGTTCAAGTACGATCTCGAGACAGAAAGCCTCACAACAAACTACGTGCAAAGTCAAGTCATCGCCGATGCTCAGCCGGTTCCCGACCGCAACCGCCGGTACAGACGCTGCCGCTTTCACAGACGGAACGCTATGCAGTGCTTCGTTACAACGGGGACCCGACCAGTCACATCCATTACTCCATCGCAGCGTACGACAGCAACTTCAGTACCTTCGGAAACAGCCTCGATCCGCGCGTGGGCTTCGTGTGGACTCCGAGCAGCAATACCGCAGTGCGTACCTCAGTCGGGACGACGTTCCAGACGCCGCAGCTCTCCGAACTCTTCGTACCGCCGGCGAGCGAACGCGTTCCGATCGGCGGTATCGTCTATATCGGTAATCCGAATCTGCAGCCGGATCGGGCAACCGACTTCGATCTCGGCATGGAACAGATCTTTGGCAAGCGCCGTCCGCTCCATCTGGGAATGGACGTATACCAAACAAATTTGCGCTCGCCGTCGAGCCAAACCAATCCGGCGCCCGATTCCGCATTGCCAAAGCATTCGCAATCCCGCGCCTTGTCCGATGAGCATGCCGGTCAATGCGGGCGACGGCATCTATCGCGGCCTGGACCTGCATGCCGACCAGCAACTCGGTGCATTCTTCCACGTTCGAGCCGGTTGGGACGTCGATAGTTCCTTCTTGACGGTCATTCCGGTTTCGATTCAAGACGGAACGCTGGCCGCCGGCGAGCAGTCGTTGGGGCAGCCATTGCACAAAGCGTACGTGGCGATCGGAGAAGAGCCGCCGCACGGCTTCGCCTATGGCGGCCAGCTTAATTACGAAGCCTGGTATAACGAGCTCAACCGTTCCCCGTATGCCACACTCGATGCGCACCTTGTCTATCGCAATGCCGGATTCGAATACGGTCTCTACGGAACGAATCTCACGAACGTCTACGCCGATCCATTCACGGTTATCGGCGGCGGCATGATCTACGGCGGCGCGCCCGGACAACCCATCATCAACACCGATGCCTACGTGTTACAAGGAGCGGCCGTCAACTTCGTGATGACGCGCACCTTCTGATAGGTGCCATCGTGAGCGAGGCATCGCCACAGCGATGTTGCGTCGAAGGCGGAGGTGGGAAGCACCGTCGTGCTCGACTGGGCGCCCGATGGGCGCCCCGCTCAGGATGGCACGTCATCAGAATAAGATCGTCGAAAATTCACCGACCGTTTCGAACCCGGTGCGCCGATAGAGCGCAATCGCGCGTTCGTTGAAATCGTTGACATACAGGGAGAGCGTGGGAAAGACTTCGAGGAGGCGGCCGCAGATCGCGCTCAGCGCTGCGGTCGCCAAACCGCGCCCGCGTAGATTCGGCGGCGTCCAAATGCCCTGCAGTTGCGCCGTGCGATTCGACCATGGGCCGATGTTACAGAAGAAACAGAGCCGGCTCGCAGAGACGCCCACCCACCAAAGTTTGCGTTCGATCATCTGCCGGACGCCTGCATCGAAGCTCGGCATATCGCGCCGTGGATCGTACTCCAGTTCGTGCGCGATCATCGAGGCCGAACTCTCTGCAACGGCACGCGCCTCGCTCATGACGGCATGCCGCACCGTTACCGGTCCGCCAACCGCTTGAAGCGTCGCGCGCGACACCGCCATCACCAGCTGCCGGTCTCGCACGAAGCGCGGCTTTCCCATCTGCGACTCGACGAGCGGCCATAACGTTGCGACGACGCTTCGTTCGCCGATGATCATGCGAACGGGTGCGCGTCTGGTGATGCTTGCCGCCAACGATGATATGGCCTGCGGATTGGAGGCAATAACGATCTGGCGTCCGCAATAGGCGACTCCGGTGACCTCGCCGTCGTCTCGCGCGACGAGCACGTTCTTATGAAAGGCCGGCGAGAAATCGCCGCCCAGGACGTGAGCGAGAAAGACGTTGAGAATTGGAGAACGGTCGAGATACGATAGCGCGCCGGCCAAGGTCGCCGAGCTGACACTCTCGACGCGCGTTGGATTACTGCTGCGGGACCGCAACGTCGATCAACGGCTTGGTGGTGGGTTGTTTACTGCCGCCGTCTGGTTCGAGCGTCACCGCAACGCCCGCCGTCGTCTTGGCATCGGCCGGCACGATAATGAGCGCAACGCCGTGCGCGTCGGGCAAGAAGGTGGGCGATGCGACGAGTTTCGTCGCCCCCCTCGGCAGGGTCCAGACCTGATAGACTTGGCCGCGCGGTGGTTCGGGCAGTTCGTGTATTGCCAAATCGATGCGGCTGCCGCGCGTGATGACTTCGCCGTTGCCGATCGAGTAATGCTGCGTATGATTGTCAAGCAGATCGAAGAGCGCCGTGCGTTCCAAGGCGAGCGTACGCGCGAGCGTTCGAGAACGATCGGAGAGCGAGGCAATCTCGCGCTGCTGCAGCCGGACTTGGCCGAGCAACGAGATATTGACGATCGACGACAGTAGCACGATCGCGAAGCAGACGGCTGCGACCACGTACGCCCAAAGCGATGAGTGCTTCACCTGTGCCATATGTTCCCACGGCCGCATCGAGGCCCTTGCGGCAGGCGCGTCGTAGCTGCTTGCCTATGCAGGCGGTGCTCGTAATGGCGGCGGTTTTTACTGCGCCGTTCCATTTGGTACCGCGCCCAAACGATGTGACCGCCATTGCCTGCCGAAGCGGCGAATCGACGATTCCCATGCGGGTCGCGGCTAATTTCGATCGAGGCGCACTCGACGAGCTCGACGAGCGATGGAGCGCGCTCGGTATCGGACCGTTGCACGTCACGACGGCGTCGAATGCGACGATCGTCGTCCGGCGAAACGTCCATCTTGCGCCACAGGGGTATCGCTTACGCGTAGCGGGCGGAAGAGCGGAAATTGAGAGTGCGGACGCCGCCGGGGCATTTTACGCCGCCGCGACGCTGGCGCAGCTTCCGGTTCACACCGCTCGAGGCTGGAGCATTCCATGCGTGCAGATCCAGGATCGCCCGGCGTTGCAGTGGCGCGTTCTTTCCGACGACGTTTCGCGCGGGCCGCTACCGACGATGCGTTACTTCGAAGAACGCATTAGAACGATTGCGGCACTGAAGATGAACGGCTACTCGCCGTACATGGAACACGTGTTCGTGAGCCCGACCGATCCGCTGCCGGCGCCGCTCGACGGCATTACGCCGGCACAACTGCAGGATCTCGCGCGGTACGCGCGCCGCTTCCACGTCGCGCTGATCCCCGAACAGCAGAGTTTCGCGCACATGCATAACACGTTGCGAATTGAGCGCTATGCGACCGCTGCCGGACTGCCGCACGGTTTTCTTTTATCGCCGAACGTCCCGCTCTCAATGGAGTACCTTGCGCGCATCGTTGGCCAGGAACTTGCGGCCACCGGGCCGGTCCCGTTCTTTCATGTCGGATCGGACGAAACCGCGACACTCGGTTTGGGCGCGACGCAATCATACGTTGCAACGCGCGGCCGGTCACAGGCGTACGCCGATCATATCGTCGCAATGCATCGCTTAATCGCGCCGTCCGGCGCGCGGATCATGCTCTGGGACGATGGTATCGAAGCCGATCCGCATATTATGGCACTCATACCGCACGACGCGGTCATCGTGAATTGGCACTACGGAGCGGAGCCGTCGTACGAAGCGTATATTTCGACCATCCGGCGCGGCGGCTTGCAGCAGATGGTTGCCCCCGGCGCCTCCAACTGGAATGAAATTTATCCTGACGTCCAGACCGCGCTAGTGAACGAACGCCGCTTCATCGACGAAGGAAAGAGCGCCGGCGTGCTCGGCCTGTTTCAAACGGTGTGGCATGACGACGGCGAGACGCTCTACGACGCGACGTGGTATCCCATCGCCTACGCCGCGGCTGCGGCATGGCAGTCCGGCGATGCCTCGCCGCAAACCTTTGCGGCCGATTTCTCCGGTGCGTTTTTCGGCGACCCCGGCGCCGCGTACGGTCAAGACGTCGCCAAACTCGGCACTGTCCTCGCCGCGTTGGAACCCTCGAACGCATCGTACGGCCAAACCGACGCGCTTTTTTGGGCCGATCCGTTCGATGCCTCAGCGGAGAGACAACTCCGTGGCGTGGATCTGCCCGCAGTCCGGCTCGCTGCGGAATCGGTAGAGGAAAGCACGATCTCCGCGCGACCGCCGCTCCACGCCAACGCCGCCTTCGTTATGTTTTTGGCGGCCCGCCGCTACGACGTTTTAGCGCGTAACTTCCAAATCGCACAAGAAGTGCGGGCCATGTACGCCGATGCTATCGCGCACGAACGCAGCGACGATCAGACTGCGACGCGGGATCTCTATTGGTGCCGGTATTGGATGTGGGAGATGCGCGACGCCTATGAGGGTCTTGCGCCGCTCTACGAACGTGCCTGGCGTTACGAGAGCCGCGACGGCCATCTTGCAAGCAACATCGAGCGTTATCACATTGTCGCGCAGCGCGCGATCGCGCGCGCCGACGCCTTCTATCGCGCGACGCGCGAGTACGAACGAAGCAAAGCCCTGCCGCCGCTCGACACGCTTCTGGGCGCGCCGTCATCGTAAGCGCGATCGTCGCCCTGGCGATCTTCGCCGCCTTCGCTTTGGCGATGTATCTGCGTGTCATGCCTGCGCTCGTCGCCGTGCCTGCTATGGCGCTGGCAATGTCGGCAGCGGCAGGCGTTCCGGCGCCGTTGCTTCCCGGGCTCGTTACCACCGGCGCCGTCGCATTGGCGCCCGTGTACGTGGCAGTGATCTTCGGCGCCCTACTCGGACGTGTGACGATCGAAACCGGCATCGCGCGGCGCATCGTCAATCTCGTGGCTGAATTCGGCGGCGAACGGCCGTTTGCGCTTGCGCTCGGTTTGGGCGTTATCGTTGCCGTGCTCTTCACCTCGATTTCCGGTCTGGGCGGCATCATCATGGTTGGATCGATCGTGCTGCCGATCATGATGACCGCCGGCGTGCCGCGCAAGATTGCCGCCAACCTTTTTTTGATGAGCTTTGCGCTCGGTTACATTTTTAATATTACAAACTGGACGTTCTATACGACGTTCTTCGGCGTCACGCAAGAGCACCTCATGCGCTACGCGGTATTGCTTGCGTGCATCGACGGAATGGCGATACTGGTGTATGCCGGGGCAGCGTTCTACCGGCATCGCAACTATGCAACCTGGGCGGTTTCGGCTCAGCCCGTGGACGACGGGGTCCACGTTCCGGCAATCGCGCTGCTCACTCCGGTGTTGCCGCTGATTCTATATTACGCGTTGAAAATCGAAGCCGCACCGGCCTTTCTCATCGCCGCCCTCTTTGCGGTTTTGGTGACGCGGCCGCGGCTGGCGATCGAGCGCCTCGTCGCCGCAGCGATTCGCGGCGTGGAAGATGTGGCGCCCGCCATCGTGCTGTTCGTGGGAATCGGAATGCTCCTCGTCGCGACGAAGCAGCCGCAGTTCGGTGAAGCGTTACGTCCGCTGGTCGCGGGCGATTGGTTGCGCAATCCGCTGGCGTTCGTCGCGCTGTTCGGCGTGTGCAGTCCCCTGGTGCTCTATCGCGGCCCGCTCAATCCGTTCGGCGTCGGCATCGCGGTCTTTACCGTGTTGCTCAACGAGCACGTCTTGCCCGCGATCGTACTGGTTGCTGCGGTCATGGCGGTAGTTCAGGTGCAGAACGTCTGCGACCCGACGAATACCGCGAACGTTTGGATCGCGAACTTTACGGGCGTTCCAATACAATCGATTACGCGCCGGCTGCTCCCATATCAGATGGCCGTAGCGATCGCGGCCAGCATCGCGATCGTGGTCGGCTCCCCGGCGCTTTTCGGCAAGCCGTCGTTCACGTCGTTTTACTCGGTCGCCGACGCAGCGCAACTGCTCCCCGGATTTTTTACCCCGCCGTCGGCTTCGCAGCGCGTTGATGTGGACGACGACGGCGGTGTATTGAACCGCGACGCCGCAGACGCGGTCGCCGGCGCATTAACGACCACGCCGCTGCGGCCGCTGCGCCTGCATGCCGATCCCAACGCCGCCGACTGCGCGGGCAAACCGTATGCGGCGTACCTGCATGTCGCAGTGACCGAGTTTCATCTCATCGAGGGCGACGACGTCGACGCCGGTTTGCGTTTACAAGATTGCGGTGGTTGGATCGTCAACGAATGGCACGACCATGAAGTGCTGGCTGCGGCCGCCGTACCGCGCGGCGCGCGGGAACTCGCTCTGGAGGGCCTCTCGCGGATGCTGGAATGGACGCGCGCACAACCGGCACGCAGCCGCAATCTTTTCCGCGCCGGCGCGGCGGTTCTTCCAAACGATCCGCCGGCGTACTTTTACTCGCTCTTTCGAACCCCGGACGGCAATATGCGGCTGTACGTGCGCGCGGGCGGCCCTGCGTGGGTCGCCGGCTTGCGGTCGAGCGACGTCGTGCTGGACGTGGACGGCCGGCAGTGGTGGAACTACGGCACCTTCGCCACCGAGCAGTTTGCCTACGACCGCAAGCCGCACGAGTTCACCATCGTGCGCGGCGGCAAGACGACGAACGTTGCGCTCACGGCGCCGTTCGTCATGGCGCCGCAGTGATGGACAGCCGCGAACGCTTCGGCTCGCGGGCCGAAAACTACGCAGCGTTCCGTCCGTCACACGCGTCCGAAGCGGTCGACGCGGTGCTCCAAGGTTTAGGTGATCCGTCGGAACTCGTCATCGCGGACGTCGGCGCCGGCACGGGCATCTCGTCGCATCTCTTCGCAGATCGCGGCGCCACCGTGATCGCGATCGAACCGAACGCGACCATGCGCCTCAAGGCCCGCTCGCATGCACGGATCAACTGGCGCGACGCAAGCGCTGACACGACGGGGCTTCCGGATAAGAGCGTCGACCTTGCCATCGCATGTCAGGCGTTCCATTGGTTTGCGACGCCGAACACCTTGGTGGAGTTCGCGCGCATCGCTCGGCGGCGTCTTGCGATGTTGCAGTACGAACGTGACGAACGCGACCCGTTCACCGCCGCGTACGGCGACGTGGTGCGCGCATATGCAACCGACGATACCCAAGCAATGAGGCGCCGCGGGCTTCTCGTCTTTGAACGCTTTCCGGGGGCACGGCGGGCGTGTACTGCGGCGTCCGAACAGCGGCTCGATCTCGAGGCGTTCTTGGGCCGCGCCGCCTCGTCGTCGTATCTGCCGGCATCGGGCGAGGCGGGCAAAAAGCTCGACGAAGATTTGCGCGCGCTCTTCGACCGATTCGCGCGTGACCGTACCGTGACGATGTCTCTCGTCACGTATGCACTCATCGCAGACCTCGTGCCGTAATGCCCTCGGCCGCCGTTCTGCGCGTCGGCATTGACGTCGGTGGTACGTTTACCGACGTGGTCGCGGTCGATGCGGCCACAAGGATGCTCGTCGCCGCGATCAAAGTGCCGACGACGCATCAGGCCTCCAACGGGGTTGCCGACGGCATCGTTACGGCGATCGAGCGTCTCTGTGCCGATGCGAACGTTGATGCAACCGCGATCGCCTTCATCGCGCATTCCACGACGCAGGCGACCAACGCGCTGCTGGAGGGCGATTTGGCACGCGTGGGCGTGTTGGGATTACTCAGCCCGCCGAAATGGCTGGCACGGCGTCAAATGCGGTTCGAGCGCATTGGACTCGATTCAGGCGCGGTGTTCGCGCCGGACTTTGCCTTTGCCGCAAACGATGCCGCGATGAACGGGGCGATCGACAAGCTCATTTCGGCAGGCGCCGGCGTCGTGGTTGCGAGCGAACCGTTCGGCGTCGATCGTCCGCAGCGCGAATCGGCCGCCGTCGCATATGCAAAGGAATGCGGCGTGGCGGCAACCAGTGGTCACGACGTCAGCTCCGCCTACGGATTGCGCGCGCGCACTCGAACGGCGGCGCTCAATGCAGCGATTCTGCCGCAGATGTTGCGCACCGCCCGCGTTACGCGCGATGCGGTTGCGTCGGCCGCAATACCGGCGCCCCTGATGGTCATGCGGAGCGACGGCGGCGTGATGGACGTGCGCGAGATCGAACGCAGGCCGATTCTCACGCTGCTCTCCGGACCGGCCGCGGGCATTGCCGGCGCACTGCTGCACGAACGCCTCAACGATGGTTTCTTCGTCGAGGTCGGTGGAACGAGTTCCGATTGTTCGCTCATTCGGAGTGGACGCCCGCAGCTCCAATCGGCGCGGATCGGCGGCTATCGAACGATGCTGCGCACGCTCGACGTGCGGACGCTCGGCGTCGGCGGCGGCAGCATGTTGCGATTCCGCGACCGCGATCTCAGTGACGTCGGTCCCCGCAGCGCACATATCGCCGGCGCAGCCTATGCCTGTTTCGTGGACGAAGAAACGCTGACCGGCGCGCGCGTCGAACGGGTTGCGCCCACGCCGCAAGATCCGCCCGAATATGCAGTGATTGTGACGCGCGACGGCCGGCGAATTGCGCCGACGCTCACTTGTGCAGCCAATATGCTCGGGCTGGTTGAAGCGGAAAGTTTTGCGCGCGGCAATGCGGCCGCAGCACGTGCCGCGTTTGAACTCGTGGCGAGTGCGACGTCCGGGGATGCGACGACGATCGCCCGTGCCGCCATCGATCGCGGCGTCGCCAAGATTCGCCGAACATTAGATCGGCTCGCCGGCGATTATGGATTGGATGAAACGCCGTTGACCATAGTCGGTGGCGGCGGCGGCTGCGGCGCCATTGTGCCGCCGCTGGCGCAAACGATGCAGTTGCCGTACCGCATCGCACGCGACGCGCAGGTTATCGCGCCGATCGGCGTCGCGCTGGCATTGGTACGGGATGTCGTCGAACGCACCATCGTTGCCCCCACGCCGCGGGAAATCGCGGCGATTCGCCGCGAGGCCGCCGACCGCGCAATCGCTGCAGGTGCCGCGCCCGAGCGCGTAGTCGTGGAAGTCGAGATCGACACGCAGCGCAACAAAGTGTATGCTGCCGCGACCGGCGCAGCGGCATTGGTGGACAGCGCGTCCGCACCGCGGTGCGAAGAGACGGAGCAGCGAGCGATTGTGGCCCAGTCGTTACGTTGCGATTCGGCGGAGCTGGAGCGCATTGCGTTGACCGCCGCGCTCGCCGGTTACGAGCGGCGTACGCCGATAGGCGGCCGGTTCAAGAGATCGGGCGCCGTTGCGCAACTGCGCGTGGTCGACGAACGCGGAGAAATTCGCATTGTGGCGCAGGGGCATCGCATCGTGCGCGCAACCGCCGGCGCACTAGGTCCGGCGCTCGGCGGCATTATCGAGGGTGCGACGCGCTTCGGCGACGTCGGGCGGGCACTGCCCGCGTTGTACGTCCTGCGCGGCGCGCGCGTCGCCGCCTACGATGGCTTATCGAACGCGCAGCAAGCCGCTGCGCTGGTCTCCGAAGAGTTGGAAGGCTGCGCGGACGACGAGCCGGTCGTGGCGATCGTCGTCCCGCGCGAGGCCTAGGAAGGTTCCCTAGTTTACCGGCGGTTGCCGGACCGCGATGCGTTCCGCCAACTCCAACGCTACCGTGCTCTTTCGACGGCCATAGGAAAAGTAGAAGACCAAACCGATCACAAACCAGATGACGAATCCCAGCCAGACGAGTGGGAAAAAGCCCCAAACCAGCGGGTTACCCACCTTCAGGAAGTAGATCAAGAACAGCGCCGTAATCGCCGCGAGCACCGGAATGATATACGGTCCGAACGGCACTGTGAACTTCCCGCCCATTTCGGGATGCCGCTTGCGCAGAATCGGAACGGCGATCGAAACGAGTACGAACGCCGCAAGCGTTCCCATATTCGTGAGCGAGCCGAGGATGCTGATCGGGAAGAACGCGCCCGCGGCCGCGATCAAGATGCCGAAGAGAATCTGCGAAAGCCACGGCGTGCGGAACGAGGGGTGCAGTTTCACGAAGACCGGTGGAATCAATCCGTCGCGCGACATGGCGTAGAAGACGCGGGTTTGGCCGTACATCATGACGAGCAGCACCGTCGTCAAGCCGGCGATCGCACCGAACGCGATGATGACGCCCGCCCATGCTAAGCCGACGTAATCCACCGCAAAGGCGACCGGGAAGCTGACGTTCAGTTTATAGAACGGCACCATGCCGTTGAGAATGGCGACGACGATGATATAGAGGATCGTGCAGACGACCAAACTGCCGAGAATGCCGATGGGGAGATCGCGCGAGGGATTCTTCGCCTCTTCGGCGGTCGTGGAAACTGCGTCGAAGCCGATGTAGGCGAAAAAGATGAACGCCGCGCCGCCGAACATGCCGGCGATGCCGAACGGGAAGTAGCCGCCGGCACCGGCCAACGGTCCCGGCGGCAAATGATAGTTGGCCGGATTGATGTGCCCCACGCCGACCGCAATGAAAAAGAGCACGATCGCAACTTTGATGGCGACGATAATGCCGTTGACCGTTCCAGATTCCTTCGTGCCTCGCACCAGCAGTGCAGTAATCAATAAGATAATGCCAGCGGCCGGAAGATTGGCAATGCCCGGCGTCATGTCCCAATGACTGTGCTGCCACGCCTGCGGAATGTTGACGTTGAACAGCGTGTGCAATATGAAGGTGAAGTAGCCGGACCAGCCGACGCTGACCGTCGACGCGCCTAGTGCATATTCGAGGACGAGCCCCCATCCGACGATCCAAGCGAGAAACTCCCCGAGCGTTGCGTACGTGTAGGTATACGCACTGCCCGAAATCGGAATCTTGCTGGAAACCTCGGCATAGCACAGTGCCGCGAGCGCGCTCACGATGCCGGCGCAGACGAAGGAGATCGTCAACGACGGCCCCGCCCGCGTGGCCGAGGCAACGCCGGTCAATACGAAGATGCCAGTTCCGATGATTGCGCCGATGCCCATCGCGGTCAGCGCCCATGGGCCGAGCGATCGTTTCAATCCGTGAGTCTCGTCGCTCCCCTCAGCGAGAATGCGCGCGAGCGGTTTGACTCTTTGCATCAACATTGCGGTGCGCTCCTAACGAAGAAAGCGAATAGCGAACGGATACGTGTAACGGCGGCCTTCGCCGGCGGCTATGGTTGCCGCAATGATGAAGATAAGCGATAGCAGCAGGATCGCCAAAACGAACACCGCGACCGCGGCCCAGAACACGCCAAATCCGATCGGCATAGCGGAGGACGTGTCGGCGTACCGCATGTTCGCGATCGAGCCGAGGCCCACGCAAACAAAAACCAAAACGCCCACGATGCCGACGATGGACATCGTGATCTGGTAGTTGAGTGACGCTTTGGCGTGTGACGCGACGAACTCGGAGTCGTGGCCTTTGATGAGATAGACGATCAACGGACCGAGCACGTGACCGAACGGCAGACCCGCGATTGCGACCAGCGCGCTCAGGTGCGCGGCCATGCCCCAGTTCCGCTCTTCGGAAGAGACGTCAATCTGCATTACGCGTTATTGAAGGGCGCAGGGAAATGGCCTGCCGCACGAGGCGCCGAATTCGCCGCTCATTGTGGATGTGCTCGTCGTCGGCGGTGGAAATGCCGGTTGCGCCGCGGCTATTGCCGCCGCGCGGCATGGCGCGCGTACGCGTCTCGTCGAGCGTTACGGCTTCTTGGGTGGAACGGCGACCGCGGCAATGGTCGGACCGTGGATGACGTTTCATTCGGGCAACGAGCGCATCGTCGGCGGGATCGCGCAAGAGATGGTCGAGCGGTTGATGCGCAAAGGCGGCTCGCCCGGGCACATCAGCGATTCATCGGACTACGTTGCGACGATTACGCCGTTCGATCCGGAAATTCACAAAGCGTTGCTCTTGGAGATGATGCGTGAAGCCGGCGTCGAGCTGGTGCTGCACGCATATTTCCTCTCTGCGCGTGTAAGCGGCGAGGCGTTGACCGGCGCGGAGATGCACACGGTCGGGGGTCCGCGCGTCTACGAAGCCCGAGTGGTTATTGACGCGACTGCCGATGCGCTCGTTGCCGCGTCGGCCGGCGTTCCGACGCAACAAGGCGACGAACGCGGACGCGTTCAGCCGGCGACCTTGATGTTTCGCCTGAGTCATGTGGACATGGCCGCGCTCGCGCAGTACGTCCGCGAACACCCGGACGAAATGCGCACGTCGTTGCCGGTGGACGACCGCACGGCGCCGGCGCTGACTGCGGTGGCCGGATTGCGCGCCTTGTGGCATAGCGCGCGCAATGAAGGAACCGTAACGGTGCCGCGCGAGCTGGTATCGCTTTTCATCTCGCCGTATCCCGACGAAGTGATGGTCAACATGACGCGCGTCGTTAACGTCGACCCGCTCGATCCCGACGATCTGACGCGCGCCGAGATCGAATCGCGGATGCAGATGATGGAGCTGTTGGAGTTCTTTCGCGAACGCGTCCCCGGGTTTGCTCGCGCGCGCATCGCCGGGAGCGGAACGCAAGTCGGCATTCGAGAATCGCGGCGAATCGCCGGCCGGTACACGCTCACGCGCGACGACGTGCTGCAGGCGCGCCGTTTTGACGATGCCGTCGCGCGCAGCGCCTATCCGATCGACGTGCACAATCCCAGCGGTAGCGGGACGACCACGCACCGTCTCGCGCCGGGCGCATCCTACGAAATACCGTATCGCTGCTTGGTTCCGGTGAATCGCGCGCAGTTGCTGGTCGCCGGACGATGCATTTCAACGACGCACGAAGCGCTGGCGTCGACGCGGCTAACGCCGACCGTCATGACGCTCGGACAAGCTGCCGGAACCGCGGCAGCGATGGCGTGCGAGGGCAATCAGCGCGTGGGCGACATCGATACCGGCCGGCTTCGTCGTGCCCTCATGGAGGACGGCGTGGATCTGCGCCGGTGATAGAACGCCTCCGCCGGATCTGTGCGCGGTACGGCGTCGCCTTGCGTTTCGACGAGCTCGGTACCTGGAGCGCCGATGCCGAGCTGCGTTCGGAATACGATCCGGCGATCCCGGAAATCGTCGTGCATCAACGCATCGCGCCGCATCTCGTCGCGCGCGCGATTGCGCATGAGCTGTACCACCATCGGGAAGCGATTCGTGAGGTAGCGCGGCTCAACACCCGGCGCGAACGGGAACGCGCCGCCGACACGTACGCAGAATGCCTGATCGAAGAACTGTCGTGAGACTTCTCGTGGCGGGCATCGATGGCGGCCAAAGTTCGACGCAAGCGATGATCGGCGACGAATCCGGACGCATTATCGGTCGCGGGATGGCGGGTCCGTGCGACGAGATCGGTCAGACGCCGCAATCGACGCGGCTCGCCGACGCGCTGCACGGTGCGCTTCACGAGGCATGCCGGGCCGCCGGATTATCCGAAGGCGCGCCGTTCGAGGCCATCGTCGCAGGAATCAGCGGATACGAAGGCCGCGTTTATGGCGCGGCGCCGCAACTGCTTTCGGCAAACGTGCTGCTCGTGCACGATGCGGTTGCCGCGCATGCGGGCGCGCTTTGCGGGGCGGCCGGCGCGATTGTGATTGCCGGCACCGGCTCTGTGGTCTACGGGCGAAGCGATGACGGCAGGGAAGCGACGTTCGGAGGTTGGGGCTATCTCTTCGGGGATGAAGGAAGTGCGTTCTGGATCGTGCGTGAAACACTCGCCACGCTTATGCGCTCGCAGGATGCCGGCGATACAGCGCTTGATGACGAGCGCCGCGCGATGCAGGCGTTCTTCGGCGTCGATTCACTCCGGGCGGTCGCTCGCCGTTTTTACACCGGAGCGATTTCACGCCACCGGGTCGCAGCGTTTGCACCCGTTGCGATGCGTTTTTCGGCGTTTGCCGAGATCGTGCAGAAGGGTGCGACGGAACTCGGGACGCTCGCTTGTCAGGCGCTGAACGCCCTGTCGGTAGATCGCGTCGCGCTCTCCGGCGGCCTCGTTCAAGATCGGCGTTACTACGATGCAATAGCGGGCGTCATTGCGAAGCGGCGTTCGAAGACGCAGATCGTGCCGGCAACATACGAGCCGGTCGCCGGTGCGTTACTATTAGCGTATCGGCAGGCGTCATTGCCGGTGAGCGAACTACAGCTATGACGGTCTTTGATGCGCTGCGCGGCGGTTTGATCGTTTCCGTACAGGCCTGGCCCGGTTCCGCAATCGACGATCCGCGCGTTATCGCCGCAATGGCGCGCGCCGCTCAAGACGGTGGCGCGGTTGCCGTACGCATCGAGGGCGACGCAAATCTTCGCGCCGTGCGGGAACGAGTGGCCGTGCCGGTCGTCGGACTCGTCAAACGCGCATATGCGGGGTTCGAACCATACATTACGCCGACGCTGGCGGAAGTCGCCGACGTTATCGCCGCCAAAGCGGAGATCGTGGCCGTCGATGCCACGCCGCGTCCGCGTCCTGACGGGACTGCTCTCGAGGACGTCGTCATGGTTGCGCATGCCGCATGGCGGGCGGTTCTGGCTGACTGCTCCTCCGTCGATGATGCAGAACGTGCAGTCGCAGCCGGCGTGGATGCAATAGCGACAACACTGTGCGGCTATACGCCGCAAACGAAGGGCCGGACGCTTCCCGCCTTCGACGTCGTAACCGCGATGGCGCGATTGGGCATCTTCACCATCTGCGAAGGAGGCATCCATCAACCGGACGAGGTCCGGGCGGCGTTGGATGCGGGGGCCGATGCGGTCGTTGTCGGGACCGCCATTACCAATACCGATTGGCTCGTCCGCGAGTTTGCAGGGCCGGCCCGAAAAAGCTGTTAACAGCCCGTTTAGTCGGTGCGTATTACGGATAGGCGGCATTATAGTATCGTGAGGGAGATGCGGATTTGGTAGAAGACAGAGCGCAACCCGTGGGGCTCGACCGGGCATTCTGGTCGATCACGGCCGTGCTGACGGTCCTTGCGGTGGCTTCGATCGTCTTTTGGTGCGTTCTCCCGATCGAACGGTATTTGCCCGCCGCCATCGTCACGGCGCGACAAGTCGATACGCTCTTCCGTTTCATGGCCGCGACCGGCAGCGCGCTGTACATTTTCGTCGTCGGCTACTTGCTGTATTTCACCATCGCCTACCGCGTGCGCGCGAGCGACCCGCCGGATGCCATCGGCGCGCAGATCCACGACAACCGGAAGCTCGAGTTCTGGTGGACGATCATTCCGGCGCTCTTCGTCGTCCTACTGTCCATCGTCAGCGTTCGCATCTGGTACGAGATCATGCTGGAACCGGAGAACGGATTGGTCGTTGAGGCGATCGGTCATCAGTTCCAATTTACGTTCCGCTATCCGCAGATCAATGGCGAAGTCAGCGACGAAATGCACCTGCCGCTCAACGTGCCGGTGACGCTGAACCTCACCTCCTCCGACGTCATTCACGGTTTTTGGGTGCCGGCGATGCGCCTGAAAAACGATACGGTTCCCGGCTTGGTCACGACCATTCGCTTTACGCCGCGTTTGGCGGGGCGTTATCCGATCATCTGCACGCAGTTCTGCGGCGTGCTCCACAGTCAGATGGATAAGCAAGTGCTCGTCATCGAAGACAAGGCGAGCTTCAACCGCTGGTATCGCATAGAGCAGCAGAAGAACGCGCACGTTAGCAACGCGCTCGGCGCGGGCGGCGCGGTTGCCCTGCAAGGCGGCGATGCCAATGCGGGCAAGCAGCTCTTCTCGCAAAAATGCACGGCGTGCCACAAGGTTGCACCGTTCGATCAGACGCTGGTCGGTCCGGGTTTGCTCGGCGTGCTGCACGATCCGTCGCATCCCAATCTCGTCAACGGCAAACCGGCCAATCCGGCGGACGTTGCGGCCATCCTTCAAAACGGTTATACCGGCAGCATGGGGACCATGCCGAACTCAAGCACGAACGGTCTATCGTCGCAAGACATCGCCAATCTCGTCGCGTATCTCAACACCTTGAAGTGAGTTATAAAAAGAAGCAATGGCAGTAGCAGCAGTTCATTCCGGCGGCATCGCCGAGCACATTCATCCGGAGCCGCAAGGCTTCGTCCGGCGGTACGTATTTTCGCTCGATCACAAGATCATCGGCATTCAGTACCTCATTACCGGCTTCGTGTTCTTCATGCTTGCGGGTCTGCTGGCGGAAGCGATCCGCACGCAGTTGCTCAATCCCAGCGGCGGTTTCGTCTCGCCCGGAACGTACAACGAAATCTATAGCGTACACGGCAGCACGATGGTGTGGCTCGTTACGATCCCGCTGCTGACGGGCGGCTTCGGTAATCTCGTCTTTCCCGTGCAGATCGGCGCGCGCGACGTCGCCTTCCCTTGGCTCAACATGTTGAGTTTCTGGATATTTCCGGTTGCGGGATTGATGCTATTCTCGTCGTTCCTGTTGGGAGCGCCGACCGCCGGCTGGATGGAATACCCGCCGGTCTCGCTGCAAGGCGCGCCGGGAACGTCCATGTGGGCTGCTGCGATCTTTTTGGTCGGTGTTAGCTCGACGATGACGGGCTTGAACTTCATCGTGACGATCTTGAAGATGCGCGCGCCCGGAATGACGTTCACGCGCATGCCGCTCTTCGTATGGGGGCAGTTCGCGACCGCGCCGCTGCTGATGATCGCGACGACGGCGCTTTCGGCGGCACTCGCTGCGCTCTTTATCGAGCGCCAGTTCGGCGTGCCGTTCTTCGATCCCACCAAAGGCGGCAGCCCGGTGATGTGGCAGCATATGTTCTGGTTCTACTCGCATCCGGCCGTCTACATCATGGTGTTACCGGCGTTCGGCATTATCTCCGAAGTGCTGCCGACGTTCGCGCGTAAGCCGATCTTCGGTTACAAGCTCATCGCGTTTTCCTCGATGGCAATCGCGCTGCTCGGGTTTATGGTGTGGGCACATCACATGTTCACGTCGGGATTGGCGCCGTTTTTGCAACTGCCGTTCATGATTCTGACGTACGTCATCGGCGTGCCGACCGGTATCAAGATATTCTCCTGGACGGCGACGCTCTTTCGCGGAAAGATTCATTATACGACCGCGATGCTTTTCGCAATCGGTTTTATTGGGCTCTTTACGATCGGCGGCATCACCGGGATATGGCTGGCGGCCATTCCCTTCGACCTGCACGTTCACGGCACGTACTTCATCGTGGGACACATTCATTACGTTCTCGTCGGCGGCAGCCTGATGGGCATCTTCGCCGGCATGTATTACTGGTTCCCGAAGATGTCCGGCCGTCTACTCAACGAGACGCTCGGTAAATGGCACTTCTGGCTGTTCTTCATCGGTTTCAATCTCACGTTTCTTCCGATGCACTGGCTGGGCATGCTCGGCATGCCGCGCGAGGTCGCGACCTACGATCCGCAGTTCGCGTTCTGGAATCGCTTCGAGTCGTTTGCGTCGTACCTCATGACGATTTCGATCCTCATTTTCTTCGTGAATTGCATTTGGAGCATTCGCTTAGGGAAACGCTCGGGTCCCAATCCCTGGGGCGCGCGCACGCTCGAGTGGCAAATTCCTTCGCCGCCCAACTACTACAACTTCAAGCATATTCCGACGGTCTACGGATTGCCGTACGACTTCAGCCAGCCGCTTCCATATGCGGGGTTAGATGAAGAACTCACTGACTCGCCGCCGCCGGTCGCGGCCGGAGCGCACTGATGACGGCGGCCGCGATCGGCGCCGACGCAGCGGGCCACGTCGATCAGCTCTACGTCGAAACGCGAGAGCTGCGGCTGCAGGGGTTCTTGCTATTCCTCATTGCCGACTGCGTGCTCTTCTCGTCGTTCATCTTCGCGTATCTCTATATGCGCAACAGCGGCCAAGGTTGGCCCCCACCGGGCATACAGCGGTTGGACACCGCGTTTGCGGCCTGGAACTCCGTCGTGCTGTTCGGATCGGGTGCCACGATGCACTATGCGCTCGAGAACTTCAAGCACGGCAAGTTCATCAAGTACATGTGGTTCCTCATCGCGACGATCGTCCTCGGCGCCGGATTCTTGGGCGGCCAGGCCTTCGAGTACAACCATCTGATCTACGGCGAGCACGTGACCTGGGCCGGCAGCGGCATCTTCGGCGCATCGTTCTTCACGCTGACGGGCATGCACGGAATGCACGTCTTCGTGGGAGTCTGTTATCTCACGGTGCTGTTGCTGCAGTCGGCAGCCGGCATCTACACAAAGGGCAAGTACTTCGGCATCACGGCAGGCACCCTATACTGGCACTTCGTCGACGTTATCTGGGTAGTGCTCTTCTCGATCTTCTATCTGTTGTAAAGGCTCGGCTTGTGTCCATATCTTCGTCGCCTCGGCCCTCATTTATCGTAATAAACTTCGAACCTCGGCTCCTCGATCTGAACCCAAGCCAAACGTTTACGGAGCAACTCATATGAACCCGGTTGTGATCGAACACGTAGGCGCGATAGTCGGCGGCATCGTCGTCGGCATAGTCGCCTTTTATGCGCTCTACATCGATTGGAAAACGCCCGGCGTGGAGAACAATGTCTTTAAGATCATGCTGTTCTTACTCGGCCTGGGCGCGGTGCTCGCTCTGCTCGCCGGCCTGAACGTCGTCGGCTTCCAACCGAAGGGCGCATAGCGATGATCGTACGCGACGACGAGTATCTCGATTTTTCTCGCGTTCCCGAAAGTAAAGGCATTCCGTCGGGCCTCTACCGGATCGCGGTCATGGGCTTGCTGATCATCTTTGCCATCGGCGGCGCAGTCTGTTTGATGTCGGGATACGGTCACCATTGGCCGTCTGGCACGACGGAACGCGTTCCGCTCAACAATGCCGCACCGTAAGAGTCCTCTCCCGCGGGCTAACTGCCTAGCGCGTTCCCGCGACGCTCACGGTAACCGCTCCGAATCCGCGTTCTCCGGAGCCGATACCCTTGAGCAGCCCGATTTGGCGGCCGCCGCGCGGGTATTTCCAAATGCCGAGTTGGTTCGGATAACGACCGTGCCCGCTAAACGGGACAACCACCGTATCGCCTGAAATCCACGAAAAGTCGCTGGCTTTCATGTAACGGTCAAACTTGACGTGGCCCGCCACCGTCGCGGTCGAGCCGGAAATACTCACGCGGTAGATACCGCCGGGCGCACTCAGGTTTTGTATCGCCAGATACTTGCCGTCCCACTGAGCCTGGCCGTGATCTTGGCCGATATCGCCGCTTAACGTGATGCCCTTGAACGAACTGCTGTCCGCCGGAAGCTCTGCAAGACCTTGACCGTCGTAGTTCACCAAGAAGAGGTTCCGGGCGCCGTCGTAGGCGACCACGTATGCATCCGGCGCGTCGTAGCGAGTCGACGTGGAGCTGCCGTTGGGAAATATCGCGAGCGTTTGATAGCCGCACACAGGACAGTAAAACGTCACTGCCAGGTTTCCGCTTGTCGGCTCGACGGCGCAATTGGCCGTCGACGCGCCCGGCACGCGATAGGTGTATACCGGCGTCGTTCCCCCATGCGGGTATTCGATGACCGCATCGCGGTTTGTCACATAGACGTTTCCCTTCGTATCGGAGCAAAGGCCCGACGCCTCGACGTCGAGCTGCCCCACGAGCTGGCCGGCGGGATACGACAATACGTAAATCTTATTCCCAGTGGAATCAGAGAAACCGACGGCGTAAAGCAAATCTTCCGAAGACGTTCCCGGCATCATCCAAGAGCCGCGCGGAACGCTCTGCAAGCGGTCTGCAGAAACGGTGGCCTTCGCCGAAGGCAACTGGGAACCGCAGCCTGCGATCAAGACCGCTACAGCAAACGCTATTGCGCGGGACGCCGTGCCGGCGACAGTCATAATTGGCCGCTCCGCGCTGAGGTGGGAGGCACGCTGATCGCTTTGGCTGCGGTCACGACATTCATCCGGAGCGTCGATCGTCCGCCAGCCGGAAATTGATATAACGCAGTCTGTCGCGTGGAAATCGTTATCACGATGAGCCCATCGTTCATCGCAAACGGTTCGATGTCTTTGAAGTGATCTCCGAACCAGCCTTTGAAGTGCGTCGTGGTTACCACCGTTGCCGTTCCGCTTGCGACGCTCAACTGATAGACGACATGCGCTAAACTGTCGCCGATCGCCACGTACTGACCGTCCCATGCCAAGCCGCCGAGTCGTTCAATTTTCTGCGCAAGCACGATCGGTTCGAGCTTCGTTCCTCCGTTCGGCACCTCTGCGAGATGGGTTTCATTCCGCTTCTCTCTGCCGTCAACGAAGAGATCGCTGTCATCGTCGTAGGTCAGGTATGCGCAGTATGTGAGATTCGACGGCCAATAGACGTGCGGACTGCTCGAGACGCCCGTGTAGACGGCGACTCTGCTGCCCAAAGAAACGGCGATGTCGCCGGTGGAAGGATCGACGGCACAGGCGTATGCCGCCGACGGCGTATACAGTTGAGCGATGGGAACGCTTCCGCCGTGGGCGTACTCTAATAAGCTGGCTCCGTAGGTTATCCATAGGTTGCCGTTTTTATCGGAGCAAAGCCCTTCGACACCTTGATCGAAGCCCTCGAGCTTCAGAACTCTCTGACCTTGAAACGTGTACGCGTCGACGGTGTTGTATCCGGCCATGTAGATCAGCGGTTCGGTCGATGACGTTGCGGTCAACGCGCCGCCGCTGGCTATCCGAGGCGGGGAAGAGTTTTGACCGCCGCACGCCGCGAGGGCGATTGCAAGCGCGCAAAATGCCATTGTAGGGCGGATCGTCGGCGCGCGGTTCATGCTATGAGGTTCGCCAATCGCGTAAGCCGGCCCCGCGCACGCTGGTTGACGCCGGTTGCGGCTTACAAGTCTACGCGGCGCCCGTGGCGCGTCGCGATCCCGACCGCTAGCAGCGGCAGATCGTCGTCGGGCAGAAGGCCGGTCGAGCGGCCGTCGATTTTATGGATCCCGGCATATCGAGAGAACTCCACGACGGCGGGGATAACCCGGTTCGGTAAATGCCGCTTGCCGAGCCACTCCCATTCGCCCGCGATCGTGCTATCGGGAAAGAGCGCCGCAACGTAACCGCACGCATCCTCGCGCGAACGATCGTCCGGTTCGCGATAGCGAACGTAACCGTCGAGAATGTAGATCGGCGCAAACGTCTGCAGGTATGCGATGAACGGCGCGACCATAACCGCCACGAAGTAGCCCGCGAAGGCAATGGCACCCAAGGCGAAGATCCATGCAACTTTGATAAGCGTCGCATCGGACGGCACGTGGTGCGCGCGATAGACGATTCCCCAGGTTAATAGCGCCATGAAAATCATGCCGATGAACGGTTCGATAGCCAGCGACATGCGGCCGGTGAGCCCGCGCCAGACGATGCGCCGTTCCTGCGCCGTCCAACGGCGGTGCGCGAGTCCTTTCAGGCCACCGCCTCCTCCAGCGGACGATTGCGCTCGACCGCGCGCGGCGCAAGCGTCGCGGCGACAATGACCGCGACGAACGCCACGACTGAAAACGCCAGATATGCATGACGGTAGCCGCCGACCTCAGTCGCCGCCGCGCTCATTAGGCCGCCCGCCAAGGCGCTGCCGAGTATCTGTCCGACGATCAGTGCTTGACTGAGCAATCCGACGGCCGTTGCTCGCCCGCGTTCCGGCATCTCGTTGGTGACGATGTAGCGCGTCGGCGCGCCGAGCAATGCACCGAATCCAGCACCGGCGACAACGATTGAAAGCAGCGCGATAGGCAGCGATTGAAAACCCAGCGCGAACGCCGCAAGCCCGATCTCGCTCAAGATCGTTCCGGCGAGCAAGACGTCGCGGCTGCCGATGCGATCCAGCGCGCGTCCAGAAAGCGGGATCACGATGACGAACGTCAGCGCGCCCAGCGTCGCGATCGATCCTGCGGCAGCATACGAGAGACCCTGTGCGCCGACGAGCACCGTGGGGATGAAGAAGAGCGAACCCTCCAGCATGCCGATGACGATTTCGAGGCCGTACGTTTTCAGCAGTTGCGGCGTGCGCAACAGTTCGACGGGCACCAATGCGTCGCGCGTCGTCCGTTCCCACAGCGCAAAGCAGCCCAAGGCGATGATACCGATCGCGCCCGCGGCGATGCGGCTTTGAATCAAACCATCCATCAACAACAGCAGTCCGCCGCAGAGCAGAACGAGGCCGATGACGTCGAGCTTTCCGCGGCGGCGTGGTGCGTGGGCCGGCACGACGGAGCGTGCCATCCAAAAAACGATCGCGGCCAGAGGGAGGTTTGCCGCAAAAATCCATCGCCAAGAGACGTAGTGCGTTACGAGACCGCCGAATGTTGGACCGATGATCGCTGCAAGTCCCCAGGTCGCTGCGATTGCGCCTAATGCCGCACCGCGGCGTTGTGCCGGCACTGCGTCGCCGATTGCCGCCGTCGCAACCGGAAAAATACCGCCTGCGCCCAGCGCCTGTACGCCTCGCGCCACCAAGAACACCGCGTAGTTCGGGGCGGCGATCGCCAGAATGCTACCGACCGCAAAGCACACAATGCAGAGCAAATAGACCGAGCGGCGGCCGTACCGGTCGGCCAGCGTGGTCGCCAGCGCGATCGAGAGCACCGTGACGAGCAGGTACAGTGTAAAGATCCAGGCGAGATCGCCCGTCTGCACGCTGAAAAGCTTTCCGATGGCCGGCAGTGCCGGCGAAAGAACGCTGAGATCGAGGGCGCCGGCAAAGACGCCGAGCCCCAGCGTCCAGAGTAGCCGGTTCACGTGACGATGCGGTCGATCACCATCACGGCGCACATCAGCGCGAGATATACCAGCGAAAAGCGGAAGAGTTTGCGCGCGCACGCGGTGCCGTTCTGTTCGCGCCACGTGCGCAATGCATCGATGACGAACATGCCGCCCAGCACCGAAGCGGCTGCGAAATAGAGCGCGCCCATAACGTGCAACGGATACAGCGCTAACGATGCGGCGACCAGCAATAGGCTATAGTACACGATCTCGCGTTTGGTGCGTTCGCGTCCGCAGACGTTCGGCAGCATCGGCACGTTGGCTTTGCCGTAGTCCGTTTCGGCCATCAGAGCCAGCGCCCAAAAATGCGGCGGCGTCCAGAGAAAGATCAACGCGAAGAGTCCCAACGCCGGTCCACCGAGTTGATGCGTTACCGCCGCCCAGCCGACGAGCGGCGGAACGGCGCCGGCCGCGCCGCCGATGACGATGTTGAGCGGCGTGATACGCTTGAGCCACATCGTGTAGATCACGACGTAATACAGATTGCCGGCCAGTGAGAGATACGCGGCTAACGGATTGACCAGAAACCAGAGCATCGCAAACGATGCGATGCCTGCGATTGCGGCAAACACGATCGCGCTCGCCGGCGTGATCCGCCCTGCCGGTATCGGCCGCTCTCGCGTCCGCTTCATGATCGCGTCGATATCGCGATCCCAGACGCAGTTCAGCGCGCCCGCAGAGGCGGCGGCCAATGCGCCCCCGGTAAGCGTCCATACAACGAGTGGAAGCGCAGGTATGCCGCGTGCGGCCATGATCATCGCTGCCGCCGTGGTGATGAGCAAGAGCACGATGATGCGCGGCTTGGACAGCTCGTAGTAATCGGCGGCCCGCGACAGAACGCTCATCGTTGCGCGCCGTTCGTCGTCATCTGCGGCGCGACCCGCGGTATACCGTCGAGCATTGCGAAGACCGTTCCAACGAAAAATGCCACGAAGGCCAAGCTCGCGTTGATGGCGTGGGCCTCACGCAGGTCAACGGGCAAGCGGAGGGCGACGTTGAGCAACCCGAGGACGACCTGAAGACAGATCAGCGCCATGCCGGCGCTCGTTGCGGCGCGCATCCTCGCCGATGCGGGGCGCGCCCACGCTAGTGCAAACGTCGTGGCTGCGAACAGCAGCGTGGCCGCGGCAGCGATGCGGTGCAGCATCTGCACCGATTGTCCGGCGGTGTAGACGACCACGTTGCCGGCGCACTCGGGTATCGAAAGGCAAGCGAGGCCGGCCCCGCTCGAACTGACGTAGGCGCCGACGCACATCGTCAGAAAGGCTGCGACGGTCGTGATGCCCAGCGCGAATACCATCTGAATGTCGGAACCGGCCCGCAGTGCCGGTGTTTTTTCGGTCGCGGCGGCGAAAACCGCCATTGCGCTCAACGCCGCGATAAGCGCCATTGCCGTGCCCCAATGCAATACGACGGAGACCGGAACGTTTGCCAGCCGCACGGTCTCGGCGCCAAGGACGACTTGCACGACGAAGAGCGCGACGATCGTCCACAGCGTCGGCGCGACGAACGGCGTACGCTTGCCATTGCTCCAGGCCGCCGCAATTAATGCGACGATCGAGAGCGAAAGAGCCGACGCAAGCAAGCGATGCGTCCATTCCCAGAGCGTCCCGTCGGACATAGAGGGGATGAGATGTCCGCGGCACAGCGGCCAGTCCGGGCAGGTGAGGCCGGCGCCGTTGATGCGGGTCCAACTGCCGAGCACGAGCGTCAGGAGCGCGAGCGCGTCGGCGGCTAGCGCTAAGCGAAAAACGCGTTGCATCCGGCTGTCAGCGTATCCCGCTCATGGCGGGAAGGCAATGACATAGGAACGTCTCGGGCGAAGGCGGCCGCAGTGAAGCGCTGCGCGGCCCTGGCAGCTGTAGTCCTGGGGCTCATCGTGCTGGCCGGGTGTCGTGAGGTGCGCGTAAGAACGCTTGCTGCCGGAGCGACCTCCGTGCTGGGTTCGAACCAAATTACCGTCGTGCGCGATGCTGAAGCGCTCGGCAAACTGGGCATTCGCGCGCCCGTGCATTTCAAAGGAGAGTTTGGCGTCGTATTGCTCATGGGACCTCACGTGCGAACGGGATACAAGCAGATCGTCGAATCGATTAATGCCAGTCCTCAGCGGGTACGCGTCGTCGCCTTCGAACAGGCTCCGGCCGACGGCGGCGAACCCTCTCCGGCGTATCGCACCTTTACCCTTTGGATCGTGCCGAATAGCGTCTATCGCCGCGGGATTCGCGTGGAAGTCGTGACGCCGAGCGACGAACCAATCGCGACGACGTACTTGCCGTAATCCCAGTAACGATGGTTTCTTCAAAACAGCAACCTCGATTCGAAGCGCTGGACGAGCTTCACGTCCACGTGCAACGCCTTGGCTTGGTGTTGCAACCCAACGGCTCTGTGGCCGAAGCCGGCGGTACCTGCAATCCGGCCAGCGCGCGCACGGCCGGCGGCGACCTGCTGCTCTACCCGCGTTACGTGGAAGAAGGCAATATCTCGCGCATTGGCAGAGTGCGCGTTGTGCAAAACGATGGAGGATTCGAGTGCGAGCGCTTGGGCTTCGCACTGGAGCCCCAAGCCCCGTACGAGTTGCGTTCGCATCCGGGATATGGCTGCGAAGACCCACGCGTTACCCACGTCGAGGCGCTCAAGTGTTTCGTGATGACGTACACCGCATTCGGACCTGACGGCCCGCGCATCGCGTTAGCAGTTTCCGGCGACGCGCGCAGTTGGGAACGCCTTGGGCCGGTATCGTTTGCGGGTTCGGCCGGTGTCATTGGCGACGATAAAGATGCGGCGTTCTTTCCCGAACCCGTGCTCTCTCCGCACGGACGCCGCTGCTTGGCGTTCTACCATCGTCCGATGTTGCATCTCTCCAGCGTCGACGGTAAGGCCGCATTGCCGATGATCGAACGCATGCCGCTCGAAGATCGCGAATCCATTCGCATCGCTTACGTGCCGCTCGCGCCGGCGTTACAGGATCGCCGCAAACTTTGTGACGTCAGCGAGAGTTGCCAGGTGCTTTCGCCCATCGAAGCATGGGGATCGATTAAGATCGGCGCCGGCACGCCGCCGGTGCGCATTGCATTGGACGGTACGGAAGGATGGTTGTCGTTCTTTCACGGCGTCGACAAGGCCGGCACGTCAAGTCGAAAGCCAAAACTGCGGTACAGCGCCGGCATCGTTATTCACGATCTGGAGCGGCCGGATTGCATTCTCTACCGCTCCCCCAAGCCGGTGATCGTTCCCGAAGCGAAAGAAGAGCGTAAAGGCGTCGTCAACGACGTGGTCTTCCCTAGTGCGATCGACTGCCGGGACGATCTGGGCGAGCGTGTCTACGACGTTTATTACGGGATGGCGGATTACGCTATCGGCGCGGCTCGCGTCACCATCGGCCCGGGGAGCCGCGGGCGAAACGCAGGGCGCCGTTCGTGATACGGTATCTCGCGATGTCGACTGCAATCGTTCTTACCGTTGCCGTTATCGTTGCCGGATGGGTCAACCGCGATCTCATTCGTTTGAAGATTGCATCGGCGTACACGCGGGTCGCGCCGAAGGCCTCGACGCCGCGGGCATTGGCCGGCGGCTCGTCGCAGAATATGCATGGCGACGCGCCCTGGGCGCTGTCGGCGCTTCCCGAATGTTTGCGCCAGCAATCGGAATCGCGCGGTTCGCCCCGCTACGTGCGCGGGCATTTGCCGGCCGATGCCGTGCCCGTCGCGGCCCCCGACAGTCTGCGATACGGCGATTGCAGCATCGACGTGCGCGGGTATCAGGCGTTCGTGCATCGTGGAAACGACGTATTTCGCATTCCGCCGGAGGTCGAGTTCTTCCACGCGGGCAACGCCTTAGCCGTGTTGCGCACCGCCGGCGGGAGTGCCGATCTGCGCGTTTACGAGCCGGTGACGCAATGAACGGCGGCAACCTCGAAGCGCAGATCCAAAAGCGGCGAACCTTTGCGATCATCTCACATCCCGACGCGGGCAAGACGACGCTCACCGAAAAGCTGTTGCTGTACGGCGGTGCCATTCACATTGCGGGTCAAGTCTCGGCGCGCAAGCGGCAGCGTCAAACGACCAGCGATTGGATGGCGCTCGAACGCGAGCGCGGTATCTCGATCACATCGACGGTATTGCAGTTCGAGTACGGCGATCACACGCTGAATCTGCTCGACACGCCGGGTCACCAGGACTTCGGTGAAGATACCTATCGAACGCTGCTTGCAGCGGACAGTGCGGTGATGCTCATCGACGCCGCCAAAGGCGTCGAGCCGCAAACCAAAAAGCTTTTCGCGATCTGCGCCGAGCGCGGCATTCCGCTCTTCACCTTCATGAATAAGCTCGACCGGCCGAGCCGCGACCCGCTGGAGCTTCTCGACGAACTCGAACGGGTTCTGGGCATCGGCGTCTTCCCGGTGAACTGGCCGCTGGGAAGCGGCGACGCATTTCGCGGCGTATACGATCGCCGCACGAAGGCGGTGCATCTCTTCGAACGCGCCGCCCATGGAGCGACGCGCGCGGCGGTCGAGGTAACAGACGCGCGCGATCCGCACCTGCGCGCTCTGGTCGACGACGACACCTATGCGCGCTTTCGCGACGCAATCGATCTGCTGGACGGCGCGGGCGAAACGTTCGATGCCCATGCGGTCGCGCACGGCAAGGTGACGCCGGTCTTTTTCGGCAGCGCCGTCACCAACTTCGGCGTGCAGCTCTTCCTCGACGATTTTATCGGCATGGCGCCGCCGCCGGCGCCGCGCGGCGAGATCGATCCGAACGATTCACGCTTTACCGGCTTTGTTTTCAAGATCCAAGCCAACATGGATCCGCGGCATCGCGATCGGGTCGCGTTTGTGCGCGTCTGTTCCGGCGAGTTTGCCCGCGACATGACCGTCCGCAATGCGCGGACCGGCAACACCGTGCGGCTGTCCCGTGCCATGCGCCTCTTCGCCAGCGACCGGGAATCGCTCGACGCCGCATATGCCGGCGACGTGGTCGGCTTCATCAATCCCGGCGCCTTCGCCATCGGCGATACACTGTTCGAAGGGCAGCCGGTGACCTTTCCGCCGATTCCCTCGTTCGCTCCGGAACATTTCGTTTCGTTGCGGAGTATCGATGTCTCGGGCTACAAGTCGTTCGGGAAAGGCGTTTCGCAGTTGCGGGAAGAGGGAGCCGTTCAAGTGTTCTATCCGTGGGGGAACCCACGCGTCGAGCCCGTTCTCGGTGCAGTCGGCGAGTTGCAGGTGCAAGTCGCCACGTATCGCTTGGAATCGGAGTATAACGTCAAGACCGTTGCGACGTCGCTACCCTATACTTTGGCGCTCTACGTCGAAGGGGAAGCAGAGGCGTTGAAATCCGCGCATCTCCCGACCAACGCCAAGCTGGTGGAAGATTATACCGGGCGCCCGGTCGCGCTGTTCGAGAGCGAGTGGAGCGTGCGGTTGGCGCGTGAGTGGAATCCGGAACTGCGTTTTGAACCCTTCGGAATGCAGCATGGCACGGAGGCATTGGCATCGTGAAGCAATTGTGCGGGTTCCTCGCGGCAATGGCGATTATTGCACTGGCCGCTTGTTCGTTCGAGAACGGCAACGAACGCGAGGCCGATCGCATGACTCGCGCCGTCATCAAGAACGATCTGCGACCGGTCCAAAACGATATCGCAAACGGTATCGACATCACGCGCGTGAAGGTGGCGGAGTGGTCGGACGAACTCAACGAACAGGGCAAACTGATCTCCGTTAAGGAGACGAAGAGCGATTGCGGCCCGGGATGGCACTGTTTTGATGTCGAAATTCGAGAAGCATCTGTATCACGAACGCATGCGTTTCGACGAGAACCATAAGGTCGTGGATTGGCAGTTCCACATGGCGCAACAATAAACGGCTTGCAGCGAGCCGCTCCATGAATGCCGGCGAAGTTCGCGCGGCCGCGCGGCGGCTCGAAGGCATAGCGCATCGCACGCCGGTCGTGCATTCCCAAACGCTCGACGAACGCGTGGGCGCGAGCGTCTTCGTGAAGTGTGAGAACCTCCAGCGCGTCGGGGCGTTCAAGTTTCGCGGCGCCTATAATTTTTTGGCGTGTTTGCCTCCGGAGCAACGCGCCCGCGGCGTCGTCGCCTTTTCCAGCGGAAATCACGCGCAAGGCGTAGCGCTCGCCGCGCGGCTCTTCGGCATAGCGGCGACCATCGTGATGCCGACGGATGCGCCGGCGGTGAAGTTGGAAGCGGTACGCGGCTATGGCGCGCAGATCGTACCGTACGAACGCGCGACCGCAAAGCGTGACGAGATTGCAGCGCAGATCGCCGCGGAACGGGGAGCGACCGTGATGCCGCCGTTCGACGACGAGCGCATCGTCGCCGGCGCCGGTACGGCCGCACTCGAGTTACTTGAAGAGGTTGACGACCTCGGCGCCATCGTGGTGCCGGTCGGCGGCGGCGGTTTAATTTCCGGTACGGCGCTGATCGCGCACGACGTGAATCCGGATATCAAGGTGTACGGCGTCGAGCCGGAAGCGGGGGACGATTTCGCGGAATCGCTACGCGCCGGCGAACGCGTCACCATACCGGTTCCGCAGACAATTGCCGACGGTCTGCAAACGACCGCGCCGGGCGCAGTCACCTTTCCCATCGTGCGCGAGCACGTGGCTGGCATCGTCACGGTCAGCGATGCGGAACTCGGTGAAGCGATGCGCTTTGCGTTCGAGCGCATGAAGCTCGTTATCGAACCGAGCGGCGCAGCGCCGCTGGCGGCGCTATTGCACCATCGGATGCCTCACATCGAAAGCAAACGCGTCGGCGTTATCGTTAGCGGCGGCAATGTTGACGCCGGCCGCTTCGCGGAACTGACGAACGCCTAACCCCGTCCACGTTCCTTTATGGGGTCGCGAGCCGCTCCAATCGCGATTGCAGCGTCACTACGGCGGCTGCGGCTTGCTGCGTTACCGGCGCATCTGCGCCGTCGATGATGTCGAGCAATGCGGCGGCTGCATCGTTGATTGCCTGATACTTGTCGGCGACAACCTTTCCAGCGCCTCCCTTCGCAGAGCGTACGCCGCCGTAGCTCGCGTTCATGATCGCGACTACTTGTCGGGCCAGCCGGTATTGTTTTTCCAGTTCGGCTTGCGAGATTCGCACCCGCGGATCCATACGGACGGACAGCGTCTTCTTCATGACCCTGCCGTCAACGACGAGCTCGACGGTGTACGGACCGGGCACAACGAGCGGTCCTTGCGGAACGCGGGGGGTGCGATGCGGCACCGCGGAGATCGGTAGATCCTGCGACGTCGCGAGCGGCGGATCGTCGCGCAGATCCCAAACGAAACGATGGAGGCCTTCGGCGGCGGAAGGGCGTTCGAACCGCGACTCCCAGTACGATGGTTTATCGAGATCGGGAATCGGCGCCGGCGGCCGATCGAGATTTGAGAAGCGGCGAATCAGCCGGCCGCTACGATCGTAGAACGCGAGCGTTACGTGCTCCGCCGCTCGGGGCAGCGCGTAATCAATGATCGCGCCGTCGGGCGGATTCTCACCGGTCGGTTCTTCGGGCGGCAGCGGTGTGTCGGTGTTCGTGCTGCGTCGCACCCGGTACGCTGCTATGGGTGCGTACAGCGTTGGTTCCGGCCGTTGCGCGACGGCATCGCCCGACGCGGCCAGTTCGCGCAGCGGTTGAACGTCGTCCAGAATCCAGAAGCCTCGCCCATGTGTTGCAACGACGAGATCGTCATCGTGCACGATGAGGTCGCGCACGGACGTACGAGGCAGGTCGTTCTGCAGCGATTGCCAGTGCCGCCCCCCATTGAAAGAAACGTAAACGCCGTTCTCCGTAGCGGCGTAGAGCATATCGTGCGCGACGGGATCCTGGCGGACCGCATTCACCGGCTGCTCCGGTAATCCATCGATCGTGAGATGCCACGTACGTCCCGCATCGCGCGTCACGTAGACGTACGGACGCAGATCGTCCAAGCGAAAGCGGTTGACCGCAACGTACGCAGTATCGCCGTCAGAAGACGAGGCATCGATCTGAGAAATTTTGCTCCACGGATCGAGCACCGGGCCAACGTTCTTCCAGTGAGCGCCGCCGTCTCGCGTCATCCATATCAAACCGTCGTCCGTGCCCGCCCAAATGGTACCACGCGTAACCGGCGATGGTGCGATTGCATAGACCACGCCCCGATGCGCGCCTTTTGCGGGATCGTCGCTTTCGAACGGACCGAGCACCGGCGGAATTGCCGGGTGCTCGCGCGTGAGATCGGGACTGATCGCATGCCAGCTCTGACCGCCGTCGTCGCTTGCGAAAACGACGTTGGCGCCAAAGTACAGCCGCCGCTTATCGAAGTGATCGAACGCGATGGGCTCGGTACGCACGACCCGATACCTTTTCGAGGGCAGCGCAATCGGAGAGACTTCCTGTGTTTGATCGGTGCGCTCGTCGTGTTTTTCGAGCTTGCCGCCGTAGGTAATGCCGGGATGTAGTGGATCCGGCACGACGTAACCATACTCTTGGGCGCCGACCGTATGCCAGTCGCGCTCCGTGATTTCGCCCCAGTTTCCGCGGCTGCTCACGCACGCCGAACCGCTCTCTTGTTGGCCGCCGCAGACCCAATAGGGAAAGCGATTATCTGCATTGACGTGATACATTTGCGCGGTCGGCTGATTGTACCAAGAACTCCAGGTCGCGCCCCCATCAACGCTGATCGTGGCGCCTTGATCGCTGGCCAGTGCGACGATGCGTGGATCCCGTGGATTGACCCAAACGGTGTGGTAGTCGTCGCCACCCGGTGCGCCTTTGATCGCCGTCATCGTTCGTCCGCCGTCGGTCGAACGGTAGGTCGAGGTGTTCGTGAGATACAGGGTTTGCGGATCGTCCGGCGCGACGGCTAAGGAGACGAGGTCGTCGCCTCGCTGGGCGATCTCCGCTGCATCGTTGACCCGCGTGAAGTGCTCGCCCGAGTCGCCGCTGCGATAGAGCGCGCCTTCTTCATCGCCTTTACTCTCCACGTCGGCATAGACGTAGACCATGCGAGAGTCGCTCGGGGCTACCGCAACTTCGGCGCGCCCGATGCGATCCGGCAGCGCGTTGCGCAGTTGATTCCACGTCGTTCCGCCGTCGGTGGATTTATAGACGCCGCTACCCGCGATTTCAAACGATGCGCCGATCTCCCATGGCGCTTGGCGCGCCGCCCACATCGTTGCGTACACGATTTGCGGATCGTTGGGATCGATGACGACGTCGAACGCGCCGGTATTCTCGTTGGTGTAGAGCACGCGGGTAAACGTCGTTCCGCCGTCGAGCGTGCGATAGACGCCGCGTTCTTGGTTCGGCCCGTACGGGTGGCCGAGCACCGCCACGAACAGCCGCTTGGGATTCTTTGCATCGACCGCCATCGAAGCAATTTGTTGCCCGTCGCGCAGACCCAGATGCATCCAAGTCGCTCCGCCGTCAATCGATTTATAGACGCCGTCGCCGACGGCGAGGTCTGGGCGCTGCAAGCCTTCTCCGCTTCCGGCGTAGATAATGCGCGGATCGCTCGGGGAAACCGCCAGCGCGCCGATCGATCCGGTTGGTTGTCCGTCGAAGATCGGATGCCACGTGCGGCCCGCGTCTTCCGTTTTCCAGATGCCGCCGTTAACCGCCGCAATGTAAAACAGATTCGGACGATCGGGAACGCCCGCGAGGGCGACGGTCCGGCCGCCCCGCAGCGGTCCGATAAAACGCCAATGCAGATCGCGGTAGTATGACGGCGCCATTGCGGTTGCGGCGAACAAAACGAGTACCGCCGCGATGCGTTTCATAGGCGCTTGCCGTTGCCATTTCGGCCGCGACGCTTGGGCATGAAGGGTGCTCCGACCTTAAAGGACGACGTTGCTCGCGGCAGCGATTCGTCAACGTCGCCGCAGCCGATCGGTGTAAAGTCGCGGCAATCGTGCGGGCGCCCTTCATAGATGCCGCAGTAGTACCGGCCGCTGCGGGTTCCCATCAGAAAGACGCATTGGTCGGAGATGTCGTCGCCGACTTTACGCAGCCATCCGACGTGGAAACCGTCTGCCGACGGACGCTCCACGACGTACTGCCGCATGACGTCGTCGTAACTCATGTGCAGGTGCTCGGCAATGCGCGCGACGTCGGCGCGGCTGACGAACGGCTCGTAGCCGCTACAGCATTCAGCGCATCCCGGCGGGCAGGCCACGTTTTCCGGCATATCCCTGAGATGTTTGCGCGCGAGGTCGATGACCTTACCGATCGCCGCGACGAACTCTGGGTCGTCGTTGTACTTATACGACCATTCCCGGCGCACGATCTCGTTCGCATTGTAATAGCGCGTCGTTTGTTCGTCGAACTCGACGGTAATGTGCTCTTCGTCAATTTCCATTTTATTGACGTGCTCCATCGGCCGGGCGTCGAGCAGCTCGGGATGCGTTGTTTGTCCGGTGCGGCGCGCGAAATTGCGCAGCTTGGTGAGGTCGATCGTCTCCATATCGCTGTTCGATTCAGCATCTTGCGGGTACCGCCTCCGCCTGTATCAAAGGAAAAACGTATGCGGACGGCTATCGGCGTGGACCTCGGCGGTTCTCACGTTTCGGCTTCGGTCGTGGGCGAGGACGGCATCATTGCGCATCAGCACGAGCGCGATCTCGATGACCTCGAATTCGATTCGGTCATCGCAATCGTCGCGGAGACGATTCAGATGGCGTTGGACGACGGCAAAAAGGTCGCCGCTGTCGGCATTGGTTCACCGGGTAATATCGATGCGGCGTCGGGCGCCGTCCTCTACAGTCCCAACTTCGGCTGGTCGAACGCACCGCTCGGCGAAGCGCTCCGCAAGAAGTTCGGCATCCCTGTCTTCGTGGCCAACGATGCACGCTGCGCAACCATCGGCGAGTTTACGTTCGGAACCGGCAAGGGAACCAAGGACTTCGTGCTGCTGACGCTCGGCACCGGCATCGGCGGGGGCATCGTGGCGAACGGTACGTTGATGTTGGGCAACCGCTGGGGGGCGGGTGAGATCGGCCATCACCAAATCCGGCCGACCGACGGCTTTGTGTGCGGGTGCGGAAAGATCGGCTGCTTTGAAGCGCAAGCCTCGGGCACCGGCTTAATCCGCCATGCGTTTGCGCTCGCGCCATCGTTCCCACGCAGCGTTTTGCTGGATCATTCTCCCGCCAAGCTCAGCTCGAAGAAAATTCGCAAAGCAGCAGAAGCGGGCGACGGTCACGCCCACGCCGCCTGGGACGCTTTCATCGGCGACCTCGCGCTTGGCTTAGCGAACGTCGTCGCTTTCCTGAATCCCGAAACAATTGCCCTTGGCGGCGGCGTCTCGACCGCGGGCGACTTTATGATCGATGCGGTACGGCCGCGGGTTGACGAGCTCACGACGATGGTGCCGAAGGGTACTACGAAGATTGAGGTGGCCGCATTGGGCAACGATGCCGGCCAAGTCGGCGCCGCCACTATGGCTCTTCGAGGAGGATTAGTCGATGCGAATCGGTCGTAACGCCGCACTGTGGAGCGTCGCTGCCGTTCTTGCGGCCGCACTCGTTGCAACGCTGCCGGGGCGTTCGCAAAGCGGCGACCCGATTCACAAGATCAAGCACGTCGTCATCATCATGCAAGAGAATCGCTCCTTCGATAACTATTTCGGAACGTTTCCGGGTGCCAACGGCATTCCAATGAAGAACGGCGCGCCGGTGGCGTGTATTCCGGATCCTCGCCGTAACGGATGCGTGCGCCCGTATCTCGATACCAACGATCTCGATCGCGGAGGTCCCCATAACGAACGGTCCGCTTACGCGGACATTGACGACGGGAAGATGGACGGGTTCATCAGAACGGCCGAGAACGCGCGCCGCCGATGCCGTGACCCCGACTCTCCCGACTGCGCCGGCACCGTGGACGTCGTCGGATACCACGACGGCCGCCAGATCCCGAACTATTGGCGGTACGCGCGCGATTTCGTGTTGCAAGACCGGCTCTTCGAACCGAATGCGTCGTGGAGTCTCCCGCAACATCTCTTCATGGTCTCGGAGTGGTCGGCTAAATGCAGCCGGCCCGGTGATCCGATGACGTGCGTCAACGCGCTCCAGCATCCCGATTATCCGCCCGATTTCGATCGCCGCAACCGAAGAGCGCATCCGCCGGGACGTCCGGATTACGCATGGACGGATCTCACGTATTTACTGCACGCGCATCACGTCGGCTGGGCGTATTACGTCATGGCCGGCGACCAACCGGACTGCGCGAACGGCGCCCCGGTGTGCCCGAGATTGGCGCAAGATTACCGCACTCCCGGCATCTGGAACATTTTGCGCTGGTTCGATACGGTCAAGACGGATAATCAACTCCAAAACATTCACGATCTTCGCGACTTTTATGCAGCTGCCCGTGACGGTACGCTGCCCAACGTCGTATGGATTGCGCCGGCCGGATTCTTTAGCGAACATCCGCCCGCTTTGATCAGCAGCGGTCAGTCATACGTCACCGGATTGATCAATGCGATCATGCGCAGCCCGGATTGGGATAGCACCGCGATCTTTTTGACCTGGGACGATTGGGGCGGTTTTTACGACCACGTCACGCCTCCTCGCGTTGACGAAAATGGCTACGGAATTCGCGTGCCCGGCATCGTGATCGGTCCGTACGTGCGTCGCGGGTTCATCGATCATCAGACGCTCAGCCACGATGCCTACGTGAAATTTATCGAGGACGATTTCCTGAACGGTCAGCGCATCGATCCGGCGATCGACGGGCGGCCCGACAGCCGTCCCGACGTGCGCGAAAACGTTTCAGTCTTGGGCGATTTGCGTCGCGACTTTGACTTTCGGCAAAGGCCCCGCGCGCCCGAAGTGTTGGGCGGGGGTTACGTTTGGAACGGAACTGCCCCGTAGCGTTATCTCCTTGATGAGCGCTGCGATGCGGCGCGAACTGCGCACCGGCGCGACCTGCTCTTGATTGCGGCGAATGGCCGCCAAACGCTCTGGGCGGTCGATGAGCGAACGTACCGCCGCGACGACGGACGAAGCGCTGCCGAGGGCGACCGATCCGAGATCGTTTCGACGCACGAAATCCACGTTGCCGCGCTCTTGTCCGGGAACGTAGTCATAAACGACGACCGGCAATTGCGCCGCATTGGCCTCTGCCAGCGTGCCGGGCCCCGCTTTCGTAACCAGGAGATCGACGGCGCGAAAGTACTCGGGAATCTTATCCGTAAAGCCCAGAACGTGCATCTTCGTCGGTAGTGACGGCGCCATTTCGCGCAGCTTCTCTTCGAGCGGCTCGTTGCGCCCGCACACGACGACGAGTTCGATGGATAAATTGGCCTTTGCCAACGCGCGTGCGGTCGCGAGCAGTTTGCCGCCGCCTTCGCCGCCGGCCATGAGCATGACGACCGGTGTCTCTTCCGGCAAGCCGAGTTGCGCTCGGAGATTCTCTTTGCTTCCGGAGACGTCGTCGAACTTGGGATGAATTGGATGTCCGAGCAGATGCAAACGTTCGGACGGGACCAAGCGCGATAGCGCGCGCTGGTGGACTTCACGCGCCGGAACCACGACCGCATCGGCATTTGGAACGAGCCACGATTCGTGAACCTTCCCGAGATCGGTAATCACGGTGACGACGGGGACGTTCTGCATTCCCGCGTCGTCGCGGGCCCGCAACGCCGCATGATTGAGCAACGGATGGACCGAGACGATCACGTCCGGGCGGTATTCGATGAAAAGGTCGCGCAAGCGCTCGCGATAGAGCGGCTCACAAAAGCGTACGAGGGCTCTATAGCGGCGCCGGCCGTTCGTCGCGTAGTATAGGGCCCCGTAGATCGGGGGCGCATAGCGCAGCGCCATGCTGTAGCCCAAGCCCAGCTGCGTTAGCGGAAAGGCGCAGTGGGCGGCCACGTCTTCAATGCGCGTTTCGAAAGGCTCGCCGCCGCTGCTTTCCTGGAGTGCCGCCACGATCGCGTTGGCGGCACTACGATGACCGCCGCCGGTATCGGAAATCAGCAGCAGCGCCCGTTTGGCCATATCCGCTCTCGATTAGGCCCTGGCGACAACCCTCCTCGTCATCCGCCGCTGTCCGTTGCGTATCCGGCGGCTGGTGGGGGCCAGTAGGGCCAGCAGCGCTCGGGCCGGAGCATCGTAGAAGCGGAAGATGTCGCCGAACTCGATATCGGGATTGCGATGGTGGCCGTCGTGGTCTTCGGGCAGCACGATGCCAAGCGGCCGAGCCAGCCGGTGCGCCCACTGCGGGGTGCGCCAGCCAAGCTCCGTCGTATGACGCCACCAAACATGGAGCTGGCCGAGGGCCAAGCCGGTCAATGCCCCCGGCCATGAGACGTGCCAGAGGAGCGCCGCGACGATCATGTATGGGACGGCGCCGAGAAAACCGTCAAGCAGTACTGCCGGATCGGCGGAAAGGACGGCGTGGTCGAAATAGGGACGCCTCCGGTCGTGATGCGTGCGCAGATGCAACGTGAACCACAGATGCTGCGGAACGTGATAGAAAAAGGTTGAACCGAAATCCCCGGCAACCAGCGTGACGGTGAGAGCGATGATGAACGGCATACGTCTCGTCCTCCTTTGTACGGCGCTGCTGTCGTGCCGATGCAGTTCGGTTACCATATACCATAACGCGTCGCGAACTATCGCGCCGCCTCGGATCGTTAAGGTTCTTGACGAAGCATTAAGCTGGCCGTCGCCTGTCGACGTTCACGCGCTCAAAGGCGCAATGCTTCTGCGCGACGGTGCGCCGGTTTCGGCGCCCGAACTTGCGATAACCCGCGCGATTCTACGTACCAATCGGCGCTTGGTGCCGGCGGACGCCCTCTTCTTCGCAGTGCTCACGGCGCAAGCCGCACATGCGAACCTGCTGCCGCCCGAGTTTCTCGCGGCAGCTCTCCTCCAAGAGTCGGCATACGATCCGGACGCGCTCTCGTCCGCCGGCGCGATCGGTATCGCACAGTTCATGCCGGAGACCGCCGCCGGTTTTGGATTGAATCCGTACGATCCGATCGCATCGATTGCAGCGGCGGGAGCATTGATCGGCGGATACGTCGGCGCGTATCGTAACGTCTACGCCGATCCGTACGCCGCCGCATTGGCGGCGTACAACGCCGGACCGGTCGCGGTGCGCGAGTACCGCGGTGTGCCGCCGTACGCAGAAACGCGCGAATACGTGGATTTGATATTCGATCGCTGGGCACGTATGGCCTCATACGAAGTGCCGCCGGAAATAGGAGCGGTGCGTTGAACCGACCGTGCAACCGGTGACTGCATTCCAAAGCCCTCTTCTGCGGCAACTTTTTGCGCGCCAACCCTTGGCATGGACGGTAGGCGAGACGCAGGGACCGCCGCTGCGACGCGTTTTGGGCTGGCCCGCACTGACGTGCATCGGCTTAGGCACGATGCTTGGCGGCATCTTTCCCACGATCGGCGCGGGCGCACATGCCGCCGGTCCTGCCGTCATCATCGCCTACGTGTTGTCGGGAGTGGTCAGCCTCTGCGTCGCGCTCTGTTACGCTGAGTTCGCTTCGATGGTTCCGGTTGCCGGGAGCGCCTACACGTATGCCTATGCGACGATGGGGGAACTCGTAGCGTGGATCATCGGCTGGGATCTCATTTTGGAGTACGGACTCTCGCTGGCGCCGACGGCCTCGTCCCTTTCCGACTACTTCCAACACATGCTCGCCAACATCGGCATTGCATTCCCCGCCTGGGCGCAAACCGCCAACGTCCATGCCGCCCACCCGCAGGTCGACGTGACGGCCTGCATCGTGACGCTTGCGATTACACTGCTGGTCTCGAGCGGCATTCGTGAATCTGCCGGCGTGAACGGCGCCCTCGTCGTCGTTCAGGTCGTTTCGATGCTCGTGTTCGTCGCGGTGGTTGCGCCGGCGTTACGCCTGAGTAATCTGCATCCGTTCGCGCCGATGGGATATCACGGCGTGCTGACAAGTACGGCGCTGGTATTTTTTGCGTATATCGGGTTCGATACCGTGACCGTCGCGTCGGAAGAAGCGAAACGTCCGGAACGCAACGTGCCCATCGGCATTATTCTCGCTCTGATTATCGGCGGCGTACTGTACGTGGCGTTGACGTTGTGCACCGTCGGCGCGTTGCGATTCGACAAGCTTTCCGACGGTGCGGCGATGCTCGACGCACTCGGTGCGACGAGTAACAGCCATGCCTTGTATTGGATCGTCGCACTTGGCGGTTTGGCCGGCAATGCCACCGTGATGCTCACCTCCTTGTTGGGCCAGGTACGCATCTTTTACGTGATGGCGCGCGACCGTATGCTGCCGCCGGGCGTCGCGCGCATCCATCACGTGTTTCGTACGCCGGCGCGCATGACGCTAATTACCGGCGCTATAGTCGCCGTGTTCGCGGCCGTTTTACCGCTGACGGATCTGCTGACGCTGGTGAATATCGGTACGCTGGCAGCCTTTGCCATCGTCTGCGCGGGGGTGGTCGTGCTGCGCGTCGTCAATCCGCAGGCCCACCGGCCTTTTCGAGCGCCGCTGGGGCCGCTCTTCGCGATCGCCGGCGCCGCGGCGTGCCTCTATCTCGTAACGGGGCTTCAGGTGGCGACCTGGATCCGCTATGGGGTCTGGTTCGCGGCCGGGCTCCTCGTCTACGCGCTGTATGGCATGCGAAACTCCCGGCTGCGATGCAACTTCCGCGCACCAAGCAGTTTATAGTGGACCATGACTGCCGCGGTCGAGAATCGCTTCGAACTGATCGTCGTGCCGCGACGCACGGGCGTGCCGTCGTTCGAGGACGACGTGGCCGCCGGCCTCACCGCCTCACCGAAGCGGCTGCCCTCGAAGTATCTCTATGACGAAGTGGGATCGGCGCTCTTCGATGCCATCACGCGATTGCCGGAATACTACCTTACGCGCGCCGAAACGGAGATTCTGTCGCAATGGGGTTGGCAGATTGTCAGACTCCTCGATGGTCCGGTGGACTTCTTGGAACTGGGCAGCGGAAGCGCCGCAAAGACCCGATTGCTCATCGAAGAGGCGCTACGCGTTCAAGGCGAGCTGCGCTACAGTCCGATCGACATCTCGACGCAAGCGATTCGTGAATCGTCGCTCGCACTCGTCCGCGCGTACGACGGGTTGGCGGTTCAGGCGTATGCCGGCGATTACTTCGAGGTCTTGCAATCCCGGGCGCTGCAGTTCCGCCGCCGCGTGCTCGCGATGTTCATGGGTTCGAACATCGGCAACTACGAACCGGCGCAGGCAAACGCGTTACTCGCTCTCTTGTCGACGGCATTGCGTTCCGGAGATGGTTTGCTGCTCGGCGTGGATTTGAAGAAAGACGCTGCAACGCTCGAACGGGCATACGACGATGCCGCAGGCGTAACGGCGGCGTTCAATCGCAATTTGCTGGGACGCATGAATCGAGAACTCGGCGCAGACTTCGAACCAGCAAGCTTCAAACACATTGCCCACTACGACATCGGTCGCGGCAGCGTTGAATCGTTTCTCGAAGCAGGCGAACGAACGACCGTGCGCCTCAAACGCATCGGTATGGAAATCGTGCTTGCGCGCGGCGAGCGCATTCAAACCGAATCTTCTCACAAATATTCCGACGAGGAAATCGCCAGCCTGGGGGCAGCGGCCGGCTTTCGTTCCGCCGCGCTGTGGCACGACGGCGATCACCGCTTCAGCGTTCATCTCTTGGTTCGCCGCTAGTTGACAGGGCGGCCCAAGGGCCCCAAAATAAGAGTCCAATCGCCCCACCCCTGCCGGAGTTTTAAATGAACCGTCGTTTGCTCGTTATGTTGTTAGCGTGCGCTTGCATTGTCGGCTGCCGCGGATCGTCCGCCGTTACGCCGAACCTGCCGCCCGCCGTGCCGATGAATCAGGGCGCGCCCAATGCGCAGCGCGGCGTGTCGCCCGACACCAACGTCAACGAGTTGCCGGAACCGCCGGTCCTTCGCGCCGTGCACGGCGTTGCGAAGTTCGATTTGATCGCAAACATTAATCCAGCGACGGGATTGCCGTCTTTTCAATACGATGGTTTGCACGGCGTTGCTCCGACGATCGAGGTAAACCCCGGGCAGACGTTTGAAGTCGATCTCACCAACGATCTGTTGCCCGGCGCTGGAAAAGCGTCGCTGATCAACCTGCACTTCCACGGCCTAGGTTCGTCCCCAAAGTTCCCCGGCGACGACGTGATGGGCATCGAGGCCAAACCGGGCCAAACGCTGGATTACAAAGTGGTCGTTCCAAAGAATCAGCAGCCTGGGCTCTACTGGTATCACGCGCACATTCACGGCGAAACGAGTTATCAAGTCGGCGAAGGCGGCATGTCCGGCGCGATTGTGGTCGACGGTATAGAGAAGCATTTTCCCGCATTGGCCAAAATGCGCGAACGCCTCATTGTGGTACGGGCGACCGGCATCGGCGTCAACGCCCCTCCGCAGGAGATGAGCGATGACGGCATGGGCGCTATGCCGATGGCGACCGCGAAGCCGCAGAACAGCAACACCCATCCTTGCTCGTTCAACGATCATCTCACCGTAGCGCTCAACGGCGCATACGAACCGGTCATCACCATAGCGCCGGGCGAGAAGCAGTTCTTCCGCGTGATCAATGCGACAGGCCATAAGACGCTCGACCTCAACGTGCAAGGCGGCAGCGTGCAGGTCGTTGCGATTGATGGTTTTCCTCTCGATACGTATCCCGGTACCGGCCCGACCGAAACCATGTCCAACGTCATTATTCCGGTCGCAGGCCGCGCTGAGTTCATCGTGACCGGACCGAAATCCGGACACGCGCGCTTTCGCACCCTCTGTTACAATACGGGACCGAACGGCGACCCCGACGTGGCGGTCTTCTTAGCGCACTTGGAAGCGCCGGCGCATCGTTCGCAAAAAGGCTACTTCTCCAATCAGCCGCTCACGGTAGGCGCTCCGCTGCCGCAAAACGTGTATACCGAAAAGTTGCCGGCGCCGGCAACAAAGCGGCTCGTCGTGTTCAGCGAGGATCCCAAGCCGCATTTCTTCATCAACGGCAAGAGCTTCAATCCGAACGCGCCGCCGATGTTCGTCGTGCACACCGGCACGGTGGAAGAGTGGCACATCGTCAACGTGACTCAAGAGGATCACGATTTCCACATCCATCAGCTTCACTTCTTGGTGCAGAAGATCAACGGCGTTTCGTTAAAGCATCCCTATTGGGCGGATAGCGTCGTCGTGCACCATCGTTATGCCGTCGGCACGAAGACGGTTGACGGCTCCATCGACGCGTTGATGAACTTTATGGACCCAGTCATCAAAGGCGAGTTTCTCTTCCATTGCCACATCATGGATCACGAAGACCAAGGGATGATGGCAAAGATCGAAGCTATCTAGCATTCGCGTTCATGGCATCGTTGAAGCGATGCACGATGCATTCACATCAAAAATGTGGAGCGGCTGGAAAGTACCCGGTGACGGGATCGTTACCTTCGCTTGGAGTTAACGTGGAGCTCTACAACGTGCGGCGTTCGGTGAGTCGCAACAGCGCATCGATCACGACCGCAATCGCGCAGGCTGCAACGCTTCCGGCAACGATCATCTCCGCATGGTGCAATGTCAGCCCATCGAAGATCAATACACCGAGGCCGATACCGCCGACGTAGCCGCCGAGCGTCGCAATCGCCACCATGGCGATTGCTGTAATGCGAATGCCGCCCAGAATTACCAGGGAACGCTTGCGGCAGCTCGATGCGCCAGAGTACTTGCCGTAGCGACATACCCAACCCGAGCGCCGCGTCGACCTGCGAACGCTCGACGCCCTTGATCGCCGCGACGATGCTGCGCGTGAGCATGAACTGCGCGTACACGACCAGCGCCACGAAGACCGGAAGAAAGCCGAGGCCCAGCCACTGGACCAGCACGGCCAGCAATGCCAGGCTTGGAATCGTATAGACCGCGCCCAACGCTCCGAGCAGCCATGGAGCAATGCGCGGACGGCGAGCCGCCCACAAACCTAACGGAAGAGCGACGATGAGCGAGACGAGCAACGCCGCCCCGACGAGTTCGAGATGCCCGGCGGCCAACGCGGCAACGTGACCCGGATGTACGGCGAGATACTGCACTACGCGTTGGAGCGCAGCACGTCGCGCGCGTGCAGGAAATATTGGCGATAAACGCCGTCACCGCCGTGAACGAGCTCCCGCACGTACGTCGTTGCCGGTGCGTCGAAGATCTCCAGCGGCGCGCCGATCTGCTCGATGCGTCCCTCGCGCATGACAACCATGCGATCCGCCAACCGGAACGCCTCCTCGACGTCGTGGGTCACGAAGAGCGTTGTCGTCCGCAAACGGCGCACGATGCGCAGCAGTTCCGCTTGCAGTCCGGTTCGCGCAAGGGCGTCCACCGCGCCGAACGGTTCGTCCATCAGCAGCGCGCGCGGACGTCCGGCGATGGCACGCGCAACGCCGACGCGTTGAGCTTCGCCGCCGGAGAGTTGGCTCGGCCGCCGGTCGCGATAGCTTTCCGGCGGCAAACCCACCAGCGTGAGCAGTTCGTCAACGCGTCCGCGCACCTCGTCAGCGCTCCACTCGAGCAACGAAGGAACCGTGGCAACGTTCTGCGCGACGGTCATGTGTGAGAACAACCCCACCGCTTGAATCGCATAGCCGATACTGCGCCGCAGGGCGACTGCATCGGATTGCGCGACATCCTTTCCATCTATGAGAATTCGACCGCACTCGAGCGGAACCAGCCTGTTCACGGTGCGCAAAAGCGTCGATTTGCCGCATCCAGATGGCCCGAGCAACACGACCAGCTCGCCGCCGCCCACTTCGAACGATATGTCGTCGACCGCGTTCGGCGTCGCACCGGAATAGCGAACCGTTACGCCGGCAAACGCAATCGTCGCGGGATTCACGCGCGTGCTTCTCCGGCGTGTATGGATGCAAGGAATGCAGCCGCAATATCGGCAGGATCCCGGTCGTGGGATTCGACGTCGGCGTTCATCCGGCGAACGACTCTGTCCGTAATCGCAGGCGAGACGGCAGTGAGCGCGCGCGCGATCGCCGGACGTGCGCGGAGCGCGTCGCGGCGAACCGCCGGCGCAACGTTGTACGCCGACCAAAAATGCCGGTCGTCCCGCAGCACGACCAGATCGCTGATTGTGATCTCACCGTCGGTCGTGAACGCGGTCGCTACGTCGGCTTGTCCGTCAAGGAGCGCGCGATACTTCAGCGCGATGTCGTACGTCCGAGTCTCTGCGAAACGAAAACCGCCGTAGGCACGCTGCAAGCCCGGCAATCCATCGGGCCGAGCGAGGAACTCTTGAATCGTTGCTAACCGCAAATGCGGGGCCGCACGCGCGACGTCGGACAGCGTGCGCAGACCCAGACGCCGTGAGATCGCGCGGGTCGTCGCGAGCCCTTGCGAATCGTTCATCGGTGACGGCGGCAACCAGACGATGCCGAAACGCTGCAGAAACGCGGCGCGCACGGCTTCGTACGCCGCATGCGCATCCGCGATGGGGCCCTCATGCAAGACATCGATCAGCGCGGTGCCCGTGTACTCGGGATAGCAATCGAGACTGCCGCGACGCATTGCCGACATTGCGATTTGGGTCGATCCTAAGTTGAAGAGCCGCCGCACGCGAATGCCCGCACTCTCGAGTGCCTGCGCGTAGATCTCCGCGATGATGAACGATTCGGTGAAGTTTTTGGAACCGACGCGCACGACATTGGGATCGAGCGCGCAGCCTGCGAGCAACGATGCGGTGCCCAACATTGCCAGTGCCGCGGCGCGGTTGATCGTCATTGCACGGCACAACGGCGAGCGGCTGCGGCGAGCGTGAGGTCGGCGACGAGCGCCAGTGCTGCAACCAATGCGGCGGCAGCAAAGAGCAGCGGTGCGTCGTCGGTCTGCAAGCCGCGAACGATATCGTCGCCGAGTCCGCCCGCGCCGACGAACGTTGCCAACGTGGCGCTTGCGATGGTTTCCGTCGCGGCGGTGCGTAAGCCGACGAGCGAGAGGGGTAGTGCGGCCGGAACGATCACTCTGCTGAAACGCTGTACGCCGGTCATGCCCATTCCGGTGGCAGCGTCGATCGCTGGAGCAGAAACGCTGCGGATCGCGACGTCAACGCTAATGACGATGGGCGGTATCGCCAGCAGCGCCAACGCGACGACCGCCGGAAGCGCGCCGACGCCCAACCACGGCAAGAGCAGCATGAGGACGGCGAGGCTGGGCAGCGTGCGCCCAATGCCCGACAGACCGATCAGCGGCCCGCGCAGCCAGCGGCGCTGTGCGGCGAGAACGCCGAGCGGCAAACCAGCCACAAGCGCCAAAACGAGCGCATACCCTGCCAACGCGCAGTGCTGTGCCAGGTGCATCGGGAGATCGGTCACCGGCGTCGATTTTGCCGTTTTGAAGGCGAAACCCGGTTATGACGGCCAAGCACACCATAACCGTGATCACCCAACCGAAGGCGGCGCAGCCGTCCGTCAACCAGCCTAAAGCCTTCGATGATCCGTCGTACTATATCAGCCGCGAACTTTCATGGCTGGAGTTCAACGACCGCGTGCTCGAAGAGGCGCTCGACGATCGTAATCCGCTCCTCGAACGTTTGAAATTCGTCGCAATCTACGGCACGAATCTCGACGAGTTCTTCATGATTCGGGTTGCGGCCATCAAGCAGCAGATCGAAGCGCAAGTGGTGCGCCGTTCTGAGGACGGACGCTTGCCGGGCGAGCATCTCGCCGCGATTTCGGAGCGCCTGCGCGAATCGCTGCCCGAACAGATGCGCCTGCTCAACGAAGACTTGCTGCCGAAGCTCGAACGCGAAGGCATCCGCCTGATGCGGGTATCGGAACTCGACGACGAAACGCAGGCAATCCTGGAGCGGACGTTCGACGACAACGTTTTCCCGGTACTAACGCCGCTCGCGGTCGATAGCGGTCACCCGTTCCCCTATATTTCGAATCTCTCGCTTTCGCTCGCCGTCGAGTTGGAAGAAGCGACCGGTGAGGGCATCGAGCTGCATTTCGCGCGCGTTAAAATTCCCCCGACGCTGTCGCGCTTCGTGCCCGTTGAAGGATCGCCGGAGCGGCGCTTCGTGTTGTTGGAGGATTTGATCGCCCACCACCTCGATGGACTCTTTCCCGGCATGGTGGTTCGCGACTCGTATCTGTTCCGAGTGACGCGCGACGCCGATCTCGATCTGCAGGAAGACGAAGCCGACGATCTCTTGCGTGCGATTGAATCCGAGCTGCGGCGCCGCCGCTTCGGCGAGCCGGTGCGCCTGGAGATCGAACGCGGCATGCCGGAGTACATGCGCGATTTCCTCTGCGAGTCGTTGGAACTGGAAGCGGTCGACTGTTACGAGATCGAAGGGCTGATGGCGCTGAGCGATCTCTGGCAGATCGTCAATCTGCCGGACTACGAGCAGTTGCGGTTCAAACCGTTTATGCCGGCGATTCCTAAGCGGCTGATCGGCGCGACGGACATGTTTGCGCAGATCCGCGAAGCCGATATTCTGCTCCACCATCCATACGATTCGTTCGATCCCGTCATTCAGTTCGTGCGGCAGGCGGCCGAAGATCCCAAGGTGCTTGCCATTAAAGCGACGCTCTACCGCACCTCCGGGAAAAACTCCCCGATCGTGCGTGCTCTGCTCACTGCGGCAGAGAACGAAAAACAGGTCGCGGTCGTGATCGAACTCAAAGCGCGCTTCGACGAAGAGAACAACATCGAGTGGGCCAAACGCCTGGAGCGTGCCGGCGCACACGTCGTGTACGGTTTCGCAAATCAAAAAGTCCATGCGAAAACGCTGCTGATCGTGAGGGAAGACGACGACGGCTTACGTCGTTACGTGCATTTCGGCACCGGCAACTATAGCGAGAAGACGGCGCTGCTCTATACCGATTTGAGCCTGTTTACGTGCCGCCCGGAACTCGGCACGGACGACGCGCAACTCTTCAACGCCTTGACGGGCTTTTCAAAGGTCACCGATTATGACGATTTGTGGGTCGCGCCGGTGACGCTGCACCGCGAACTGATCGCCCGCATCGATCGTGAAACCGAACACGCGCGCGCCGGACGCGCTGCCGGGATTCGTGCCAAAATCAATGCGCTCACCGAAGGCGACGTCGTACGGGCGCTCTATCGCGCCTCACAGGCCGGCGTGCCGATCGAACTGCTCGTTCGCGGGATGTGCGTGCTTCGTCCGGGCGTTCCCGGCGTGAGCGAGAACATCCGCGTGCGCAGCATCGTCGGCCGCTTCTTAGAGCATTCGCGAATCTTCGTCTTTGAAAATGGCGGTGATTTGGAAACCTACATCTCGAGCGCCGACTGGATGGGTCGTAATCTCGACCGCCGCTACGAACTCGCGGTTCCGGTGCTCGATCCGGTGATGGCCGAAACGCTCGCTTCGCAGATATTGGCGGTGTTGCTCGCGGATAACGTCAAGAGCCGCGAACTCGAGGAAGACGGCGATTACGTGCGGCGATCGCCCCAACCTGGTGAGATGCCGATCGATGCGCAGCGCGTCTTTCTCACGCAAGCGCAGGGATTATGAGGTCCTTTTCGACAGCTCCAGCACGACTTTCCATTCGTGCGGCATAACGGGTTGAACCGATAACCGCTGACCGCGTTTGAGCAGCGCCATGCCCACCAAACGCGGTTCGGCGCGGAGGCGCGCGAGCGTCACCGGATGTACCAATGCTTTTCGAAACGCAACGTTTACCATATACCAAATCGGTCTGTCCCGTTTGGCACGTCCGTCGAAATACTCGCTCTCCCGATCGAACTGCGTGAAATCGGGATACGCCTCGCGCACCACTTCACAGATTCCAACTGCGGCCGGTTCTGGGATACTCGAATGATAAAAGAGGCCGAGGTCGCCTAAGCGCATCTCCATCATGTTGTTGCGCGCTTGAAAATTGCGCACGCCGGTCCAAGGAGTCGTTTCGTCGTTCCGGAGCTGCTCGAACGAGTACGCACTGGGCTCGGTTTTGAGCAGCCAGTAGCGCGGCACGCTACGATGCGGCGCTCACGGTAACCGATTTGGCAGCTTTGCCGGGATGCACCACTTTGACGCTTTTGCCGCCGGCGGGATAGTTCCAGATCGCAATGTAGGCGCCCGGCGTTGCGACCATCGTATTGCCGTCGATCCACGATCGGCCCGGATCGTGTGCGTACCAGCCGGTGAAATGGCTGTAGCCTTGGAGCGTTGCGGTAGAACCGGAAATGCTGAAACGAAAAATACGCTCTTGGGTGTGTTCGCCCTGGTGGCGCGCTACGGTGAACGATTGCAGCGCGAAGTACTTGCCGTCCCATTGCGCGTGCGCGACGGGGCCGAGGATCGTATTACTCGTAATCTTCACCAGCGTACTGGAGCCGGCCGCAAGAAAGACGCCCACGTTGCCCCCGCTGGTAACGTAGAGATCGCCCGAATTATCGTAGGCCGGTTCCGAACTGGCTCCTAATGCCGGGGCTTTATACGCGTGCGGCGTGCCGCTGCCATTGACGTAGACGTTGATCTGCGGCGCGAAGTTACGGACGTCGTAACTCGTCACCGCAAGGTTCCCGGTGGAGGGATCGCTGGAACAATCGACCGGAAGCTGACCTTTCGGCAAGGCGACCGTTCGAAGCGGTTGACTGCCGCCGTGCGCGTACTCGACGACCTCACCGCTCGTCTTCCCCGATTGCGCGAGCGTGGCGGGCATGAAGACGTTTCCATGCACGTCGGAACAGAGCGCGACGACGAAAAACTTCGTGTGCATGCGGCTCGCCGAGGTGCCTGACGGATAGGAATACGTCTCGATAAAATGGTGCGCGCCTATGTAGAGCAGTGCGCCGGACGACGTCGCCAGGTGCGCACGCGCTGCGGCGCCCGCTTCCGGCACGGCCGGACCCGGCGCAATGGCCGAACAGGCTGCGAAAGATGCGCCGAGCGTGACAAAAACGCCGGCGCGCAGAGTGTGAACGACACGGCGCATGCAGCGTTTTTTCGCTGGCACTCCCGTACGCCCTGGTTTTCCTTCCGGGCTCTATGCTATGGTGATTTGCGATGAAGCAAGACACCGTCGTACGGGCTTCGCCGCAAGGCTGGTACGGTATCGAGCCGGCCGGTTACACGCCGAGCGCGCCGGGGACCGGCGTCGTACGGCATACGATCGTGGGAGGCCGAAAAGGCGACGCAAGCGAGCCCGGACCGAAGATGGAGTTGCGCTATTTCGAAGTGCAACCCGGCTGTGCGTCACGTTTGGAAAAACACGAGCACGAGCACTACGTCGTCGTGCGCACCGGTAAGGGATACGCGCTCGTCGGAGATCAGGCATTCGAAGTCGGTTCGGACGACGTCGTGTACGTCGCCCCTTCCCAGGTGCACCAGTTCGTCAATCGCGGCAACGGACCGTTCGGGTTCTATTGCTTCGTGGATGCCACGCGCGACATTCCCCAAGTTCCCAGCGAAGACGAGATCGAGCGACTGCTGGGAACGCCCGCGGGCGCCGTCGCAAAGCCGGACGCCGTTCCGCCACCCGTCAAAAGATAAGCGAAGGACGTCGCGCCGCTAGAGGCCCTTTGCAATGGGATGCTTTGGGTCGGCCACCCACTCGCTCCAGGAACCGCCGTAGATTCGCGAACCATGCAAACCGGCGTGCGCCATTGCGAGGTGATTGACGGCCGCCGAGACGCCCGAACCGCAGTTGTGAATGGTTCGCTCGGGATCGTGGCCGCCACGCTCAAACTCTTTGCGTAACTGCTCCGGTTTCTTGAAGCGGCCTTCGTCATCGAAGTTTTCTTTGAACCAGCGATGACGCGCACCGGGAATATGGCCGGCGACCGGATCGATTGGCTCGACGTCGCCCGAGTAACGTTCTTGCGCGCGCGCGTCGAGCAGTTGCATCGCCGGGCTCTCGAGCTGTTCGTGAACGTATCGTGCATCGACGACAAGCTCCGGGCGCAAGCGCACGTGGAGATCGCCACGGCGCTTCGGCACCGTTACGTCGTTCGTCATCGGATAACCTAATGCCGTCCAAGCCGTGAATCCGCCATCGAGTACGGCGACCGCTTCGTGACCGATCCAACGGCACAAAAACCACAAGCGAGCCGCGAACATATCGCCACCCGCGTCGTATGCAACGATCTGGGTTGCGTCGTCGACGCCGGCCGCGCGCAGTACGTCTGCGAACGTTTGCGGCTCCGGCATAGGATGGCGTCCGTTACGACCAGTGTGTTCGCCGGCCAAGTCGTTCTCGACATCGGCAAAGACAGCGCCGGGAATATGCGACTCTGCGTACAGTTTTCGTCCCAGCGTAAAATCGGCTAGGGCATGGCGGCAATCGAGAATAACGAGATCGTCGCTGCCGAGCCGTTCGCGCAGCGTCGAGGGTTCGACGACCGTCGTGAACACCGACCTACCGAAGGTTGATGGTCTGCTTTGGACCCGGCGCCTCACCGCCGAAGGCTTCGCTCAGTTTTGCGTTCAACTCGCCGCTTGACGCCATCGGTTCGAGAATGTCCGTATCGCCGTAGAAGGTTCCGCCGATGAACACCTTCGGCAGCGTCGGCCAATCGGTCATTTCGGAGAGCGCTTCGCGTTTCGGATGGTTCTCGAGGACGTCGATGACCTCGAACGGGTAACCGAAGCGGTTGAAGAACTCGATCGTTTCCAACGTGAATCCGCAACGCGGCGCATCTTTGGTTCCCTTGCCGTAGATGACGATGGGCGCGTTTTCAATCTCGCGGGTAATTTCTTCTTTGAAGTCGGCCATGATGTCCTTAATTCTCGGCGATGGTAGTGAGTTCGACGGCGTGCACGCGTCCGTCGGCCAGCGCCGCTTTCAGCGCGCGATAGACGAGTTGATGCTGCTGGATCAGCGTCTTTCCGGCAAACGCCTGGGAACGAACGGTGACGTTGAAATGGTCGTGCGTCCCGGTTCGATCCGCAATCGCCACGTCGGCGTCCGGCAGGTCGGTACGAATGAGGTCGCGCAGCGCGCGGTCCGTAATCACGCGCGCAACCGCGGCGACGTGTTGTTAATCGCGGACGCGAGTTGACGCGCGGCGTCGAGCGTTTCGGGCAGCCGTGAGGCGCTCCGCGATAGTGCCACCGTCACGCCGCTCGCCAGGACGATGCCTGTAACGCCCAGCAATACAGCTGGAACGCCGGTTGCCTTGAGCGGTCCGATTTCGATCGTAAATGTCTTTTGGATCCGCGCCACACCGCGTGTCAATGCAGCGAAGATCCCAGCACGGCCTTTCATCGCCGGTTGCTACGTCGCGCCCAGACCAAAGGCCTGGCACGTTTGAGCAAGGAAGGACGCGGCCCGTGCCTACGATGCTTCTTGCCGCCTGCTGTTTGATCGGCGGTTGGGTTCACGCGCCCAGCGGCGCCCCGATCGCCCAGGCACGTTTGACGCTGAACGGGCCTGCAAGTGCCAGCACCAGCAGCGACCAGCGCGGGAACTTTTCGTTCAACGTTCCGGCCGGCCGCTACAATCTCACCGTCGTAGCCCACGGTTATGGAACGGTGAGCGTCAACACCGGGCCGCTGACCGACGCATCGCAACTCAACGTCGTGCTCGAACCGAGCGACACCCCGAAACTGCGCACCATCGGACAAGTCACCGTTAACGGCGGCTACACGCTCGATCGCAGCGTGATCCCGGAGATCGACGTCTCTCGCGCAGAGATGGATGCGCTAGGCTACACGCAGGTGTTGCAAGCACTGCAAGAGGTGCCCTCGGCGGTGATTCAACATCCGGATTCCGGCGCGCCGACCGCACCGTCGGTCGTATCGTTGCGCGGACCCGATCCATCCGAAGCGATGGTAACGCTGGACGGTCAGCAACTCAACGACGGGAATACCGGCGATATCGATCTCTCGCAGTTCATGGTGCCGGCCTTCAATAGCGTCAACGTTACCGAGGGCCTGGGCCCAACCGATGCGGAAGGCAGCAATACCTTTGGCGGCGCGGTGAACTTCGTGTCGCTGCGTCCAACGCAGGACGATCGCATGGCGCTCTCCAGCTCGGTCGGATCATTCGGCACGACGCAAAACTGGCTCAACGCAACGGGCACCATCGGAAAACTCGGCTATGCATTTGCGGGCGACGATTATCAGCAGGCCGGACAGGTGAACGAAAACGACTGGGTCGTTCCGGCGAACAACCTGCCGATCTACTGCGGTCCGGCGACGAAGAAGAAGACGCCCAACTGCCCCTTCTACGCGCATCTCGGATCGAGCATCGCCGCGCGGTTGGGCCTGGTGAATCTCGATTACAATTTCTCGCAACGCTCCGATGCTGGCTTTCGCGTCTTCACGTTAGGTGACAATCGCGACGAGTCCAGCGCGCTGAACGGCATTGCGGGCAACTCGAGCTGCGTCTTTTCCGGACCGGGAGCGGCCTGCGGTTTCTCTCCGGCGCCGAATGAGCCGAACGAGGTGCCCAATCCGGTTTACGGCGATCATATCGGTCAAGGCAGCGCGACGTTTGCGCAAAGCATTCGCGCATATGACGCGTATACGCGCTCGCCGCTCGGCGCCGGAACGCTCGCCGGCGATTTCTTTGCCGACAACGACAACGTTGATTTCGAAGGCGGGGCGCTCTCCCCGTATGACGTGTCGCATATGGATAAGCGCTATAACGAAGCTTTGTCGTGGGGACGAAGCTTCGATGGGGGCGAGTTCGCGGTCGGCGGTTACGCGCGGCAAGAATCGCTCGGCGGCGCGTTCATCGGCACCAGCCTCCCGCAAAGCATCAACTCGTATTTCGTCCGCGGTGCCCAGCAAATTGGCAACGCCGTTCGACTTTCGGGCGGCCTGTACGATGCAAACTACTCCACGTTCGGCAACACGCTAAACTGGCGGCTGGGCATCAGCGACGACCTGTCGGCGCAGAACGTCGTGCGCTTTTCCGCCGGCACGGGTTTCAGGCCGCCGTTACTGGCCGAGCGTTATTTCTTTCCGCCGATCTACGTGAACGGCAAGCCGGAACCGAATCCCGGCCAAGGACCGGAAGATTCCAACTGCGTCGTGCCCAACGGCAATCCCAACGAACGCCCGGAACAGGCGACGGAGTATGAACTCGGATACTCGCATCTCTTTTCGAGTAACTCGAATATCGACGTGTCGTTCTATCGCTCGAATCTCCGGGATACGATCGAGAACTACTATCCCGGCGGGGGCGCGCAGAGTTTTTGCAATACGCCGCTCGGCTTTGCGTACGAAATCCCGATCAATATCGGCAACGCCGTCTACGAAGGTGCCGAAGCCCGTTACAAGGAGCTCTTTCCGCGCCTGAACCTTACGGCGACCTTCTCATACGGACTCAACGTCGCGTATCCGTACGCCCTTGGGCCCTGGGTCTCCAATCCCACGTCGGGCGGCACGCTCGTGGACGACGAGCAGTTTCTTGGCGTTCCGCAGCAACAGGGTTCGGCGAGCTTCATTTGGGCGACAAACGGTTGGCACGCTTCAACCGCGCTGACCTTTGCCGGACGTAATAACACGCTCGGTCAGCCTCCGTATACGCTGGTTGATGCGGCAATTGGAAGAACTTTCGCAACATCGATTTGACGGTTGCCGGAACCAATCTGTTCAACGCGGTTTCAGGGCCGTTTACGCTGTACGATGCCGGCGTTCCGTATCGGGGACTCTACGGCGGTCCCCAAAATGGCCAATATCTCGGAAACTATCCTACCGACGCGCTCTTCGTCCAACCGGCGGCGATAAAGTTCATCGTAACCCTCCACGAATGACGGTAACCATGCCGGCGCTGCGTGTGACGGCAACCGATGGGCCGCAAAGCCTTCGGTTGCAAGAGATTCCAATACCGCAAGCCGGCAACGATGAAGTGCTCGTCCGCGTTCGTGCTGCGGCGCTCAATCATCGTGACGTCTTTATCACGCAAGGAAAATACCCGCGCATTCGCCTTCCCGTTACGCTTGGTTCCGACGGCGTGGGCGAGACGCCCGACGGTGCGCGCGTCGTGATCGACCCAATGCTGGATTGGGGCGACGATCCACGCGTTTGGGATGCATCGAAATCCAGCATTCTCGGCATGCCCCGCGACGGCACATTTGCGCGATACGTCGTCGTGCCGCGAAAGAACGTGCATCCCAAACCTTCGGCCTTATCCTTTGAAGAGGCTGCCGCCATTCCGCTCGGCGGTTTGACTGCATACCGGGCAACTTTTACGCGCGGCGCGTTGCGTGCCGGCGAGACGGTCCTCATTCCGGGGATCGGCGGCGGCGTCGCGACGTTCGTGCTTTTGTTTGCCAAACATGTCGGGGCGCGCGCGATCGTGACGTCGAGCAGCGACGAGAAGCTACGCCGCGCGCGCGAACTGGGCGCCGACCTCGTCGTGAACTATCGCACCTCGCCGGACTGGGCGAAGATCGGCGCTCGGCCGGCCCGGTGGATCTCGTCGTCGACTCCTCAGGCGGTCCGACACTTGCAGGCGCGCTCGACGCGGTCGCTCCAGGCGGCCGCATTGCCGTCTACGGCGGTACCAACGGCGACGCCACGATCCCCATGTTTCCGCTCTTCTGGAAACACGTCACGATCCTTGGAAGCTCGATGGGAAGTCCACACGATTTTCGGGCGATGTTGGAACTCTTCTCGGAAGATCTTCGTCCGGTTATCGATCGTACGTACGCGTTAGAGAACGGGCTCGCGGCGATGGAGCGCCTGGATGCCGGCGATCAGTTCGGCAAAGTGGTGCTAACGGTCGACTAGAGCGGTTTGCCGTCGCAACTGCCGTTCGGCGGCGGTGCGTTGGTATAGATCGGTCCGGCATTGGCGACCGGTTCGCCGTTCTTGGGATATAGAATCACCCGCACGGGGCGGCTGCGGCGTCAGTTGCCGCTCGCATTTGATCACGTCGTGTGCCTTACTGCGTCCGTTGCCGCCGATCCAGAGATCGAACCAGAGTTTCTTGCAGCCGTTGCTGCCGCTGCCTTTCTTCGGTCCCGACGCCGCGCAGAGATCTTCACGGACGAAATACTGCTTGATGAACGGCACGTAGATCTTTATGCCGTAAGGAATCGTCTTGTCGTTGGCCTTTTCCGTAGCAAAGGTCGTCGGATTGCAATACGTTCCATCGCCGCCGGCGTGTTTGTGGATCACGGGATGCGCGATTTGATTTCCCGGCGGCGAGTTATCCGGCCACCCGTAGAACGTAATCGTGGCCTTGACCGGCGTGGGATCTTGTTTGATCACATAACACGACGTCTGGGGAACGGCGTTCGTCACGGCTGGCACGGGTGAGGCGGTTCCTCCGCACGAGCAGAGCGCAATGCCGCCCAGGAGCGAAAGGGCGCGTTGGGTACGCATCATTGCTCCCATTATGCCACAAAAATGCCGGCCTAGGTCGCCATGCTTAGGGAACAACTGCTCCATGGAGAGCACCAATTCCGCAATGAAACCACACCCCCGAACCGTTACGAAAGAGCGCCTCAAACTGCTGCGCACCATTGACGATTCCTTGAACAAACCGATGCTTGTCTTAGGGATCGTTTGGCTCGTTCTGCTCGTCGCCCAGCTCGTCTACGGTAGCAAGCCATGGAGCAACGATCTCACGGTCTTCATATGGATCGTCTTTGTCGCCGACTTCCTCATACGCTTGACGTTGGCGCCGAAGAAAGTCCCGTTTCTGAAGAAAAACTGGCTCGTCGCCGTCAGCCTGTTGTTGCCGGCGTTGAGCATCCTGCGACTCGGTACGGTGCTGGCGATGATGCCGTCGTGGCAAGTACTCATTTTCCGCCTCTGACGGGTCTCAATCGCAGCATCACGGTGCTCGGTTCGACGATGCGCCGGCGCGGCATGTCGTACGTGCTCCTCCTGTCGGTCATCGTGACGTTCGCCGGGGCTGCCGGCATCTACGCACTGGAACCCCACAATAGTAACGCGATTCCGAATTTCGGCTATGCGTTATGGTGGACGTCCATGATCATGACGACGATGGGCTCGTCCTACTTTCCACAAACCTCCGGTGGTGAGGCATTGTGTTTTCTGCTGGCGGTCTTCGGCTTTTCCATCTTCGGCTACATCACCGCGGCGATCGCCAGTTACTTCGTCCGTCAAGACGCGGGCGATACGACAACGCCCGAACCGTCTCTCGTCGACGTCCTCAACGAGGTCAAAGCGCTGCGAGCCGAACTGGCACGCTCCGCCTTGCGGGAGCCGGCCGCCGGAGAACGGACCGCAGAGTCCGCTTGAGTCAATCCCGCGTTCAGACCTGATCTCGCTCACGGCGAGACCGTGCGGTATTCATACAACGTCGTCAAGCGCATCTCTGCGCCGATCTCTGCGGCTTCATCGGGACCAACGATTGTCTGTAAGTCGGGATTGAGCATCGCCGACTCATCGGCCGACATGGCGCGGGCAGCGGTTTGGACGACGACACGTTCTTCGCTCTGGAGCGCCAAAAGGTGCGCCAGAATTTGACGCGCCATCGCTGCCGAGAGCAGGTTTGACGTGGGGGCGTAGATCGCGCGTACCAACTGCGGGATCGTGCGGGCGCCCGCGTTCAGTGCGTCCAGAACCTGACGTTCACGCATGCGTCGATGTGCGATATATTCTGCGATCTTCGCTTGCGGCTCGTCGATCGGCGGACCGTGGCCGCCGTAGATGCGGCGTGCCGTCGGAAACTCTGCCGCTAAACGTTGCAAGGTATGCTGGTATGGGCGCATGGCGCCGCCGGGCGGCGCGATCACGGTCGTTCCTCGTCCTAAGATCGTGTCGCCGGTAAAGAGCGCGCCTTCGGCCGGCTCGTAGAAGATCACGTGGTCGAACGTATGGCCGGGCGCATCTATAACGTGGGAGCGTTAGCGCACCAACCTGCCAATCCGATTCCAGCGGTAGATCGGCGTGGTGCGGCACGGCGCATGCCGGATGCGCGAAGACCGTAGCGCCCGTTCTCTCCGCGAGCGCCCGCAGGCCGGCGGCATGATCGGCGTGCCCGTGCGTCAATGCGATGGTGCGGATTGTGGCACCAAATGTTGCCGCCGCATCCTCCAGTGCTTGCAGATGTCGACGTATGTTGGGACCCGGATCGATAACCAGGGCGCCGCCATCGCCGCAGTCGAGAACGTACGAGTTCGTTCCCTCGAGTGTCATCGGCGACGGATTGTCGGCGCGAACGATCCTTACCATGCGTTTTCCAGCGCTAGAGGAATGCGGAAATCGCCACCCTCGGGTGCGTACGGCATGATCGTCAGCACCGCTTTGCGGCGGGCGTACTCCGCCGCCTCATCTGCGGAACGAAACGCGCGCAATCGTTCCAAGTGTTTGATCGTCGGATAGACCAAGTGCATCGTTCCCTGCGCATACCGTTCGAGCGCGTCGGCCGGTGCGATCCACATGCCGTCGTGCGTTTCGTCTGCGTCCGCGATCGGATCTTGCAACGGCGGCGCAATCGCGAAGAAGAAGTGTGTGTTGTAACGCCGCGGTTCTACCGGCGGCGTTATCCAATGCGAGAACAGCGACAACGCCGCAGCATCGGCGTACCAGTCCCGCCGCTGTAAAGAAGATCGCCAAACGTCAACGCCCCCGTGCGCACCGCAGCGCGATCCGCATCCAACCCTTTTGCGCAGGATGTCGAGACCCAGTTCCCTGCAGCATCGCGCGCGAGGAGGACGCCGGCCTCTTCGAAGAGTTCGCGCAGCGCCGCGATGAGCAGCGCCGCCCCTTGCTCGGGCACGACCGGGGTTTCGCAGGTCGAGAGCGATGCGTCTACCGTTGCACGAAACTCGTCGCGCAGCCGCGTTTCGTTCAATCCGAGCGTTCGCCGCCGTACGATGGCCGAAACGTCCTGGCCGTCAACGGTTCCGCCGGGAAAGACGAAAGCATCGGGCGCAAAGGCGCTGCGGGCGCTGCGGCGCGTGAGGTAGACCTCGAACGGCGGTCGTGCGAGAATCACGGTAGCGGCAAGGCGGACGCCGGTCATGATGCTAGCCTCCGGTCAGCGCGCGGCGAAAACCTTTCCGATGCGAGTGGCATTGGGTAGCGACATGGCCGGCGAGCTTGCCGAGGCGATCGAACGATGGCTGTGCGAGCGAGGACATGAAGTACGGAAGTTTGGCGTGCTATCGCCGGAGGGTGAGGATGCATGGCCCTCGGTTGGGCGCCGCGTCGGAAACGCGGTCGCAGAACGGGAGGTAGAGTACGGTGTGCTGTGCTGTTGGACCGGCACGGGCGTGTGCATCGCAGCGAATAAGATTCCGGGCGTTCGAGCGGCGCTCTGTGGTGACGCCGCGACCGCAGGCGGCGCGCGCGAATGGAACGATGCCAACGTGCTCTGTCTGAGCATTCGCGCCACCACGCCGGCAATTGCCGAGAAATTTTGGATGCCTGGTTCGCCGGCGCCCCGACGAGCGAGCCGGCATACGCTGCAATGATCGAATCCATTCGCACCACGTAATTGGTTCCAGAAAAGCAGAAGGGCTGCGCACTCGCGCAACCCTTGACACTGCCTTTTGCCGGATCGCAGAACTGGCGCTACGGTCCGGTACGTATTCTCCGGTGGTGCGGCGAACGTGGACGCCGGCCTGACCAGAGGAGCCGATTCTACCAAACTCAACGGCCCCTACTCAATACATCGGGCAGATAAATCACCAAGCACAGCCCCAGGAGGGCCCAATTCATCACGTGTGATGTCCAGCAATACGGACATTCACGCCGGGTGATATAGAGCAGCGAGTAGGCGAGGGCGACCGATGTGCAGGCCGCGCCCAGCGCGACCAGCAGCAGGACGGCCTGCGCCACGACCCCATGGATGAGCCAGACCGCGGCCGCCAACGCCGGGTAGTAGATCGAGCCCATGAGTGAGTTAGGTATGCCAAACACATGCGCCCGGGGCGTTTTGACGACGCTGGGGCCTTTGAGTTCGCCGCGTGCGGCGCGCTGACTCTTGCGCAGCATGAAAAGCGAGACGTAGAGCCCAACACCGCAACATATGGTGATCACCACGCGTACGATCATCGCTTGAATCGTTTCCTTCGGCGATGCGCCGGACTCATGCTGTTAGCTGCGTCTTTCATGCTAGCGTATTGGGTCATTCGTCATAAGCCTCACATCGAACACGAGATTCGTATCATCGGGCCGTTGCAGTATCCGCTGGCGATCGCCGTGTTTGCATTGGTAGCCTCCGCCCCGTTTTCCATGACCGATGCCCTCGCGATTATGAACGGCGCGATTTTGGGCCGCTGGACGGCACCCTCGTGGACGCCGTTGGATTGGTTCTTGCTGCCCTGCTGGGGTATTGGATAAACCTCCATGCGTCCAATCTCTTTAATCTGCAAGAATCGCTCAAACGGCTACCGAGGTGGGTGAAACGCTTCCCGGTCGGTTCACCCGGCTTCTTGCTGGCGGTCCGCATCATCCCCGGATTCGGCGGAACGGTGGCAACGGCGAGCGCCGCGGCCTTTCGCGTGCCGGTATGGGTGCACGTCTGGACGATGTGCGCGATCGCGATTCCGATCTGCGCAGTGCTGACCGATTTTCGGGGATAGGGTCAGCGTCGCGCTTCACGGATACGAGCATCACTATTGCATGACGCACCGCTGCCACTTCCATTTCCGCCGGCGAATCGTGATATCGCCCTCGCCCTCATCGTGACGCCCGAGATTGTCGCCGACGCAGCGAGCCTGGAGCGGCTCTGTGCGCGCGTCGCCGAATCGGCGCGAATCGGCCTGGACACCGAATTCCACGCGGAGCGCACGTACACGCCGCGCTTGATGATCCTGCAGCTTTCGTTCGACGACGGCACGGCGATCGTCGACGCCTTGGCGTTGCCGGATTTACGCGCGCTCGTTATTGCGTTGACGAACACGACCGTCGTCGGTCACGCGCTTTCGTCGGATCTGAAAATCTTCGCGGACCGTTACGATCTCGTGCCGCCGCGCGTCTTCGATACGCAGGTCGCGGCGTCGTTTCTGGGTTACGGCATGCAAGTGTCCCTCGCCGATCTCGTTCGCAGCGTGTGCGACGTGCGCTTGACGAAGTCGCAGACGGTCAGCGATTGGTCGACTCGGCCACTCTCCGAACGGCAGATCGAGTATCTCGTCGGCGACGTCGCGCATCTGCTCGCACTGTACGACGCGTTGCGCGAGCGTCTCGAACGCAAAGGCCGTTACCGGTGGGCATACGAGGAATGCGAAGAGCTTGCCGACGTAGAGCGCTATCGCATGGACGAACGCCGCGCTGTACCTGCGCATTCCCGGTGCTATGCGCATGAGCCGCCGCGAACTCGGCATCCTCAACGAACTGGTAAAACTGCGCGAACGCTTCGCGCGCGACCGCGATCTGCCGGTGCGCTTCATTCTGCCGGACGACGTCGTTGCGGGCCTTGCGACGACGAAACCGACAACGAGCGACGATTTCGCGCAACTCCGGCGCTTTGACGGCGCGATGAAACGCCAGCTCGGGCCGGCGATTCTCCAAGCGGTGGCGCGGGGTCAAGCGTTGCCGGAAGAGGATCTTCCGCAGCGGCCGGCACGCCCGTCCGCGCCGTCTCGCGACGCACTCGTTTCTCTGCTCGGCGCGGCCGTCTCCGAGATCGCCCGCGACCTGGAGCTTCCCGCGAGTCTGCTCGTTCCGCGCGCGGCGCTCGAACGCGTCGCTCGCGAACTTCCGGCGGACCGTGCCGAATTAGAGCATCTCCTGGCATTGTCGCCGTGGCGCCTGGAGTTCGTTGCCGATCCGTTGTGGCGGTTGCTGCACGGTGATGCCACGTTGCGCATCGAAGGCTACGGTCGCGGCGATCCGAAAGTACGGTTGGTCCATGAATCGTCAGAACAATAGCTTTGGAGCGCTCGATACGCTGCGCGCCGGAGAGCGTTCGTACGCGTATTATCGCCTGGGCGCACTGCAGGACGCCGGGCTGGCCGATCTCTCGCGTCTTCCATTTTCGCTCAAGATATTGTTGGAGAATTTGCTGCGCTGCGAAGACGGCGTTGCCGTCACGCGCGACGATATCTCGGCGATCGCGCGATGGGATGGCCGCGCGCGTAGCGAGCGAGAGATCGCGTTTACGCCGGCGCGCGTTTTGCTGCAAGATTTCACCGGCGTGCCGTGCGTCGTGGATTTGGCCGCGATGCGCGATGCGATGGCTGGCATGGGCGGCGACGCCGCCGCCATCAATCCGTTGCAACCGGTCGAATTGGTCGTCGATCACTCAGTGCAGGTGGATTTCTTCGGAAGCGATACCGCGCTGGCGAAAAACACCGCAATCGAGTTCGAGCGCAATCGCGAACGCTATGCCTTTTTGAAATGGGGACAGGGCGCGCTGCAAGGCTTCCGCGTGGTGCCGCCCGGCACGGGCATCGTGCATCAAGTCAATATCGAGTACTTGGCGCGCGTGATCTTTGGCGCCGAATCGAGTTCGACACCCCCGCTCGCGTACCCGGATACCGCGCTGGGCACCGATTCTCACACCACGATGGTCAACGGTTTGGGCGTGTTGGCGTGGGGCGTCGGCGGCATCGAAGCGGAAGCCGCGATGCTCGGCCAACCCGTTTCCATGCTCATCCCCGACGTCGTGGGATTCCGTTTCGATGGTGCGTTACGCGAAGGCGTGACCGCGACCGATCTGGTGCTCACCGTCGCGCAGATGTTGCGCCGTCACGGCGTCGTAGGCAAGTTTGTCGAGTTTTACGGACCTGGTTTGGACGCGTTACCGGTTGTCGACCGCACGACGATTAGCAACATGTCCCCGGAGTTCGGTTCTACGGTTGCCATCTTCCCGATCGACGATCGCACGATCGAGTATCTTCAGTTGACCGGGCGGTCGCGCGAGCGCATCGATCTGGTCGAAGCATATGCCAAAGCGCAAGGTCTATTCCGCACCTCTGCGACGCCGGACCCACAGTTTGCGCAGACGTTGACGCTCGATCTCCGCAGCGTCGAACCGAGTCTCGCAGGGCCGCGGCGTCCGCAGGACCGCGTGCCGCTGCACGACGCGAAGCGTTCGTTCCAGGATGCGATGAACGAGTGGATAGGTGAGCGCGACCGGGCCGGCGGCGCAATAGCGCGCTTTGAAGATGAAGGCGGGGGCGGCACCGCGACGATCGCGCAGACGCAAGCCGATCTGTACGACGGTGCCGTGGTGATCGCCGCGATCACGAGCTGTACGAATACTTCGAACCCCTCGGTGCTCGTCGGCGCGGGATTGCTCGCGCGCAAAGCGCTGGAGCGTGGCCTGCGTACGCAGCCATGGGTGAAAACGTCGCTCGCACCGGGCTCCAAAGTGGTGACGGATTATCTCGAGCGTGCCGGTCTGCGCGACGATCTCGATAGGCTTGGCTTTAACGTTGTCGGTTACGGGTGCACCACGTGCATCGGCAACTCGGGTCCATTGCCTGCCAACGTCGCAGAGGCGATCGCCGATCGCGATCTCATCGTTGCCGCGGTTCTTTCGGGAAATCGCAACTTCGAAGGACGGATTCATGCGCAGGTGCGTGCGAACTACCTCGCCTCTCCGCCGCTAGTCGTAGCGTATGCGTTGGCGGGCCGGATGGATATCGATCTCACGAGCGAACCGCTCGGCATCGGCAATGACGGCAAACCGGTCTATCTTGCCGATATCTGGCCGAGCAACGACGAGATCGCCAAGACGGTCGCATCGTGCATCGGACGTGAGATGTTCGCCCATCAATATGAAACGGTGTTCGAAGGCGACGAAAATTGGCGCAATCTCCAGGTTGCGGCCAGCGAGCGATATCAGTGGGACACAGAATCGGAGTACGTCAAGCGGCCGCCGTACTTTGACGGCATGCCGGAACGGCCGGCGCCGTTAGAAGATATTCGCGGAGCACGCGCCATCGCGGTGCTCGGCGATTCCGTGACGACGGACCATATTTCGCCGGCAGGCAATATTTCAAAAGCGAGTCCGGCCGCCGCGTACCTCATGCAACACGGCATCGAACCCGCTGAGTTCAACTCCTACGGCTCGCGGCGCGGCAATCACGAGGTGATGATGCGCGGCACCTTCGCCAACATCCGTCTACGCAATGCGTTGGCGAACGGCGCCGAGGGCGGCGTCACACGCTATCTCCCGACGGGGGAGATACTATCGATTTATGACGCCGCGATGAAGTATCGAGCCGAGGGTACGCCGCTCGTCGTGCTCGCGGGCAAAGAGTACGGGTCGGGATCGTCGCGCGATTGGGCGGCGAAAGGGCCGTATCTCTTGGGCGTCAAGGCCGTGATCGCAGAATCGTTCGAACGCATTCATCGCAGCAATTTGCTCGGCATGGGCGTACTGCCCCTCGAGTATGCCAACGGCGCCGACCATTCGACCTACGGCCTGACCGGAGAAGAGGTTTTCGATATCGGCGGCTTTGCGGCGAAGCTCGAGCCGGGCATGAGACTCACCGTGCGGGCGGCCGATCCGCAGACGCGCCGCTCGATCGAATTTCCGGTGCGACTGCGCATCGACACGCCCAACGAAGTCGAATACTACCGGCACGGCGGGATTCTCCAGTACGTGCTTCGCCAGTTGCGCGAGCGGAGCGCTAAAATTTGACTCACATATTCTTATCCGATCCTTCGCCGTCCGGACATGGAGCGATCCAAGACGGAAACAATCCGGGCGAGATGCAATGCCGAGTAGCCTAGGAATGCTCGCTTGCTTCGAACGACCGATTTGGTGCTAGTATCTTCCAGATGAAGGCCGGCGACGGCTGAGTTGCTCGCTAAGCCGCGAGCGCGAAGGAGTGATGTTTCGGATGACTAGACCCGTGTTGCTCGTTCTCATCGTTAGTGCAGCAGCAGGCGGATGCTCCGGCGGCGGACTACCGTCATCTGCAACGACGCAGCCAATGCCCGGAACGCCGTTGGTGGTCACCGCGAAGAAAAGCGCGCACTACGTTTATTGGACGCTCTATGCGGGCCGAACGTATCCGGAAGTGCAGATCGCCAAGACGCCGATGAAGAAGAAGTCGAAGGTCGTCAATATCGCCGGCGGCGCTGCAAACGATTTGAACTACACCAGCGGCATGACGTTCGACAAATCCGGGCGCTTGTGGATTCTCTCCTTTGGCCATTACGCCGGCAACCCGGCTACCGCCGTGGTCTTCAAACTGCCGGTCAAGCCGCCTTCAAACCCGGAATATGAGTTCGTGCTTTCGGGGAGCGACGGTTCCGACGCCATAACCTTCGACCCATCGGGGAACCTGTGGGTAAGCTCTCCGGGCAACAACGACGTGTTGGAGTACACCGGACCTTTAACAAAGCGGTACTCTCAATCCGGCAGTAACGCTCAATGGAGGCAGCCTCCAGCCATACGGCGTTGCGTTCGATGTCTCGTCGAACCTCTACATTTCGATTTCCAACAGCACGGGCTCCGATTCGATCGCCGTCGATGCGAAGCCGTACACGAGCAAGCCGTACTTTCCCGACGGACTGATCGAACCGGGTAGTTTGGCGTTCGATAAGAACGGTAATCTGTATAGCTCGACCAATGGCTCGTCGGGCGCCGCATTGGTGCGTTACGACAAGGACGATCTCAAGAACGGCGATAAGCCAAGCATCGTGGACTCGACAGGATTGCCGTCAAGTTCCTATCTCTCCGCCTTTGCGTTTACGTCGACAGGGGATCTCTACGTCGCGAACTGCGGAAACTCGAACTCCGCAGGCATCGACGTCTACCCGACAAGTCGCAAACAGTTGAGCCCCAAGCTTGCGCCGTCGCTGCTCTATTCAAACGCCGACATCGAGGAAGCCGGCTGCGCTTGGGGTATTGCCCTGCACTAGAGCATCACCCGGCGGAAATCGGCCAGCAACTCGGCGACGTAGACGAGAAAACGCGCGGCGCCGGCGCCATCGATCACGCGATGGTCGTAACTCACGCTAATCGGCAGGATTAAGCGCGGCACGAACTGTTTGCCGTCCCATACCGGCTTGGTGACCGTTCGCGTCGCGCCCAGAATCGCGACCTCCGGAGCGTTGACGATCTGCGTGAACGCGGTGCCGCCGATGCCGCCGATGGACGAGATGGTAAACGTGCCGCCTTGCATCTGGGCAGCGGTCACTTTTCCCTCACGCGCTTTGCCTGCCAGTTCGACCGCCTCGCGCGCGATCTCGATCAGGCCCTTGTCGTCGGCGTTACGGATCACGGGCACGACCAGACCGCCGGGCGTGTCGGCGGCGAAGCCGATGTTGTAGTACTGTTTGTACACCAGTTCCGTGCCGTCGATCGATGCGTTGAACTCCGGAAACTTCTGCAACGCCGCCACGCAGGCGCGAACCAGAAACGCGAGCATGGTGAGCTTCGGACCGTTCTTTTTCGCCTGCTCGACGTTGACTTCGCGGCGCAGATCTTCAATCGACGTGACGTCGGCTTCATCGTAGTTGGTTATGTGCGGAATTTGCAGCCAGTTGCGATGCAAATTCGGACCGGCAATCTTCTTGATACGCGAGAGCGGCTTGCGTTCGACCGATCCGAACTCGGCAAAGTCCATCTTGGGCCATGCCGGTAAATTTCCGAAGGGTGATGATGCCGCGGCCGGCGCGCCGACGCCACCCTCGAGCGCATGTTTCACGAAACCTTGAACGTCATCGCGCGTGACGCGTCCGTTGGGTCCGGTGCCGCGAAGCCTTTGCAGATCGACGCCGAGTTCGCGTGCGAAGCGGCGAATCGACGGGCCCGCATGCACCATGCCGTTGCCGGCCGGTGCGGTTGGTGCGGTTAGTGAGGCCGTCGCGGCGGATGTGGGAGAGGGCGCTGAGGGTGGCGGCGCTGACGGCGGCGGAGTTACTGGTGCCGCAACGGATTGCGTACTCATCACGGCGATTGCTACGCCTTGCGAAACCTTGTCGCCGACCTTCACTTTAATGTCCTCGACGATGCCTTCATACTCCGAGGGCACCTCCATCGAAGCCTTGTCGCTCTCGAGCGTGATCAGCGGGTCGTTCTTCTTGATGCGATCGCCTTTTTTGACGAGCACTTCGATCACCGGAACGTCTTTGAAGTCGCCGATGTCGGGAACGCGCACGTCAACTTGGGACCCTTGTTGCGCGGGCGCCGATCGCTGCTGTTGCGCCGGCTGCGCCGGAGGGACAGCGGCGTTCTCCGGCTTCAGCGTGAGAATCGGCACGCCTTGCGAGACTTTGTCGCCCACTTTGACGTTCACCGTCTGCACCACGCCGGCGCTCTCGGCGGGCACCTCCATCGACGCTTTGTCGCTCTCCAGTGAAATTAACGCGTCATTCTTCTTGATGCGATCGCCGGCTTTGACCAGCACCTCGATCACCGGCACGTCCGTGAAATCACCGATGTCGGGAACGCGCAGCTCGACCGTGTTGCTCATCCTTACGTTTGCTTTCTCATACCGTGATCGGATTCGGCTTCTCGGGATCGATCTCGTACTTGGCGATAGCCTTGGCCACGGTCGCCGCATCCACCACCCCTTCCGCCGCCAACGCTTGCAGCGCGGCGATCGTCACGAAGCGGCGGTCGACCTCAAAGAACTCACGAAGCTTGCGGCGGAAATCGCTGCGCCCGAAGCCGTCGGTACCCAATGCGACGTAACGCCGCCCGACGTATGGATTGATCTGCTCGGCGAACGTTCGAATGTAATCGGTCGCAGCGATGCCGGGGCCCGGGCGTTCCGCCAAGCATTGTGCGACATACGGCAGACGCGGACGCTCTTGCGGATGTAGCATGTTCCAGCGCGTCGCAGCGACGCCGTCACGCTGCAGCTCGTTGAAACTCGTGACACTCCAGACGTCGCTGTTGACGTGCCAGTCGCTGGCGAGTAACTCGGCGGCCGCTTCCACTTCGCGCAGAATCGCACCGGAGCCGAAGAGCTGCACCCGCCGCTCTTTTCTGCCCGGCTTGCCCGCATCGCGCAGAAGATACATGCCGCGCAAGATGCCGTCAAGGGCATTGGCCGGCATCGCGGGATGATGGTAGTTTTCGTTCATCAGCGTAATGTAGTAGTACACGTCTTCTTGATCGGCCAGCATGCGGCGCAAGCCATCTTGAATGATGGCGGCGACTTCGTAGCCGTACGTGGGGTCGTAGCTGCGGCAGTTGGGGATAAACGAGGCCGCAACCTGACTGCTGCCATCTTCGTGCTGCAGGCCTTCACCGTTGAGCGTCGTGCGGCCGGACGTCGCGCCGAGCAAGAAACCGCGTGCGCGTGAATCGCCGGCGGCCCACGCGAGATCGCCGACGCGTTGAAAGCCGAACATCGAATAGAAAATGTAGAACGGAATCATGGGCAGGTCGTGATTGGCGTACGACGTTCCGGCGGCAATCCACGACGAGAGAGCCCCGGCTTCGTTGATGCCTTCCTGAAGAATCTGTCCCAGCTTGTCTTCGCGATACCACATCAACTGATCGGCGTCTTGCGGATGGTAGAGCTGTCCAACCGACGAGTAGATGCCCAGTTGCCGGAACATTCCTTCCATGCCGAAAGTGCGCGACTCGTCGGCGACAATAGGAACGACCCGCGCGCCGAGTTCGTTATCGCGTGCAATGGCGTTGAGGACACGAACGAACGACATCGTCGTCGAGATGCTGCGATCGCCGCTGCCCTCGAGTTGTCCTTGAAATGTCGAAAGATCCGGCACAGTGAGCGATGCCGAACGGCGCCGGCGCTGCGGCACGTTGCCCAGCGTGCCGATACGCTCGCGGAGATAGCGCATTTCGGCAGTATCGTCCGGCGGCTTAAAGAAGGGAATGCGTTCCGCGGAAATCTGTTCGTCCGTGATGGGCAATGCGAAGCGATCGCGGAACGTGCGCATCGCTTCGAGTTCCATCTTCTTGGCCTGATGCGCGATGTTCTGTGCTTCGCCGGCTTCGCCCATGCCGTAGCCTTTGATCGTCTTGGCCAGCACGACGGTCGGCGCGCCGCGATGTTCGCAAGCCGCTTTATACGCCGCATACACCTTGACGGAATCGTGCCCGCCGCGCTGTAACGCCCAAATTTCGTCGTCCGTCCAGTCCTCCACCATCGCTTTGGTTTCAGGGTAGCGGCCGAAGAACTCGTCTCGCACGTACTTACCGTTGCGCGATTTAAACGTTTGGTAGTCGCCGTCCACGCACTCGTCCATGACTTGCACGAGTTTTCCGGTCGAGTCGGCGCGAAGCAGCCCGTCCCAACGGCTGCCCCAGATCACCTTGATAACGTTCCAGCCCGCGCCTTTGAAGACGCCTTCCAACTCTTGAATGATCTTGCCGTTGCCGCGCACCGGACCGTCGAGACGCTGCAAATTGCAGTTGACGACCCAAATGAGATTGTCCAGTTTCTCGCGTCCCGCGAGTGCGATCGCACCCTGCGATTCCGGTTCGTCCATCTCCCCGTCGCCGACGAACGCCCATACTTTGCGATCGCCAGTGTCGCGCAGCGAACGATCGTGCAAATAGCGCATGAAGCGTGCTTGATAGATCGACATGATCGGTCCCAATCCCATCGAGACCGTCGGAAACTGCCAAAAATCCGGCATCAACCATGGGTGCGGATACGACGAGAGCCCCTTGCCGTCGACCTCTTGCCGAAAGTGGTCGAGTTGCTCTTCGGTGATGCGTCCTTCGAGGAAGGCGCGGGCGTAGACACCCGGCGACGAGTGACCTTGAAAGAAGACGAGATCGCCGCCGCACGTTTCGCTCGGGGCACGGAAGAAATGGTTGAAACCGACGTCGTAGAGCGTCGCCGCCGAAGCGAAGCTGGCGACGTGCCCCCCGAGCTCCGAACTGATCTTGTTCGCCTTCACGACCATCGCCAACGCGTTCCAACGCACGTAGTGCCGGAGCCGCGCTTCCAAATCGCGATCGCCGGGCATCGCGGGTTGCTTGTCGGCGGCGATTGTATTGACGTACGGCGTCGTGAGGCCGAGCGAGACGTGTGCGCCGGCGCGCCGCGCCTCATCGACGACGGCGGCAATGAGTTCCCGTGCGCGGCCGGGACCTTCGACCTCGAGGACGCCGCGCATCGCTTCAAGCCACTCGCGTGTCTCCTGCGGATCGGGATCGGTGGCAAAAGTCGTCATTGGTGCCATGCATTCCGTTCTACGGGCGCATCTCTTTTCAAATCGGTCGCCTGCCTGGGAAGAGCGCCGTTGGTAGCGTATAGATGCGTAACGCGGGAGTCCCAGGGGCTGAGAGGGCGATATCGCCGACCGCATGTGACCTGATCCGGGTAATGCCGGCGTAGGGAGGATGGAATGAAGGTTTTTGTTGCAGGATCGGACCCCTCGATTCGGGTTCCCCGCCGCGCGCTGACGCTGACCGACGGAACGGTGCATACGCTCTACGATACGAGCGGGCCGTATACCGATCCCGACGCGACGCTCGACATTCGCAACGGGTTGCCGCAGCTGCGGCGCGCGTGGATCGACGCGCGCAACGACACGATGGAACTCGAACGTCCAACGTCGCTCTATCGTCGCGGACGCGACGCGATGGCGGAGCTCGACGGTCTGCGCTTTCCGAATGGACGGCGTCCGCGCCGCGCCAAGCCAGGCGCCAACGTGACGCAGATGCACTACGCGCGCTGCGGGCAGGTTACGCCGGAGATGGAGTTCGTGGCGCTGCGTGAAGGCGTCAGCGGGGAACTCGTGCGCGACGAGATCGCGCGGGGGCGCGCCATCCTTCCCAACAACGTGAATCATCCCGAAAGCGAACCGATGATTATCGGCCGTCGCTTCCTCGTCAAGATCAACGCCAACATCGGCAACTCCGCCGTTACGTCGTCCATCGACGAAGAGGTCGAGAAGATGACCTGGGCGACGCGGTGGGGCGCCGACACCGTCATGGATCTTTCGACCGGCAAGAACATTCACGAAACGCGCGAGTGGATTCTGCGCAACTCGCCGGTCCCGATCGGCACCGTGCCGATCTATCAGGCGTTGGAGAAAGTCGGCGGTAAAGCCGAGGATCTGACTGGGAACTCTTCCGCGACACGCTCATCGAACAAGCCGAACAAGGCGTGGATTACTTTACGATTCACGCCGGCGTGCTGCTGCGCTACGTACCGCTGACCGCACAGCGCATCACCGGCATCGTGTCGCGCGGCGGTTCGATCCTGGCGAAATGGTGCTTGGCGCACCATCGCGAGAACTTCCTCTACGAACACTTCGAAGACATCTGCGAGATCATGAAGGCGTACGACGTCGCCTTCTCGCTCGGTGACGGTCTGCGTCCCGGCTGCACCGCCGATGCCAACGATGCCGCACAGTTCGCGGAGCTGGAAACGCTCGGCGAGCTAACGCAAATTGCGTGGAAGCACGACGTGCAGGTGATGATCGAGGGACCCGGTCACGTGCCGATGCATTTGATCGAAGAGAACATGCGCAAGCAGCTGGAAATCTGCAACGAAGCGCCGTTCTACACGCTCGGCCCGCTCGTTACGGACGTCGCGCCGGGCTACGATCACATCACCAGCGCGATCGGCGCCGCGATGATCGGCTGGTACGGCACGGCAATGCTGTGTTATGTGACGCCCAAAGAGCATCTCGGCTTACCGAATAAGAAAGACGTCAAGGACGGCGTGATAGCGTACAAGATCGCGGCGCACGCCGCCGATCTCGCGAAAGGTCATCCCGGCGCCGCACATTGGGACGACGTCCTTTCGAAAGCACGCTTCGAGTTTCGCTGGGAAGATCAGTTCGATCTCTCGCTCGACCCCGAAACCGCGCGCGAGTTTCACGACGAAACGCTGCCCGCTCCGGGCGCGAAGGTCGCGCACTTCTGCTCGATGTGCGGACCGCATTTCTGTTCGATGAAGATCACGCAAGAAGTGCGCGAGTACGCTCAGCAAGGTATGGAAGAGAAGTCGCGCGAGTTCGTCGAGTCTGGTGCGGAAGTCTACGTCCCCGTGTCATCCTGACCGCTTTGACTTTGCTTGGGCATAAGCTCCGCGCGGACCGTCTGAGTCGAAAGCCACGACGTCGTTCCGGTGCGCATTCTTCGCGGCGGTTTCAGAAGAAAATGGGCCTAATATGGTCCAGTTACCTTGACTAGTTTAGTCACGATTAGATAGTCTAGCGTAGATGAAGACGTTTAACCTCGGGGAAGCCAAAGCCCAGCTGTCACGGCTCGTTCGCGACGTGCGCAGTGGAAAGGAGCCGGAGATAGCCATTGCGCTCAGCGGAGAACCTGTCGTCCGAATCGTTCCGCTTGCTGCACCACCTCGTCGCGCCCTGGGGATTGACGCCGGACTCATCGAGCTTCCGCTGGATTTTGATGCTCCGAATACGGAGATCGCCGAACTCTTCGCGGGCGGATCGTCGCAGGAATGAAACTGCTTCTCGACACGCACGCGATGATTTGGGCGTTTGCGGAGCCCGAGAAACTGCCGCCGAAGGCGCGTGCCGCGGTCGAGGATACGCGTAACGACGTCTGGGTTTCGAGCGCGACGACCTGGGAAGTGACCATCAAACACGCACTCGGCAGGATGCCGTTGCCGACGTCTCCCGCGGTGTATCTGGCTGCACGGATCGCGCACTACGGTTTCAAAGAACTGCCGATCTCCGTTGCGCACACACTGGCCGTAGCGGGATTGCCCAATCATCATCGCGATCCGTTCGATCGAATGCTCGTTGCTCAAGCGCAGGTCGAAGGCCTGACTCTGGTTTCCGTCGATCCACAAATTGCGAAGTATCGCGTCCACCTTCTCGCTCAATAGCGGTGGCAACTTGAGCAAGTATGACGCGCTGCGACGAGCGCTCGTACGCATCGAATTGCCAACGAGCATGATCGCGAGGGACAGGCGAAATACGCAATGGACGTCATCAGAGCGATCGACGACGGAAACGACGCAGCCGTTGCAAAAGACTTTTCAGGCGTCGAATTGCGGGGTGGGGCGGGTTCCGTAGACGACGTACTTTTGGAGCCGATTCCTTGGACGGCGGAACGACGCACCGACGCTAAGGCGCAAGCGGAACTGCGGCATCTTCTCGGCGTAGTGTCAAGGGAATCGCTCGCTCTCGGAATGCCGATGCCTGCGCATCCTATTGCGCGGCACAATTTGCTCCGCGCCGCCATGCTCGGAGTTCGACCATGCGCCGCAATTTTTGATCGCGACGAGACAATCGTCGTGGATGTGCCGTTCAACGGCGATCCCGATCGCGTCGAAGCTGCCCCAACGCGCGCCCCTTACTCGATAAACTTCGTGCTGCCGGATTGCCTTTGGCGGTCGTGAGCAATCAGAGCGGCATCGGCCGGGGCCTCATCACCGCACATCAAGTCGATGCGGTGAATGCGCGGGTCGAGGAACTCCTCGGCCCGTTCGCCGGCTTCTTCGTTTGTCCGCACGCTCCGGAAGATGCGTGCGACTGCCGCAAGCCCAAGCCCAAACTCATTCTCGATGCGGCCCACGCACTTGGCGTTGAGCCGTCGTGTTGCGTCGTCGTCGGCGATCGCCAAAGCGACGTTGAGGCGGCGCGTAACGCGGGCGCAATCCCGCTAAAGGTTGACGGTCCACACGCCCTCGCGCAGGCCGTCGAGACGATCCTTTACTGGGTTTTTGACTCTTCCAGCCAGTAAGCGGCGTCCGCGCTTTGAGTCTGCGGCGTGGAAGCGTAGGCGGCCGCCGGCAGATGAATGATGCGCGACAACGCTTGCCACGTCGAGAGTACGCGCACGACGTACTGTTGCGTTTCCTCATACGGGGGAACGCCGCCGTACTCGCCGACGGCATGCGGGCCGGCGTTATACGCTGCAAAAACGAGATTGTAGTGGCGGCGCCCATAGCGGCCAACCAAGCCACGCAGATAGCGTGCCGCGCCGGAAAGGTTCTGGGCCGGGTCGTGCGGATTGACGCGCAGCAGTGCGGCCGTTCCCGGCATCAGCTGTCCCAGACCTATGGCGCCTGCGGGAGAAACGGCATGCGTGTGCCAGCGTGATTCGACCGTGACGATTGCTACGAGCATTGTCGCATCGATGCGCCAGCGCTCCGCATTGATGAGCACGCGCTTGGCGAGATCGTGGCTCTGCCAATGCGGCATCGCCGGATTGATGCGCGAGAGAACACGGGCGTAGGCTGCGACGGCGAGCGGCGTCGCGGGAATGACGCGTTGCGCGGCCTGCACGGGCGTCACCATAGCGACTAGCGAAACGCTAGAAAAGGCGCACATAGCCAGGAGGCATAGGATATTCCTGCGCATATGGGGCCGGTGGGTTCGAGCAGGGCGCGTCTCGTCCTTCTACTGCTTTTTCTTCTTATGTGCGGCATGATCGCTTGGTCAGAGTGGTATGCCGTGCATGTGAACGTTCCGCGCTACGAAACGCATCACTCGCAATCACACGAACCGTAATCCATTGCTACACCAAGGACACAATAGGAGATCTTCGCCTTGCTGCTCGCGTTGATCGCGACGTCCCTCATCGCCGCGAATCCCACTGCGTCACCCGCACCGCCATCGCCGCTGCCGCCGAAACCGGCGCCCACGGCATCCGCATCGCCGACGCCGACGCCCGGTCCGCCGTTCGGCAACATGCACTGGCGTGAGATCGGTCCGGCCGGCGCCGGCGGGCGCATTGCTGCGGTCGCTGGTTCCGCGACCGATTCGAAATTGTATTACGTCGGAGCCGCGGGCGGTGGCGTATGGCGCTCGAGGAACTCGGGACAGACGTGGGATCCGGTTTTTGATAAAGAAAGCGTTTCGGCGATCGGCGCAGTGACGATCGACCCGACCGACAACAGTACCGTTTGGGTCGGCACGGGCGAAGCCAATCCGCGTAACGACGTGAGCTATGGAGACGGCATCTATAAGAGTACCGACGGCGGCGATCACTGGACCAACATGGGATTGCGCGACACGAAGTACATTGCGCGCATCTTCGTCGATCCGCGACGGCACGATCACGTGGTTGTTGCAGCACTCGGCGACGTGTTCGGTGACAGCACGGCGCGCGGCATTTACGTGACCGACGACGGCGGTAAGACATGGAGACAGACGCTCTACGGCGGCCCCGAAAGCGGTGCGTCCGATCTTGCGGCCGATGCGCAAAATCCGAACGTGCTGTACACCGGCATTTGGAAGTTTCAACGGCGTCCGTGGACGTTCGTCAGCGGCGGTGCCGAAGACGGCCTGTACCGTTCGACCGACGGCGGCGAAACGTGGACGAAGTTAGAGGGGCATGGCTTGCCGCCGGGACCGATGGGGCGCATCGGCGTCGCGGTGGCGCCCAGCGACGGCAATCGAGTCTACGCGTTGATCGAATCGTCCGCCGGCGTACTCTGGCGCTCCGACGACGGCGGCAACGACTGGACGATGGTCAGCGACAATTCGATGGTCGACGCGAGACCGTTCTATTTCACGCACGTCGCGGTGGACCCAAAGAATCCCGACAAAGTCTACACGATGTCGTTTCAGTTCATGGAGAGCACCAACGGCGGTAAAAAATTCCACGCGATCGCCGCGCCGGTGCACGTGGATTACCATGCGATCTGGATTGCGCCCAACGATCCTTCGCGCATTATCGTGGGTGAAGACGGCGGCTACGCGCTGACGCTCGACGGCGGCGACAACTGGTTCTTTTCGAAGAACCTAACGATCGGTGAAGTGTACCACGCCGGCGTGGGTACCGATAATCCGTACACCGTCTGTGCGGGTTTGCAGGACAACAACGGCTGGTGCGGACCGTCGAACTCGCTCGACCCGGACGGCATTCTCAATAAGGCCTGGTTTACGACCTCCGGCGGCGACGGCACGTGGGGCGTCCCCGAACCCGACAATTCGAATTGGATCTGGTCGGATTCACAGAACGGTTCGTTGACGATCTATAATCGCGTCACGCAAGATCAATGGTCGGGTCAACCCGATCAGCAGACAGGCAAAGAGTCGTGGGATCTTGGTACCAGCAAATACCGGTTCAACTGGGATTCACCCATTGCGTTCGATCCGTTCCGGCCGCACGTCGGCTGGTACGGCGGCAACGTCGTCTTTCAATCGACCGATCGTGGCCGCAGTTGGACGGCGATCAGTCCGGACCTAACGCGCAATCGCAAGTCCATTCAAGTCCCCGCCGGAGCCGGCTGGGCAACCGCCGTCGCCGCGGATGGTGCGCGTCGAGCCGCGGGCGGTCTGGCAGGTGAACGTGTATGCGTGAGGTGTGCCGTGAGGTTTGCTGCGCAGGCACTGCAAGGAGATGGCCTGTACGTCGAACAGGAGCAGCAATGAATGCAGCCTATCTAAGGGTGATCCTCCACATATGACAAGGTGGAGTCGCTGTATGAACGATCGCATGTGGTTTGGTGGTCTGCAGGGCTCAAGCACGCGCGTGCCATGCCCTGCGAACCCAGCTGGACGGACTGCGGCGCCTGTCAGGTGGACGCCTTCGAGGCGCCCAAAATACTGCTCAGCTGGGCGGATCCTGAATAGATCTGATTTCATAGGTCCTGGCATTCACCACCTCTACCGAAACTTGACGGCACCGCTGGGTTAAAAGACCCACGTTGCGGCGTTTTTGCTGTTCTGGCTTAAATCCAGTGTTGTAGGGTTTCACAGATTGCCGGCTTGGGTGGTAGCTGGACATCGTATCTTTCCCATGGCTGCAAGTCCAACAGTATGCCTGTTCAGCCTTGCTACCTGCGTTCCAGGGCTGACATGCACTGGCGAGCCACCTCGCAGCTTGCGGGCGCTGGATAGGTGGGCAGCAACCTGCGGTCGTCGGGTTCTGCGCCTCGACTGGACGCCGGTGATGGCTGCATCTCCTTGCCCGTGCATGCGGCCGGCGTCCCGATCGCGGAGCCTGCGCTGGAGTTTGCGGCGGCAGCCGCCTCGTCTGTTGCCCCGGCGATTGAGGCACGGTTTTGCTGTGCACTGCGCCGGCTGCATGGCTCATTGACCCATGCCGCACTTTAGTCGATCATCCGTTTGTCGCACATGCAAAGCAAGTTCCACGCAGCGGTCGTGTCCTGGTGATCGTGTGTGAGCGCACTGGTGGCTAGCCCTGCATGAACGTCACCACCACCTCGTCACCGTCCTGATATGCGCACACAGGAGCCGCCAATCGACCTGGCGCCGGCACGCGCCTCCCCAGCCGACAGGGCGGAGCTCCGCAGCGTCGCGTCCGGTGCGTACGAGGCGTGCGAGACGCCCCAACTGATCATGCGCCAGGCGCCGCCGTTGGGCCCCAAGGCCGCCGGCCACCCGCTCATCTTCGCCAGCCGTCCCAGCCCCGACTCTTGGAGCCGTCCTATCGCGACCAGCGGACCAGCAGCAGCAGCAGCGGCGGCGGCCGCAACACGCACTCCGATGACACCGGGTGAGCAGTCCTGACCAAGCGTCTGGCTGACTCACAGCTCTGTGTGCAGTCAATGCGAGGGATGCCGCAGGGTTTGCCGTCCGCCGTTCCTGGCCGAGGCTCAGCTATATCCTCCACTTGTACTCCGATACCTATCGTCAGGCATGAAACCGTTGGCAATGACATTTGCAGCTGTCCTGCAGCCCGGCTGACTAAGCTCGCTAAAGTCTTCGGCGTGTCCGAGAAACTATTGTGTCTCATCAACTCGACGCGCTGCTCCGCAGGTCCCTGGGCGTCGGCGGCCTTTCACCCCAGCAGCCCGTCCACTGCTGGCGTCCTGCGCTCATCGACAGAAACTCAAGCCCTGTCCGGCCCATTGAGCATGTCCTCTGCAGCACAAGGCTCAGACGGCACCGCCTCCGCCGGCTCGCTGCGCTTTCCCAATGGCCGTCTCCCGAGCACACCGGAGTCCGCCTCCGGCTACGTGAATGTTGCCTCGGCCAAACAGCGGCCAGCCAACAGGCGACGGCTGCTCCGAGATCGCCGCCGACAGCTTCTCGGGGAGTTTGCCGCTCTCGCAGCAGACCAGCGCCGCGGACAGTGGCAGCGCGGCCAGTTCCTTCCGCAGCTCTATCATGTCCTTCGGAAACCTTGATGGCATGGAGGCTCCTCTACAAGCCGGCGCCGGCCTCGCCGTCGGGCAGTCTAGGTCAAGGCATGAAGGAGCACATTGAGCCCAGCATCCCAACGAGCACGAATGCTCCGAATCCATCCCATGGCCAGCACCACTTCAGCGCCAGTTCGGTGGGCCCCAGCGCGCGTAGCCTAATGGGCGATATTGGTGGTGCAGCACCACCCGAGGCGCCGGACGACACGCTCAGCAGCCCGCCTCCAAGCAGCATCCGGCGCCTTCGACACATGACCGACGCGGAGGACAGCCCGCCGTTGGCGCCCAGCAAGCCCACTTTGACAGGTGAAGTGCAGGGCCGCACGACCGCTCCCATCAGCACCGCAGAAAGCAAAGTGCACAGCATGCGCAGCGTTTGCCCCAGCGCGGACATGCTCTGACGGAATCGCGTGCCTGGCCGCATCGCGGAGCTGCATGGTGGCCCCTGTCACTCAGTCTAGCGGCATGCGCAGCGAGCCAATGGGCGGCGCACCTTGAGCGCTTCATCTTTGGGGCAGATCCAGTGCGGGGTCCGAAGACGAAAAAGCCGAGCTTGCGGGCTGACTCAAGTTCAACCTTCTGTGCGATGATTACCATCACGTGCAGCGCCACCCGGGGCAGGCGGCTAGT
>CAVTWE010000002.1:0-30961 GCA_963738335.1 Vulcanimicrobiota bacterium
CGGTAAACGGTCGTCAATACTCGCGATCGCGCGCAACTCCGCGGCCGGCATCGCGTGAGCGTAAATGCTGCGTGCGGTGGTGGATGTTCCGTCACCGAGGACGCGGACGGAGATGGAACCCGGTAAAACAACGCGCCCAGCCCGTGGCCCTCCCCGCCCTTCCATTTGGAAGCGCGTTAAGAGCAACGCATTCCACCCGGACTAACTCGGACCAATCGGTCGCTATCAGTCGCCGCGAGGCACCGCGAGACGGAGCATCGCAGGTCGGCCTTTCGCATAAGGCAGCGTGAGCTCCAGCGACTCAAAATGAGTCATGGTGAGCCTCGGCAGATTCGAATCCTACCAGGCCCACCACAAGGCCGGTGCCTTGGACATCGTCAACCGAAACGAAGGCGTCGAGGCGTTCCGGCGAGACCGCCGCGTGACCTTAGGTCCCTTCGTCGGCGCCTTCGTGCAGGATAAACTTGACGATGAGGCGGTTGAGCGTCGCGCCCGATGCAGGGCTTCCAAAATTGATGTACAATTCGTCGCCGGCGGAGAAGCGCTGATGGTACGCCAGCGCGAGGTTATTACCAACTTCATAGGTTGGCAAATCCGCCCAGGCCGTTGATATCGCGCAACTGTAAGCTGAAGCTGCTTTCATTGCTGATGTTGTACCCTAAGGAAACGCGGCGCAGCCATTGCGATTGCAACACGCCATCTTCGAGAGAACGCTTCGTAGTGCCGTCGTATTCGAGACCGAGGCTGAAGCGTTTGCCGAGCGGGCGGCTCGTGACGATAGAGAAAAGGTGGACGTAGTTATCGCCAAACGGTCCCCATTGATAGTTCACGTCGATCGGGCGACGGCGTGCCGTCGCGGTAGCCGACCGGTATGCCGTACAAGATTGTATGGTTGCGTGACGCCGTCGCGATAGCACGGATAGCCCGTGAAGCTTGACGCATAGACGATTGGTCCGCTGCAGCCGGGCCCTTGCGGAATGCCGTACAAGCGCAGTTGCCCGACCTGTTCGCCGGCGCCGTCGAGCGAGAACAAATTCTTGAAAACGGCGCTGACAAAAAACTGCGTATCGGCTTGATGCACGGCGCCCGACTCATCGGTGAAGCGATCCGCATCGAAAAACAGATTATAATTCTTCATTGCCGGTGACGCTCCGGTGTAGTCGGTGAAGAACGCCGGGCCACGCATATCGGAGTTCGGCGTGTAGCCGTCGATCGGGTTGTAGTTTGGCGCGATGTCCGTAGTAACCGCCGTTTACTTCGAAGTTGCCCTTGTGGCGATCCACGAAGATCTCCGTGAGGTCCGAATTCCCTTGCGGCACCCAACTGCCGTTTTCAAAGGCATGGTCGAAGTAGTAAATCATACCGTTGGAATAATCGCGCGCCTCGGCGCCGGCTTCCACCGTATTGTCCGTTCCCCCCACGCTGTGATTGGCGAAGACGCCGTCGCTCCAATAGATGAAGGAGCCGCTGGGCAAAGCGTGTTGATAGCCGTAGGCCTGATCGCTGAACGTGTCGTTGTCAAGCACGTCATAGCCGTGGAACGTCAGCGCGCCGAAGCTTTGATTGCCGAACGTGCCTTCGACTTTCCCACCGCTATCGAACGGCCCGACGCTCGGTGAATAAAAGACGAGATACGACGGTACCGACGGCGGACCGACCGGAGAACGCGGCCCAGCGTCGGCATTGATGAAAGCGGCGCCTTGCGAGAAGAATGGCCGGTACTCGACGAGCTGCCGTTGGAACTCTTGCGGAACGATCGTCTGCTGGTCGATTTCAACGTTGGAGAAGTCGGGGTTCAGCGTGCCGACAAACCGGATGCTCGGCGTGAGGGGGTAGCTCACATCGCCCCCGACGTACCGGATGCGCTCGGGCGCAAACTCGCCGTTGGCTTGCTGAAAGAGATTGCGATCCTCGCCCATGCTGGCGAGCCCGTAGACATCGGCTCGCGGCTTGGGTCGCATTGCGGCCGACGCGGAGATCTCAAAGTCGCCGCCTGCCCAAAAACGCGTATCATTTTGAAACGTCGGCCATACTCCGCTGGCCGCGTCGCCCATAATAGGATTCCACACCCACGACAAATGCTCGCCGCTGGCGGCGACTTGGCGCACGAACTGAAGCCGCCATGTCTGCTTGCCGCCGTGCGGCACGCGCAACACATTGAGGGGAACGATCAACACGGCGCTCCACGCGTTAGCGCCGATCGTTCCCGCCGCGCTCCATCGGGGCCGAAAGCGGACGTTCTCGTTGGATTGTTCGTAACGCACGCCGTGCGGCGTCGTTTCGAAATAGTAGGATTGGCTGCCCCCGCCGCCGTTTGCGATGCCGATGCCGACGAAGTCGTCGACGCCGAAGCCGACGTCGTTGGTCGTCTGCGTTGCCGTAATCGGCACGCCGTCTTGCGCGGCCTTAAAGCCGATGTAGAGATTGGTGTCGTCGTAGAGGAGATAGGCGGTGGTCGGGTAGCGTGACGGACCGCGCGTCGTCACGTTCTCCCACGGGCCGTCGCCGTTAGGAACCTTGCCTGCGGCCCAAGCCGGATCGGCCAGCGTTGGGTCGAGCGCGAGCGGATGCGGCGCTCGCGCGACGGTGAACGTGAAGGCCTCACCGACGGACGCGCGGCCCGCGCCGCACGTCAGCGCGAACGCTAACGTGGGAGCAACAGAGTCCGAATGCAAATCGCGCGACCATTTTATTGTTCACACGCGCTACGTCTAACGGCCGGATAAGGTTCCGGCCCAGCAACGAGCACGGCGGCGGGCCGTCGCGCTCGTACGGTGCGCTGGCGTTCGAACTGCCTTACATGGCCTTTTTGACGGGGATGTTGGTGAACGGCGCTAATCCGTTGATCTGTTCGACCGTTTCGCCTTGGGCGATCGACCAATGATGAACGCCAGTGGGAACCATGATAAACGAGCCGGCGGGAAGCCGTTTGGCCTTCGAGCGCATCACAGCGTCACCGAATCCGAAAAGCAGCGTTCCCTGCATGACGGTGATGTATTCGGGATGCGAATGGTAGTGCGGCTGATTGATGAAGCCATCGGGCATTCTGACGCGAGTCGCGGCTTCGCCGCTCCCGTTCGGGTCGCCGGAGAGTGTTGCAAGCCACTGTCCCTTTGCCGGCGCAGGCGCCGCGGTCCAATGCATGTCGCCCGGCGCAAGAAGCACCGTGCCGCCTGGCATTGCGGCGCTCGCGACGAGAGATGTTCCGAGAATCGCGGATCCAAGTAGTAACGCGAAGAATTTCATGAATAACGCTCCTTAGCAACGGAAAGGTGTCGCTTGAGCGCATTCGTTGCCGAGCAAGCGCTCTCCCAGGCGCCGACATTTGCGACCGCGAATCGCGTTTTTCTGGTTTTGGCTTCGCGGCGCCATCGTCTATCGGTTAGGACATCGCCCTTTCAAGGCGGAAAGACGGGTTCGATTCCCGTTGGCGCTACCACGAAACGCTCGATTCTCGGGGCGTTTATTGTTTCAAACAAAAGTCGGTCACCTGCCGCGGGCCGGCGTTTTCGGAGCGTAGCGGAACTGCCCGGGCTGCCAAGCGCAAATGCTTCCGTCGCTCATCGCAAACGATTCGAACCCGTCAACCTCGGAGTTGAAGTCTTCATTAAGCAGCTTCGTCGCGTGCCAGTTTACGGCGGGATCTTGGCGCGCAGCACCGCGCGCCTTCATGTTTGAAAACTGCGGATTCTTCACGAGCGCGTTCAACGCAGCGGCCAACCGTCGAGCGTCATCCATTATCGCGAACGGTTCTTCACCACATTATTAGGATCATTTGCGATCGCTTAAAGAAGCAGACGCTGCCAAAGTTTTTTCGGCGTAGGGCTCATCGTCATAAGACCCACGGCCGGCGCGCCGTCAAGCATCCTAACGCGTTCGCCATCGTTGAAAGCGCCACTAACACTTGAAAATACCTCGCGCGCCCCATAGTGACACTCGAGATTGGAAAATCGCAACAACTCCACGGCGAGCCATCCATTTTGCGCGCGCCCTTCGCCCAGGCCTTCGCGTTCGGCGATATGCCGTAGCCGAGTCGGCCACATTAGGCCCACATACCGCTGGATACGGTTGACAACGGGTAACAGGACGAGCAGCGGCATCTTCCTTAAAAGCGCCCTATTTGCGTCATCGTTAGTAAGCTCCGGATTGCGCGACGGTATCGCTTTCGATTCCCGTTGGCGCTACACTAGCTCCAAATTGTCAAGAGCAGGCGTGCTCGTACATCCGAGACTTACGGTATGGACAATTCCGCTCGGGGTGGCACATTTGCGCGCGCTGCCACGTATTGGGCGAGCTGTGCGCGCGACGAAATGTGGAACTTCTGGTAGATGGACCCGAGATGCTTCTCGACGGTCTTGTGCGTGATCGAAAGATGACGGGCAATCTCCATGTTCGAACGTCCGCTTGAGGCGAGCCTCGCGATCTCGCGCTCGCGTGCCGAAAGCAGATTCATGAGCTCAGACGTCGACCCGGTCGCACCGGCTTCGCCCTCAAGCCGGCGAACATCGTACGTCGCCCCGCAACGACGGAATAGCGTCAGCGCCGCTTCTGTTTCGCCGGCGATCTCGAGTGCCGCCGCTTCAAGAAGCGGAAAGCGAAGGCGGCTGAAGCCTTGGGCAGCCGCGCGTGCCGAGTTAACCGCCTCCTCCGAGCGACCTTCTCGCTCCAGACAATTGCATCGAAGAGCGCGAGCCCCGGGCGTTCCGGCAACTCACGCGGTCCAGCCGCAGCCCGCGCGAGGTAAGCTCGGGCGCGGCCGCGATCGGCCGGCGTCGCGTAGCGCGCTGCGGCGATCAACGTCAGCACGTTGCCGCGAATGAGTTCGCAATTCGGGAGTGCTTTTTGCAATAGCATGGCAGCTTCAGGATGACGTCCGCGACGCGCCATTATTTCGGCAAATCCCGCACCGCATTCAATCTCGAGCGCGGGATCGAGCCGATTTTCAAAGCCGTCGAACCATTGTTTGACCAGGCGCTCATCGCCGAGGTGTATCCCAATGAGCATTCCCCACGCAGTGCCGAACGTGACGTTAACCCTATTCTCAGTCGTCACCGGTACCATCTGGACTTCGGTACGGGCACGCGCGAGCTCGCCTTTGAACAGATAACACATGGCAGCGATCGCGTGAGCGTCTTCTTCACCCAGACTGTTGTGCGCTTCGCGAGCCACCTTCAGCGCACGTTCTATGCTTGCCAGTGCCTCCTCGTGTAGCCCGAAGAATGAAAGACACATCGCCCCGTTGACGTGTGCGGAAGCGACCTTTTGATGCTGACCGCTTGACGTTGCCGCCTCGATCCAGGCGGCGTGTTCCCGTCGGAAGCTATCGAGATCACCGATCGTCATTGCGATCCATGCCGCGACGTTATGAAAGCGCAGACGGATGTCGGTCGCGCTCGCTAATGCACGACGATCGACTTGGTCGAGATGCTGCGCGGCGCGCGTAGGGAACCAAAACGTGGCAGCCAGCCACGCCAGGCCCAGATGTACGCGGCTGATCGCAACATATTGGGCCGGATCCAGACGAGTCAACATCGCTTCCAACGGGGCTGTCGGATTGGATTGCCCGATGATATACCCGGAGATGGCAGCTTGTGCGCGGCACGTCGCCTCGCGCTCGTGGGCGCCGGCCGCAGCAAAATGATCCGCTGCGACTCCGTACGTTGCTTGCGCATCTTCCATCAAAGTCAACATGACGCGCCGTTCAGCGATTTTCTCCACGATCGAGCCTCGAGCAAACTCCTCGAGGCCGCTCGATTCGAGAGTACGCTTATAAAACGCAATGGCATCCTCATGCGCATGGACGCTGGCTGCTGCGTCGCCGGCCAGCTCGTTATAGTGAGCTCCTTTCTTGGCGTCGCCGGCCGCCCACCAATGGTATGCGAGCGCTTCTAGCGAGCCGTCTTCGCTGGCCACGCTCTCGAGCGCCAAAGCAATGGCGCGGTGCCGCGGCCGCAGCTCGGCGCCGAGGTAGTCGGAACAAATGGCTTCTCGTGTAAGGCCGTGGCGAAAGCGAAAGGCCGTCGGGCTTAATTCTTCGATCAGTTGAAAGTCGCGCGCGCGGCGTAACGCAGCAAGCAAGACATTCGGTTCTTCCTCAAGCGTGGTTGCGAGCAACTGCAAACCGAAAGTTCGGCCAATCACTGCTGCCTGCGTTACGATCCGGCGTTCTCGATCGTCGAAGGGCCGCAATCGCTCGAGTAGCGTTGCGCGCACCGTGTGGGCTAAGATCGGGATCGCGGCGCCGCCTAGGTGTCGTGTGCCGCTCGACGGCGCTCTTGAGCAGCTCTTCAGTGAAGAATGGATTTCCTTCCCCGGCCAGTGCGATTGCGCGGCGCGTTTCGTCGGACAACGTCAGTTCCGGCGAGCGCTTCGTTAATGAAGGTCCGCAGTTCGGGCCCGCGCAGCGGCGCGAGGTCGATGCGACTCGTGCGAGCGTTCCGCGCAATCTTTGCCAAGGCTGCAGCGGCAAAAGGTTTTGTGTGCACTTCGTCTGCCCGAAACGATGCCAGTACCAATACGCGCATTCTATGGATCTTCGTTGCGAGGTATGCGATGAAGTCGAGCGATGCCGCATCGGCCCAGTGCAGATCCTCGATAACGATCGCGAGCGCTCGGCGCGATGCGATCGCGGCGAAACGATCGGCGATTGCGTCGAACTGTGCTCGCTTCGTGGCGGCGCTAGCGAGTTGGTATGGTTTTGCATCAATGTTTTCGAGCACTTCCAGAATCGGCCCATACGGCTGGCTGGCAAACTCCAAGCATGCGCCATGACCGGTCTTCCAACGCGAGGATACGAGTGAATCGCAGAACTCCGCCATTAAACGCGATTTGCCGACGCCCGCGTCGCCGGCGATCAACACGAATGCGCCTTTCGACGCGCCGGCCTCCAACCGCCGATCGCGCAGGTAAGCAAGCTCTTCGCGCCGTCCGACAAACGGCCGGCAAAGCACGGGTCGAACGATCACGCAACGTCGTTTCGCCGCGCGCAACAACGCACCTAGTGCGCTAGACGCACCGCGTTGAGACCGCGAGTTTTTGCGTTAGCCGAGCGAAGGCGACGGAATCAACCTCTGCGACGCTGCGCGCCCGAACGTAGTAGATGCGCGCGTCGTCGCGAGCGTGAATTGCGGCGGCATTATCGCCTGCGAGTTCGTTATAGCGCAGGCAGCGCTTGCCGTCACCTGCCGCCCAAAAGTGGTAGCCGAGCGTTGCGATCGAACCGGCGTCGGGTGTACCGCGTTTTTCAAGCGCCTGGCCCACCCGGCGATGAAGCGGGCGAATGCGCGCAGCAAGCAACTCTGCGTAAATGATATCGCGGGTGAGCGCGTGCCGAAACATGTAACTATCGCCCGTGCCTTCGTCTGCGATGAGCTGAAGGTTGCTGGCGTGGTCAAGGGCTGCGCGGAGAATTGCATTCGTGCAGCTGACGATCGACGCCAATACGCTGACCTCGAAGTGCCGCCCAATTATCGATGCGCGCATAATGGTTGCGCGCTCGCTGCGATTCAAGCTCCGGATTCGTTGCAGAACGGACGCACGAATCGCTTCGGAGATATCCACCTCGCTAGGATAACTTGCCGACGATTGCGGTCGGAATGGGGGACGCCCCTACCTTTTCTGCGCGAGCTTTTCGGATCAAGGTAGGGTTGCGCCCCATGTTCGGCGGTTCGCCGTTTCGCTACGCTCATGTCAGCCTCAGCGCACGAATCGGCGCCAGTAGGCAACAATGTTGCTCGACGAGGAGATTTTACCTCATGCGTATCCCTAGCGTAGCAGAGCTGCTTATTCTTATTGTTCCTCTGGTTGCAGCGGTCACCACCGGCTGTGCCTCATCAGGCACAGGCGCCGGCACGATCGTGCCTCCACCCAGCGTGACTGCTTCCGTGGTGCAACCGGCTGAAGCGCAACGGGTCACAACGACAGCGTCAACGTCGGCCCAGGTCAATGCAAAGATGCTCGCGTGGCCACAACTGGGCTTCGACTCGGGTCATAGCGGTTACAATCCGAAAGAGAAGACCCTTTCGACGAAAAACGTCGCGAACTTGACCCTTCTTTGGTCGACACCGACCGACAATGGCGCGGACGGCCTGGTATCGTCCAAGGGCGTTCTTTATGGTCAGAGCGCCGACATGCTCTACGCGTTGAATGCTTCCAAGGGAACCGTCATGTGGAGTATCGGCGACCAGACTACGTCTGCCAGAGCTCCTGCCGTCGCCGGTGACCTCGTATTGGGCTCATGCAATACCTCGCAGGGCACCGGACTCTGCGCGTACGAAACCAAAAACGGTACCGCCAGCTGGTCTGCCCTATGCCACGATTTCGGGTGCGGCCTTAACAGCACGCCGTCCGTCGCAAAGCACTACGCATACGTCGAACTCTATGACGGCGGAACGTACTTCGAAGCCCTCACCGCTAAGACAGGTGCCTTGGCATGGTACACGAGCGCGGGTAACCACTGCGGCGGCAATGGCAATGCGAATGCGGATCCCATTGCCGGCGGCATGGCGTATTACGCGGTCGGCTGCCTTGGCACCGATAATCACACCAGCATTTGCGCGTTTAACGCCAAAAACGGTACTCCGGGATGGTGCACGGAGTTGGGATCTGGCTGTGGTGCTGCCGCTACGCACGGCGTCAGCGAAGCGCAAGGCGCGCTCTTTGCAAACGTGTCATATTCTGGGTCGTGTAGCGAGCAGATCGTCGCGCTCGACGCAAAAACGGGCACTCAGAAGTGGGCGGTCGACATCACCGGCAACAACCCGCTCGGCCCAACCCAACCGGCGATCGCGAACGGTGTAGTCTACGACCTCGTCGGGGAAAGCGATCTGGAAGCCTTTTCGGCGAAGAGCGGCAGTTTGTTGTGGACGCAGACCGCGGCGTCTAACGGTGGACAAGGCGTCTCCATCGCCAACGGCCTCGTCTATACACTGTGCGCCGGTCCGGCCGGACTTTGTGCGATAAGCGCAAAGACCGGTACGATTCTCTGGTCGAGCGGTACGGGCGGCGGTTCGGGCGGCTCGGCGACGACACCGGTCATTTTGGACGGAGTTGTCTACGCATCGTGCGGCACCGCGAACTTCTGCGCATTCGGATTATCTAAGAATAAGCGGCGCTGACGCCACCTCGTCACTGCCCACGCCACTGAGCATTTAGTGGCCCACATTTGGGCCACTTCCTGCTGGATGCCGAGGACAGCTGGCGACAACATCAATAAGCCCATCTTCCCAGAAGTGCTTCTCGTTGTCGTCAGTTGTCTCGGGTTGCGATGCTGTATCGCTTCGATTCACGTTGGCGCTATTCTGACACGTTCGATTCCACTTCCGTTTTTTTGTTCCACGGCGGAGTTTGTGACGCTGCAAGTTCGCTATTTGCTGGCAATGCCTGCGCACCGGGCACCGTCGACGGCCGGCCGTCGCGCGAACCTTAAAATAAGGCGCATCGCGTAACGCTCCACGCCGTCGAGCACCAGACGAAGGCAGACGCAACATGGAACGCGTCGCCATGCCGGCCCCGGCCGAGCCTCGACCAAGAACGCCGCAAACAAGGTAGGATTGAACCGCTTTGGAGCAGCATGCCCTGCAATTCCCAAGACGCTATTAGGAGGACGATTCGTGTCTTTGAGTTTTCAATCGCAGTACCGAGGTGCCGCGCTGTTTCTGCTCGCCGCGCTGACGGCCGGCTGTTCGTCCGGTGCTCTGACCCCGAGCAACGGCGGCAACGTCGCCGGCGCTCAAGCAACATCGCTACGCCTGAACCAAATGCTGGCCGCCGGACACGGCGTGCATGCTCAAGCCGCTCGAACCGGTGCGGGTGGCTGGCTCTCTCCGGATGCAAAGAAGAAGGGAAACAAGTCCCTCATTTATTGGGGCAACTATGACACCAGCACCATTACGATCTACTCAGGTAAGGGCGTCAACGGTAAAGAGGTCGGGCAAATTACGACCGGCCTTTCCAATCCGGAACGGCTCTTCGTCGGGGCCGACGGCAGCGTGTACGCCACGAACCTCGGCAACAACACCATCACCGGCTACAAGGCCGGCAAGACGTCGCCGTTTATCACCATCAGCGACGGCGTCAACTCGCCGACCGGTCTGACGGTGGACGCCGCCGGCACCATTTACTGCGCCAACGTCGGTAACGACACCATAACGGTCTATCCTAAAGGGCAGACGACGCCTTCACTCACCATCTCGTACTTTGCCGAATACCTGGCCACCGATAAGCAGGACAACCTGTACGCGGCCGGCGGCGGCGTCGAAGAGTTTCCGCCCGGCTCGGCCAACGGCAAAAACCTGGGCCTCCCCGCGTATCCAGGCGCACTAGAAGTGGATCGCTCGGGAAACCTCATCGTGCTCTATGGTAACGTCGTCGAGTACTTCCCGGCAGGGTCAACCAGTCCGTCGAAGGAGATCAGCGTGAGCGGCTCCCCGTTCGCGCTTTCGCTCAGCAAGAACGAAAAACACCTTTACGTCAGCACGGAAGTCGGATCACCGTTCGACATCCAATCGGTAGCCTATCCTAAGGGAACGTCCTTTTCAAATAAGCTAACGACGAATGCAGGAGACTGGCCATTGGCCGTCAGTCCGGACGCCGCGCTGGGAGGCTAAGAGCCAGCGGTCGGCACAGTACCTCAGCGACGCCACGCCGTCTACGGTACTGTGCCGGCACACTCTGTGATGTTTAGGTAAGAGGGAACCATGGCCCAAGTTCGCGTCGGTACGGCCGGTTGGACCATCCCCGCCAACGTACGCTCCGCCTTCGGCAGTGTCGGCACGCAACTCGAACGATACTCCATCGTGATGAACGCCGCGGAGATTAATTCCTCGTTTCACCGGCCGCACCGTTGCACGACCTACGAACGTTGGGCGTCCGCAGTACCATCCGGCTTTGCGTTTTCCGTGAAGATTCCCAAAACGATCTCGCACGTGAAACGATGCGATGACTGCGAGGATAAATTGCAACGGTTCATCGATGAAAGCGCCGGCCTGGGCGCAAAACGGCGGCTGCTGTTACTCCAGTTACCGCCTAGCTTTCAGTTCGACGCACATCGGATGGAGCGGTTCTTCGAACTGTGTCGCACGCTCGGTGCGCCCCATCTCGTGTGTGAGCCGCGTCACCCATCATGGTTCACACCAGAAGCGGGCGCCCTTCTTTCCGCGCACCAAGTCGGACGCGTCGCCGCCGATCCGCCGCCCGATCCGCGCGCATCAGAACCGGGCGGGTGGAGCGCGTTCCGCTACTTTCGGCTGCATGGTACGCCGCGCACGTACTACTCGTCATATGACGCTGCGGCGCTGACGGCGTTAGCGGCGCGCGTCTACGCCGCCGCAAGCGAAACGTGGTGTATTTTCGATAATACTGCATCGGGTGCTGCTCTCGACAATGCATTGCGCTTCAAAACATGTGGAGCTGAGCGCCCGGGCTAGAGCCAACGGCAGCGGGGATTGCATCGGGGCGACCCTACTCTCGCCAGTCAGCGAGCCGATCGGGAAACGTCTTTGCCGCGCCATCGCCCGCGTGACCGCCGCTCATCGCCGTTACCCGAAAGCGGCGTACTCCACGGTTGCGCGCCGGTTGCCGCGTCGAACCGAACTCCGTCTCGCGATTGTGATTGGCGATATAGACGACGCCGTTGGCCATGGATATCGGCGAGCGCGAACTTCGCACTCCACACCGGTTGCGGATTGAGCGTGCAGTGCGACGCCATGCTAAACGTCTAATTGTCGCTCGCTAGGTGGCGGTCACTTCTTCGAAGAGACGTAGCAATGTTTCCCATTGGACGACGCGCTCCCGACTGCGCATTTTTAATCCATCGAGTTCTTCACTCAAAATCTGGATGTGGCCGCGTCGGTATAGATCTCGGGCGATTCGAAGAGAAGTTCGATCTCGTTGACGCGCGCATCGAGGCCTTCGATTTCTCGCTCGATTCGTTCGATCTGCCCCTTGAGCTGCGAGCGTACGCGCAACGGCGTTTGACGCGACGCCTTGGCAGGCACGGTGTACTCTTCCATCACGCGGTCAATCGCCGCTTCGTCGCGGTCGCGCTGCGCCGCCTCGTACACGTCGTAACCGCCGTCGATGAGTCCCCACGCGCCTCGTTCAATCCACAATACGCGATTGCATAGGCGCGACAAAAGATAGCGATCGTGCGAAACGATGACGATCGTGCCCTCGTAGTCGCATAAGACGCTTTCGAGTGCTTCGCGGCTGTCGATATCGAGATCGTTGGTCGGCTCGTCGAGCAGTAAGACGTCGGCCGCGCGCGCCATCAGTCGCGCCAGCATGATTCGGCGCCGCTCACCACCGGAAAAATCGCGCACGGCTTTGTCGGCGGCATCGCCGCTAATACGCATGCGGCCAAGCAGGCCGCGCGCCTCCTGCGGGGTCAGTGCAGCACCGTCCAGCACGGCTGCTAGCGCGCTCTGCTGCACGTCGAGTTGATCGTGCGAGTTCTGGGCAAAGTACGCGACTTTCGCCGCTGGATTGAAGATAACGGATCCTGAATCGGGTTGCGCTGCGCCGGTCAGTATTTTTAGAAGCGTCGACTTTCCGGAGCCGTTTGGTCCGACGATGCCGAGGCGCTCTCCCCGCTCGACGTCGAACGCTAGCTCGCTGAAAAGCCGTTGATCATACGCTTTGCTCAACCTCCGCACTTCGAAGGCGAACCCGCCGCCGGGGCGACGCGACGGGCGCAGGCGGACGGAAATCTGGCGTTCGGCAACCGCGGGAGGCGGCGTTCGGGTTGTCGCTTCGATGCGCGCCAGCTGCTTCTCTCGACTGCGCACTTGGCTGTAATCCGACGACGTGTGCGTCGCTCGCAGCCCGGCGATTGTTCTGCGCCGCTTGTCACGCTCGGCGATGAAGGTCTCGTACTCGCGCCGCTCCGTCTCCAGTCGCAATTCTTTCGCTGTGACGTACGCGGTGTACGCGGGCCGTCCGGGTGCGTAAGCGTGAAGGCGCCCTCGCTCGATCTCCCAGATGCGCGTAGCTATCCGGTCGAGGAAGTAGCGGTCGTGCGAAACGACGATATAACCGCGCGGATCGTTGGACGCGAACGACTCGAGCCAGCGGATTGCCGCGACGTCGAGATGATTGGTCGGTTCGTCGAGAATGAGGTAGTCAGGCTGGTCGATCAGCACGTGCGTTAACGCTACTTTCGCCCGCTGGCCGCCTGAAAACGAGCGTAGCGGACGATCGTATTCCGCTGGCGCGAAGCCGAACGCGGAGAGCATGGTGCGCAACGCTTTGTTTCGCACGCCCCACTCTTCGTACGTCGCTTTAGCCAGCGCAGAGTCGACGAGGTCTTGCAGCGTCGACTCGGTCTCGTCGGCAACGCCTTGAGCGAGATACCCGAGTTTCACGCCTTTCGCCCGCACGACGGTACCTCCAAATGGCAGGTCGACGCCGGCGAGCAGACGCAAGAGCGACGACTTCCCCGCACCGTTTGGGCCTACGAGGCCGATGCGTTCGCCATCGTTGAAAGCGCCACTAACACTTGAAAATACCTCGCGCGCCCCATAGTGACACTCGAGATTGGAAAATCGCAACAATTCCACGCCGAGCCATCCATTTTGCGCGCGCCCTTCCCGCAGGCCTTCGCGGCGGCTTTGAAGTCCTTTAAGCGATCTTTGAACCCCGGCTGTATGTCGTAGCGAGTGGCCCACATTTGGCCCAGCTACCGCGGGCTAGCGACGACAACTGGCGACGACGGGAATTGCTGCGCCTTCCTTAGGAGTACCGCAGGAGTACCGTTTTCACTCGTCGTCAGTAACCTCGGCTTGCGCTGCCGTATCGCTTTCGATTCCCGTTGGTGCTGCAAATATGCCGGGCGGAGCCGGCGTCGGGCGAGCTCTTCAACCATGGCGGTCGCGATTGCGTCGGAGCTCACGTCGACCAAATCCATCTACCGACCTGCGCTATAGCGTTCCAAGCAAATTTCAGGAATGTGGGCGTAACGTTTCCGACATTCGGGTGCTGTCAGCGTAGACGCATATCGATGTGAGACGCCCAACAACGCTCAGCCGAAGAGCGGCAAACGTCGCCACGGAATAGGCAGCGACGTCTTTGCCGGCGTTAGTACGCTTTGACGCAAAGGCTCTAACCGCGAACGGCTAGAGCCTTTGGAAAGAACGATGGACGCGATAGTTAGCGAACGAAGCGCCGTCCCCAATATACGCGGCGATAAGGGCGCCAATAGGGACGACGTACCCAATATGCGCGAGGCCCATATACGGCAGGATAGGGGGCGTAGCCGTACCCTCCGCCGACGTAGCCGTAGCCTCCGCCGACATAGCCTCCGCCGACATAGCCGTAACCCGCGCCAACAAAGCCAACGCCAACGCTAACGCCGTAGCCGTAGCGATAGGGGTAGCCGTAGCCATAGCGATAGGGGTAACCGTAGCGATAGGGGTAGCCGTAGCCGGTGCGATAGCCGTACCCCCGGTATCCGGTTCCGTAGTAGCGGTTCCCTGGAAGCACGCGTCCCGTCGCTGCCGGTCGCGCCGTCGCAACGGAGACGTGAGCCGCCGATGCCGGCGCGGCCGCGGCGACTACCGATCCTGCGCTTAGAGCGCATGCGAGTAAGACGTTGTGGAATTTGATCATGCTTTATTTCTAGCACCGTTGAGCGGAAAGCTCTCGTTAGTAATGATTAAAAGCTCCATCGAAAAAGATGAGGGCCGATCTAGCGCTTAGGGGGTTCGCTAATCACAACCTGAAACGGATTTGTGGCGTCCCCAAGGTTTGAATGGGGATGCCTCCGGCGGCGTATTGGTAGATCAGAACGTTCCCTTTGCCGGACCCGCAAATAGCGTAGCCCTTCCAAATTTCATACGTCATGCAACCGGATGAACCGATCAGCGTGGTCTTTCCGTTGACCACGCCGCGGTCTGTTATTCGATAGATAACCCCGTCCCCCGAGCTGTCTGCTCCGCCGATCGTTAAGGAGCCCTCGGCATACTGCACGCCGCCGGGCGAAGGGATTGTTGCGCCCTTGATTACGATGGGTGTGAACCGGCCGCGATATAATCGAGCCATCTTAAAGTCGCTTCCGTATCCCGTGCCGTCGAAGTAAATGTTTCCCTTCGGGCCGTACGCAATGAAGTAGTACTCGGGAAAGTTGGAATCCGTATAAAGCCTTGGTGCTCCTCTCGCCTTTCTGTAGAGAGCGATGCCGCCCATTTGGCTCGGATCGATAGAGAAAATATTTGATACGGCTAGATCGCCATTGTGCGGATTAACGGAACAACTGAACGGATAACTTCCATAATCGGTCAACGTCGCGATCGGCGAGCCATGGGGGAATTCAATAAGGTCAAAGGCCGCCGAGTTCGCGACCCAAAGCGTTGCCTGCGCGATCGGCACAGACTCCGGCGACCTCTTGAAAACCCGTCAAGGTTCCGCCAGCTTCCCTTCCGGAAACGAAAAGATGTAGACGTAACCGCTATTTCCACTGACGTACAACAAGTTTTCCGATCTCGCCTCAGGCAACACCCATGATGCGGCCGGCCTGAGCCGCTCGAAGCGCGCAACCGCGTCGCTGTGCGCCGTTAAGGGCAACGTATCGCGCGTCGGCAGCTGCGATGTGCAGGCGGACGATAAGGCGGAATTGTGGCAGTTGCAACAGGGCGCCACAATGGTTATCCAAGTGAACCAGGCGGCGGCTACAGTCGCACTTGCAACGAGAGATAGAGATTGAGCGCCAGTGGAAAATTCGAGGAGAACGGATCTCCGTACGACGGCGCGAAGCTCTGCGCAAAATACGGGTTCTCCGGGACGCCGTTCGCGGCGACGTCGTTTGGACCGCTACCCTCGTAGTAGTGCCCGCCGTTATAGAACGTGTTGGGAGTATAACCACAAACGACGGCGCTTGGGGCATAGGCCCTCGACCACGGCTCGCTCGAGCCGCCGAAGCACCGATTGATCAGATTCGTAACCATTGCTCGTGCGCTGATGCGCGGCGTGAAGTCGTACGACGTTTGAATCCCTAAATTGAACTGCCACGGTTGACGGAACTGTCCGAAGGTGTCAAACGTGCCGGTCTGCGGATTCGGTATGTAGAGTCTCCCCGGATCGGTGCCGTCGCTCGTGAGCGCATAGCTGCAGGACGTATAATCGGCGCTCAGCGGATTGTGCGTGGGAATTCCTTGGCTACCCTGATTGGCATAACACGCGCGCGGGTCGAGGCCTTGCACGTCGCCCGGCGTCCCGTACGACGTTCCTTCTTGCAGCTGCAGTGCCGGGGTAATCGCAAAGCCGGCCGTGCCGGTAGTTCAGCACCATTGCGAACGTGTTGGGTGAGATGAACGGCGTAATCGAGTCCCGGCGTGTACCAGCCGTTGGGATCGAGCGTCGGCTGAGGCGTCATAGTGTAATAGGGGTTGAGGATCGACGTCGAGGGGCACGTCGGCGCGGGCGTTCCTTTGCCGTTGTTTTTATAACACGGCGCGCCGCCGCCGGCTTTGGTGAGTGCGTTGAACTCCTCGATATCTTGATTGTACGGATCGACCGGGACCGATGGTGCTGTTGAGATAGTTGCTCCATTTCTCTGCCGCATTGGTGTACGTGTATGAAAACGTTCCCGAAAATCCGTTCTTGGTAAAATCGCCTTTGGTCAGCAGTAATTCAATGCCGTCCACCCGCAACGTGCCGGCGTTGAACGACGGGGAAACGCCAAGGCTGGGAAGGATCGGGGTTTCGTAGAGCTGATCGGTACCGTAGCGATAGTATGGCGTGAGCTTGACCGCGACGTCGGTGCCTTTGAAATGATGCTCGATTGAAAAGTCATAGTTGTTGGAGTACTGCGGCTGCGCCTCGTGTAACGGCGAACTATAGCCGAACGGAATAAATCCCGAGCAATGTCGACGCCAGGTTCGGCTGCAGGGTGTCGTATTGAATTTCATAGTTTTGCGGCTGCTGCGCGTAACGCCCGGCCGAGGCGCGAAGCACCGTGTCGGGATTGACGGTATACGTCGCGGAGATGCGCGGCAGTCCGTAACCCACGGAGTACGATGACGGGTAGTTGTTGGTCAGCAAAATGCCGTCCGTGCCGTTGGGATGGACCGTCTGGACCGGCTTTCCCGTCGACCGGTCGATCGGGCAGTTGAATCGGACTAAGGGCTGGTAGAAGGAGATATATTGCGGCGGTTGCGGCACGAAGATCGGCTGACGCGTCACCGGATTAACGCAAAACTCTTGTTGAGCGGCAGCGAACCAGAAATTCGTTGCCGGATTATTGGTGTTGGCAAGGTCGTACGTATCGCTCTCGTAACGAGTGGCGAAGTTGACGTATAGGGCGTCGTTGGGCCGCCATTGCTCGCTGAGCGATGCGCCGGTAATTTTGGAGAGACGGCGTTGATGTCGGCGCTGTTGCCAAGGTAGGTCAAGCGCATGGACGCCCCGGCCTGGCATGCCGGCGCTGAAGCCGGCAGTTCGCCGTCGGAGCAGGGATCGACGCCGGTAAAGCGGCCGTACGGGATCGCCGAAGGTTCCTTGGGAAACCAGCTTATTGCACGGCGCTCGATCGCCGACGTGAAAACGCACGCTCGTGTAGGTCGCGAAGCATTCTGAGCCGTCCGTGAAGTTGCTGACTTGCTGGGAATCGCTGTTGTCGTAGTTTCGATTGGTATACCGCAGCGTGTTCGACGTCAGGTACGACGCCATGGCTTCGATGAGATGCTTGGACGAGAGCTGATCTTCGAACTGCATTTCCAGTCCGCCGTATGCGAGTCGACCTCGTACTGGTAGGGCTCGACGCCCAGCGTTTCGTTGCTGCCGTAGCCGTTGGCCGTTGCGCGATTGGTATTGGAATAAAACGTGTAGCCGAACAGCCGAAGGTAGGCCGACGAGCCCAGATTCTTTTGATACTGCAGTTTGGAGATGCTCGCGGTATCCCACCGCCCGTCGCGATAGTTCGCGGGAACCAGCGACTCGACTTGGTAGCCATGTGACATCGGACAAGCGTTTGGAACGCCGATAACGTTCGCGCAACGATCGGTCGGCGATCCCGGATAGTAGTACGCGATCGGTGCAGTCGAGGCCGGAGCGAGCCATGGCGTGCCGCCCGGAAACGTGTAAAAATCCGGCCACTGGTTGATGTTTCCGGCGTAAAAGTTGTGATGACGGAGCCAGCAGCCCGTTGTTGTTCGATCCCCATGCCGAGCGGCCCGGCATCGTCGAGGCTCGTGTAGTACTGCGTAAAGTTGGCCGAAGACATGTAGAGCAGTTGCACGTCGTCGCGTCCCCGCATCGTTGCGGTGCGGAATGCCGACGTGGAGGTTCACCACGGCGTCGCGACTGTCGACCGACGAAGGTTGGCCATAGTTCGACGGATAGGATGCCGAAACAGCCGGGATCGTTCGAAAGCAGGCCTTTATGCCACCGGGTTGTCGTACGTCGTATTGTTTCGACAGTTCGGATAGACCGCCGGCCAGAACGGCAAGGAGCGTCGTAAGGTGGCTCGGCCAGTACCCGTACGGGATCGAGTCGGTCAACGAAGCGCCGTTGAACTGATCGAAATAGCGGAAGTCTTGATTCGTTCCGCTGATTCCGACGTAGTACGAAAAGTTGCGGTCCGGCGTCGAGCCGCCGGTTTCGATCCGTGCATCGTGATAAAACGTCGGCGTTCCCAGCGCCAGATTGCCGGTCCCGTAGCCGGGATACGTTCCCGTTTTGATGACCTGATTGATGAAGCCGGCCAATCCCGTGGCGTTCGCGTCGGCTTCGCCGCCGCCCGTATAGATCTGTAGTTCTTGCTGTCCCAGCGTCGTCTCCGAGTTGCCCGGATAGTTATCGAACGAACGATTGATCGGCACGCCGTCGTACTCATAGCCGATTTGGTCGTAGTAACCGCCGCGAATATAGACCGTTTGATTCACGCCGACTTGATTGGGAGGAACGTAAGCGCCCGGCATGGCCGCGATCGCCGAGTAGGCGTTGTTAGACCGCCTCCCCCACCCAGCGGAGCGGCCGCTGATGTGAGGCCGGGATTGACCGAGTAGACGTCGGTGCCCGTGCCGGGGCGCACCGGCGTTAGCGACGATCGCGAGGTGACGTGCCCAATGGTCTTGAGGCTTCTCTGCAGCGCGATTGCGACGACCTGGCCTTGATCGGCGAAGACCGCGATACCCGCAGTAGACGTTGACAGGTAGCCGGCGCGGACGGCCGAGATCACGTACGTGTCGGGCATCAAGGAAATAAACGTGAACCGTCCCCCTGCGTCGGTCGTTAACCTGTGCGACTTGCGAGGGACTCGTCGCGGTAACGAGTACGCCGGCAATCGGCGCCTTCGACGCGGCGTCGACCACCGTTCCGCTGATCGACCCGGTCGTTCCAGCGTTCGCTCTTTGAGCCGGAAGCACGAACAGCACGAGGCTGTCAGTGCGTAAGCAACCCGATGGAACGAACTCTTCAACACAATCTCCCACACCGTAGCAAGCGGTTTCTCGATGCTTGGTTTCGGCGGCCCGGTGCTCCTACGTCGCGGCCGTCCGGTCACGAGTTGCTACGTTAGGATCTTGGGCTCATGGCGATTGAAGCGCTCGAGATTGCACGCTACGGCGACGTGATAACACGCCGTTGCATCGGCGGTCACCCAGTCTACCGACCGAGCGGGCTGCGGCGCCGACGGCGTGCGTGGGCGACAGTCCGAAGGCCTGGCGCAACACCGGTTGTCGAATCAGGCGATGATTCGATGCGTATCGCACCACGTGACATTTGAGTGGTCGCTTTCCACTTTGCGAACTGCGTAGCAGCCACACCGGTAGAGATAACGGCTCTCGACTTCGTCGGAATCGAATTCGAGCATAGCTTCGTCTCCGAGATAATGAAAGAGCCAGTCGGTGCGCGCAACGTTAAGAAGGTGCACCATAACGCAGTCCTTCTCTCCGGATTGTGTTAACCGGCGCCGCACCGTCGAACGAGGAGGCGTATTGCACCGGAGGTGTGCCATCCTTCCCAATCGCATCGTCGAGACGACTGACGATGCAAAACACCGATGCCAAGTTGAGCATCTCAAAGAGTTTCAGAAGGTTTCGATTGCACATGACAACCGTCTCGGGTTGCAAGTCCGCCGCCGTGCGAGACGTTTGGAGCCGCACAAGTTCATGAACGACGCTAGAGTCGATGTAGGTCACGTCCTGAAGTCCAAAGCAACACGCGGCGCTTCTGAAATAGCCTCAAACACGGCACGCAACTGTTCCTTCAAGCGAGATCGTACTCCCCGCTAAACACCATGACCATGGTGTCGGAAACCTGTCCCTTACTCGCCGCGCTTACCATCTCCATGGTGCGTGAAAATCATATGAGCACGCAAGGCCCGTCCGTTCTGTCCGATATGCTGCATAACGGGAAGGCCCAGCGGCAGCATGAGCTCCGCGCAGCGGCGAGCGAAGGCGATATTGCGTGGAATTCCGGCCGATTCGATCGACGGACGACGACTATATGCGCGATTTCGTGCATATCTCTACCAACTGCAGCTGTAGGGGAGAAGGAACGGCTGGTAGCAGAAGTAATAGGCTCCGACCGCACTTGGCATTTTGCGGAGGTCAGCCGGTCTCTCATAGACCTCTGGCTGGCCCTGATCGAGACAGCTCTCATTCGCCGGTATTCTATGCGCCGGTAGAGACGAGTAAGTCAATGCCGGAGCCGGCACGCTCTACGGGCAACCTGTTTTTAGATCATTTTTCGCAGCGTGCGACGAAAGCCATGAAGGCGCGCTCTCGCGACGGTACCGCTAAAGCGAGATGCAGCCGATCAACGATGGTGACAGCCTTCCGGACCGTGTGCTGTTTCCGATAAACAGCGTCATCTCAGTGGTCCTGACATGTCGAATGGTGACACGCGGAAATCGGCATCATCGGTCATGAGGGCATGACCGGGTTGGCCGATCGCGCTCGGACAATCTAGCATCAATCAGCGAAGCCTCGTTCAAATAGCAGATAGCGCGCTATCTATGCCGGTCAAGGATTTTCGAGCTGCCCTGGAAAGTGAACCCGAACTGAAGTCATTTGCATTACGATATGCGCAGGCCGTGTTACTAAGTTCAGGCCGGCTCAGCGCTTGCAATGCTCTACACCCGACCAATGAACGTTGCTCGCGTTGGCTGCTCATGGCGCAGGATCGCGTTGGCGGCAACGTGGTGCTGTTGACGCAGGAGTTTCTCGGTCAAATGCTTGCAGTACGTCGCGCCAGCGTCGCTTTGGCTGAAGCCGAATTGCAAACGGCTGGTTTTATTTCGTATTCTCGCGGCCACATCAAAATTCACAACCGTGCCGGACTTGAGTCCGCTTCATGCGAATGTTACGAAGCGATGGACAATGAATGGAAAGCGACGATGGGTTATAGTATTCGCGCTGCCCCCGCTACGCTCACAACGTCGGCCGTGATGGGGCGGCTCGCCAGATGGGGCCCTCGGCGACGTCGGACAAGAAGGCGTAGCGGTTAGCGGTTACGCTTCGACGGAAGTTCTGCGACGGTGACGGTGACCGGCTCGGTGAACCCGGTGATCGAGTTCTGCACCGGGCCGCCGGACGGATAATCCCAATACTCAACAGCCGGTGACGACCCGATATTAGCGCCGATGACGTACCCGTTGCCGATCCAGAAGCCGAGAACGTCCTGGGAACCGCCGAGCGCCGTCGTGCCCTCCTCCGTCGCGGTCGTTCCCTTGATCGAAAACTCGTAGATCGTCGAACCCTTATAGCCGAAACCTTGATCCCCGACCGCAATATAGGTTCCGTCGTATTGCACGCCGCCGGGATTTTCAATTTGCTGCGGGAGTGAAATAATTTGCACGTTCTTCTTGGCGTGCCGAACCTCCGCAAAGAAGAAGCTGCCGTTGAACTGACCACCGTCGAAAAACAGATTGCCGTGGTCGTCGTAGGCGCAGTACGACGGCGAGGAACGTGTCCGAGCTGATGATAACGTGCGGCTTACCTTTGGCGTGTTTGAAGATCGCGATGCCGCCCGGATTCGTTTGCGGCGACTGAATCGTCACAGCGAGATCACCGTTATCGAGATTGACCGAACAACCCAAGGTGAAATATCCAGGCACTTGCAACGAACGGTGCGCTTTTTTTGGCCGTACAAATACTCGTAGAGCTTGCCGTCGTGACCGTCGGAAACCCAGACATCGCCATAGAAATCGGTGCAAAGGCCGTTCACGGTCGCGAAACCGCTCAACGAAAAGACCTTCTCGTCTTGCGGATAGCTAAAGACGTCGACTTTGCTCGTGCCGAGATCGCCGACGTAAAGATACCCGGTGCTCGCGCTGTTCGGCCGCATCGGGATAGCGCCGTGTGTCGGGCCGGCGCAACCGGTAACGAGCGTGATAATGAGGCCGAGAAGGCCGATGCGGTTCTTCATGACGCTTGCTTCGAACCTCGGGCGGCCGGGCCTTCGTTCCGTGGTACCATTGGCACGGAGGTACGAAGATGGTGGAAGCAATGATCCTCTGCCCGACCACGGGACGCGCCATTAGCACCGGAATGGTCTTCGGCAACCTTGCCGCGTTCGACGGAACGATCTTGGAGAACAATCACGTGCGCTGTTCCGAATGTGGCCAGCAGCACCTGGTGGATAACACGACGGTCAAGGCGTTTCCGAAGGAACGCTAGAGGCACCACGGGCCGATGCGATTCGCAACGGAAACCAGCCGGCTCGAGGCGTTCAGCGACGGCGTCTTGGCCGTCATTATCACGATCATGGTGCTCGAATTGCGGCCTCCGCTTGGAGTGGGTCTCCGAGCCGTCGTTCCAGTGTTGCCGGAAATCGTGCACCTATGCGTTGAGCTTCATCTTCATCGGCATCTATTGGAACAACCACCATCACATGCTGCGCGCGAGCCGCGGCGTGGACGGGCGCGCGATGTGGGCGAATCTCAATCTGTTGTTTTGGCTATCGCTCGTGCCGTTTGCGACCGCGTGGCTCGGCCGCAATCCCTTAGCGCTCGGGCCGACCGTTTTTTACGGCGCCATACTGCTATTCGACGGCATCGCCTATACGCTGTTGCAACGCGCGCTCCTATCGGTGAACGGCCGCACCGCGCCGTTTGCCAAAGCCGTCGCGGTGGATTTAAAAGGACTGCTCTCGATCGTGCTTTACGCTCTCAGCATCGTCGCCGCGTTCTTCGCTACCGCCGTTTCCGACATCATCTTCGTACTGGTCGCTGCAATGTGGCTGGTCCCCGATCGGCGCTTCGAGCCGCTGATCGACATCAAAGACTAACCTTGTTGCGCCACATCCATCGGGGCAAGCGTTTGAAGCCTCCGAGCGCTTCGACAGCCGTCATTTCTCCTTTTGTTTTTTGAACTTTTTCATCGCGCCTTTGATGCCCTTAATGGCCTCCTTTGCGCCCACGACCCCGATGATCTCGACTTTGTGTCCCGGTGAGCGCCGGATACTCGGCCAAGAAGGTTTTGATGTGCTCAATTTCTTTGGCCGGAACGTCGGAGACTCGTGGTAGTCGTCGGTCGGCTGTGGAGCGCCCGACTCGGCAGCGGTACGGCGATCACGCGGTCGTTTTGCACGCCGTCTTTGCGTTCGCATACCGAGCCGATGACGCGAACGCCGATCAGGCATCCGGAGAACAGCCCTTTGTCGTTGATGATGAGCACGTCGACGCCGTCGCCGTCGGGAGCTAGCGTTTGTGGGATGAAGCCGTAATCGTACGGCCATTCAAGTTTCGCCGGAAGATGGCTATGGAACGCGATGATGCCCAGTGACGGCTCGAGTGCGTACTTCTTGCAGCTGCCCTTGGGCGTCTCGACGATCGCGTTGACGACGTGGTCGCGTTTCTTCTTCCCGCTCGTAAAAGCGGGGATATACTCGTAGTGGGTGGCGTTAACGGACTTATGAGCCATCGTATAGAGAAACTACCCGCTATTAGAAGGATTAAAAACGTCGAGTCGCTCCGCTGTGCCGTCGTCGTTCGCCCACGCTGCACTGTGCCCTGGCTATCGCCGGCAGGGGCGTGGTCGCGTCGGCTGCGGCTCCCGCAACGCGCAAACGGTTCCGCGCCCGTCGCCGAGTGCTACTCCGTCGGATCCCTGCGGCGGCCATAGCCGTTTGCTTGCGACGGCAAATCGTCCAACGATCGGCTACAGCGCCTGCGCGGTGAAGCGCGACACCGTCGTGTTCGAACTCGGCTATCAGAACGAAGTGCAGGGGACGCCGCACAACGGATCGGTTGAAGGCGCAAGTGCCGCAGGCCTTTACGCGTATCGGCGTCGCAGATCGCTTTGAGTTCGATATCATCGGACCGAACTACGAGGCCGTGCGCGCGTACGCGCCGCGTTCGGCCGGTTCGGATCGATACGGGGTTGACGATTCCGGTTTAGGGTTTAAGTACGAGTTCGTGCCAACCGGAAAATGGACCATCGGCGTTGACGGACTCTATACCGCGCCGAACGGCTCGAAGTTCCTCACCGCCGGCAGCGCGTCGTACACAGGCAATCTTCGATGCGTCGTACGCATTGAGCTCCGCGACGAGCATCGGAACGACGATTGCCCTCGGGTCCACCGGCCGCCTCGTCGATGGCCGCCATGACGGTTACGGCTTCAGCGAACCGTCGCTCGTGATGACGACGCAGATCCCAAACGACTACCAGTTCTACGCCGAATACGTGCTCGTGTCCAAGATCGCGCCCGATCAGGCGCGCGCGCATTCACCGATTTCGGGGTGCAGAAACTGTTGGGGACGCGAACCGAAGTGGATATCGAATACGGGCACGCCTTCACGGGCATACCTGCGCTGAAGTTCGACTACATCGGTCCGGTGTCGTTATTCAGCTGTAACTCAGGCTGCACGACCCGCAGCGACCGTCGAAGACGACGCGCTCCGCCGTCGATATGAAAGCCGTGGCGTTGCGCGAGTCGCTCGATGGTTCGCGCCGGAATGGCATAATCGACGTCTTCGATTTCGCCGCACGCGCTGCAGCGGAGATGCGCGTGGCGCGGGCCAGACGGCTCGTAAGTCGCGGCCGCGGCGCCGGGAACGACGATCTCGGAAATCAAGCCGAGATCGCGCAAGCGCAACAAGCCGCGATACACGGTCGAAAATCCGATGCCGGGACGACGACGCAGCGCCTTGGCATATATCTGCGCGGACGTCAGATGCCGCCCGATGCCGCTTTGCGCAACGATGTCGTAAACGAGGCGATAGTTGGCAGGCAGCGGGGAAGCCGGCACGCTATCGACCCGGCAGGGAACGCGGCCCGCGCTCCGAATGAATATGACATTCACTTTCACCGCACGTTCGGTAGGCGAACGCCTCCTCCCCTTTCGATTCGGAGATCATTGCATGGAAAATACCATCGTCGAACTGACCGACGCCGACCAAGGTTGTCCCGTCAAACACGTGCCCTTGCGGCCACGCGTCAATATCGATTGGTTTCCGGAGTTGCTGGATATTTCGGCGCTGCATCGGCCTTCGGCGCTCTCCGATCCGCTGGGAGCCGATTTCGATTACGTGCGCGAGTTCAAGACGCTCGATCTTGCCGCCGTCAAAGCCGACATCTTGAAGCTCATGACGACCCGCAAGATTGGTGGCCGGCCGATTACGGACACTACGGCCCGCTGTTCGTTCGCATGGCCTGGCACAGCGCCGGGACGTATCGCATCGGCGACGGCCGCGGCGGCGGAGGCGGCGGCGAACAACGTTTTGCGCCGCTGAACAGTTGGCCCGACAATGCCAACCTCGACAAAGCGCGCTTGCTGCTGTGGCCGATCAAACAGAAGTACGGGCGTAAACTCTCGTGGGCGGATCTCATGGTTCTCGCCGGCAACTGCGCCCTGGAATCCATGGGCCTCAAAACGTACGGTTTTGCCGGCGGACGCGCCGACACGTGGGAACCGGACGAGCGCATTTATTGGGGTCCTGAAGAGACATGGCTGGACGACCGGCGCTACAGCGGCGAACGGGATCTGGAAAAACCGCTGGCGGCCGTGCAAATGGGTCTCATCTACGTCAATCCCGAGGGTCCCAACGGCAAGCCTGACCCGCTCGCTGCGGCCGTCGATATTCGGGAAACGTTCGCCCGCATGGCGATGAACGATGAAGAGACCGTTGCATTGATCGCGGGCGGCCACACGTTCGGCAAAGCGCACGGCGCCGCAGACCCCGCGCAATACGTGGGTTTCGCGCCGGCTGGCGCCGGGCTCGAAGAGCAAAACTTGGGGTGGCGCAACACGTTCGGTAAGGGCAACGGCGATGCGACGATCACCAGCGGCCTCGAAGGCGCCTGGACGTCCACGCCGACAAAATGGGACAACGGCTACTTCGGCAATCTCTTCGCCCACGAGTGGGAGCTGACCAAGAGTCCGGGCGGCGGTTGGCAATGGATTCCCCAAGGTGGCGCGGCGGCCAATACGGTCCCCGACGCGCACGACCCCTCGAGGAAGCACGCGCCGATCATGTTTACAACCGATCTGGCCTTGAAAGTGGACCCGGTCTACGGGCCGATCTCCAGGCGCTTCTACGAGAATCCTCAAGTCTTCGCCGACGCGTTTGCCAAGGCGTGGTACAAACTGACGCACCGCGACATGGGCCCGCTCTCGCGCTATCTCGGACCGGAAGTCCCGGCCGAACCGTTGATCTGGCAAGATCCGCTGCCGGCGGTCGATCACGCCTTGCTCGACGACGCCGATGTCGCGGCACTCAAAGAGCGCATCCTCGCCTGTGGACTCACCGTCTCACAACTCGTTACGACCGCATGGGCGTCGGCATCAACGTTCCGCGGTACCGACAAACGCGGCGGCGCGAACGGCGCTCGCATTCGTCTGTCGCCGCAAAAGGACTGGGCCGTCAATCAGCCCGCGGAACTCGCCAGCGTGCTCAAGGCACTTGAGAAGGTGCGCGACGAGTTCAATGCATCGCTGAACGGCGGCAAAAGAGTATCGCTGGCCGACGTCATCGTGCTTGCCGGCGCAGCGGCGATCGAAAAGGCCGCGAAAGACGCCGGATACGACGTCAAGGTGTCGTTTACGCCCGGACGCACCGACGCAACGCAAGAGAACACGGACGTCGAGTCCTTTGAAGTGCTCGAACCGCGCGCCGACGGCTTCCGGAACTATCTCGGCGACCGTCATGCGCATTCGCCGCAACAGCGGCTGCTCGATCGCGCCCAACTCCTCACGCTCACCGCGCCGGAGATGACGGCGCTTGTCGGCGGTCTGCGGGTGCTTGGTGCGAACGCGGATGGCTCGAAGCACGGCGTCTTCACGAAACGGCCGGGCATATTGAGCAACGACTTCTTCGTCAACCTGCTCGACATGACGATCAAATGGCAGCCGGCGGGCGAATACACGTACGAGGCGCGCGATCGCCGTAACGGCAACGTTTTGTGGACCGGCACCAACTGCGATCTGATCTTCGGCTCGAACTCGCAGCTACGCGCGATCTCCGAAGTCTACGCCATCGAACCGGAGCACTTCGTGCGCAGCTTCGTCGCCGCATGGGAAAAGGTGATGGATCTCGACCGGTTCGACGTGGCGACGGCGTAACGGGGCCGGGTTACTGAACGACCGTCGCTGACCTGATGTAGTCGAGACGAGGGAACGTCTTTTCGAGATAGACGTTCCCTTGGGCCGCAATGCGATCTTGATCGGGACGCTGGCGGTAACCGGAATACACCGCATCGACGGCTCCCATGCCGCTGACGACGCGGCCGATCGGCGCGAAGCCCATTGCATCGAGCCGCGCGTTATTGCCGAGGTTGATGAAGAGGTGCGTGGTCCGGCTGTTCGGCGCGCTGGTCGCTGCGAACGCGATCGTGCCGCGCGTGTTTGAGAGCTTGACCGGATCGTCCACAATGGGTTTGTCCCAACGCTTGCTCACCGCTGGATCGGCAGCCGCTCCCCACTGCACCACAAAGCCGGGAACGACGCGGTAAAAGCGCGCGCCGTCGAAATAGTGGGCGCGTACCAGCTGGTAGAAGCGCTCGGCACCGTTGGGCGCTAGCCTCCGATCGACTGCTACGACCACGGGGCCCTTGGTGGTGTCCATCCGGACGTGATACGTCTGCGATTCGTTGCCGGCACATCCGGCGACGCAACAGGCGAACAGAACGAGAAGCCACCAGACGCGCATAGCGGCTTACTTTATGCTTTTATCGTGCCGTTCATGCATGCTTGTAAGGCGTAGGGTTGTCGTTGTCGGGGGTGCAAGCTTGCTGCCATGAGTTTGCGTGCCGCCATGGCTTCCGTTCTGTTCCTTTTGTACGCTACCGCCTGGGCCGAGGCCGCGTCGCTGCCCGCCGCCACACTCGACCCGGGGCAAATCGATACGGTTCTAACGGGCGCACGTGCCGCCGCCGGCGGTGCGGCACTCGACCAGTACGGTGCATTAACCGAACGTGGGACCTTCAGTCAGAACGGTGGCGCGCCCGCAACGTTCGACGGCGTCACCGATTTGCGTAACGGTTACTCCAAAGTCCGCTTGGTCGTCGGACCGGCAACGATGGAACAGGGTTACGACGGTACCCAATGGTCGTACACGAACGGCGCGCTTTCCATCGTCAGCTTGCCGTCCTTCGTTGGCGACGCGGTCACCGCGGCATATCTCAGCAGCAACGCCTATTTGCGTCCCGGCCAGCGCGGCACCATTACGTCGGGGCGCCGTGAAACCGTTGATGGAAAGCCGACGTACGTTCTGCACGTCCAACCGGCCGGCGGTAACCCGGCGGACGTCTATTTCGATGCCGCGACGTATCGGCTCGTTCGAACCGTCGCCCAGACCGCGCAAGGCAGCGATACGACGACGAACTCCGACTTTCAAACGGTCCAAGGCGTGACCATCGCAATGTGGTCCGTGGAGAACGATCCGTCCGGAACCACGACCGTAACAACGACGACGCATGTGCAGTTTTCGGTCGCGTTACCGCCCGGGGCGCTGGCGCGGCCGCCGTACGTTTCGCGCGGGCGCATCTCGGGGCGCGTTTCCGTCCCGTTCCGCAGCGATGCGGTTGGACGCACTGGCCACATCGTTGTCCCGGTTACGCTCGACGGCAAGGCGGCGACGCTGGTGTTCGATTCGGGCGGCGCGAACTTTCTCGTGCCGGCCGCAGCCGCGCGCCTTGGATTGAAGACCTCCGGTGCCATTGCGACCGGCGGCGCCGGCACGGCCGAACAGATGTCGGGCTTTGCGGCAGTGAAGCTTGTGAACTTCGGCGGCGCCCGTTTGATGCAGCAAACGTTTCTCGTTACGCCGCTCGGCTATCCGCTCTTGCATCCGCGTCTTGGCGTAGCGCCCGAAGGACTCATCGGGTACGAATATCTCGCCAACTTTCGCGTGATCGTGCGCTACGCCGATCGTCGAATGGACGTCGAACCGTTCGATGCAGCATCACCGGCGGGCGGCGTAACGCTGCCCTTTGTGTCCGATTCTCGCCATGCATACGTCAAAGCGACAATCGACGGCGTGGATGGATATTATCTTCTCGATACCGGAAACGCCGGCGGCCTGGTTCTCAATGCACCGTTCGTGGCGGAGAACGATCTGTTTCCCAACGGCGGCGTCACGTACCAGTCGCCGGGCGGCGTCGGCGGCGGTTTTGCGGTCATTGCGACGGCTGCGAAGTCCTTTTCGCTCGCCGGCGTTACGTGGAGCGACGTTCCGCTAACGATTCCCCAAGTGACCTCCGGATTTTTCGCGACGCGCGGCGTGGCCGGCAATCTAGGAGCCGGAATACTGTCGCGCTTTACGCTCGTCTTTGATTTCCGTGCGCAAACCGTGACGTTCATTCCCAATCGCGATGTGGACCGTCCCTTCTGGAGCGATCGCACCGGTTTGAGTCTCAACCAATCCGGACCGGCGTGGTTCGAGGTGCGGCAGGTCGTGCCGAACAGTCCGGCGGCGCGCGCAGGGGTCATTGCCGGCGATCGCATCGTTGCCTTTAACGGGAAGCTTGTCAAACGCGGTTACGGGTTGGGCGACATCGCACCGCTGCTGGCGGGAATGCAGCCCTTCTCGTTGACGGTGCAGCACGGCGGCAACACGACGATCGTGCGCATTGTGCCGCGCGCATTGGTGACCAGCGCTCAGTAGTGCCGTGGGCAGCCCTCGTCACCGTTTACCTCGTTTGGGGGTCGACGTATCTGGGAATTCGTGTCGCCGTCGCGACGATACCGCCGTACGTGATGACCGGGTTTCGCTATATCGTCGCCGGCTGTTTGCTCTTCGCATTGCAATGGTGCTTCACCAAGGCGAGACCATCGTTGCCGGATCGACGGGAGCTGGTTCAGATAACGATCGTTGCCGTGCTGCTACTGTGCGTCGGCAACGGCCTGCTCTGTCTCGCGGAAACCCGCGTGCAATCCGGTACGTCGGCGCTGCTGTTGGCGAGCACGCCGATCTTCATGGTGATGCTGGATGCGCTTCGCTCGCGACGCACGCCGTCCGCAATGGCGATGTGTGGCATCGCGCTGGGCACGGCCGGCATCGCCGCATTAGTTGGAAGGGGCGCCGGCAACGCCGATCCGTGGAGTGCGGGGATAGTTCTGGCGGGCGCGTTTTCGTGGGCGCTCGGTTCGGTCTACGCCGGTGGAAGAAGACTCGGCCCGTTCACCGCATCGCTCGAGATGATCGTCGGCGGAATCCTCTGTTCCATCGTTGCCGTTGCACTCGGCGAGACGTCGCACTTGCACGTTCGATCCATCACCACGCAATCGCTCTGGGGCCTTCTGTGGCTCATCACCGGCGGCGCGATGCTGGGTTACAGCGCATTCGCGTACGCCGTTCGGATGCTGCCCACAGCGACGGTGGCGACCTACGGCTACGTGAATCCCGTCGTCGCGGTCATACTCGGTGCGCTCGTGTTGGGGGAACCGTTAACCTGGAACGTGCTCGTCGGCGGAGCGGCGGTGATCGTCTCGGTTGTGCTCATCCTGCTCGGTAATCGCCATGTGGACGCTCAATGGGCCGAACGATAAACGCGCCCTAGCGTTTCGTACAACGCCGCTATCCGGA
>CAVTWE010000003.1:0-101676 GCA_963738335.1 Vulcanimicrobiota bacterium
ATCGATCTGCCGCCGGGAACGTCGGACGCGCCCCTCACCGTGCTGCAGTCGCTCAATATCGACGGCGTGGTGCTCGTCACGATGCCGCAAGCGCTCGCCACGATGATCGTGCGCAAGGCCGCCAATCTCATTGCGCAACTGAAGAAACCGATTTTGGGCGTGGTCGAGAACATGTCGTATTTCGTCGCCCCCGATACGAAAAAAGAGTACGAGATCTTCGGACCATCGTACGCGACGCGCGTCGCCGAACTCGCTCAGGCGCCGCTTTTCACCCGCATCCCGATCGACCCCAATAAGCTGCGTTTGGCCGATGAAGGTCGCATGGACGAACTCGACGACCGGTTGTGCGATACGCTCGCGCAACAGTTGCTCGGCTCGCTGGCGGCGCATCCCAAGCCGAAAGAAAGCATTTCACTGATCTAGAGGGGACGTCGCAGTTGTTTGCTTGTTTCTGGGAACATTCACGTCATGGCTAGGAAGCAATGGTCCGCGAACGTAACGCGCAGCAGCAATGCGCTGGATCAGGAACGGGGCGTTTTAGCTTCGGCGGATCGGAGCAAGCGGCGTAAATCTTCCCCCTTCCGCTCTGCGATGTCCATGCTGACGTTCTATATCAATCGCGCCGGGAAACATCTCTCCAAGAAGCGCTTGCGCGTCCTCGAGCGCGCCAAGAACGCGCTGCGCGCGGAGTACGGGCGGCCGCCGGCGACAAAACGTGCGTAGACTGATTATCGGCGCGTGCTACGGCTTCGCGGCGGGATACGTCGCCTTACGGTTGCTGCAGGCCGCAGATCAATGGAAGCGCCCGACATACGCCTCGGGCAAAGATCCTCGCGCGTACGCGAAACTGCGCGCGCGCTCCAACTCGTCGAAACGGGCCGCAGCACCGCAGCATTCGTTGCCTTCGCCTTCGGACCGCTGGGAGAGCGCATCGATGAAGCAGCGAGAAAGTTGCCGGTGTGGGGCGCACCAGCAGCCTTGGCGGGCGCGGCGTCGTTGGCTGCCGCGCTGCTCGAGCTGCCGGTGTCGTTCGTCGAAGATTACGCGCTCGAGCGCCATTACGGTTTGACCGATCAATCCGAAAGCGACTGGCTCGCGGAATACGTGAAGAGCACCGCGATCTCCATCGGTTTGACCGCGGTCTTGGCGGCCGCTTTCGGTTACATCGTGCGCCGTGCACCCCGGCGTTGGCCGCTGCTGGCGACGATTGCCGTCTTTCCGCTCTTCGTCGCCGGCAACGTCATCGTTCCGCTTTACGTCATGCCGCTCTTCAACACGTTCGAACCGCTGACCGGATCGCTTGAAGAGCAGCATTCGCGGCTTGCCACGCGCTACGGCGTCGGCGACGCCGAGATCCTGCGCATGGATATGAGCCGGCAGACGCGCAAAGCGAACGCCTTCGTCACCGGCATCGGCAGCACGCATCGCATCGTCTTGGGCGATACGCTCATCGGCAACTTCCCCGAAAACGAAACGACTTTCGTCGTTGCCCACGAGCTGGACACTACGTCAGCAAGGATACCTGGCGTCTCATCGCGATCGGCGAAGTACTGGCGCTCGCTCTTCTTCATCGCCAACGGCGGCATTTCCCAGGAAGACCGCGAGCGGCTGCGGATCGTCCGCTGCTCGTCGATGCGACTGTACGCGCTCATGCTGGTCGCGACCCAGGTGCTCCGTCCGCTGCTCTTCGCGTTTTCGCGTTCGCGCGAGTGGGCGGCGGACCGATTTGCCATTTCGGCGACCGACGATCCCGCAGGCGGCGCGGCGTTTCGCCGGCTACGCGATCACAATCTCGCCGAAGAGGAACCGCCGTCGTGGTACGAGTTTTTTTCGCATCGCATCCGTCACTGCGCTCGCGAATCGCGGCGCTCGAACGTTAAGGACGCCGAACCGAGCCAGGCCGCGAGGTCGGTCTTTGCACGCTGCTCTCCGCCGCGCAGCTCGCGGCGCAGTTCACCGAAACGTCCGAATGCTTCGGCGAACGCGTCATGCTTGTGAATCGATTCGTCGTTCGTTTGTCCGGCAAAGACGAACGTTTCGTCGGCGAAGTCTGCGTACACTTCCAACGCACGGGCCAAGATGCCGCGCACGACATCTTCCACAAAACGTGGACGGTGATGCGCCTTATTAACGACGAAAAATTCGTCCGGGCGCTTGAGGAGATCGTACGTTTCACTCGACATCGAGTTTTCAACGATCTCAACGAGATCTTCGGCACGACGAGATTGCGCGTGCATCGGCTCGTCTCCAAGCAAAATCGCGCCACGCCCACGTTGATTGTGCGTCGCGGCGGGCAACGCATCGAGCGCGCGTCGGCATCGTCTCGCTGAAACCCGCTTCTCGCAATTCGGCGATGCCAATGCTCGCGCATCATCGCCTGCGCGCACGGACACGCCGTCATACCTTCGGCTTCGATGCCCACGACGCTTCGCGTGCCCGCGCGTCCGGCGTGCGCGATGCCGATCGAACACGTACATCTCCTCGCCGCGCTTTCCGCTCACGGGCGTCCAGCGCTCCAGCGCAAAATCGGCTCGCATGCGGACCTCTGCGCGGTCGCGCGCTGCGTCGCACGATCTCGCGCGCGATCGTTTCCGCGAGGCGCTCGATCGTGGGGTCGTCGCGGCTTCGAGAGCACGACAAGCGTCGCCTCTTCGAGGGCTTCGGCGAACCGCGACATGTGCACGCCCGCCTGATCGGGCGCGACGTCGGCGACCATCGAAAAATCTGCGTTGTAAACGTTCGCGTCCATCGATCTCCGAGGTGCACGACGCGTCGCACGCCGCGAGACTCCGGCGCGCGAAGGGAGAGACGCACCTCCGGCGTTCCATTTGACGATCGGTTTCGAAGCGCAGGGCGCGCTCGCAGCCGCCGTGACGCCGCGCATCGCCTTCGCATCGCGACGAACTGAGGAGCGATTTCGCGCAGCGGTACGGCATCGTACGGACGCTCGTCGAGCGCGCGGATGCACGATGTCGCCGTCAACGACGAGCAGATCGATATCGATCGGGCGTGGCTCGAGGCGGCGCGATCGCGCGCGCGTCCGACGGCCAACTCGACATCCCGCGCAAAAAGTTCGAAGGCGCCGCGATCGTCCGGCATACCGCAGCCCGACCGCGACGTTAAGATATGCCGGTCCGGTGGCGCCGCCGGCGGCTTGCGATTCGTAGAATCCCGAAACGGCGAAGATCGCCGCGCGTGATCGCAGACGCTGCAACGCGGCCAGCAGGTTCGCTTGACGGTCGCCGAGATTCGATCCGATGCCATGATAGAGTTCGTGCATCGCAGCGCTTCTTCGATTGACCGCGCCGACAACCGTTTTGCTGCCGGAATCGGCGCGTCCGAGCGCGTATCGTAGCGATGCCATGAGCGCCGATCTCTATCCGTACGTCCTCGATCCGAAACTGACGACGCAAGTGTGGGGCGGCGACGAGTTGGTGCGCGATGTACGGCAAGCACGGCGATCCCGATACGAAGTACGGCGAATCGTGGGAGTGCTGGGACACCGATAAGGTCGTCAACGGAACGCTTGCGGGCATGACGGTCGCGCACTCTGCGCGGCAGCTTGGGCCGGCGACTGCTCGGCGATATCGATCCGAATCGCATCTTTCCGGTTTTGACCAAGATCATCACTGCGCACGACTGGCTCTCGGTGCAGGTGCATCCCGACGACGCGTACGCGCAGCGCGTCGAAAAACAGCCCTTCGGCAAAACGGAATGCTGGTACGTGTTGGACGCCGCAGCCCAACGCGCAGATCGTCTACGGTTGGACGCGCGACACCTCGCGCGAAGAGTACTGCAGCGCGTTGCCGATGGAACGCTCGGCGACATCTTGCGGAAGATCGACTTGAAGCGCGGCGACACGGTGTACATCCCGCACGGCGTCGTGCACGCGATCGGTCCCGGCGTCACGATCTTCGAAACGCAGCAGGCATCCGATCTGACGTACCGCATGTTCGATTACAATCGCGTCGGACTCGATGGGAAACCGCGCGAGCTGCATGTGGAGAAAGCCGCCGACGTGCTGGACTACCACGCCGGAACCACCGGAACGCTCCAGCAGATCGAATTCCACTTTGGAGGACTCGACCGCACGGCGCTTATTGCCGACGAGCACTTCATCGTGGAACGCATCGTCGCGACCGGCGACCCTGCGTCGCTGGCGACCGTTGGCCGTCCCATCGTCGTGATGTCGCTCGAAGACGGACTGGAAGTGTGCTCGGATGGCGGTTCCGCGACGTTGACCCCCTATCAGACGACGCTCGTGCCGGCCGGCAGCGCAATGGTGCACCGTGAGCGCGTCAAGCGGAGAGACCGCACCGTTCATGTTCGTCACACCGCCGGAACACACGAACGATCTTGGCGGTGCAGTTGGTCGCCGCGGGCGTAGACCAAGAATGCGTAGACCGATTCATGGAGCAGTTCTGAGCCTGGATTACAGCGCGCTGGCGGAAAGGTACGGAACGCCTCTCCTGGTCATCGATCTCGATGTGGTGGAGGCGGCAGTGCGGCGCGTCATGACGTGCGGCGTCGACGTTTCCTACGCGGCCAAAGCGTTCGCGACCGTCGAGTTTCTGCGGCGGCTGGGGCGAACGCCGATCGGGGTAGACGTCTGTTCGCTCGGCGAACTGGCCCTCGCCGAACGCGCCGGTTTCCAGCCGGGCCGTATCACGCTGCATGGCGCCGGCAAATCGCGGGACGAGTTGCAAGCGGCGGTTGAAGGGCGCGCCGGGCGCATCGTCGTCGACGGGCTAGAAGAACTCGAGCGGCTCTCCGGGTTGGCGCGCGACGGCTGTTCGGCCGAAGTGCTGCTGCGGCTCAATGTCGGCGTGGACGCGCAGACGCATGCCTATCTGAGAACCGGAGGCCACGACAGCAAGTTCGGATTGCATCCGCGCGACGAAGATGCGGCGTCGCGCCGTGCTGCAGCGGAACCAGCACTTGCGTTTCGCCGGCCTGCACGCCCACATCGGCTCGCAGATCTTTGCATTGGACCTCGTACCTCGAAACCGCGCAAGCGCTGGTCGAAGCGGCCGCGCGTTTCGCGCGGCGCGGCTTACCGGTACCCTTCATCATCACCGGCGGCGGCTTCGGCGTGGCTTCCGATCCCGATGCATCGCAACCGGCACTCGATGTGGCGCTCACGGTCGAGCGCATCGCAGAAAACGTCGAGCGGGTCGCCCGCGAGGCCGGTATTCCGGCGCCGCGGTTGGGGGTTGAGCCTGGGCGCTCGCTTGTCGCCGACGCCGGCACGACGATCTACGAGGTGCTCGCCGTCAAACGCCAGACGCGACGCACCTTCGTCATCGTGGACGGCGGCATTTTCGAGAATCCGCGACCCGCACTCTACGGCGCGCGCTACCGAGTGCTTCCGGTCTCTCCGGTCGAAGGTGAACCGCAAGAGATGACGGTCTGCGGCCGTTCATGCGAAAACGACGAACTGGCAACCGTGGTCCTTCCTTCCGAAATCGCCGCCGGAGCGTTCCTGGCAATGGAGGGCACGGGCGCCTACACGTACAGCATGGCGAGCAATTACAATCGCTTTCCTCGTCCTGCCGTCGCGGGCGTCACAGACGGGCGCCATTATCTGCTGGCGCGCAGAGAGACCCTATCCGAGCTGTTAGCCACCGACGATGTCACCGTCGATGCATCCAGCAGCTTCACCGCGACGTTGTAATTGCCGTATGGAACGCCAAACCGCAACGTTTGCCGCCGGCTGCTTTTGGGGCGTCGAAGCCGCTTTTCGCCAAGTACCGGGGGTGCTCGATGCCGTCAGCGGCTACATCGGCGGCACGACGGAAAACCCGAGCTACCGCCAAGTGTGCGGCCACACGACCGGGCATGCCGAGGCGGTTGAAGTCATCTACGATCCGAACCGCGTGAGTTACGATCGACTGCTCGACCTGTTCTGGCAGATTCACGACCCAACGCAGCTCAACCGTCAGGGTCTCGACGTCGGCGATCAATACCGTTCGGCGATCTTCACGCACGACGAGCAGCAACAGGAAACGGCGCTCGCTTCGCGCGATCGCGAACAGACGCGGCTCGCCAAACGTATCGTCACGCAGATCGTCGCAGCGCCGAAGTTCTGGCCTGCGGAAGCATACCACCAGCGGTATTTCGAAAAAAACGGCGGCGCGGCGTGCCACGTGATGCCGAGTCGCACATGATGAAGCGCGCAGCATTTGTCGCATCGTTTGCGGCTGCGGCCGCATCGCTCGCATTCGCGCGGCGCAGCCCGGCATCGCAACACTACGAGGTGACGCACACCGACGCGCAATGGCGCGCGCTGCTCGGCGCCGATCGGTACGAAATTCTTCGGCGCGGCGGCACGGAGCCGCCGTTCTCCAGCCCGTTAAACAAAGAGAACCGGCGCGGCACCTATCACTGCGCGGGCTGTGCGTTAGCGCTCTTCTCCTCGGCGACAAAGTATGACCCGGGCGAAGGCTGGCCGTCGTTTTGGAACGTTTTGCCGAACGCCATTGAGACCCAGGCCGATTATGCGCTCGTCGAAAAGCGCACCGAAGCCCATTGCCGCCGTTGCGGCGGACATCTCGGCCACATCTTCGATGATGGGCCGCCACCGACGCATCTGCGCTATTGCATCGACGGTCTCGCCCTGCGTTTCGTCGCCGCCGGCACCTGACGCTGCGGATCCTGATCACCAACGACGACGGCATAGACTCGCCCGGCATCGCCGCGCTGGTCGAAGCGCTGACGCCCCATCATGAGGTGACCGTGGTCGCGCCAACCGGCGATCGCAGCGGGGTTTCGCATGCAATCACCGGCGACGTAGCGATCACACTCGAGCGTCGAGCCGGCTTTGCCGTCGCGGCGTATGCGTGTTCCGGAACCCCGGCCGACTGCGTCTTTCTCGGTTCCACCGAACTCGGCCAACGGCCGGATCTCGTCGTCAGCGGCATCAACTACGGACCGAATCTCGCCGACGACATCAACTACTCCGGCACGGTTGCCGGCGCCGTCGAGGCCTGTCTGCTCGGCATACCCGCGATGGCTGCGTCGCTTGCGTGCGAGTACGAACGTCCGGCAGACGGTCCTCATTGGAATGCCGCAGCCGAGATCGTGCGGCGCTGCATCGTGCGCGGTTACGAAACGTTCTCCGACGTACGCTACTACTGGAATCTCAACGTTCCGGATCTTTCGATCGACGCAATTTCCGGCATTGCGGTGACGCGCTTGGGACGCAAGCGCATCTGCGGCAGAATGGTCGGCGAAGACGGCGATGTTGGCGTTGCATATTATCGCGCCTGGGAGTCGCCGTTTGAAACGGATCGTTCGACGTCGGGCACGGACATCGGCGCCGTGCACGCTGGTTACGCCAGCCTGACGCCTCTGGTGCTCGATCGCACAGCGCCGTCGGCACCGGGCATCTCTGAAACCTTCGCCGAGCGCTGACCGTTCGGACCGGCGGTTTCGGCATGTCTGCGATTCGCGAGACGCCGCCCCGTCAGTGCCGCGATCTCCGATAAGCGCTGCATCAGCGCTTCGAACTGCGGGACGTCGAGGGATTGGGCGCCGTCGGAAAGCGCTCGAGGCGGATCCGGATGCACTTCGACCAACAAACCGTGCGCGCCGGCCGCGAGGCTGGCGACGGCGACCGCAGGCACCAAACGCGCGATACCGACTGCATGCGACGGATCGACGATAGTGGGCAGGTGCGTCATCTCTTCGAGCAGCGGCACCACCGCAATATCGAGCAAGTTGCGCGTCGCAACGTCGAACGAACGCACCCCGCGTTCGCACAGCACGACGTCCTCGTTACCGCCGACCATCACGTATTCGGCAGCGAGTAACCATTCTTGCACCGTTGCCGACAATCCGCGTTTGAGCAACACGGGCGTCCGAACCGCGCCCACCTCTCGGAGCAGGACGAAGTTCTGCATGTTGCGAGCGCCGATCTGCAGCATGTCGGCATACCTGCAGACTTTCTCGACGTCGCGCGGGTCGAGCACCTCGGTGACGACGGCGAGATTGGTGCGATCGCCGGCATCGCGCAGCAACTTGAGTCCTTCTTCTCCAAGTCCCTGAAACGAGTAGGGGGAGGTCCGCGGCTTATACGCGCCCCCGCGCAAGACGTTGGCGCCGGCAGCGGCAACCGCTCTTGCTGCCGTTTCTAATTGTTCGCGCGACTCGACACCGCACGGGCCCGCGCAAATCGCAATTTCGTCGCCGCCGAACGCGGCGCCATTGCGCAAACGCACGACCGTGCGTTCGGGTTTGGCGTCGCGGCGGACAAGACGGTATGACTGCGGTACGTTGACCCCTCGCTCCATCAAGCGCGCCTTCGAGGCTCAGGGTATGCCGGCCTCGCCTCGACCATTTATATCATGCACGTACCGCCGGCAGGGCAGGCGTGAGGTGTGAGGCCCCCGCACAAGACGCGCGTGGAGCATGTCGCAGTCACTGGAATGGGAGTCGTTTCGCCCATCGGCGCGACGGTGCAACGCTTTTGGGATGGATTGACGGAAAGCCGGCGCGCCATTGGGCCCATCGCCGATGCCCCCGTCAAGCTGACCGGCAACGGCTTGTGGGCCGCCGTCCGCGACGATTTTCTCCGCGACGCGCCGCTGGAAGCGAGCGCATTGCGCAATACCGATCGCTTCACGCAGTATGCAGTCGCCGCGACGGCACACGCGCTCGCGCAGGCGCACCTCACTCCACCGGACGACACCGCGGTCATCGTCGGCAACACGATGGGCGGTCTGCCCTTCCTCGCACAATCGCAAAGCCGATTCATCGAAAGCGGCGGCCGATCGGTTTCGCCCAAGCTGATGGCATTGGTTATTCCGAACATGGCGCCCGCGCGCATCGCGATGCACTGGAGCCTCCACGGTCTGCAACTTGCGATCAGCACGGCATGCGCTTCATCGCTCGATGCGATCGGCATGGCCGCAAAGATGATCGAGCGCGGCGAAGTCGAGACGGCGATCGCCGGCGGCACGGAGACGCTGTTGAGTCCGCTCGTCTACGAATCGCTCGTTCGCGCCGGAGCGCTGTCGCGCAACGAGGACGTACAGCGGTCGTCTCGCCCATTCGATATCGAACGGGACGGGTTCGTCATGGGCGACGGCGGCGCGATCCTCATCTTAGAACGCGCCGAGCGCGCGACGCGGCGCGGTGCGCCGATTCTTGCGCGCATCCGCGGCTACGGTTCGATAGCCGACGCCCATCACATCACCTCGCCGGATCCGTCGGCGCGCTACGAAATTGCAGCGATGGAACGAGCGTGCGCCCAAGCCGGCGATGCGGCGTCCGCGTGCTCCGTCATCTACGCGCATGCAACCGGCACGATCGTGGGCGATGCCGCCGAGATGCGCGCGATCAACTCGGTCAATCCACGTGCGATCGTCACCTCCATTAAGGGTCACATCGGTCATAGCATGGCCGGCGCGGGTGCACTCTGCGCCGTCGCCGGCATTGCAGGAATGCACGCCCAATGCATTCCGCCGACAATGGGAACGCAGCATCCCGACGGTGAGGTGTGCTTCGACCTCGTCATGGGAGGACCGCGAACGTTCGCCTACGACGCGTTTCAAGTCAACGCGTTCGGCTTCGGCGGCCAAAACGCGTCGCTGGTGCTCTCGCGATAATGCGCGTGCAGGGCGTGTTGGACGAAACTCGGAAGGTTCGCGCGAGCACCCTCGTGATAGGACGCCGATGAATCTTCTCGTCAAGGGAACGAGTGGACCGCTGACCGGCGAACTCGTCGTTCCAAACTCGAAATATCACGCGCATCGCGCGTTGATTTTGGCATCGCTCGCGCCGGGCACCAGCCGCATCGTCGGGCTCTCCGGCGCGCGCCACGTTGAGTTTACGATGGACGTGTTGCGCGCGCTCGGCACGACGATCGAAGCGCGCGACGGCGATCTGTATGTGACTGGCGGTCCCTATCGCGTCCAACGCTCGACGGTATCGGTCGGAAGCTCCGGTTCGACGCTCTACTTCATGATCGGTCTCGCGTCGCTGGCCGACGCACCGATTACCCTGACGGCGCAGAAATATTTCCAGCGGCGTCCCGTTGGGCCGCTGCTCGAAGCGCTGGATGCGTTGGGCGTGCGCTTCGAAGCGAACGCCGGCTGTCCGCCCATCGCCGTTTTTCCGGGGCGGCCGCACGGCGGTCACATCGTCATCTCCGGCACGCTTTCGCAATGGATCTCGGGGTTGTTGCTGCTGGCGCCGTTCGCGCGCGAGCGCACGACGATCGAAATCGACGGCGAGTTGAACGAACGGCCGTATCTAGCGCTGACCGTGCAAATGATGCGCGCATTCAATCTCGAGGTCGCTATAGCCAAAGATTGGCGGTGTTTTGAGATCGAGCCGAATCAAGAAGCGCGTCCCGCAACCGTCGAGTTGCCGCCCGACATCGGTTCGGCCGCGTTTGGGCTCGCCATGACCGCGCTACATCCTTCGGACGTCGTGTTCCATGGTCTCGGCGACCCGCGTTCGCAGCGCACAGACCATCCCGAAGCGGCATTCCTCGACATCGTCGCGGACATGGGACTGCCGATGCAGTACGATCCCGCCTCGAAAACCGTGCGCGTGCGCCACGATGGCCTCGACCTGCGCGGCGTACGCGTCGATTGTCGCGATATTCCCGACATGCTGCCGGTTCTCTCGACGCTGGGAACGTTCGCTCGCGGCGAGACGGTGCTGGAAAACATAGCGCACGTTCGTCTCAAAGAATCCGATCGGGTCGCAGCGATGCTGCAACTCAATCGCATGGGCGGCCAGATCGAGTTGCTCGACGACCGGCTGGTAGCGCATGGCATACGAGAACTGCGCGGAACGCATCTCTCCTCGTTCAACGATCATCGGATATTGATGTCGCTGGCCGTGGCAGCGTCGCGCGCACACGGAGAGAGTACGCTGACGTATCCGCACGCGTACCGCATTTCCTATCCACAGTTCCTGGATGCGATGCGCTCGATCGGCGTGTCGATGTCGGTCGTCAACTCGTCGGCCGATGCCCGGCGTCAGCCGCCATCCGCCATGCTGACGCCGGACGAGGCGGCCGGACGCACGATGCACGAACTGCTCACCGAACGCGCACAGGCGTCCCCAGAACAACCTGCGGTCGTTGAAACGCGCGACGACGGCGACGTCGCGCTCTCATGGCGGGATCTGGCAGATCGGGTGGATCGCACTGCAATGCTCCTGCTCGAACTCGGCGTGCGTCCCGGCGAATGCGTCGCGTTTCAGCTCCCTAACTGCCTGGAGTTCGTCGTCATCGCGTTGGCGACGCTGCGCATCGACGCCGTGTGCTGTCCGCTGATGCCGATCTTCCGCGAACGTGAAGTGGCGTTCTGCTTGCGCCGCTCGCGCGCGCGGGTGCTTTTCGTTCCGGATGAAGCGCGCGGGCGCCGTCACGCCGACGAAATCGCGACGCTGCTGCGCGAAGCGACCGTGTCGGAGGGCGATTTCCCCCTCTGCTTGGAGCATGTCGTGGTGTGCGCGGGCGGCGCGATTCCGTATACGCTCCCAGCGCCCGATTATAACGACCGTTCGTCGTCGTGGCTGCGCTTCGCCGACGCGCTCAACGCCGTGCGCGTGGATGCCGCCTCCCTTGCATCGCGCGCACCACAGTCAAACGCCGTCGCACAACTGCTCTTTACATCGGGAACGTCGGGCGAACCTAAGGGCGTCTTGCATCGCAACGACGTGTTGATGCGCGCGGCCGCAATGGAGGTCGAGCATCTGCATCTCGGGCCCGACGATCGCATCTTCATCCCATCGCCGCTCGCGCATCAGACGGGTTTCCTTTACGGGATGTGGTTGGCGCTGGTCATGGGTGTGCCGCAGATCGTGCAGCCGGTGTGGAACGCCCAGCGCGCGCTGCGGGCGCTACGGGATTGGAACGGCACGTTCGTCCAAGCCGCCACGCCGTTTTTGGCGGATCTTGTCGACGCCGTCAAAGAAGGTGAATCCGCAGCGCCCACGTTGCGAATCTTCGTCGCAACCGGCGCCGCGGTGCCGCGTACTTTAGCCGAACGCGCTACGCGCATTCTGGGAACCGCCGTCTGTGGAGCGTGGGGCACGACCGAATCGTGTTTGGGATCGCTTGCAGCGCCGACCGACGAGCCGGCGAAAGTGTGGGGAACCGATGGTCGCGCGCTGCGCCGCATTCATCTCCGCATTGCCGATGCTGAAGGCCGGCTGCTGGCCGCCGGCGAGGAAGGCCACTTCGAGGTGCTCTCGCCGACGATGTTCGTCGGATACGCCGATCGTCCCGAATGGACCGCCGCCGCATATACACCCGACGGATGGTTTCGCACCGGGGATCTGGGCGTGATGGACGAGGCGGGCTTCATCCGCATTACCGGCCGCGTGCGCGACGTCATCAATCGCGGCGGCGAGAAAGTTCCGGTTGCGGAGATGGAGCAACTGCTCTCCGATCATCCGGCGATCGCCGCCATCGCGATCGTCGCGATGCCGGACGAGCGTCTCGGCGAGCGGGCATGCGCGTTCGTGCAACTGCGCCCGAGGATGCGCTTCACGTTCGAACAGATGAAACACTATCTCCACGCGTGCCAAGCGTCGAAGCACTATTGGCCGGAACGACTCGAGATCGTCGACGAACTCCCGCGCACCGCCTCCGGCAAGATCCAAAAGTACGTCTTACGCGAACGGGCGCGCGAACTGCGGCCGCAAGAGCGCGAACGCGCGACCATCGGGTGACGGATTTCCAACGGCTCAAGGCCGAGATCGCCGACTACGTCGCGGGGCCGGCGGAAACATGGGCGCAACGCATCGAACGCGAGCGCCGCGTTCCCATGGAGTTGTGGGAGGAGTTGCGCGATCGCGGTTTCCTTAGGTTGGCGGCGCCCGTCGAATACGGCGGCCGCGGGATACCGTTCTCGCAGTATCTCGAACTCGTCGAACTCTTCTCGATGTCGCACGCCTCTATACGGATGATCGTCCACGTCGTCAACGGCACGTGGCGCGCGATGGATCGCTACGCGACGCCGGAGCAGCGCGAGCAGTTCGTGCTGCCCTCAATTCGCGGCGACGTGAAAATCGCGTTCACGCTGACCGAGCCGACCGCGGGAACGGGCGCCGATTTGCGGTGCAGCGTCGAACGGGAGGACGAGACGTACTATCTCAGCGGTGAGAAGCACCTCATCACCTTCGGCACGATCTGCGATTACTGGTTGCTCTTCGCGCGCCTCGCCGGAACGACGGGCGCCGATGGAACGGTCGCGCTACTCGTGGATCGTCACGCGCCCGGCGTAACGGTCACAGCAATGGACGAATCGATGGGCGTGCGCGGCACCGATCACGGGCGTCTGACGTTTTCTCGCACTCCCGTTCCCATCGCGCAACGGCTTGGCGGCGAAGGGCAAGGCTTGGAGATCGCGCTCGGCGGCTTTCTGACGCCGAGCCGCATTTCGGTCGCGATGAGCTGCGTCGGGCTCGCGCGACGGGCACAGGAGCTCGCAGTCGCGTACGCGCGCACGCGTCAAACGTTCGGTAAACGTCTCGAGCAGCGACAGGCAATTCGCTTCATGATCGCAGAGAATGCCACCGAGATCGAAGCGGCGCGCCAACTCACGCTGCACGCTGCTCGCTGTTGGGAGGCGGGGGACCCGGCGGCGGCGATGCTTTCCTCGATGTCCAAGCTGCAAGCCGTCGACATGCTGACGCGCGTGACCGATAAAGCGCTGCAAATCCACGGCGGCATCGGCTACTGGCAACCACACGCGATCGAGCGCGTTTACCGCGACGCGCGCGCGCAACGCTTCGAAGAGGGGACGAACGAAATTCAAAAGACCGTCATCGCCCGCCAGATTCTCGGCGGCTTCTTCCGCATGAGTACGCGTTTCGCCGGAACGATCGCATTGATCACCGGAAGTTCGCGCGGTATCGGTCGAGCGCTGGCGCTAGCGCTCGCCGAACAAGGCGCCTCCATCGTCGTGAATTACCATCGCAACGACGTCTTGGCCGCCGAGGTTTGTGCTGCCGTTGAGGGATTCGGCGGCCGCGCATTTGCGTGCAGGCCAATATGGAAGAACCCGCCGACATCGACCGCTTGTTCGATGCGGCGAAGGCCGAGTTCGGACGGCTCGATTTCTTTATCTCAAACGCCGCAGCCAGTTCGTTCAAGAAGATCGACGATCTCAAAGCACACAACCTCGATCGCTCTTATGCGCTCAACGTGCGCGCGTTCGTGCTGGGCGCACAGCGCGCCGCACGTTTGATGCCGGGTGGCGGACGCATCGTCGTGCTCTCGAGCTACGGCAGCATTCGCGCGTATCCGACCTACGCGAATCTCGGTTCGAATAAAGCCGCGATCGAAGCATGGGTGCGCTACATGGCGGTCGAATTCGCGCCGCGCGGCATTAACGTCAATGCGGTCAACGGCGGATTGATCGACACCGAATCGTGCGCGTACTTTTACGAAAACGTGCCCGGAATGGCGCCGATCGAAAGCGTTTTGGAGAAGATTCCCAAGCGCCGCATGGGAACCGCGCGCGAAGTCGCCGATGCGATCGCTTTTCTGCTCGCGCCGGAGTCCGACTACATCACCGGGCAGACCCTGTGCGTCGACGGCGGTCTGAACGTCATCGCGCCGCCCTTTTACGCCGACACGACGCCGCCGCTCTCGTTGGAGTAGGAGTCTGCCGGATGACGGCCGTCTTCGGATCCCCGGTCGCAAAAGGCGCCGTGAGACGGAAATGCGCCGTAATCCGGTAGACTGCTAATGCTTTCCGCGGCGCTGCGGCCCGGCAGCATCGGCACGCTGCGTCTGCCCAACCGAATCGTCATGGGCTCGATGCACCTCGGCATCGAGGCGAACGGCGCCGCCCTCGGCGAGTTCTACGCGCTACGGTCGAAGGGCGGCGCGGCGCTCATCGTGACCGGCGGCTCGTGCGTCAATCGCGCGGGCGCCGGTGGACGCAACTACAGTTTCATCAACGAAGAAACGTCCACTCCGCCCCTTGCGCGCGCCGCCGAGGCCGTGCATCGCGCCGGCGGACGCATCGCGCTGCAGCTGTTCCATGCCGGGCGCTACGCGTACCGCGAATCGTTCGGCATCCAACCGGTTGCGCCGTCGGCAATCGCGTCGCGCTTTTCGCCCGATCCGCCGCGCGCGATGGACGAACGCGACATCGAGCAGACCATCGCCGATTTTGCAAGCGGCGCGGAGCGCGCCCGCGCGCTGGGTTTCGATGCAGTCGAAGTGATGGCGTCGGAAGGCTATCTGCTCAATCAGTTTCTTTCGCCCTTGACGAACTGCCGCGACGATGCATGGGGCGGCGATCTCGAACGGCGCATGCGAATGCCGCTGACCGTTCTGCGCGCCATCCGCAGCGCCGCAGGCGATGATTTCCCGGTGATATTCCGCATTTCGGGCGCCGATTTGATGCCAGGATCGAGCACACAGGACGAAAGCTTGGCGTTCGCCCGACGGCTCGTCGCCGAACGGCGTCGACGCGCTCAACGTCGGCATCGGCTGGCACGAATCGCGAATTCCGACCGTGCAGCAGCTGGTGCCGCATGGCGTGTGGGTGCGCTTCGCAACCGCGGTCAAGGGCGTCGCCGGCGATTTGCCGGTGATCGCGAGCAATCGCATCAACAGCATGGAACTCGCCGAGAGCGTGCTCGCATCGGGAGCAGCGGACTTCGTTTCCATGGCACGTCCGTTTCTCGCCGACGCGGAGATCGTCGCCAAGTCGGTGCGCGGCGACGCGGCACTGGTGGACACGTGCATCGCGTGCAATCAAGCGTGCATCGACCGTTCCTTGATCGACGCGCCGGTGTCGTGCATGGTCAATCCGCGCGCCGGCCGCGAAATCGACTTCCCCGAACGGCGGACCGTTGCGCCGCGTCGTTTTGCCGTCGTCGGCGGTGGCCCTGCGGGAATGGAGTGCGCGCGCGCCTTGGCGGCGCTCGGCCATCGCGTCGAGGTATTCGAAGCGGAAACCGAGTTGGGTGGTCAGTTTCGCATGGCGCGCCGCATTCCGGGAAAAGCCGAGTTCGGCGAAACGATCCGCTACTTCAGCAACGAGTTGCCGCGGCTCGGCGTTATCGTGCACTTGACTGCGCGGGTGCGGGATGCACGGTCGCTGCGCGGTTTCGACGGCGTCGTACTGGCCACGGGCGTGCTGCCCAAAAGGATAACCATGGACGGCCGAGGTCTGGCGCACGTCATAGACTACGCACAACTTCTCGCGCACGATGTACCGGCCGGTGAGCGGGTCGCAATTCTCGGCGCCGGCGGCATCGGCGTCGACGTCGCGCACTTCCTCAGTCACGGCCGGACGGATGCCGATGTAACGACTCGCTTTCTCTACGAGCAAGGTTTGGCGGCGCCCGAAGACGGCGCCGTGCTCGTCACCAGACGCAAGACCGTCGCGATGATGCGTCGGGGACATAGCATCGGCGAGCGCCTCGGCAAGACGACGCGCTGGGCGGTGCTCGCCGCGTTACGCGCAGCAGGCGTCAACACGATTACCGGCGTCGTCTATGAAGCGATCGAACCTGGCGGGATTCGCGTGCGCACCGCTTCAGGTGAGGCGCGGCTGGTCGAAGCAGATACGGTGATCGTTGCGGCCGGCCAAGAACGCAACGACGCACTCCTCGACGGCATTCGCTCGTTGGACGTTCCCTACCGCGTCGTTGGAGGCGCCAAGGATGCCGCCGAACTCGACGCCGTCCGGGCCTTCGAGGAAGGTTTACGAGCGGCACACGAGCTTTGCCGCTAAGCCGCCATTGTTCCGTCCCGAATCTACAGCGAACCGGCGCCGTTCAACAGCGACTGCAACTCCACCACATGATCGGCGAATGCGTCGCGCCCTTTTTGCGTTAAGCGATAGCGTGTCAGCGGGCGGCGACTCACGAAGCGCTTCTCCTCCTGGACGTATCCCGCTTCCACCAGTTTGCCGAGATGCGCGCCGAGATTGCCGCCGGTGGTTTCCAGTGCGCGCACGAGTTCGGTGAAGGTTACCCAATCGTAGTTGATGAGCTCCGCAACGACGCCGAGGCGTATTTTTGACAAGAGCAGTTCGTTCACGTCGGTCGGCTAATCTCGGGAAAAGAGTTCGGTAAGGCCGAATCCGCCGTAACCGACGAGCATGCCGGCCGCCAAAATGTACGCCGACGGCGTCGCGCTTTGAAAGTTCGCGACGATGAGCGATGCGACGACCACGACGCCCGCAACCAGCGCGCGCCGGTTGCCGTGCATTCCGATGTACAGCAAGACGATCGCTTCGACGACGCTCCATATGGCCGCCGATGCGATGCCGGGAAAGAGATGGAACGCCGCGACGTCTGCGACGAAGGCAAGGACCACCGTGATCCAGAGCACCTTAAAGAACTCGCGTTGCACGAGCGAACTGCGCGTTAGCGTCCGATTCAGCTGTCGCCCGCGCACGAACGAAAACATCGCGCACGCAACGAGAATCGCCGGAGCGCACCACGCCGAGTTCGACGGTAGCCGTCCGCTGTCGATCGCGGCAAAGAGCGCCGTCACCGCCGCCGAACCGGCGCCCCAAACGACGAAGAACTCGCCTCCGGCGCAAAGCCGCTGCTGCGTTTGCTGCAAGATGCGATCGACCATGGCGATCTGTTCTTGCGCTTGGGTCTGATCGAAGCCGTTCACGTTCGGAACTCCTTACGTACCAAGGCAAACGCGATGGCGATGCCGATCAGCCACACGAAAGCGTGCGAAGGGCCGCCTGCAGACCACAGCCACCACATTGCCAAACCGAAGAACGCCCAGCGAATGACGAACTTGGCGAGACACCAGGTCGCGGGTATTGAGAGTAGGATTTAGAATAGTCTGTTTCATAGAGTATTCTGACATTACAGCAGAGTGCTGCCCTTGTCAAGGCGCGGCAGCCCTGGTATCGTACCGAAGTCATGTACGCGATCATCGAAGCCGGCGGCAAGCAGTACCGCGTCGCCGAAGGCGACGTCATTCAGTGCGATCTCGTGGGAAGCGACGTCGGGTCCGACGTCACGTTCGATCACGTGGTCCTGGCCGCGAACGGCGACGACGTGACCGTCGGCAGTCCGACGCTCAGCGGCGCATCGGTTACAGGAACGGTTCTGCGCCAGGGCAAGGGCAAGAAGATACTCGTCTTCCGCTATAAGCCCAAAAAGCGCGTGCGCAAACTCAATGGCCACCGCCAGCCCTTCGCCGAAGTCAAGATCACCAAGATTTCGCTGCCCTAACGCGGGCGCCTAACTCCCCGTGCTGGAGATTACGTTTTTCCGCGACGGCGACGGCCGGTTCGCGGGATTTGCCGCGCGCGGGCACGCCGATTTTGCCGAGTACGGGCAAGATATCGTCTGCGCGGCGGTCTCGGCGATTTTGCAAGCAGCGCGTCTCGGACTGGAGCACTACGCCGCCGGCGAGATCGAGGCGACGCAAGAGCGCGGGCTCATGCGGCTCGTCGTCGGCGAGGGCCGGCGCGACGATGAAAGCATCGCCGCGATCGGCACGACCGCCGATCTTGGCCGTCACGCAGGTCGCGCGGCGTTTTAACGACCACGTGAGCATCGGCCACGAGACGATCGAGGGCGACGCGAAACGTGGCGCCACATTTCGGGTATCAAACGTGGCAAACGACTAAGGAGAATAACAATGTCGGAAAGTTTTCGCACGAGCCCGGCCGATCAGCCGTGGTCCACGTCCAGAGGCGGCGGCAACGGTTCGCAGAGCGGCTTGGAGCCCAACTCGCAGGATATGGATAGCGGTGAAGCCGGTAAAGTGGTGTTGGCCGGCGTGCTCGGCGGTTTATTGTCGGCCGCGGGTTATATGATCTATCGCCGTCTTCCCGAGGATCAGAAGGAACGGCTGCACTCGCAGGTTCGCTCGATCGTGCAGCAGCGCATCACCGAGATTCGCCAAAACTTCAATATCTAGCGGCCGCCGAACGGCTCCGGCGGTTCGGGCGGCACGGGCGGTGCAGGCGGCGGCGCATGCGGCTCGTTCGCATCCGCCGCGCGTTCCATTTCTGCGACGAACGATGCGACGTGTTCTGCACTTCCCGCATAAAGCGGCCGGCCTGGCGCATCACTTTGGGCAGCCGGTCCGGCCCAAAGAGCATCAGCGCAAGGACCGAAACGACGAGAACGTCGGGAACGGAGAACATCGCCCCTAGTTTCCGGACACGGCGTGCGCCGTTCCGCCGCTGCGGCAGGGCTGCCTTGGGTACCCGGCCAAGCAAGACGGCCCGCTGTGAAGATCGTGTACACGCGCGGCAACCGTACCGAAACGCTGGCATCCCTGACGACCCTGCGAAAGATTCTCAATCGCTTCGTCGCACGTCGCGTTTTCTACGAAGTCTCGAGCCGGAACGCACGCGGCCAAGAGTTTTTCTCGGCCAAGAACTTGTTCGTCGTCGGCCTCATCGAGGTGAGCAACGTCGAACATCTGCGCATCCTCGTTTTCGATGCGAACAATTCGGCGCATTCGATCGAGATCCTCAATCCCGCAAACGATGCGCATCTACGATGAGATTCCGGGACGCGGTTTCGCCGTTTCCTTTGTCAGCGGCAACGAGGAAAGCGTCGAAACGCGCTGCTACCTCCGCGACGAAGGCGATCAGAACGAAGGCATCCACGAACGCACTGCGCTGGAACGCATCACGTTGCCGCAACTCTTCCAGTACCTCGAAGCGATTACGACCAGCGAAACGGCCGCAAGCGGCCAGGGCTGAATCTGCGCCTTGCGCGCGCGCCATTCGAGACGCTGCGCCTGGCGTAACGCGCGCACGCCTTCGGCGATGCGTCCCGTCTTTTTATATGCCACGCCGAGATTGAAATAGGCGACGGCATATTCCGCGTCGGCAGCAATCGCGCGTTCGTAGTGCTCGATCGCGCCGGCGACGTCGTCGTCTTCCAAAGCAAGATTGCCGAGGTTCGTCAAAGCGCCGGCGTGGCGCGGATGCAGCTGCAGCGCTGCGTGCGAAATCCTCGCGCGCCTCATGGCGTTTTCCTAAACCCATGCGAGCGACGCCGCGCTTATTGTGGAGAAAAGCGCGTTCCGCGGGCTCGGCCTCATCGCGCGCCAGCAGCGCGTCAAGCTCGCGCTCGCGCGCGTTCGAAATCGCGGCGTTCGAGCGCGTCGAGCGCGCAAGCATATTCGGGCCGGTTCGCAAACACTTGTGACGGACATGTTCTCGGTGGATCTCGTTACGCTCTTTCCCGAGCTCTTCGCACCGTTCGTCGGACTCTCGATCCTCGGGCGCGCCGTCGAAGCCGGTTTGGTCGGCGTGCGCTACCATCATTTGCTCGACGACCTTGAACCGAGCGAACGCGCCGACGATGCACCGTTCGGCGGAGGCCCGGGAATGGTTTTGCGCATCGAGCCGATCGCCCGGGCGCTGGACGCCATCGTAGCGCAAGCGCCGGCCGGCGAACGACGGCTCATCGTCGTGCCGAGCGCGGCGGGGCGGCCCTTCGATCAGCGGGAGGCCGAGCGCTGTTCGACCCTCGACCGGATCGTTTTCGTCTGTGGTCACTATGAGGGAATCGACGATCGCCTAGGCCGGCTCTACGAGGTGGAAGAGTATTCCTTGGGCGATTTCGTGATGACCGGCGGCGAAATTGCGGCGCTCGCTTTTCTCGACGCAACCGTTCGTCTGGTCCCGGGCGTGGTCAACGCCGCCTCGCTGGCCCAAGAGTCGTTCGCATCGGGCTGGCTCGACTACCCCTCGTATACGCGGCCCGCGGCGTTCCGCGGGATCGACGTGCCGGCGGTCCTGCTTTCGGGCGATCACGCTGCCATTGCGAAGTGGCGCCGCGAGGAATCGCGACGCCGGACCGCTCGCCGCCGGGCCGACCTGCTGCAGAGCGCCTTGCACCCGCAGGAAAAGCCATGATAGGATACGCAGCGCCGGGCTCGTGGCCCGGCGCTTCATTGCGCCCCCTTTTTACGGAAAAGCCATGAACGTTATCGACGTACTCAACCAAGAGCAACTCAAGGACGGTGTACCGCAGTTTCGCGCGGGCGACACCGTTAAAGTCTATTCCAAAGTGGTCGAAGGCGGCAAAGAGCGCACGCAGATGTTCGAAGGCGTCGTCATCATTCGCAAGGGCGGAGCCGCCGGTGAATCGATCACCATTCGCCGCATCGCCCACGGCGTGGGCGTCGAAAAGACGTTCCTCTTGCACAGCCCTCGCGTCGAGCGCGTCGAGGTCGGCAAGCGCGGTATCGTTTCGCGCAGCCGTTTGTACTACCTCAGCGAAAAGGTCGGTAAAGCGGCGCGCATCAAGGAAAAGAAAGCCAAAGGAACCTGACGAGCCGCTCTGACACCGCTGCAGCTCGTCGCCGCCGTCGGTCTGCTCGCGATTGCTCGTTTCGCGCTGTCGCGCCCGCTCCCGAAAAGCACCCCGTTCTTCGATGCGCTGATCGTGGTCGCGTTGGCGATGCTCTTCCTGCTCACGTTCGTCATTCGCACGTTTTATATTCCGTCGGTCTCCATGGTGCCGACGTTGCGCGTAGGCGATGTGCTCTTAGCGGACGAGGTGGCGTATCGGTTCGGTGCGCCGCAAGACGGCGACGTTGCGCTCTTTCTTCCGCCCGTCTATTCGGGCGGTAATGATTTCGTGAAGCGCGTGGTCGGCGTACCCGGTGACTCCATACGCATCCGCGACGGTATCGTCATTCGTAACGGCATCGCGCTGCGCGAGCCGTACGAGAACGAGCCGCCCAACTACGATTTGGCGATTCGCAACGACGAGATCTACGTCAACGGGTCGCCGCTCGACCGCCATAAAGCCGACATTCCGGGGGCATCGCTCTGGCAGCGACCCGATCGAGTTCCGCGCGATTTCTATTTCGTGCTCGGCGACAACCGCAACTATTCCGAGGATTCGCACGTGTGGGGTTTCGTGAAAAAGCGCACGTTCACGGGACGCGCATTCGCGATCGTCTGGCCGCCGAGCCGGCTGCAGGCATTGGTGCGATAGCGATGACACCGATGCAACTCTTAGCCATCGTGGCCGTCATTGCGATCGTGCGCGGGGTGCTATCCTTGCGTCCGGTTGTCGCTTCCTCGTCGGGGCGCAGCACCGGCATTGCCCGCGAGTTCCTCGATCCGTTCATCGTGGCCGGTCTTGCCGCATGGGTGCTCATTACGTTCGTCGCGCGCACCTATTATATTCCGTCGGGGTCGATGCTGCCGACGCTGCAGATTCACGACGTGCTCTTGGTGGATAAGTTCGAGTACCGGTTTCATCCGCCGCACGAAGGCGATATCGTCGTCTTTCCGCCGCCCGTACCGACGCCCGACGATTTCATCAAGCGCGTCATCGGCCGTCCCGGCGATCGGTTACGCATCGCCGGCGGCATCGTCTACGTCAACGGCGTGGCGCTCCATGAGCCGTATATCGCCGAGAAGCCGTCGTACAATCTCGAGATCCGCGACCACGGTATCTTCATCAACTACGGCGTCGGCTGGCAGCGGTTGCTCTCCGACGGAGCGAACGTGCCGCCGCCCTCGCAGTGGCTCGCGCCGGATCGCATTCCGCCGCACTGTTACATCATGCTGGGCGATAATCGCAACGACTCCGAAGATTCACACATCTGGGGCTTCGCGCAAGACGGCGGCCGGTTCGCCACCGGTCAACGAGCCGGCGCTGAAGGCGGGTTCACCGGACGCGCGTTTCTGATCTTCTGGCCTCCCTCGCAGGCGAAGATTCTCTAAGCGGCTACGCGAAAGAGCGCCTTCGTGACCCGCGTGCTGCGTTGGCGCTCGATGGCAAGTCTCGCGGCGCAACTCGTCGTGCTGGGCTTGCTGCTCGCGGCATTCTTCATGCGCACGCCGCAAGTCTGGGGCCTTTCCATGGAGCCGCAGATTCATTCGGGCCAGTACGTGCTCATCAACACCTTCGCGTATCGGCTGGGTCGACCGCATCGCGGCGACATCGTGGCCTTTCGTCACGACGCAAACGGACGCGTCTTCATCAAGCGCGTCATCGGCCTGCCCGGAGACCGCGTTCGCATCGACCGTGGAACCGTGAGCGTCAACGGCACGGCCTTGGCCGAACCGTACGTGCACGGTGCAGATCGGCGTAGTTTCGCGGAGATCGTCGTACCGCCGCAGGCCGTCTTCGTGCTGGGTGACAATCGGACGAACAGTGAAGATTCGCGCGTCTTTGGTCCTGTCCGCGACAACACGCTCCTCGGTCACGCAATCGCCGTCATCTGGCCGCCCCACCCGCTGGGCGGGGTACTCTACCGATGACGCTACAGCATGAGGTGCAATGGTATCCCGGTCACATGGCCAAGGCGCTCCGCCGCATCCGCGAGTATCTTCGCGCGATCGACGTGGTGATCGAAGTCGTGGACGCGCGCGTGGCGCGCAGCGGGCGCAATCCCGTGCTCGACGATCTGACGGCAAACAAGACGCACGTCGTCGCACTGAGCCGTCTCGATCTGTCGGAGCCGGCAAAGACCAAAGCGTGGGTTGCCGATTTCGAACGCCGCGGGGCCGTTGCCATCGCCGTGGACGGACGCAGCCGTCAGAGCGTCAACCGCATCGCTCAAGCGATCGCCCAGGCGCCGCCGCGCAAACGCATCTCGGGCACGGCACGGGCGATGATCGTCGGGATTCCCAACTCGGGTAAATCGACGATCGTCAACACGCTGTTACGGCGTGCCGCCGCCAAAACCGAAGCGCGCGCCGGGGTCACGCGCCAGGTACAATGGTTTCGTCTATCGCCCACGCTGGAATTGATGGATACGCCGGGCGTCTTGCCGCCGAAAATAGCCTCTGGCGAGGCGCAGTGGAAGCTCGCGCTCTGCGACGGCGTTCCGGCGCAACGCTATGATGCGCAAGAGGTCATCGCCGCGTTTGCGCAGTGGGCGTCGTCCAAGCGCCGCAACGGCGTTCCCGATCTCCAGGCGTTCGCGACTGGACGCGGTTTCGTGCGGCGCGGCGCGGAGATAGATTACCACAATGCAGCGGTCGCGTACGTCCGCGCATTCAACGACGGCGTCTTCGGACGCTTCTCGCTCGAGGACCCCAATGACGCCGAAGCAGCGTAAGGCAAGGAACGCGTACGAGCGGGAACGGCGCCGCTTACATCGGCTGCATCGTTTCGAACTTGCGGCACGCGCCAGGGGCTTTCAGCTGGTCGGCGGCATCGACGAAGTTGGAAGAGGTCCGCTTGCCGGTCCGGTCGTTGCGGCCTGCGTCGTCGCGACCGAACCGCTTTTCATCAAAGGACTCAACGATTCGAAGCTCGTGCGGCCGGAGCTGCGCCTGGAGATCGCCGAGACGGTCAAAGTGCGCGCGACGGCATGGGCGATCGGCAGCGCATGCGTTGCCGAGATCGACCGGCTGAATATCTATTGGGCGAGCGTTCTCGCAATGGAACGTGCGCTGGCCGCCTTGAGCGCAGCGCCGGAATACTTGATCACCGACGCGGTACGCATCAAATCGTTCGGCGGTCCCCAAGAACCGCTGATCAAAGGCGACGCGCGCTGCGCGGTCGTTGCGGCCGCTTCGATCGTCGCAAAGGTTTATCGCGACGCGTTGATGATCGAACTCGATCGCGAAGACGGTCGCTATGGGTTCGCCTTGCATAAAGGTTACTCGACACCGCACCATATCGAAACGCTGCGCGTCCACGGTCCGAGCGTGCATCATCGCGCGAACTGGGCGCGCGTGCGCGACGCACAGATGGCGCTGGGTTTGGAATACGTTGAAGATTGACGGCGCCAAGGGGCGTGAGGGCGAGGACCGCGCCGCCCAGTTTTTAATCGAACGCGGCTACCGCGTGCTTGCGCGTAACGTCCGCGTTCCCGGCGGCGAAATGGACGCGGTTTGCCTCGACGGGCCGACGCTCGTCATCGTCGAAGTGAAGCGGCGTGACTCCCACCGATTCGGCTCTGCGCTCGGTGCTGTGGACGGACGCAAGAAGGCTACGTTACGGCGCATCGCCGGCGATTACGCGCAGTTCGTCGCACCGTCCGCGCCGATTCGCTTCGACGTCGTGACGATCGAGGGACGTCAACTGCGCTTATATCGTAACGCCTTCTAGACGTTGTCCGTGCCGACGCCCTCCCGTAGCGCCGAACCCGAACTGCGCCGCACGGTAACGCCCTGGGGATCTTTCTCTTGGGGTTACTCCGATGTCGGCGCCGATATCTTCGTTGGTCTGGGCCTGGTGTTGGCGGCTGCAGCCGGCGCCGCCAACGTCGCGTTTCTTTTCGCCGGCATCGTGTACGTCTGCATCGGTCTGGCGTACACAGAACTCGCCGCCACCTATCCGGTCGCCGGCGGCGGTCAGTATTTCGTGATGCGAGGACTGGGCGATATTTTTGGGTTCCTCGCCGGTTGGGCCGTGCTGCTGGATTTCACCATCGACGTCACGCTCTTCGCCTGGACGTCCGTGGACTACACCAGTCAACTGGCGCCGGTACTCGTCAATTCGTTGCATCCGTGGCTGCATTTCATCGTGGTGCTCGCGCTGGTCGTCGGCCTCTGCTTGCTCAACGTGATCGGCGTGCGCGAAAGCACCGCATTCAACGGCATCGTCTCCGCAATGGACGTACTCAGCGAGAGTTCAATTCTTTGCTTAGGCTTTTTGTTTGCGTTTCGGCCGGCGCTGCTGATTCATACGATGCAGCTCCACTGGCCTTCGCCATATCAACTCATGCTCGGCACGTCGCTTGCGATCATCTCGTTCGTCGGCCTGGAATCGATCTCGCAGGCGGCCCAAGAGACGCAACGCCCCGCCTCGGTCATTCCGCGAACCTCGATCGCATTGATCCTGACGATCTTGATCTTCGCGCTGGCCTACGCCAACCTGGCGCTGGGGATTCATCCGTGGCACCCGATCACCGACGCCGCCGGACACCATCTGCAGTTCTGGCAGATTTTCCCAAACAATGCCGACAATCAAGGTAAGGCCGTCGCGCTGCTCGCAGCGCAAGTGCCGTACTACGGCGCCATTGCAGCGCTGTACGTGCCGGTGCTCGGGGCCATCTTACTGCTGATCTCCTCGAACTCCGGCGTCTTCGGCAGTTCGCGGATCGCCTATGCAATGAGCACCAGCAGTTTATTGCCGTCGGTCTTTCAGCGAGTGAGCCGGAAATATCGAACGCCGGTCATCTCGATCGTCTTCTTTTCCATCATCGCGATCGTCGAGTTGCTCTTCGCGGCCGCTCCGGCGCTCTTTCCGTCGGTCTCGATATTTTACACGCACTTCTTCCGCGGCGAAAGCGGGCTCGATTTTCTCGCCGATCTCTACGCATTCGGCGCGGCGACGAGCTACTCGTTTGTCTTCCTCGCGTTGATCGCACTGCGCTTGAACGATCCCCTCAGCCCCCGCAAGTTCAAGATTCCGTTGAACGTACCGTTAATCTTCCGCGGCGAAAAGGTGGAGTTCCCGGTCATCGCGGTCATTGGCTTCCTCGGCATCTTCTCCATCTTGCTCTTTACACTGCGGACGCATCCGTTAGGGCGCATCTTCGGTCCGAGCTGGCTGCTATTGGGCTTCCTCTTTTATCTGTGGTACCGCAACCATCGGCGATTGCCGGTGCTGCGCTCGCAACCGCGCGACTGGCGCAACGCGCAGACCGATATCTTGCGCCGCGCCGGCGAACTGGAGTTGATGGACGAGTATATCGCCAACCTCAAAGCCAGCGAAGCGCGTCAGACGACGAAGATGCCGTAACGTGCTGGCGTTCCGCATGGTGTTAGCCGTCGTGATGGTGCTCTTGGGCGCATACATTCTCGCCGAGATGCTCGGGTCGGCGCGGGCCGGCGGATTCGCGGTTCTGCCGGGCGTGGTGCTCGGTGCGGCCATGCTGTTGCTCGGCGCGCATCGCCTGCGCTTGATCGCGCGCGTACGAGGAACGCGTTGATGCCTGAGCCCGCCGTTCACGTCACGCTGGCCGGCGCCGCAATTGCATTCCTCATCGCCGCGCTCATTGCGGCGACGCTCTACTGGATGCTCACGCCGCCGCCGTCCCACGTGCAAAAGATTGCGGCGGAGGCCGAGAGCGAGCTGGAAGGGTTGTTGGGTAGTTTGATCGTCGTGTTCTCGGCGGAAATCGACTCTTCGCACATGATGGCGCTGGCCGCTAAACTGGCGCGCGGCGAGCGATCGGAACTGCTGGCGCTCTACATCATCGAAGTGCCGTACACGCTGCCGCCGGATGCCGAGATGGCCGTCGAGGAACGGGAGTCGCTCGACGCGCTCGGCGCAGCCGAAACCATCGCCAACCGCAATAACGTAACGATTCGCACCGAGACGCTCAAGGCGCGCTCGACCAAACAAGCGGTTCTCGACGTCGCTAAGCGGGAAAAAGCGAATCTCATCATTTTGGGCTCGTTCCGCGAGGGGAAATATAGCAACGCTCCGCTCAGCCGAACCATCGAAGATATCGCCGCCGACGCAAAATGCGACGTCCTCATCGGCGTCGAAGGAAAACATGGGACACTTCTCATCGATGAAACCGCCCAATCCGCTCTCTAGCCTGACGAAGGAACGATGCATGAACGCTAAAGTTTCGCTCCTGATCTGCGCCGCCGTCGCGGCACTCGGCACCGTCGCGCGCGCTTCGAACGACGCGCCTGCCATCGCCGCCTTCGACCGCGCCTTTGCAGCGGTCAACGACTACACGTGCGTGCTGAAGGTCCACGAAGCGAAGGGGTCGCAGACGCAAGATCGCGTTTACCAATACCAGTTCATGAAGCCGCACTTCGTCAAGACGCTCATCCTCGAAGGCGACGGCAAAGGGTCCGGCGGCGTGTGGACCGGCGGCGACGAGGTCAGCGGCCATCAAGGCGGTCTCTTCTCAGGCATGCACATGAAGATCAGCGTGCACGACCCGCGCGCGGTCTCGTTGCGCGGCATTACGATTCCCGACGGGCTGTTGCAGACGATCGTCGGCTCTTACGGGAGCATTCCCGGCAAACTGACGCAAGTAGCCGGCGGCAAAATCGAGGGCGTCGAAACCGAGCGCCTCGAACTCAAAGTCGCCGATCCGGCATCGAACCACGGCATCTCCGAGCAAATCATGTACTTCAATAAGGAGACGCACTGGCCGATTCGTCAGATTATGTACGACGGTTCGCAGATCGTGCTTGACGAAACCATCGCCGACCTTAAAACGAACGTCGGTTTGAAGCAGTCCGACTTCCCGTTCTGAAGCACTGTTCATACTAACGGCACAGCACGCGGCGTAGCTTCAAATCCTTGCAAGTTGGCGGCTTATCCGGTCGCTGCATTCTCGTGATACATACGGCCCGATGCAAGGGTCGGCTCTTCACAATCGCTAATGGTGGCCCGTCATTCGAGCTTCTTTGTTTGCAAATGAAAGGAAGGAAATGAAGCAGCGTATACTGGCAATTGTTGTCATAATGTTTGGTGCTGCCATGACCTCTGGAGAGGCCGATGTTGCCCCGAGCCAGACCATACGCCTAACGAACGGCTCGACAGCCGTTTCTTACGCTCACTGCGGAGATAATGACCTCTGCGCGCGTATCAATTACCAAGACGGAACGGCTCTCTCGATCTACTCGGAAGGCGCCGCTCTGTGCCAGCCTTACAACCTCCACTTTGTCCAAAGCGATTCCACCGGAAGGACTCTATATGAGTTCACCCGTGCAATAAACCATACGCCGCCGAAGGGGTTCAGCTGCGGACACACCGTGTCGACCGAAATGGTCCTGGATCGAGGGTACGTTCATCTCCTGGTTACGGAAAACCCCGATGGCACGCTCAATCTAAACTTCAGCGCAATACCGAAGTGAAGAAGGCACTAGCGTGGTCCGTTGTTATTTTCGCGGTGATTGTGACAACGAGAGAGGCGCAAGCGAAAGGCATCGCGTCCTACGTGCAGCCACAAGCCGGCTCTCCAGTCCAAATGCTCGGTTGTAGCGCGGCTCTCCAGTACGTCAATAGCGGGTTTGGTACAGAGTTCTACAGGTTGAACATACAGTCTCGAATTTAAGAATCAGTCCCCTAAAGTTGCCGTCGCCGTACTGATCCGGTTTCAGCTGTCGGATGCCTTCGGCGATATTTTTGACGACAAGTTTGGCGAAAGCACCGGGCAGTTTTCGCCCGGCGTTGAGATCGATGGCGAAAAGTGGTCCAACGAGGATATCTGGCCAGCCCTAAGCGTTGTGCGATGCTCTGTAAGCCGCGTGCTTTTTCAAGATGGATCTGTTTGGCGCGATTCAGTAAGTCCCTCGCCGGCGCCCACATAGCGCCCGGTTCCATGCTGTGCTCTTAGCGACGCAGGACGTATTTGCGTCTATCGCCGCTTCAGTTGACATTGGTGCAGTCTATTTTGACAAGTACCGCTTGCGGAGTTCGTCGAGAACGACCGCGAGCAGAATCACCGCGCCGAGCAGCACCTTCTGTAAGTACGAATCGACGCCGAGCAGATTCATCGCGTTGTAGAGCACGCCGATGAGCAAGGCGCCGAAGAACGTGCCGATGACGCTGCCTCTTCCACCCATCAAACTCGTACCGCCCACCACAACCGCCGCGATCGACTCGAGTAGTTCGTCGCCGGTTCCGGTCTGCGGTGAACCCGACGAAAAAAGTGCCATGTAGAGAAAGCCGACAATGGCCGCGCAGCCGCCGCTGATCACGTAGACCAGTGTCTTGACGCGGCCAACGTTGATGCCGGCCAGGCGGGCCGCTTCTTCGTTGCCACCGATTGCAAATACGTACCGTCCGAAACGCGTGCGATTTAGCAATACCGATGCCGCCACGATCACGCAGATCATCCAAATCACCGGAATCGGCAGACCGGCAATTGAGCCGATGCCGGTATGTTGAAAGGCGATGCTTTGCAACGAGACCGGCCGGCCATGCGCGAGAATGAACGACGCCCCGAGCGCCATCTCCAGCATCGCCAAGGTCGTGATGAACGGCGGAAGATTCAACTTCACAACCGGCAGAGCGTTGACCCAGCCCGCAAGCGCGCCAACCGCAACCGTCACGATCAGCGTGGCAAGCACCAGGGGAAACCCACTGAGATGCGCCCAGTTTGCGAAAAGCGCGGCGACGACCCCGGTCAACGCGACGAGCGACCCCACAGAAAGATCGATGCCCGCGGTAACGATGACAAACGTTTGTCCCACGCCAAGAATACAGTTGTAGGTAATTTGCCGCAAGACGCGCACCAGATTGCCAGGCTCAAGAAACGTTCCATGCGAGGCGACGTCCACGATGACGATCATGGCGATCAAAACCGCGATGGCGCCGCCCATGCGCAGCCAGCGCGAGCGCGCGCTGCTCTGGTTCATGCCGCGGCTCCGGTCGCGACGGCGATAACGCGCTCCGGCGATGCCTCAGCGCGCTCGAACGAAGCGGCGATACGCCCGTCGCGCACGACCAGCACGCGATGCGACATACCCAGCACTTCTCCCATGTCGCTGGACACCATCAGGATCGCGGCGCCGCCGCGCGCGAGCGACGCCATCAGTTTGTAAATCTCGAACTTGGCGCCGACGTCGATCCCGCGCGTCGGTTCGTCGAAAAGGAAAACGCCTGCTTTCCCGAGCAGCCATTTCGCCAGCACGACCTTCTGTTGCGTGCCGCCCGAAAGGTTTCGCGCGAGTTGCTCGGTGCCCGGCGTGCGAATCTGTAACTCGTCGATCATGCCCTGCGTCGCGCCGCGTTCGCGCGCGACGTTGACGAGGAGATCGCGTCCAACGTAATCTCGCAGATGCGCGAGCGTTACGTTCTCCCGCACCGTCATTCCGAGCACGAGACCTTGTGCCTTTCTGTCTTCGGTAATGAATGCGACGCCCGCGCCGATATCGCCCGCGATGTCGCCCGAATGGAGCCGCTCGCCATCGACAAACACCTCGCCGCCTTCAGTAGCATCGGCGCCGGCAATTGCGCGCAAAATTTCCGTGCGGCCCGCACCGATAAGGCCGGCCATGCCGACGATTTCGCCGGCTTTCACGCCAAACGTCACATCGTCGACCATGGGGGGCCGGCGCAAGGAACGCACCTCCAAGCGTACCCGCGCGCCGCTCGGCGGCGCATCCGGAAGTTCGGGGAATAATGCATCGAGCCGGCGTCCTACCATAGCGTGAAGGATTTCGTCGATCGGAAAGTCGCCTGCGGAACGCGTTTCGATGACCTTGCCGTCGCGCAGCACCGTGATGCGATCGGCGACGCGATGCAGTTCTTCCATGCGATGAGAAATGTAGAAGACGCCCGCTCCCGACGCGCGCAGACGGCCCACGATTTCGAAGAGGCGCTCGATCTCTCGGTCGGAGAGTGCGGCGGTCGGCTCATCCATCACGATGATGCGTGCAGACCGGGCCAATACTTTGGCGATTTCCACGAGTTGCTGCTGGGCGACGGAGAGACGGCCCGCCGGCACGTCGGGCGGCGTGGGCACGCCGAGTTGCGCGAACGCGGCCTCCGCCGTTACGCGAGCGGCGCTGCGATCGATCCATCCCAAACGCGATGGTTCGTTCCCGAGGGTAACGTTTGCGACGGCCGTCAACTGCGGGACCAGCGTAAACTCTTGGTAGATCATCCCGATGCCCAACAGCGCAGCGCGCTGCGGCGAGTCGATCTGCACGGTTTGTCCCTCGACGACAATCTCGCCCATATCGGCGGCGATTGCACCGGCGAGGATTTTCATCAGCGTGGATTTGCCCGCACCGTTTTCGCCAACGATCGCGTGCACTTCGGCCCTTTGGAGCGTAAGCGAAACATCGGAGAGCGCGCGCACGCCGGGAAAGGTTTTCCCGATGCCGCGCATCTCCAGCAGCGGCGCCGTCACGCTATTTTGTGTAGCTGCCGACGGGAATTCTGACGGTGGCCGGCGGCGCGTGGCCGGAGAAATATTCGTGGATGACGTCGATCGTTGTGGACCCGATTTTGGCGGGATACTGTATCGCGTCCCCATACATCTGGCCCGCCGCAATCGCTTGGCGCGCTTCGGGCGTGGCGTCGTAACCGACGATTGCAATCTTTCCCGTCATGTTGGCTGCACGCACGGCCGTCAACGCGCCAAGCGCCGAATCGTCATTGATGCCGAAGATGCCTTTGAGATCGCGATGCGCTTGCAGGATGTCGCCCGTATCGCTGTTCGCTTTGTCACGCGTTCCGCCGGAGTCCACGTCCGCGACGATCGTGACGCCCGGACAGTGCTGAGCGATCGCATTCTTGAATCCCTTGACGCGATCTTCGACACTCGTCACTTCCGGTTCGTCGACGATGGCGACCCCTCCGGAGCCGATGGCTTTACAGATCAACTGCCCGGCCTGATAACCCCCTTGTACGTTGTCGCTCGCGACGTGCGCAACCACTTTCCCCTGGCTGCTCGTGTTGGCGATGTCGGCGGTGAAGACGGGAATGTTGGCGTTGTTCGCTTCGACGATTGCGCTGCCGATGGCCGCCGAATCGTACGGCGTCAGTACGATGGCGTCGACGCGTTTGGAGATGAAGTCTTCGACTTGACCTTGCTGCCGCGCGTTGTCGCGGTTCGCGTCTACGACGATCAAGTGATAGCCGTATTTTGCCGCCTCCGCGCGCATGCCCGATTCCATGTCTTGATAGAACTGGGCCTCGCGGTTTTGAATAGAAACGCCGATGGTTTTCGCGCCCGGAGCGGCGGCCGGCGTCGAGGCCGCCGAGGATTGCGACGTCGAATGCGAACAGGCGGCGACGAGGCCGAGAGCGACAATTGCGGCAATTTTACGCATACCGGCCGACTTTTGAACGTCGCATGAGGCTGAGCCTGTCTGGCGATTTTGTCCACAGTCGTGTGCTCATAGTTGTGCAATCTGTGGAGAAATGGTTAAAAACACCCTGAAAATTGCCCTTGCAACGCACGCCCTAGAGGCAGCGCCTTAAAGCAGCCTTAGGCTAGTTTAATCGCGATTGCTTCCTGCTTTTCTCGCAGGAGCGCGTCTTCCGCGGCCCATGTGTCCGGGACCGGAAGCCGCGTAAACCGCCGCTTTGAAGTCCCATCGGGGTGCCGCCTGAGCCATAATTCGGCGCGCGAGGCTAAATATTCGAAGTCGCGGTACTGCGCTTGCCCGCGATTGCGCCGTAAGATTGCAATCGCCGGCGACAGATGCGTCCAGCAGTGCGCGATGAGTCGCGCGTACAGATCCATGAACGTCTCTTCGGCGACGAGATCCCGCTGCAATAGCGTTCCCATCTCGTTGAGCCAGTTGCAGGCAATCATCTCGGGATGCGCCGCCGGATCGACAAAGCCGATGCGCTCCAGCTCGTAGCGATACGAAGGATCGGCGAGCCGCTCGGGAAGCCGTTCTTGCACGTAGGTCAGCGCCGCTTGCAGTTCGGGCGCTCGGAAATCGCGCTCGAGCGAGAGCAACGCTTGCAACTGATTGCCGGTCTGTGCGTGACGCAACTGCACCAATGCCGCGATGACGCTGCCGCCGATGACGAACAACGTCCCGGTTTGCGCGGCGGCGGTCGCGACGGTCCCCCATGCCGTCAGGGTTAGGGCGTCCACACCGTCGCTTTCTTGGCACGGCGTAACGCCCCTTCGGTGCGCGGCGCTAGACGGTCCGGCGTACCTCGAAACTCAGATGGTACTCCCGCGTTTCACCGGGCGCTAAAAAAGGCAGCGTTCCGGCGGCGTTTGCGGCGATGCGCCCTTCGATCGTCGGACAGTTCGCCGGCTCCATTCCCATGACGTACGTTTTGACGCCCAGCATACGCCAGTTGAAAAACGCGGGCAACTCCGCGACGTCGAAACGAATCGCGAGCGTCACAGCGAGTTCAGGATTGCCGAACGTTACTTCGGCCAACCCATCGGAAATTGCAACCGGCCGATGCACGAAGACTTGCTCGGCAAAATCGGCGGCGGGTTCTCCGCCCTTATTCCAATGGGCCAATCCCGCGCGCGCGACGTCGTCGCGCGGCGTAACCTCGGAACTCGTCACCTGCAGCTCGCTCCGCGCGTCGAGCAACGGATAACCGGCGTTGCAGTGGTAGAGCATCATGTGCGGGCTGGCGCTGCCGCCGTCGTTGCTCACGCGATCGTGCAACAGTAAGCGGCTCGAGCCCAGTTCGATGCTCCATCGCCGTTCGAGACGCAGCATCTCGCCGAACATTTCGTACTCGTAGATGGTTCCCCAGAGATGTAACGTTCCGGTGTCGCCGTCCCAGCGCACTTCGTGGCCGATCTCCTGCGCGGGAAGATGGTTGATGCGTCCGTGCTGTCCCCAAGTGCCCCACCGGTCGTTTCCGGGTGGACCGAATGCGTTCAACCCGCACGTCGTGAGAAGACCGCCGAAGAAGTTCTGCTCGAACTCATGCCCTACCGGCGCGTAGTATGCAGGATATGCGATGCCGCCTGGACCGTGCCAGGCCAACGGTATGCCGCAATACGACGCCGATGCGACGTCCAACGCGCGATCCGCGATACACTCGAACTCAAACCCGCTACCCGATCGAACGATGAAGCCGCGCGTGCCGTATGCCCGCCCGCCGCCGTACACGATAGGAACGATGCCCGCCACTTGTTCGATGCGGCCGACGCGCGGTTCGACGTAACTGCGCGCGAAGCGGTCGACGTTGGGTCGCGGCACGTTAGGCGAATACCGTGGAACTAGTCGCGTTAAACATCGGGCACCCTAGACGGTTTGCGGTCCCAGCGCAGAGGATGCAATATGCTTTCTCTTGCCTATTCCGCTGCAATGCTGGGCATCGAAGGCTACGTCGTCCGCGTCGAGGCCGACAGCGCCCCGGGCTCGCCGTACATCTCGATCATCGGTCTGCCCGATCGTGCTCTCGGCGAGGCGAAGGAGCGCGTGCGCGCTGCCGTCATCAACTCCGGCTTTGCATACCCCGCCGGGCGGCTGCTCATCAACCTCAGCCCGGCCGACGTCCGTAAAGCGGGCCCCGCGTTCGACCTCGCCATCGCATTGGCGCTCGTCGCCATCGACCGGCAGATCGAACCGCAGTCGTTAGAACGGTTCATTGCGCTCGGAGAACTTGCACTGGACGGACGGCTGCAGCCGGTCAGCGGCATCTTGCCGATGGTGATCGGCGCGCGGGCTGCCGGATTCACGAAACTGATCGTGCCGGCGGCCAATACCGACGAAGCATCGCTGGTCGCGGGCATCGAGCTGTATGCGGTCGACTCGCTTCGTTGCGCAGTCGCGGTCATTGCGGGCCACGGCGCCAAATGGCGGCGTCGCACGACCGCGCCGGCATTGGATGCGAGCGACGACTTCGTGCACGGCGACTTTCTGGACGTGCGAGGACAACTTGGTCCCAAGAGGGCGTTCGAAATCGCGGCGGCAGGCGGTCATAACGTGTTGCTGGTCGGTCCGCCCGGATGCGGCAAGACGATGCTCGCGCGGAGATTGCCGTCCATTCTTCCGCCGATGCCGTTAGCGCAAGCGCTCGAAGTCACCAAGATCTATAGCGTCGCCGGATTGCTCGTCGGCCGCGCCGGCATCGTGAGCACGCGTCCGTTTCGCTTTCCGCATCACACCATCAGCCAGACGGCCCTCGTCGGCGGCGGTTCCTTCGTGAAGCCGGGTGAGATCTCGCTCGCGCATCACGGCGTGCTCTTTCTCGACGAGCTGCCCGAGTTCACCAGAAGCGCCATCGAAACGATGCGGCAACCGCTGGAAGAAGGAACGGTGACGATCGCGCGTGCCGCCGGAACGTTTACCTATCCCGCGCGATTTCAGCTGGTCGCGTCGATGAATCCGTGTCCCTGCGGATATCGGGGCACACGTAGCGTCGAATGCCGCTGCGATGACGCGATGGTCGCCAAATACGTCAGCAAACTCTCCGGGCCGCTGCTGGACCGTATCGACTTGCAGATCGAGATCGCGCGCGTGTCGTTCGACGATATGGTCCGCAGTGAAGGCGGCGAGCGATCCGCTTCTATTCGCGAACGGGTTGTTGCGGCGCGCGCCATACAGTACTCCCGGTTCAACGGCGCGTTTTCGTGCAATGCCGAGATTCCCTCGAACGCCGTTCGACGATACTGTGCGTTACGGGACGATGCGGTGCGCCTGCTCGCGCAGGCGAGCGCGAAGCGACAGTTTTCGGCGCGCGCTCTCGACCGCATCGCGCGGGTCGCGCGCACCATTGCCGACATCGGCGGCAGCGATGCTATTGCAGCAGAGCACGTCGCCGAGGCGATCGGCTATCGTAGCCTCGAGCGGCTTGGCGCCGCCGCCTAATCGCCCGACGCCGACGGACCGATCGCTACTCCAGCGGGAAAATAGATGTAGCCCAAGCTGCGGAGCGGAGTTCCTCCCGCTGGATAGGCAAACTCCCAGACGTCCTGGCCGCCTCCGGAGGACGCAAAGAAATACTGGTCACCCGGCTCGAACGCCGCAACGCTCAAGTATTGGACGCCGTAGAACGTCGTGGTGGCAACCAACTTCGAGAAAGCCGGCTTTGCGTACGTGTACATCACGTTATCCAGCTGCTCCATAAACGTAACGTTGCCATTGTTGAGAAACTGGACACCGCCCGCGGACGAAAGATGAACGTTCGGCAGCTCAATGCACTTTGTCGTGTTCGCTCGAATCTCGTCGGCGTCGCCGTACGACGTGCCGCCGCCGGCCACGACAACGTTGTCTTTTTTGTCGACCGCCAGGAACGTATAGCGCATGAGATTCCGACATGTGATCTCGTGCAGCAGCTTGCCCGCGTTCGTATATTCGCTGACGTTGCCGGGCGCGCATGCGTTGGTGCTCGTGCACCAGTTAGCAACCCAAATGTTGCCTTTGGAATCGAGCGCAACGTCCGTTGGTCGAAACTTCGGATCCTTGATCTTCTGCACCGGGACCGTCTGCGGCGGCACGAACTTCAGAATATCGTAGCGGTACGTGTTTGCGACGTACACCGCGCCCTTTCGATCCACCGCGATACCCTGCGCTTCATCCAGCTCCGCGCTGGTCCAGTAATTTTGCTGCAGGGTCGAGAGCGAATACCCGATCAGTTCGCCTCCGAACGACGCAATGTCGGTAACGTAAATCTCTTCGCCGCCGCGCTTTTCGGGCGCGGCCTGCGATGGCACGGTACCGCAAAAGCGCCGCTGTGATTGCCGCTGCATGCGACGACCGCAAGCAGCAAGGTTGGTGCATAGCGAGCAAGGTTCGTCATTGCGCTCCTCCCGAGAAGACGGAGATAGAGTATACCGCGCAGTTGTGAATAGCGCAAAGCGCACGCGAACGCGCAGAAGGCGGGGATCATGCAAGCAGTCAACCATCCGGTGTGCTTTCCTTGGCTGCTTTTCTGGTCGGCGCCATTTTCACGCCGACGTCGCTTGTCGATACCTTCGTCGGGACGTCCCGCACGCAAATGGGTGGGCCCATCGATACGTTTCCCGGCGCGGATCTGCCGTTTGGAATGGTGCAGTTCAGCCCCGACACGCCGTCGCAAAATGCCGGCGGCGGTTACGAATACAACGACAACCACATCACCGGTTTTAGCCTGACGCACCTCAGCGGGCCCGGCTGCAGCGTTTTCGGCGATTTCGCCCTGCTGCCCATCGCCGGAGACGTGCCGGCCGATCCGACCACCGCCAAGGCGGCGTTCTCTCACGCGAATGAAGAATCGGCGCCAGGGTGGTATGCCGTGTCGTTGGGCTCGCCGGCCGTTCGAGCGGAACTATCCGTTGGCGAGCGCAGCGGGATTGCGCGCTTCACCTTTCCCGCAACGGCGCAAGCGAACGTGATCCTCAACGCATCGTCGAATCAAGCCGGCGTCACCGCTTCGGCGGTGCAGAGCGACAGCGCTAGCGAGATATCGGGCTCGGCCTCCAGCGGCTTCTTCTGCGGCATGCCCAATCGCTACACCGCGTATTTCGTCGCGCAGTTCGATCGGCCGTTTCGCCGCTCAAGCGTATGGAAAGCCGGCCCGGCAAGCGCAATCGTGCTGAACTTCGACGCCACACAGCAGCGGCAAGTGCGCGTGAAAATCGCCATCTCGTTCGTCAGCCCCGCCGGCGCGCGCGCCAACCTCGCCGCGGAGAATCGCGGCTGGGACGTGATAGCGACACGCGATCGCGCCACCGCAGTGTGGAGTAACGTTCTCAGCCGCATCGCCGTCAGCGGCGGCAGCACCGCACAGCAGCGAGCGTTTTATACTGCCTTCTACCACACGCTCTTGCATCCCAACATCATGGACGACGTGGACGGTCGCTACATGGGTTACGACGGCGCAGTTCATCACGTTAGGGCGGGGCACCACGAATACGCTAACTACTCCGATTGGGATATCTATCGCACCGAAGCGCCGCTCTTGGGATTGATCGTACCTTCTGAAGCGAGCGACATGATGCAGTCGCTCGTCGATGCGTACGGACAAGAAGGCTGGCTGCCACGATGGCCGGTGCTCGGCGCACCGTCAAGCGTAATGGGTGGTGACTCCGTCGATCCGGTGATCGTCGGTGCCTATGCGTTCGGCGCCCGCGACTTCGATACGCACCAAGCGCGCTCGCGGCAATGGTCAAAGGCGCACGGAGTATCGATCCGCCACCGGCGCAAGGCTGGTACTACGAGCGCTGGGAGCTGCTGGACCACTATCTGCGTCGCGGTTACGTCGTCAACACGCATACGACGTCGGTCTCTCCGGTCCCCAACGGCGCGTCGGAGACGCTGGAATACGCGCTCGACGACTTCGCGATCGGACGAATGGCTGAGGCGTTGCACGAACGCAGCACCGCCTCGGCGTTCCTATTGCGTTCCGGGAACTGGGCGACGCTTCTCGACACGGTGACCGGCTGGATTGCGCCGCGCGACGGCGACGGCGCTTTCACCAACGCGCCCCTAACCGAAAACGGCCAGAGTGGTTTTCAAGAAGGCAACGCGTCGCAATACACCTGGATGGTACCGCAAGACCTGCGCGATCTGTTTAGCGGCATGGGCGGCCGCAGCGCAGCGGCGGCCAAACTCGACGCCTTTTTCGCGCGGCTCAATGCGGGCCAAGATAAGCCGTTTGCGTGGCTGGGCAACGAGCCGAGTCTAGGCGTGCCGTGGGTCTATCTCTCTGCAGGCGAACCGTGGAAAGCGCAAGCGATCGTGCACGAGGCATTGACGACGCTCTACGGCGATACGCCGGACGGCATTCCAGGCAACGACGATCTCGGCACGATGAGCGCGTGGTACGTCTGGTGCGCTATCGGCCTCTACCCACAGGAACCGGCGGTGCGCTACCTGGACGTCGGAGCGCCGATCTTCGATGCCATCCGGGTTGCGTCGCCCGACGGCACCGCCATCGAGATTCACGCGCCGCACGCCGCAAATGCATATTACGTTCGGCAACTGCGCGTCGACGGACGCATCGACAATCGCAGCTGGATCTCGCTGCCGTATCGCCGGCGTATCTCACTCGACGTGGGCCTTGGTGAAGCGCCGAATCAACGCTGGGCCGGCGCACCGAACGACGCGCCGCCGTCGTACGGTAGCCACGTGAACTTCCCGGAAGCAACCGCAGCGGAGTTCGTCGCGTCGAAAACGGTCGCCGGGATCGGCAACGACGGTTCGAGCACTTCGCTGGACGTTATAGTGGCGAATCGCAGCGCAACTGCCGCCGAAACGGTCATGTGGACGGCATCCTTGCCGCCTGAGCTTCATGCAAACGGTCCGACGCGCGGTTCGGTTACGCTGCCGGCCGCCTCAAATCGTCGCATTGGATTGAATCTAGAAGCACCGAGCGCTTCAGCGGGTTACGCGACGGTCCGCATCGACGGCATTGCGGCGAACGGCGCGCGACTGCAACATCTCAACGTTCCGGTTGAGATCGCCGGCGGAACCGGCTCGAGCTTGGCGTACGTCGTCGATCGTTTCGGCAACAGCATCATGCCGGTGGATCTTCGCTCGGGAACGACGCTGCCGGAAATGGCGGCCGGCGAAGAGCCGCGCGTCGCCGCACTCGATCGCGACGGCAATCGGCTGTTCGTCGTGAACTCCGGCGACGGTACGATGAGCGTCCTCGACACGCGCACCGGGCGCACGCTTTCAACCATCAACGTCGGCGGTACGCCAATGGGCCTTGCGATGACGCCCGACGGCAAGACTGCCTGGGTCTCCAATAACGAGGATAACAACGTCGAGCCGATCGACACCTCGACGCTGCGCACCGGCGCCGTGGTGCGCGTCGGGTCGCATCCGCGCGACCTTGCGATCTCCTCGGACGGCCATACGATGTACGTCAGCAACAACTGGTCCAATAGCGTAACGCCGATCGATCTGCGAACGCAGCGCGCGGGCGCCGAGATTCGCGTGGGTCTTCGGCCCACGGGTTTATCGCTCACGCCCGACGGCCGGCGGCTCCTTGTCGTCAACGGCGCGTCGAACGACGTGACGCCGATCGATCTCTCCGGAGCGCAGCCGCAACCGCAGAAGCCGATTCCTGTTGGAATATCGCCACTAGCTATCGCGGTTTCGCCCGACGGCCGTATTGCCTACGTCGCCAATCACGCCAACTCGACCGTCACGCCGATCGATCTGCAAACCAACACTGCGCGCGCACCGATCGAAGCCGGCGGCGCGCCGGCGGCCGTGATGTTTTCGAGCGACGGCCGGATCGCGTACGTCATTCTTTCCCGCGACAACGCGTACGTCACGATCGACGTCGCAAACGGTGCGGTAAGCGCGCCGGTCCTGCTCGGAAACGGCCCGATCGCTATTGTCGCAAAGTAAAGGGCGCGCTTAGCGTTGCTGCGCGGCGCGCGCCAATGCGCGCTGGCGTTTGACCTCGGCTTCCACTTCCGCTTCGAGACGCTCGGGATGCTCGCGATACTTAGCCCAGAGCGGCGGCGTATGCGCGATGTCGTTCAGGACGCGCGTATAAACCGAGTTCACGGGTACGGGAACGCCGCGTTCTTTGCCGGCGACGGCGACTGCGCCGTTAAGCACGTCCACTTCGGTTTGCAGTTTGGCGTGGCGCAAGTCGATCAGCAACGACGGCGGCTTCGTCCCACGCGCGCCCGCAATGCTGCGCGCCAGCAGCGCCCGCGATATGGGACTGGGCAGTGCGGCAATAGCGAAGAGAGCGCGCACCGGATAGCGCGGCAAGTCGATTGCCGCGACGTCCATTGCCTGCATCACCGCATTCACTTCGCGAATCATGCGAATCTCCAAGGTAAATATTTTGTCGAAGTGTACGAATCGATTGGGCAGGACGTTGAGAATCGCACAACTGGCGTTAGCGACGACGTTGAGCGCGAGTTTGCTCCACTTGAGCGAGCGCCAATCCTCGACGACCTTCACCGTCATACCGGTGCTCGCAAATGTGGCTGCGAGCCAGTTGTACGCGTTGGCCCCCGTCGGCGCGAGTCCTAAGCCGCCCTCGCGCGTCACGCGCGCATTGCCGTCGCGATCGCGATCCACCGGAACCGTCAACGCTGCGGCGACGACGTTATCCGCGCCGAATGCCGCGATGAGCTTCTCTTCGTTCCCGACACCGTTTTGCGGCGATAGGAACACGCACTTTTCGGGATAGCGAATGGCGGAACTCAACGTTTCGATCGCACTGTCCGTATCGTACGATTTCGTCGTCACAATTGCGACGTCGGCATCGTACGGAACGATACGATCCTTCTCGCGCGGCGCATAGGCGACGTCAACGCCGATGTTGCGCAACAGATCGCCGAGATAGGTTCCGACGGCGCCCTTGCCGACGATGTAAACGTTCATGAAGCCACTCCAGTGCTTCCAAAGCCGCCGTCAGCTCGCGACGTCGGCGGCAGTTCTTCGACGACGTCGTAGATCGCGTGAACCACCGGCGCGATGACCATTTGTGCTATGCGGTCGCCGCGACGAACGACGACCGGTTCGCTGCCCAAGTTCGCCAGCACCACACGGACTTCGCCACGGTAGTCGGCATCGATGGTTCCCGGCGAGTTCAAACACGTCAGACCGTGACGAATCGCCAGGCCGCTGCGCGGGCGAACCTGCGCTTCGTAGCCTGCCGGCACAGCGATCGTCAAGCCGGTGGGCACCAGCGCGCGCGCCCCCGGCTGCAGCGTCAGGTCGTCGTAGATTGCGGCACAAAGGTCTGCGCCTGCGGAATGCTCGCTCATGTATGAGGGCAACGGCAGACCCTCGGCCTGCGGTAAGCGGGCCACGCTGACGCGTACGGCCGCCATTACGCGTGCGTCACGGAAGCTGCGCGAGTTCTTCGCGGAAACTTTCGATATCGCGGAACGACCGGTAGACGCTCGCAAAGCGAATATAGGCGACGGGATCGAGTTTACGGAGCGCCTCCATCAAGCGTTCTCCCACGACGGTCGACGCGACTTCGCTCTCGCCGCGCGCAAAAAGTTCACGCTCGATATCGGCGGCGACGCTTTCCATGCGCGCCTCGGAGATCGGCCGCTTCTCGCAGGCTTTGCGCAATCCGGTCAAGATTTTATCGCGATTGTACTGCTCGCGCCGGCCATCTTTCTTGACGACGAAGAGGCGGGGCACTTCCATACGCTCGTACGTCGTGAAGCGATGCTTGCAGCGGGGATCGAGACATTCGCGCCGCCGCCGCACGACGGTCTCATCGTCGCGTGAATCGACGACGCGCGTTTCGCTCTTGCGGCAGGTCGGGCAAGTCAGTGTTTTCTCTCCCTACGGCATATATAGTGGGCGCACGTATTATACGTCACTAGCGGTAGGTTAGGCAAAAAAAGCCCCGACGCGCCGATGCGCCGGGGCGGGAAAAATCCGTGCGGGCGCCGCTTGCCTAGGCGCCGCTTCCGATTTTGAACATTTTCGTGCCGCAAACGCTGCACTTGCCTTCCGTTGCCGGCCGGCCGTTTTTCATCGTGGTCTGGACCGCGTCTTTGATCTCGCGCTTGGCCTTGCACTTGACGCAATACGCTTCTGCTGCCAATTCTGCTACCTCCGTGCGGCCGCCTATTCCGTTGGTTGCTCCGGATTCCCCCCGCTCGCTGCCTTTGCATGGGGGCGAGAGGGCGTGATAGCGCCCTTATGCTGGTTCCGACGTTCTATGACCGCGACCGCATCGCGGCCGCCCGAGCAGGGCGCGGCTTCGAAGCCAAGGCCCGCGGCCTGTGGTGCGCGGGGTCGCTCGAGGGCCTCGGGCGGCCCTGCGTGGCCATTGTGGGCACGCGCGCCGCAACGAGTTACGGCCGCGGTCAAGCTCGCCGCTTCGGGACGGAGCTGGGCGCTGCCGGCTGCTGCATTCTCTCGGGGCTGGCGCTCGGCATCGATGCGGCCGGGCACGAGGGTGCTATGGAGGCGTGCGCACCGACGATCGGCATCCTGGGCGGCGGCCACCGGCGCTTCTTCCCCCGCAGAAACCTCGGCCCTGGCGGAACGGATCGTCGCTTCGGGCGGCGCCGTGCTCTCGCCATTTACGCCGGAATGCGACGCGCGACCGCACCAGTTCCTCGAGCGCAACGGCATCGTGGCGGCATTGGCCGACGCGGTGCTGGTGGTTGAGGCGCCGGCGCGCAGCGGCGCCCTCAACACCGCGAGTTGGGCGGCCGGGCGCATTCCGGTGCTGGCCGTTCCAGGCGACGTCGACCGGCCGCACGCTCAGGGGTGCCTGGCATTACTCCGCGACGGCGCAACGCTGGCGCGTTCCCCGGCCGACGTGCTGGAAGCGCTCGGTTTACGCGATCTTCAGCCGGTGTTGCCCTTGGCGATACACCGGCCGCCGACGCCGATGTGAAGGGCTCCGCACTCTTGCGCGCGCTCGAAGGCGGCGCAATGAGCGTCGACCGGCTCGTTGCCGAAAGCGGTGTGAGCGTTGCCGAAGCGCTCGCCGCACTTGCCGTACTGGAACTGCACGGCGTGGTCGAAGCACGCGGAAGCTCAACGTACGCGCGGGTCGTGGTTGCCTCGCGCGGCGAAGAGCAGGGAGGTGAGCCCCGCTCAAACAGCGCTGCGCGACTTTCATGATGCGGCTCGTCGAGCCATCGAGCGCCGCTATGGCGTAGTTGAAGCGGCCCTGATTTCGAAGCACCGCGCCGCGTCGAGTTCGGCGATTACGCCACGAACGCGGCCTTCGCGCTCGCCAAGCATGCAAAGCGGCCGCCGAACGAGATCGCCACCCAGATCGCGAAGACGTCCGCGACGACGAACCGGCGACGGCTGCGGCTTTCGACCAAATCGAAGCAGTCGGCGGCTTTATCAACTTGCGCGTTGCCGCATCGGTATGGCAACAAGAGCTCGCATACGTCTTGCCGCACGGCGAACGTTTCGGCGCGGCGCCGCCCAACGGCGTACGCGTTTCGCTCGAGTTCGGCAGCGCCAATCCACAGGGCCGCTGGTCGTCGTGCAAGGCCGCTCGATGTCGGTCGGCGCGACGCTGGCCAATGCAATGCGGTTGCGCGGTTACGACGTCTTCGTCGAATGGATCATCAACGATGCCGGCGGTCAGCTCGATACGATGGCGCGCTCGGTCTATGCACGTTATCGGGAAGCGTTCGGGGAACCGGCCGAGATGCCCGAAGACGGCTATCCCGGCGACGTACGTCGCCGACCTCGCCAAAGAACTCGCTCAGCGCGAGGGCGACCGTTGGCTGCGCGCGCCCGAAGACCAATGGCTCTCCTATTTTGGCACGTTTGCCCGCGATCGAATCGTCGCGCAACAGCAGCAGACCGCGAAGCGCTTTCGCATTGCGTACGATCGCTGGCAAAGCGAACGCGAGCTGCACGAAACCGGTAAAGTGCGCGAAGGGATCGAGCACTTACGCGAGCTGGGCCTGACGTACGAACAAGACGGCGCCCTATTCTTTCGCGCGACGCAGTTCAACGACGATAAGGACCGCGTGCTCCTGCGGCGCGACGGTCGCCCAACCTATCTTGCCATGGACGTGGCCTATCATTATCAGAAGCTGCGCGACAGCGATCGCGTTGTCGATATTCTTGGACCGGATCACCACGGCTACATCGAGCGTTTGCAAGGACTCGCATCGGCCTTAGGTTATCCCGGGCATCTCGAAGTGCTCATAGCGCAGCAGATCACGCTGATGCGCGGCAACGAGCAGGTGTCGATGAGCAAGCGCGCCGGCGACATCGTAGCCCTCGACGAAATTCTCGACGAGGTTGGCGTCGACGCTGCGCGATTCTTCTTCATTATGCCGGCGGTCGAATCGCCGCTCGCATTCGACTTGAAGTTGGCAGCGGAGAAGGCTAACGAGAATCCGGTCTACTACGTGCAGTACGGTCATGCTCGCATCGCGTCGGTATTGCGCCGCGCCGATGCGAGCGACGTGCAGGCGGCAAGCACGGCACCGTTCGACGCACTGACGCACCCGTCGGAGATCGCGTTGATCCGCCGCGTCGCAGAGTTTCCCGCCGTCGTCGCCGACGTGGTAGATCGCTTGGCGCCACACCGGCTGGCGCGCTACGCGCGCGACGTCGCCTCGGACTTCCACCAGTTTTACAGTGACTGCAAAATTCTCGACGAGCGGCCCGACCTGCGATTGGCCCGCCTGGCGCTCTGCGTCGCCGCAAAGACGGTGCTTGCAAAAACGCTCGCGCTCGCCGGCGTAACCGCGCCCGACTCCATGTAGCGCTCGGTGGCTCACGCGATTCTCGCAGCCATCTGGCTGATCGGGCTATATTTTGCAGCGCCGCTGCTGCGCGGGAGCGCCGCTGAGTATCGCCTGACCGACCGGCTGCGCGATACGTTGGTGCTCGGCGCCGCGGTGCCACTGATCTTGGGTGCCGTTGACCTCTTGTACCAATCGCACTCTTCCTCGCGCTCGCGGTTTGCATCGTGCTCGCGGCGCTGCGTGGCGCTCGCATCACCACGCCGTACGAAGGGCGCCCCCCGTATCTCACGATCGCCGCTGTACTCGTCGTTGCATGGCCTCAACTCGTGCGCCCGATTCTCGACGGCGATTCACTCTCGTACCATTTGCCGAATGCGGCGGCGTGGGTGCAGGCCCACTCATTGTGGACGACGGCGACGCGCTATTGGTGGTATCCGCCGACCTCCGAGCTTTTTGTCTCCGGTCTCTATGCAACCGGCGGCCCGTTCGCGCTACCGTGGTGCGGATTGGGCGCCTTGCTTCTACTGGGAACACGGGTCGCGCAGTGGACGCGCGATGCGTTGGGGGATTGGGGTTCCGATACTCTGGCGGCTGCGCTCGTGACGGCGTTCCCCTTGGCAATAGCCGCCGGAACGCTGCAGAACGACGTCTGGCTCGCCGCATTTTTCGTTGAGAGCTTATGGACGCTCGAAAAACGCGATGCGTCCGCAGCGGCGCGTACCGTTGCAGCGACGGTTCTGCTCAAACCGCAAGGCTGGATCTTCGCCGCGATCGCCATGGTAGCGTCGCGAGCTCGGTGGCCCGTTTGGATCGCCGGCGCCGTTGCCGTCGTAGCCTGGCTGCTGCACGACGCCGTCCTGTTGCCAAGCGCGCTCATGTCGCCGTCTGCCGGCGCTGCGTACGTCCATCCTTTCGCGACGACGATCGTCGCGCACGCGCCGCAAGCGTTGTGGTTGCTGCTGCGAGTGACGGCGGCCGCTTCACCATTCGCATGCCTTGCACTCGCCGTCGCGCTTTGCGGCCCCATAGTTGCGCGCCGGACGCGCGCCCTTGGCTGGGGGGCGTTCGCGTCGGTGCTGCTGTTTCTCGTCTTGCCGTTCGGTTATGAAACGAACGTCCCGCAGTTAGCGACCGGAGAATCGCTGCGGTTTGCCGCACCCGCGATGGCTGCCGGCGCCATTCTTGTCGCGCAGCTGTTTCGCCGCGCCCCCGTGGTTGTCGCTATAGGCTTTGCAGCTTCGGTCATATTCGGCATATGGCGCATTCTGGCGGTGTTCTGGAACGATGGATCGACACGCCTTGCGATACCGTTGGCGCTCGCGGGCGTGCTGGCCGTGGCACTGGCGTATTGGCATCGCAACGCATGGCCCGCGCTCGCAGCCGCCTTCTGCGGCATCGTGCTCTCTACGCACCTCGCGGCGCGCCATCCCATCGACTACTACAACGACGCGTTGAACGTCGATGGTAAACCCCCGGGCATCTACCGCTACATCGCGACCACGCAACCGCGCGCCATAGGCGGTGTGGGTCTGCGGCTCGGCGTCGTCAACGTGCTGTCGCCGCGGACGTCTACGCGAGACCTGCTCGATGCCGGCGCCTGCGACGCCGCCCGGCGCTACGATCTTCTGCTCGTTGCGGTCGCGCAGAGCGATCTGCCGCCGAGCGCCAACGGCGCGCGCCTGGCCGCGGCGCGCTCGTGTACGCCGGTCGCGTATTCGGATGCGATCGGGGTCGCTAGCGCTTCTCGAGCAGTGCGTGCACCCACGGCGCACCGAAATACCGCCACAGTATTTTGATCAGTGCGGCCGCCGGAATTCCCAAGATGAGTCCCGGTATGCCGAACAGTTCGCCGCCTGCAAAGACCGCGAACATCGCGCCGATCGGTGAGACGCCGACCGATTGTCCCATAATCTTCGGCACCAAAACGTTATCGCTGATCCGCGCCATCGCGAACATGATGATCTGCACCCAAATCACCATGTAGAGGCCTTGGGGGGCGCAGAGCGGGAGCGCCAGTATTTGCGCGATGAGCATACCGAGAATCGGAATGGCGTAGGCAATGGCGGAGATCACGCCGATGATGACGGAGAACTTAAAGCCCAGTACTGCGGTGGCGGCGCCGATCACCGCGCCGGTGATCGCGCTGACGATGACTTGGCCCGAGATATAGCGTCCAAAAACTTCGGTTACTTCCGACGAGAGCCGGCGCGCGGTGTGCCGTTTGCGCGGCGGAAACATCGAGGCGAAGCTGTCGGAGATTTGGGTGTCGTTCAACAGGAAGAAAAACGACAGTACGATCGAGGAGAAGGCCACAAAGAACGCGGTCAACGTATTCACTGCGATCGCGCCGATCGAGGCGACGCCCGCAGCGATGAAGGCGGAGAGCTGCGTCGTTCCGATGTGGCTGACGTTGAACGCCGGAAAATGGAGCATCGGGAAGTGTTCTTCCAGCGAACCTTGCCCTTCGACGACCCAACCCTGCGCCGCAGAGGCATAGGTTGGAAGGTTTGATGCGAGAACCTGTGTTTGCGCGATCGTCAACGGCACCACGACGATAAAGAAGACTGCAATCAACAGCAACAACACGATGAAGACGAGCGTAATCGCCACCACCTTGGGCATGCGACGTTCGAGCAGCACGACGATCGGCTGCACGCCAAACGCGATGAACGCGGCGATGACGAAGATCGCGATCGTACGTGGAATGCGCGACGCAAACCAGAGCGCCGCGAGGGCCAGCACGATAAGCGCCGCGATCCATCCGGCGCGCCGCCAGCCGTCGGTATTCAGAGTGCCTTGCACAGCAAACGCCGCTCCGTTCGATAGCCGGCCCGCTCGTAGAGCCCGCGGGCGACGGCGTTGTCCTCCGTAACCATCAAGGCCATATACGGTAAACCACGCCGCCGTGCCTCATCTTCGGCTGCCGCGAGCAGCGCCGCACCGGCGCCCGAGCGTTGGCGAGCCGGGTCAACGGCCATGTAGGCGATGAAACCTTGAGCCGTCAGCGTTACCTCGTCTGGAAGTTCGTCGAGCAGCAATAGGAAGCCGGCACGGCATCCTTCTTCGGTCGCGATGAAGGCCAGGTGCGACTGCGCCATAACGATTTCATCGAGCCGGTCGAACGCTGCAATCGCCAACGTCGAGGTCGTTTGCCGCAGAGTTCCAACGCTCGACATCACCGTTGCGCGCCCGAGCTCTCGCACGAACGCATAATCCGCCGCGCCTTCAGCCGGACGTACGTCGAAACTCACGCTCGACGCGAACCCGGATCGGAGATCGGCACGCCGGCGCGACATTGGGGACAATCACTGGGGTCGTACGATTGCAGCGGCATGTCGAGCAACGCGAAGACTGGAATTTCAGAGCCCCTGCTCGCAGCATCGATCTCACCGCGGGCGATCACGACCCCAACGCCGATAATCTCTGCGCCCCGAGTGCGTACGACGCCGAGCACTTCACGGATCGAGAGTCCCGTGGTAACGACGTCTTCGACGACGAGCACGCGATCCTCAGGTTCAATCGTAAAACCGCGACGCAGCGCCGCCGCGCCGTTCTCTTTCTCGACGAAAACAAAACGGGTGCCAAGCTGTTTTGCAACCTCGTACGCAAGCACGATCCCGCCGATTGCCGCGCCGGCGACCAGCGTTGGGCGATCGGCGCGAAACCGCTCGGCAATCGCCGCCGCAACGGGTTGGACGAGCGACGGATCCTCGAGCAGACGAAACTTCTGCACGAAGCGGTCGCTGTGCCGCCCCGAACTCAAGCGGAAATGTCCCTCGAGGAGTGCGCCGCGCCGTGCGAGCAGCTTTTCGAGATCTGCAGCGACGGCGCTCAAGCGCGAACGCTCATCTCATCGAGAATCGCGCGCGCGGCGGCAAGCGGATTGGGCGCTTCGACGATTGGACGTCCGACGACGATGTAGTCGGCGCCGTTCGCAACGGCTTCGGCGGGCGTGGTGACACGTCGCTGGTCGTCGTGACCGCTGCCGCGCGGACGAATGCCGGGCGTGAGCGTAAGAAAGTCCTCGCCGAAGAACTGCTTGAGATCCCGCACTTCTTGCGCGCTGCACACGACGCCGGCGCAGCCGGCATCGCGCGCCAGCGCCGCGAGCCGTATGGCGTTCTCGCCGGGACCGCCTTGCAATCCCAGCTCGTTAAGCTCCTCGGGAGCAATGCTGGTGAGGAGCGTCACCGCGAAGATTTGCGGCGGCGAAATGCCGCAGCGCTCCGCGGATTCTGCGGCCTGCGATACGGCCGCGCGCATCATGTCGAGACCACCCAGCGCATGCACGTTGACGATGCAGACATTGGGCCGCACGAGCTGTGTCATCGCCGCGGCGACCGTGCGTGGGATATCGTGCAACTTGGCGTCGGCGAACACACGCACGTCTCGCGCTTCGCAGTACGAGAAGATGCGTTCGGAATAACCGTAGAGCGCTTCCAGGCCGATCTTCACGATCACGTCGAGTTCGTAAAGCTGGTCGACGAGCCGTTCGGCATCCTCCGGCTTTGGAACGTCGAGCGCGACGATCAGTTGCGACATATGGTTATCCTTCATCTCCTTCGTATTGATCGGGCGTCGCGATGCCGACGTTGGCCCGGCCGACAAGGTCGCGGACCGCGCCTACGTTGTGCCGCACGAGATAGGCGTCGAGTTCTTCGACGATACGTTCGGGAATGCGCGGGTCGGTGAAGTTCGCCGTACCGATCGAAACCGCCGCCGCTCCCGCTAAAAAGAACTCCAGCGCATCGGTGAGGTTTTCGATGCCGCCTTGGCCGATAATGGGAATCGATACGGCACGCGCGACCTCGTACACCGCAAGAACGGCGATCGGACGAATCGCCGGTCCCGATAGGCCACCGGTGAGGTTGCCTAAACGGGGACGCCACGTTTCGACGTCGATCGCCATTCCGCGCACGGTGTTGATCACCGCCAGCGCATCGGCACCGCCGGCCTCCGCTCGGCGCGCGACCGCGGTGATGTCCGTAACGTTGGGCGAGAGTTTAACGATCAACGTCTTATCGGTCGTTGCTCTCGCCGCTTCGACCACGCGCGCGGTGAGATCCGGATCGCAACCGAAGGTTTCGCCCTCGCGTGCGACATTGGGACACGAGACGTTGATCTCGATCGCCGCAATCTCATCGCGCTCCGCAAGCCGCCGGCAAACGTACGCATAATCCTCGACCGAGAAGCCGGCGACGCTGCCGACGATCGCGCATGGACGGCCGGCGTACTTCTGCAGTTCGTGCTCGAGATACCAGTCGATGCCGGGATTCTGCAAGCCAATCGCGTTGAGCATACCGGCCGGCGTGTGCACTAAGCGCGGCGTCGCATTGCCCAGGCGCGGTAAGCGCGTCACGCTTTTCAGTACGATGGCACCGATCTTCGAGAGATCGGCAAACGGCGCGAACTCTTCACCCGAGCCGTAACAACCGCTGCCCATGAGGGTCGGATAGTGCAGATGCAGCTCGCCGATGGTGACGCCAAGGTCGGCGTGGGCGTTTACCACCGCAGCTCGTCGTTCCAAAACACGGGTCCTTCCTTGCAAATGCGCGCGTAGACGACGTCGCTTCCGCCGCGCGCTGCGGGCGGGAAACTCGGTGCTTGCGCGCTGCGCGCATCGAGCGGCACGACGCACCCCCAGCAACCGCCGACGCCGCAGCCGAACGTTTCTTCCAGCGAAAGTTGTGCCCGCACACCCAAACGCGATGCGATCGTATCAACCGCGCGTAACATCGGCGACGGCCCGCAGGCAAAAATCGCTTCAGGCGGATCAGCGCGAAGGAGTGCATCCGTGATGAATCCATGGGCGCCGGCGGTACCGTCATCCGTCGAGACGATCACGTCGCAGCCGAGCCGTCTGAAACGCTCCGCGTCGACGAGCATGGAGGCGGTTCGTGCGCCGTAAAAGAGACGCACGCGCACGCCGCGCCGCACCAGCGTTTGCGCGCAAAGCCACACCGATGCGATGCCGACACCGCCGGCCACGATTGCGGCATCCCGTATGGACGCCGAAGAATCAAAGCCGTTGCCGAGCGGCCCGGTCACGGAAAGGGTATCGCCGATCTGCAAGCCGGAGAGTTCGCGCGTCCGTTTGCCCATGACGAAAAAGAGAATGCTCGCGCGGTTGCCTTCCGCTTCATAAATCGCTAATGCGGTTGCCGCCGCTTGCATGCTCGGTGGAATTACCATGAAGTACTGGCCGGGACGAACGCCGTTCGCAAGAGCCGCCGCTTCCAGCGTCAATACGACGACGCCGGGTGCAGGCTTGCGTCGCTCAACGATCGTCGCGACGCGTACGCCAGGATGCAGATCAAGCATCGCCATACCAATCGCATCTTCTGCGAATTTCAGAAAAATCTCCGATTACGGGTGAACACTCTTGCTACATAAGCCGTTATACTGTATAGAGAGCGTAAACAACGGGAAAGGAGGCTCCGCAGATGGGAGGTCTTATCGTTTTCAAGTCGCTCGCCGACGCGCTGCGAGCTGGTTATCAGGTGTACGATCGGACTGCAGATGGATATCTGGTTCGAACTCGTACGGCCGCCGGCTGGGCCATGGCCTTGGTCTCCTGCAAGTAGCAACGTCTTTATTTTATAAAAAAAGTGCCGCCGGCAACCGCCCGGCGGCATTTTTCTTTTTCATTCAAGCGTTTCAGGTGCGATCTGGCGGCGATACCGGCGGCTCGATTTCCGGATACGATCCGGGACGCCATCCGCCGCTCATGTCGCGAGCCGGCGCCGATCCCGGTCCGGGTGCAGGCCCCGCTGCAGGTCCAGGTCCCGGCGGCGCCATATGCTGCTGCGCCATGGGCGCGCCGAACGATGCGCCGCCCGCTATAGCGCTCACCACTTGCGCGATGCCGACGAACATCGGGATAAGACCGCCCAATAACCACGGACCGTACGTGAACGTGCCGTCGCGATAGCCGATGAATCCTAAACCGATGAGCAGCGCGAGCCCGACGAAGGCCACTTGAATGCCCCGCCGCAAATGATATTGGGCGGCGTAGTGCGCGGTAAGGTCATATCCGGCCGTCCCTTGCGAAGGCGGCGGCGCCCAGCCGCGGCGCATCGCACGATGCCAATCCTTCGAATTCGGTGGCGGAGTATAGCCCCGCCGCAACATCTCCATGCGTTCTTGGTGTGAGAGTAGGCGAGTCACCAGCCAGACGGCGCACGGTGCGCCGAAGATCAGCGTGACTGCCAGAGCGGCTACGGCATTGTCATCAATCATGGGTGTTCGAGTCCTTCCGTGGTGCCCCGTTCCGGGGTTCTATCCCAGTTACGGCCCGCCGCAGGTATTGTTTCGAAACCTTTGGGACTACGCGGGCGTACCAATAACGTGTCGGCGCTGCTCACGGAGGCTCCACGCGTGCAACCTAGGACCGCCCCGGACGACGGCGAGCTGGTCGCTTTCGCGTTGCAGGGCCATCCCGAAGCGTTTGCCACGCTGGTCGAGCGATACGACCGTGCCGTCTATCATCTGGCCTACCGCATGCTTCGCCATGTTGAAGACGCACGCGATGCGACGCAGGAGGCCTTCTTCAAAGCGTTCCGCAGTTTGCATACGTTTCGCCCCGGCGCAAAGTTTTCGACCTGGATCTTTGCGATCGCCTATCATTCGTGCTGCGACCGCTTGTCGCGGCGCAAACACGACACGGGCGCCGAGATGCCCGACCGCGCCGATCCCGTCGCGGGACCCGAACAGCAAACGATCGCCGCCGACGAAGCCGCGCGTTTGCGCGCTGCCATCGCGCAGTTGCCCGAGAAATACCGCACCGTCATCACCCTCTTTCATCTACAAGGGCGGCAGTACGAGGAGATCGCGGAAGTCCTCGATTTGCCGATGGGTACGGTCAAGACGCATTTATTTCGCGCCAAAGAGCAGTTACGTAAGCTGCTGACCGACATGGAGGTACACGAATCATGACGATGGGAAGCGATGCCAACGAGTTCGACGCGCTGGATCGCGCGTTGTTTGGGCTTCCGCTTGAGGAGCCGCCGGCCGGTATGCGATCGGCTATTCTCCATGCGACGGTGTACCGTCAGCATCACGCGTTTCCATGGTGGGAATCCGTGACGTTCGGCGCGCTTGGCGCCGTCGGCGTGTGGCTTATTATTGCGATCTTTTTGAGCGGCGGTTCGCTGTTCGTGCACACGTTGGGGGCGATTACCTCAACCGTCATCGTGGCACTCTCCCATGGGGCCACGGCAATGTGGCTCGCCGCCGGCGCAGCAACGGCAGTGTGGCTCTCACTTTTCACCGTATCCCAACCCGCTCCCACGCAAGAATACAGGTCCGAACACAACAACGTGCGATAATCTCTTCCTATGGACAATTCGGTGGCGTCCGAGCGGCGTCAATATAGAATCCTCGTCATCGAGGACGATGCGGCGATCGGCCGGGTACTGCAGCTGGAACTGGAACACGAAGGTTACGACGTCGAGGTCGCTCGCGACGGCTTAGCCGGCCTGGAGAAGGCGCTCAAAGAGCCCGATCTGGTGATTCTCGATCTCATGCTGCCGCGTATGGACGGCATCGAAGTTTGTAAACGGATCCGCGCAAAAAGCCGCGTTCCGATTATCATGCTGACAGCCCGCGATCGCGTGCCCGATCGCGTGGAGGGCCTGGACGTCGGCGCGGATGACTACGTCACCAAACCGTTTTCGACCGACGAGCTGCTCGCCCGGGTGCGTGCGCGGCTGCGCGAAAAAGCGCCGAAGAGCAATCTCATCGAGTACCGCGACGTCGTCATGGATCGCGACCGTCACGAAGTGCATCGCGACGGTAAACCGATCGCGCTGACCGCCAAGGAGTACGCCTTACTTGAGTACTTGCTGCTGCACCGTAACAAAGTACACACCCGCGACGAACTCTTCAACGGCGTCTGGGGCAGCGATTTCCTCGGCGACTCCAACCTGATCGACGTCTACATACGCTACTTGCGCGGCAAGATCGACGACGGATTCGACGACAAGCTCATCACAACGGTGCGAGGCGTAGGCTACACCATAAAGGACTAGCCTCGGTGCATCGCAAGACGGGGGCGATGAGAAAGCTCCAACTTTTTTGGCCATCGCAGGATGCGATATTCAAAACTTTCTTTTGCCAAAAAAGTGGCGCAGCAGGAGCTCCGCCTGGATGGCGGAGCGACGAGCGGTTTAGAATCGCCCCCGTCCTGCAGTGCAACGAGGCTATGGCTTCATGTCGTTAAAGTGGCGGATTGCGCTGAGCTACACGCTGTTGCTGCTGATTGCGATTTGCGCGATGAGCGGGATCATCGCGTGGCGGTTTCAGCAGATTCTCGAGTATCAAGCCGAGGCGACGGTGAACGGAACGATGCGGGCGATCGTGCAGTTCGCGCAGCAATCCAGCACGCCGTTCTCCCTCGAAGACTCGCCGATGGGGGCCCTGCAGTTTCTTTTCAACAGCAGCAATCTTGCAACGTGGAACTCCGCCACCAGCTTCGTGCAGGTCGATTCGAGCGACGGTTATCCGCTGGCAAAGACCGAGAACCTCGGATCGCTGACGATCCCGCCGGATTTCAACGTGACCGCAGCGCACGACGTAAACTTTCGCCACATCGCACTAGGAGGCCGGCCGTTCTTAGTCGAGGACCGCTATCTGCTCGAAGGGGTCAACGCAGCGGTCATTCATGTCGCCGAACCGATCGATACGCTGGAACGCACGTTCACCGCCGCGCGCGATGTCATCTTCATCGTGCTGGCGATCGTGGCTGCGGCCGTCATCGTCCTCTCTATCGTACTAGCCGCGCAGGCGACGACGCCGATCGACGCGCTGGCGCGACGCATGCGCGGCATCAGTTCCGATCGCCTCGCGCTCGCAGCGGCAAGCGGTTCGCTGGAAGCGTCGGCCAAACTGCGCGATCGTCACGATGAGATCGGGCGTTTGGCCAGCACCTTCGACGATCTGCTCGGGCGTCTTGGCGAAGCAATCGCGCGAGAGCGCCAGTTCATCTCCGATGCATCGCACGAACTCAAGACGCCGCTTACGTCCATCAACGCTAACGCGCAGATGCTCCTGCGCTGGGGTGATGACGAGCCCGCGATTCGCCACGAAAGTTTGGAGACAATCGCGCGCGAAAGCGCCGATCTCGCCGGCATGGTCAACGGCATGCTGACGCTTGCGAAAGCCGATCGCGGCGACGAGATTCCAAAGGAGCCGATTTCCCTGACGCAAGTGGCGAGTGAGGCGGTGCAGAACGCCGCGCCGCGTGCTGCCGAAAAGCAGGTCGAGCTGCGCTTCGTATACGACGGAACGCCGACCGTCTATGGAGATCATCACCTGTTGCGTCAGATGATCGGCAATCTCGTCGATAACGCCCTCAAGTTTACCGAGCGCGGTTACGTTGACGTACGCGTCGGCGCGCTTGGCGATAAGGCATGGGTCGAGGTGAGCGATAGCGGCCGCGGCATCCCCGACGAGGAACTGCCCAACATTTTCGCCCGCTTTTATCGCGCCGATAAAGCCCATTCGCGCGCCGTACCGGGTACGGGCCTGGGGCTGGCCATCGTCCGTTCCATTGCCCGCGTGCACGGAGGCGACGTCATCGCCGGTAAGGGTCGGGGCGGAGGCGCACTTTTCCGCATCACCCTGCCCCGTATGGCGGTTCCGTTCACCGGCCTTTCATGATGGCGGCGGGTCTGGGCGGATAAGATGGGGAGGTGCAGGGGCTCTGGCGACGGGGAGCAGTGGCGCTTCTCGTCTTATTTTGTTGTCTGACCCTCGCGACGCAAGCTCGCGCCGACGAGATATTCGACGTTGGTCCAAGCCCCGTCCTCAACGTGCACGTCAATCGGGGGCAAGTCCACATCGAGACCTGGAATCGCCCCCAAATTTCCATCGCTTCGGACCGCCCGCTCGCGGTGCGCCATCTCGCGCCTGCAGCAGTCGATCCCGGCGTCCCTCGGCAGTTACAAATGGAATCGCAGCGCGTCCAAACCGAACACGGCCTGGTCGTTCTGCCCGCCGAGTCGTTCGTGTTGCCGGAACTCGCACCGATCCCGCACGATGCGATCATCGCCAACGGCACCGGTAACGTCACCATCATGATTCCTCGCGGCACCGCCATGGTGCTGGCGCATCAGCGCGCCGGCCACTTGACGATATCGAACTATAGCGGCGTCTTTATCGCGCACAGCCACCGGGCGACGATCTCGCTCGATCGCGTGAGTGGAACCGGTTTTGTCGAGTCGCTGCGCGGGCGCATCCTCGCAACGAGTTCGAGTTTCGAACGGCTGCGTGTGCGCACCGCCACCGGCGACATGTACTTCCGCAACTGCACCTCGCATCAGATTCAAGCGAACAGCGCATACGGCTCGATCGTCTACGACGACGGCCACTTTCAACCGGGGCTCGCGCGTTTTGAATCCGATCACGGCAACGTCGCACTCGGGGTCAACGGTGGTGCGCAGATCGGCGCACATAGCGGTTCCGGACACGTCGTCTCCAACTTTCGCAACGAGGCCGACGTGCGCGGCAATCACGCGACGAAACAAGCACGCGTACGCGGCGGTGGTCCGGTCGTCACCGCGACCTCAAAGAACGGTTCGGTGTATCTCTATAGCGGTTCCATGCGCGATCATCCGCGCGTGCGGCAAGAACTCAACGGGAGCACACGGTTACCGGGCCGCTTCCGCCGTCCGCCTGCGCTAATGCGGTTTCGACGTCCAAGGTAAAACCGTCGTACGCGGCGATCGACCGCAATCCGGACTCGTCTTCGAACTCCTGAGTTAACCGCCACGGATCTTGCTCCAACATCTTGGTTCCGAAGTGCTGAAAGACGGCGACTTTCGGCCGCACGTCGAGCACCACGCGTTTTGCTTCGTGCCACGTGAAATGATCGACGTTGAGCGTATCGGCATAGCGTAGCACGTTGAGGATCAAAACCCCGGGACGGTGCGCCGCGTAGTCCTGCGCGAGCCCCTCGAAATACCGCCCGCACGGCAAATAGGAAACCCGCACGTCGCCGTGCGTGAAGTGCAGCCCGTAGGTTTGCACCGCGTGTTTGTGCGCCACAGACGTGCGCAGTTCAACTTCACCGATCTTCCATGGGCCGCCGCTCGGCACGAGCTTTTCGATCCGCTCGGGAAAACGTTGCGCGTATGGCAGCACGACGGGTTCGCGATCGAAGGCGTCCTGCGGCGCGAGCACCGCACCGCGGCGCACGAAGCCGCCCGACGTCATCGCTTCGATCATCGCATTGACATCGTTGGAGTGATCGAGGTGCTTATGCGACAGCACGATCGCATCGAGTTCGCGTGGATTGCACGGCGGAACGTGCGAGAGCGCGCGCACGAGCGCGCCGGGACCGGGATCGACGTGAATCTGCGTGTTGCCGAAGCGCATCCACATGCCGCCCGAGGCGCGTAACTGCCGCGCGACGACGAAACGCGCGCCGCCGCTCCCGAGAAAGAGGATCGAGTCGCTCACGCGAGGACGGGGAGCGTGGAAAAGTTACCGGCGATCACGCCGGAAGGCGAACGGCCGAGCCAGCGTTCCAACACGGTGGCGTAAACGCTGCGAAAGTCGGTCGTGTACCGCACGTTGCCCATGTTCGACGCGTCCGCCACAGCGAGATCCGGATAGGCGCCGTAGATGCCGCCGCGCACGCCGCCGCCGATGAGGAAGAGCGGTGAGGCTTCACCGTGGTCCGTGCCGCGATTACCGTTCTCTTCGATGCGCCGGCCGAACTCACTGAACGTCAGGATGAGGACGCGCTTTTCGTTGCCGTGCGCGGCCAGGTCGGTGTAGAAGGCGCCGATCGCTTCCGAAAACTGCTCGAGCAGGTTGTTTTGCGTTTTCTGCTGCGCAACGTGGGTGTCGAACGATCCGTGCTCGACGTAGATCGCGCGCGTGCCGAGATTGCTGCCGACGATCTGCGCGGCGAGCGCCAGGCTTCGGCCGAATCCGCTCGACGGATACTGAGCCTTGGGGACGTAGCCCGCGACGAGCTTTGGCAACTCCTCGGAACTGCGCTGGGCGTCCGATTCGATTTCCATGACGTGTGCGAGGTACGGCGATTGAAACGGCAGCCGGCGGTCCTGCGCTTGCGCCGCATAAGCGTCGCGCGAGGAGCGGTTGCCGTCGGCGATCATTGCGTACTGATGCAGTCCGGGTATCGCCGGGATATCGGTGCGATCCGATACCATCACGTCGGGCAGCACTTTCGAGACGGCAATGCCGCGAAAGAGATTGGCTTGCGCGGATGCAGTCTCATCGAAATAGCGTCCCAGCCAACCGGTGTGCACGTCGCCATGCGGCGAGGCGGTCTGCCAAATTTCCGTCGAGCGGAAGTGCGAGTGATCGGGATCCGGATAACCGACGCCTTGCACGATTGCCACTTTGCCGTCGTCGTAGAGCCGCTTGATCGCGCGCATGCCGGGGTTGAGGCCGACGCGCGCGTCGAGGGCAAGCACGTCGCTTTTCGCGATGGCCAATGCAGGACGCAGTCGGTAATACCGATCGTCGCCATGGGGCACGACGCAGTTCAGTCCGTCGTTACCACCGTAGAGGTTAACGATGAGCAAGCACCGGTCTTCGGCGCCGGGCAGTCCAGGTACGGGCGCTTGCGCGAGCGCCCTGGCGAAGACGTGATCGGTGTTGGCGATCACGGCCAAGCCGGCGGTGGTTCCAAGCACGAAGTTACGGCGTTTCATACAATCACGTTGCCGATCTCAGCGGAGCCCGGAAAGGCGGGCAGACGAAGCGCGACCGAATCAACATCAGTTTAATTGGTAGGCGGGCGTGGCCATCGCAAGATACACCGCGCCGCTGCTCCGCTGTTGAAAGTTTTCGACCGAGAGCTCTGCGAGCGCGGCGCTTCCGGTACCGTTCAAGAACGCTTCGATCTCGCGCAGCGCTTCCGGCGCGACATCGCCTTCCAGGACGTTCTGCGCGACGCGATGCGCGGCGGTCGCAGGATGCAACGAAAGACTGCCCAGCCAAGACGAACCGCTCGCGGTTTGCGAGTTGAGGAGCCGGCTCAAGAAGTTCTGCCGCGCAATCATCGTGCCGCTCGTCAGCCAATTGGCGCCGCCGGGCCAGCCGGCGACCGTCGGCGGAAAGTAGAGCCGCTGACCCATTTGCTGCAGTGCGTCCGGAACCGATGGATCCAGCGCGCTCAATCCGAGCGTTTTGTAACTGCCCACCACGAACTCAACCGGACTCTTCACCAGCGCTCGATACGCCCGCGCGCTGTAGAAGACGCGGCTGCGCAAGATCGTCTCGACCACCGGCGAGAGTTCGTAGTCGTGCTCGCGCAGCAGGCGTGCGACGCTTTCTACCAACTGCGGCTCCGGGTCGTTATAGAGCAGCCAGTTCAAAATGCTCGTTGCAAAGAATCGCGCGCACTGCGCCTGCTCGAAAATGATATCGACGATCTGGTCGCCGCCGAAGCTGCCGCGCCGGCCGAGAAACTGCTTGAGGCCGCTATCGTGCACCGCCGGATTGAAACTCACCGTATCGTCGCGGCGGTCAACGTGCCAACCGGTCCAAGCGCGCGCCGATTCCCGGACGTCGGTCTCGGTATACCGATCGACGCCGAGCGTGAACAGCTCCATGAGTTCGCGCGCGTAGTTTTCGTTGGGGTGCGCCGCGACGTTGACGTTGCCGTTGAGATAGATCAGCATGGCGGCGTCTTTGGAGACGTCGCGCGTCAACTCGCGCAGATTGCCGAGAGCGAATCGGCGGAACAGGGCGTTCTGGTTGTACGTGATCCAGGGAAAATGCGGCGTGGCGCGCGAGGTGAAGTGCCCGTGGAAATACAGCGTCATCTTCTCTTGAAGCGGCGCCGGCGTGGTCAACATGCGATCGAGCCACCACAACTGCATGCCGTTGATCAGGCGTTTCTTGGCATGGCGCGAACCGGCGGCCATTTCCTGCGGCGGCGTTATGCCGGCGCTCGACGGCATGAGAACCAACGAAGCCGCCGCGTCGGCGGCCGTCATGCCGGCGTAGCGCTCGATCTCTTCGGGCGTTCCGCCAAAACCGGCGCGGCGCAAGAGATGCGCGGCGGCACGCATACCGAGCAGACCGGGGTACGGGCGCAGCGCGGCAGCCGCATCGAGTCGTCCGGATGGACGCGCAGTACCGCTGACATCGATCGTCATATCTGCCGCCATGCCGCTGTACTTCGCGAAGGCGCAGGCACCGCCCGCGCACGCAACGAGGTCCTAACCGGGCTCTAAGCGGCTTTCGCCGAAAGGCGGCGCGATGAGCGATTCTGCCGTGAACGCACAACGCATGGAGGCGCTGGTCGCAGACTTACGCGAGCGGCTTGGCGCAGTGCGTAGCGGCGGCGGCGCGGAAGCGCTGGCCAAGCATCGCAAACGCGGCAAGCTCACGGCACGCGAGAGAATCGAACGGTTGGTCGACCCGGGCTCGGATTTCTTGGAGTTCTCCGCGCTCGCCGCGTACGACATGTACGATAACGGCTCGCCCGCGGCGGGCATCGTTACCGGCATCGGGCTCGTCGAGGGGCAGCATTGCACGATCGTCGCCAACGATGCCACGGTCAAGGGCGGCACGTACTACCCGATGACGGTCAAGAAGCATCTGCGCGCGCAAGAGATCGCCGAACAGAATCACCTGCCGTGCATCTATCTCGTGGATTCCGGCGGCGCATTCTTACCGCTGCAAGCCGACGTCTTTCCCGACCGCGAGCACTTCGGACGCATCTTTTACAATCAAGCACGCATGTCGAGCAAGCGCATCGCGCAGATCGCCGCCGTAATGGGCTCGTGCACGGCCGGCGGCGCGTACGTTCCGGCGATGAGCGACGAAACGGTGATCGTCAAAGGCCAAGGCACTATTTTTCTTGGCGGTCCGCCGCTGGTAAAAGCTGCGACCGGCGAGATCGTCACCGCCGAAGATCTGGGCGGTGCCGACGTGCACACGCGCATCTCCGGCGTCGCCGACCATTTTGCCAACGACGACGAACAGGCGCTGGCGCAGGTGCGGCGGATCGTCGCCAACCTGCATCTCGAGTTACCCCGGCAATGGGATCGCTGCGAACCTGTGCCCCCCAAGCACGACCCGCGCGAGATCTACGGCATCATTCCCGCGGATTCTCGGATCGGTTACGACGTGCGTGAAGTCATCGTGCGACTCGTCGACGGATCGGAGTTTGCGGAGTTCAAAGCGCGCTATGGTACGACGCTGGTCTGCGGTTTTGCGCGCATCGAGGGCCACCCGGTCGGAATCTTAGCGAACAACGGGATTCTGTTCAGCGAAAGCGCGCTCAAAGGCGCGCACTTCATCGAACTGTGCGCACAGCGCGGGACGCCGCTCATCTTTTTGCAGAACATCACCGGGTTCATGGTCGGCCGGGAGTATGAGAATCGCGGGATTGCGAAGGACGGCGCAAAATTGGTGACCGCGGTGGCGTGCGCGGAAGTGCCGAAGTTTACGATCGTCATCGGCGGCAGCTTCGGCGCGGGTAACTACGGGATGTGCGGGCGCGCGTATGCGCCGCGGCAACTGTGGATGTGGCCGAACGCGCGCATCAGCGTGATGGGCGGCGCGCAAGCGGCAAGCGTGCTATCGACGGTTAAGGGCGAGATGACGCCCGCAGAAAAGACCGCCTTCGAAGCGCCGATCTTAGAGAAATACGAACGGGAAGGCAATCCGTATTATTCGACGGCGCGTCTGTGGGACGACGGCATCATCGATCCGCTCGACACGCGCCACGTGATCGCGCTCGGCCTCGATGCCGCCGCACACGCGCCGCAGCCGCCGACGCAGTTCGGAGTCTTCCGGATGTAGTCGAGTCCTTATCGTCCGGGTTCTAAATACCGGCGTACCATTCGTAGCCGCGGTCTTCCCAATAGCCGCCCATGCCGGAGCCGATCGTCGCAAACGTGCCGACGACGTCGATGCGCGAGATCCACTTGGCACTCTTGTAACCGAGTTGCGTGGGAACGCGCAGACGCACCGGTGCGCCATGGTCGGGATCGAGCGGCGCGTCGTTGAGCCGCAGCGCGAGCAACGCTTGCGGGTGGCGCGCCTGATGCATGTCGAGGCTTTCGTAGTAGAGGTTGCCCGAGCCGTCGTTATCCATGCAGTGAAAGACCACGTAGCGCGCGTCGCCACGCGTGTGCACGGCGTCGAGGACTGCGCCCAGCGGAACGCCGCTCCATTTACCGATTGCGCTCCAACCTTCGACGCAATCGTGCCGAGTGATCTGCGTGTGCTGCGCCATGCTCTGTAGTTGCGCCAGCGTTATCCCCGCAGGGCGATCGACCGCGCCCTCCACGATCAGACGATACGAGCGAAATGCGCCGGCAACCAGCCGGGCGTACGAGGCGTCGGCCGGCGTCGCAAAACCGTTGACCCGAAAGTGTCGATCCACGTCGCGATCGGCATACTCGCGCGCAAGACCGCGCGTGCCGATGAGGACATGATTAAGTGGTTCGGCCGCGGCGAGGACGCGCCGCACTGCGTCGTTACCGTTGAGTGCCGCGCCAATCGGTCCGCAACCCGCCAATGCGGAGGCGGCCGAAGCGAGAAAGATGTGACGTTTCATTCGGTTCGGTACCATCCCGTCACCATGGAGCGCATCTGATTCACAACGCCTTGCGTAAGCACTTGAAACACGTGCACCGCAAAGAAGGCGAGCAACACGAGCATGCCGGCGAAATGCCAGAGCCGAGCGAACTGGCGGCCGCCGAATGCGACGGTCAGCGGACCGGCAAGCGCATCAATTCCGGGCGAAAGCGCCAAGCCGGTCAGCACGACGAGCGGCGCAATGACGAACCCGATCGTCGTATATGCAGCCTTTTGCAAGGGATTATAGATGCCATCGTACGCGGGCGGTGTTCTTCGCAGTTTCAAGTAGTACGCTTGCATCGGCCAGAGTTTGGGCAGATCGCTCGGCCGCAGCAGCATCTTCCGCAGACTGCCTCTGCGCGCCGTCGCAACGATCCATGCGATCCAGCAGAGCGCCGCGATCCATCCAAAAAAGAAATGCCATCGCCGCCCTGCCGCCAGATCTTGATAGCCCGGTATGATGACAACGGCAGGAAACGCGTGCGCGGCGTAGCCGCCCATGCCGTCGCCGTTCCAACCCAGCCAACCCGTCGTGACGAATGTGTGGCCGAAGATCGCGGTGGTGCCCACGCCGTCCTGCGGTGACCCGATCGCGAGCACGCGGCGCGCGGGATTGCTCTTATCGGACGCATCGAGATTCGGCGAGGCGTTGAAGATCTGCAGACCACTCCCGACGAGCACGAAAAATGCGAGTACCCAGAGCCAATGGCTCAACCGGGTAACGACGCCATAGCGGTAGACAGCCCGTGGCTGCGCGCGGTTCATACCGTTGAGTATAACGCGGGCGAGGCCCGGTGGGATTGTGACGCGAACCCGCCCGCCATGCAGGAGGTCGTTCGCCTCGCCGTTTCCAGCGGCGTCGCGCGGGTCACACTTTGCCGGCCGGAGGTGCGTAATGCCTTCAACCCCGACGTCATCGACCAGCTGCACGCCGTTTTCACGCGCATCAGGATGGCGGACGACGTGCGCGCGATCGTGCTCGCCGGCGAAGGCAGCGTCTTCTGCGGCGGTGCGGACATCAACTGGATGCGCGCTTCGCTCGATCTCACGCTCGACGATAACGTCGCCGACGCGCAACGCATGAGCGATATGTTCCGTGCCATCGACAATTGCCCCAAGCCGGTCGTCGGACGCATACAGGGGGCGGCACTGGGCGGCGGCGCGGGATTGGCGGCGGTTTGCGATATCGTCATCGGCGCCGACGACGCCGTCTTCGGCTTCACCGAAGTGAAGCTCGGCATCATTCCCGCGGTCATCTCGCCTTTCGTGCTTCCGAAAATCGGCGCGTCGCACGCGCGTGCGCTCTTTCTCACCGGCGAACGCTTCGGCGCCGTTCGCGCGCTGCAGATCGGTTTGATTCACGAGGTTGTTGCAGCGAACGCACTGGACGCTGCCGTGGACGCGCGCTTAGCGGAACTGCATAGCGCCGGACCGCAGGCAGTAGGCGCGGCGAAGTTGCTCGTGCGCCGCGTGCTCGACAACTCGTACGACGATACGCGCGCGATCACGTCGCAGGCGATTGCACGCCAACGGACGAGTGCCGAAGGGCAAGAAGGTTTGCGCGCCTTTCTCGAACGCCGCCGGGCAAAGTTCGCCGAATGATCGAGCGCTTACTCATCGCCAACCGCGGAGAGATCGCGGTGCGCGTGGCGCGCGGCGCACGCGAGATGGGGATCGTGCCGCTCGGCATCTACTCCGAAGCCGATGCGAACGCGTACCATCTGCGCTTCATGGACGATGCGCGGTGCATCGGGCCCGCGGCGGCGGTCGCATCGTATCTCGACCCCGAGGCGATCGTCGCGGCCGCAATCGAGATGCGTGCCGACGCGGTGCATCCCGGTTACGGTTTTCTTTCGGAACGTCCGTCGTTTGCGCAGTCAGTGCGCGATGCAGGTCTGATTTTCGTTGGGCCTGCGCCCGAAGCCATGGCGGCGATGGGCAGCAAGATCGAAGCGAGGCATCGCGTCGGTGAAGTCGGCGTTCCGACGGTCCCCGGCTACGACGGCGAAGACCGGTCGCTCAAGCGCTTGCGCAACGAAGCGGAGCGCATCGGCTTTCCGTTGCTGATCAAAGCGAGCGCGGGCGGCGGCGGGCGCGGCATGCGGGTCGTCGAATCGCTCGACCGTTTCGACGAATCGCTCGAGAGCGCTCAGCGCGAGGCGCTCGCCGCGTTCGGCGACGATGCGGTCTTGCTCGAACGCTATCTGCGAGATCCGCGTCACATCGAGTTTCAGATCCTCGCCGACGCGCACGGCACCACGCTGTATCTTGGCGAACGCGAATGCTCGATTCAACGGCGCCATCAGAAGATCGTCGAAGAGGCACCCTCGGTCGCGCTGACGCCGCAACTGCGCGCGCGCATGGGTGAGGCGGCCGTGCGCGCGGCCAAATCGGTTGGTTACACCAACGCCGGCACCGCGGAGTTCATGCTCGACGGCAACGGTGATTTTTACTTCCTGGAGATGAACGCACGGTTGCAGGTCGAGCATCCGGTTACGGAACTCGTGTACGGCCTCGATCTGGTGCAATGGCAGTTACGCATTGCAGCGGGCGAAAGGCTCGCGCTGGCGCAAGCCGATTTGCAGCCGCGCGGTTGGGCGATCGAAGCGCGGCTCTACGCGGAGGATCCCGCCAACGACATGCTGCCCTCGACCGGCACGATCACGACGTGGTCTCCACCGCTGGGTCCCGGTATTCGTCTCGACGCCGGCGTAACGCGCGGCAGCGTCGTCAGCCACTACTACGATCCAATGCTCGCAAAGCTCATCGTCTTTGGTGCGAATCGGAACGCGGCGGTCTCGCGGCTCGCGCAGGCCCTTGACGAGTTCGTGGTGGAGGGCGTTGCGACGAATCTGCCCTTGCTGCGGTGGATTGCGTCCGACGAAGCCTTCCGCCGCGGGGAAACGACGACCAGCTTTCTTGCGCAGCGGCTTGACGAATCGCAGTTCAAGCCAAGCACCGCACCGCGCGAAGCGGCGCTCCTTTGCGCTGCCGCTCTGTTGGCAGAGGGTCGAGGGCCGTGGCGTATCGGCGGTGCCGGCATTCCGCTTCGCCTGCAATCCGGCGGCGCGGTCGTGGCACTGACGGCCGATACGATGCGCGAGGGTGTGTGGCGATTGCAGGGCGAGTACCCCGGCGAGCTGCACGTTCGGCGCAACGGTGAGACGGTTCGCGCGGAGTTTGACGGTAGGCCCATTGCCGGCGCCGTCACGATTGCCGGTGACGCTTTCACGGTCCATTTCGACGGCCGTTCGTGGAGGTTTGTCTTCGCCGCGCCCCCGTCGCTGAAGAGCAGCGGGCGAGCCGATGCAGCCGCCGCCAGCTCCAGGGTCAACGCGCCCATGCCGGGCAAGATCGTGAAGATTGCGGTGCAAGAAGGCGATGCCGTTGCAGAACGCGCGCTTCTTTTGGTGTTGGAAGCGATGAAGATGGAGCATCGTATCGAAGCGCCGGCCGCGGCGACGGTTCGGCGCCTCAACGTGAAAGAAGGTCAGACGGTGACGGCAGGCACGACGTTGGTTGAGTTCGCATGAGCCTGCCGCGCAGCGTGACGCTCTTCGAAATGGGACCGCGCGACGGCCTGCAAAACGAAGGCGCCCGCATTTCCACCGACGATAAGGTGCGCTATATCGATCTACTCTCCGAAAGCGGCCTGCGCTGGATCGAAACGACGTCGTTTGTCAGCCCCAAGGCGATTCCGCAGCTCGCCGACGCATCCGAGGTCTTCACGCGTATTCGCAAAGCGCCCGGCGCCCGCTATCCCGTGCTCGTGCCGAACATCAAAGGGTACGAACGCGCGCGCAGCGCCGGCGCCGATGCCATTGCCGTCTTCACCGCCGCCTCCGAACAATTTACCAAGCGCAACATCAACATGACGATCGACGAGTCGCTGTCGATTTTTCGCGACGTCGTGCGCGCTGCCAAGACCGACGGCGTCTGTGTGCGCGGCTACGTTTCGACGGCGTTCGGTTCGCCGTTCGGCGATGCCGTGACGCCGGAAATGGTGGTCGACGTCTGCTGCAAGCTCATGGCGATCGGCTGCGACGAACTCTCCATCGGTGACACGATCGGCGTCGGCGTGCCGTTGCAAGTTGAGGAGTTGGTCCCGATGCTGGCACGCCGCATACCGCTCGATTGCATCGCAATGCATTTTCACGACACACGCGGCACGGCGCTGGCCAACGTCTACGCGTCGTTGAATATGGGCATCGCGAAGTTCGACGCGTCGTCGGGCGGTTTAGGCGGCTGTCCCTACGCGCCCGGCGCGACGGGCAACGTCGGCACCGAAGACGTGCTGTATCTTCTCCACAATATGCGCATTGAGACGGGGGTCGATATCGACCGCGTACGCGCCGCATCGCGCTTCATTTCCGGCGCCGTGGATCACGCACTCACCAGTAAAGCCTATCAGGCCATGGAGGCTGCATCGTCTCGCGCGACTAGCGTCTAGCGATCGGAACGACGAAGCGCGTCGCGGTATGCGTATCGCCGTACGCGCTGATTTTATTATCCACTAAGCCGGCAGCGATGCCGGCTTCGCGCACGTCGCCATCCTTGGGCGATGCGTTGCAGCCCTTGGGATGAATCACCCACAGTGCGCCGGTCGGCTTGAGATGCGCGACGGCGCGCGCGATGCGCGACAGATCGCGCGGCGCATCCACCCGCACGAAGATCAGATCGTATTGCGTGCGCAGCGCCTGCGAGGCCGCCTTCGCCAAACCGGCATTGAGGCCGGTGACGAACTCGGCGTCGTGCGGTCCGACGAGTGCGGCGTGCGCGTCGGGAACGACGCCGAGCTTTTGGAAGAGCGAGCGCCCGGAGTAGTCGCGTTCGGCCTTCATATCGCGCCGAGGTTCTTGGGTTTCGGCGGAATCTCCGTGTACGCCATCGGGCGATCCCACCAGTCATGCCGCCTCGCCCTGCGTTGGTCCGGCGTCGGCGGTGGGGGAATGCGCATCTCCAATGCGCGCGCGTACGCCCCGAGATAGCCGTCGATCATCCGATCGACGCTGAACTGGTCCTCAACGTGGCGCCGGCAGGCGCGGCGATCGAGCTGCGCAAGTTGCGGCACGCGCTCGAGCGCCTCGTCAACACCGTCGCACAGAAAACCGGTAACGCCGTCGACGACGATCTCCGGCATCGAACCCATGCGCGCGGCGAGCACCGGCGTCCCGCAGGCCATCGCTTCGATCGTCGTTAAGCCGAAGCGCTCGGGACGCGTCGTCATATGCACCAGCGCCAGCGCGTTGCGCAGCAGGTCGTTGCGCGCGTCGCGCTCGACCGCGCCGAGAAACTGCACGCGATCGCCGTCGATATGCGGCTCGACCTGCTCGCGAAAATACGCTTCATCCTGTGGAATCGCCGCGATCTTTAACCGGACGCCGGCGCGCTCGGCAATCTCAAGCGCGAGATGCGCGCCCTTTTCGGGATGAAAGCGACCGAGAAACACGAGATACTCGCCGGGTTTGTCGCGGAACGTGAACTGCGAGACGTCCACGCCGTTGTAGACGGTCGAAAGATACTCCAAACCTGGATCGCGGTCCGAATCCGAGATCGAGGTAAAGAAACTGCGCCGCGCACCGGCATAGTACGCCGCGAGAACCTGCGGCGATGAAAAACCGTGCACGGTCGTGAGTATCGGCGGCGACGCCGTTGCGAGCGCATACGTGAGCGGCTTCCAATCGAGGTGGTTATGGATGAGGTCGAACTCGTGCCGGCGCGCGAACGGTTGCGCCACGTGCAGTGCGGTCCAAACCTCGTCGTTGAGCGCCGGATCCTCGTTCAGGGAAACCGGCACGACGCCGATCAAACGACCATCAAAATGCGAGTTGGCCGTCGCAAACAGCGTGACGTCGAGCCCCCGCCGGCGCATGCCGTCGGCAACGTCGAACGCAACTTGTTCCCAGGGTCCGTACCCTGGAGGCGGACACGGCCGGGAGATGGCCGCGAGGACGGCCAGCCGCAGTCCGCGCAGGTCGGTCAAGGGTTAGCGGTCGTCGTCGACGGGCCGCGTATCGCGATCGGCGATGGCCAATGCAAAGTGCGTGCGCCGAATGAGCGGACGCAGCGTCCCATCGGATACCGGCGGCACCGGACGCGCGCGCGTGTAGTCGAACATGTCGCTGAGATCGTCGTCGGTCGCATCGCGCTGACCCATGTTCCCGAGATTCCAGTTCGTCTCGATGAACTTCGTGATCGCGGTCGACTCGCGAAGTCGATGTGAAACAAACGGCCTGGCCTTTGGATGCGCCGGATCGTACTTCGATCGCGCCCAGGCCGACATCACGACGATGGGAATGCGGAAGCCCCAGGTCGTGCCGTTCGGACCCGGCGGCGGCGCGACGCGATCGTACCAGCCACCCGAATCGTCCCACGTGAGGATCATCGCGGAATCTTTGTAGTAGTTGCATTGCGGCGACGAGCGCTGCGTTTGGGCAACCGCGAGATACAGCGAACCGACCCAACCGGGACCGGCGGCGCTCAGATTACCCGCGTGATCGGAATCGATCGACGTCGGCATGACGAACGAGACTTGCGGCAGGCGGCAGTTTTGAATGTCGCTCAGAATCGTCCCGGGCGGCGTGATGACGTTGCGCTGCCAATCGCGGCCATACCGAACCTTGCGAAATGCATCGTAGATATTGACGGCGATATCGGTCGTTGCGTCGTACGGGCCCGTGTAGTACTTCCAACTGACGTGCGCTGCGTCGAGCAGTTCGCCGATCGTCGGTTGGTCGAAGCACGGGAAAACCCCCGGCCTAATCGTACGTTCGCCGGCACCGAAGATCGGCACGGTCGTTCCCCGCTTCGCGTCGCAGCCCCAAATTTCGTCGTTCGGATTGCCCGCGACGCGGCTCTGCGCCGTCGCCAACGTGTAATGGCTTGGGAACGTCGGCACCAAACGCGGTGCGAAGTTCTCGTCGGCAAGCGCGTAGCGCGCGGCGAGTACATGATAGATCGCCGTTTCGTCATCCGGCACGTAGGCGTACTCAAAACCGTGCGGTGGTTTCAGCCATGCCAGCGGGCTATACGAACGATCGGTGGCGAAGCCGTCCATGCGTCCGTCGTCCCACTCGTGCAACAGCGCGATGTGATTGTGACTCGGATCGCCGGGATACTCGAAGGGAACTGGTCGCAGATGGACGGTTTTGCCGTCCACATGCGTGATTTGCGACGTATCCGCGCCGGGATACGGACCACCATTGGCGAGGATTGAGGACGCGAAGAGATCGTCGAACGTGCGGTTCTCTTGCACCATCACGATGACGTGACGAATGGGACTTCCCGCGACCGGCTGGCCAAGCAGCGTCGGATTGGCGCCGGGCGGGCTGCCGACACCGGCTACGGCAAGCGTCGTAAGGAGCGCCGCGGCGCGCGTCAACACTGAATCTCACCGTCCTTGAGCACGAGTTGCGGATCGCGCAACGCGCGCACGTCGGCGCCGGCGTCACTGCGTAAAACTAGGAGATCCGCCGGTTCGCCCATCGCGAGAATGCCTCTGTGCAAGCCGATGAGTTCGGCGGCAACTTCGGTGGCGGCGTGCAACGCTTGCTGCGGTGTCATGCCGATTTGCGTGGACATCAATTCGACCTCCCGAGCATACTCCTCGTGATAGTTATACGGCGTTCCGGCATCGGAGCCGCCGGCAATGCGCACGCCGCTTTCATAGGCATGACGAACGTTGGCTTGCATCGCGTCGCCCAGACCACGCGCTTTCTGGACGACCCAATCGGGCTGTTCGCCGCTGTCGATGTGTTGGAGAATGCAGGTCGGCGCGGACAGGGTCGGCACGAGATAGGCGTTGCGTTGCTTGAAGAGTTCAATGGCCTCGTCGTCGAGCAGCGAACCATGTTCGACCGAATCGATTCCGGCGCGCAATGCATTTTTGATCCCTTCGCTACCGATTGCGTGAGCGGCGCAACGCATTCCGTGGCGATGCGCTTCGCGGATTGCGGCCTCGAGTTCGTCGGGCTGCAACTGCGCGTTCCCCGGAACGGCGCCTTTGGTCAGCACGCCGCCGGTCGCGATGAGTTTGATGCAATCCGCGCCGGCCCAGAGTTGCTCGCGCACCGCTTTGCGCGCATCGTGCGGCGAATCGACCGCGCGGCCGATCGGCCAACCGTGGCCTCCCGTCATGCACAGGACCGCACCGGCCACCCGCATTCTCGGACCGGGGATGCGGCCTTCGACGATCGCGTCGCGTACGTCGGCGGCGATGCGATTGGAACTTCCCACGTCGCGTATGGTGGTGACCCCGCCGCAGAGTGACTTGCGCGCGTTCGCAACGGCGCGGAGCAGCCGCTGATTCGGCGTGGTGTTCGCAATCATGCCCATGAGATCGGGCTCGCCGCTGCCCTCGAGATGCGCGTGCGCGTTCACCAGACCCGGTGTAACGCACCGTGCTTCAATGTCGCATTCGCCGCTCGCACTGCGCAGTTCGGCGACGCGTCCTTCTTCAATAACGATGTCGACGTTGCTCTTGGGCGGTTCGAGGGTTCCGTCGTACAAGATACCGGCGCGGACGATCATTGCGGGTGGGTTTCGGAAGCGCGCGCGGCGGTTCCGCTAGGCGGCGACCCAGGAAAGCTGCGCGTGCGCGGCTCGGGCGCGCGCCACCGCCGCATCGTCGGCCGGACCGTCCAGGAGCATCGAAAAATGCCCCATTTTCCGGCGCGCGACCGCATGCCGCTTGCCGTAGAGATGCAGCACGATGTCGGGATCGCGCAACAGTTCGGGGACGCCTTTCAAACGATCCCCCGTTCCGGCACCCAATATGTTCATCATGATAACGTCGCTTAACATGCGCGGCGGCGAAAGCGGCAGATCGCAAATCGCGCGGACGTGCTGTTCGTATTGGGAGCACGGCGTCACGTCAATGGTATAGTGGCCGCTATTGTGCGGACGCGGCGCGATCTCATTGAGCAGCACGTCGCCCGGCGGGGTCACGAAGAACTCGACGCAGTAGGTGCCGACGATGCGCAGGCCGCGCCCTACGGTGACCGCCATCTCCCGCGCGCGTTCCGCGATCTCCGGCGCCACGCGCGCCGGCGCAACGCTCATTGCGAGGATGCCGCGGTCGTGGCTGTTTTCTGCAAGCGGGTAGCTTACGATCTCGTCGCGCGCATTGCGCGTCGCCACCACGCTCACTTCGCAAGCCAGCGGCACGAGCCGCTCCCAAATCAAATCCTTACCGTCGGCCTCACGGAGTGCTTGGGCCGCCTCATCAAAATCGTTCGCGCGCCACTGACCCTTGCCGTCGTAGCCGCCGCGCACGGTTTTCAGCACCGCCGGAAATCCGACGCCGTCTGCCGCCGCGCGCAACTCGTCTTCATCCCGCACGGCGGCAAATGCGGTCGTGGCAACGCCGTTTTCGTTCGCGAACCTTTTCTCGCGCAGGCGGTCTTGCGTGACGTGCAGCACGTCGCTGCTCGGCAGCACGCGATATCCCGTGCGCTCGAGGTGGCGCACCGAGCCGATGTCGATGTTTTCGAACTCGTACGTGACGACGTCGGTCGACTTGCCCAATCGTTCGATGGCGTCGAGATCGTCGTAGGTTGCGACGATCTGCTCGTCCGCAACTTGACCGCAGGGCGAATGTTCGTGCGGATCGAGCGTCACGACGTCGTAGCCCATGCGTTTGGCGTCGAGCGTCAGCATGCGGCCGAGTTGGCCGCCGCCGATGACCCCGATGGTTTGAACCGGTTTCAATCCGGCGTGCTTGCGGCCGCGTCGTCGTGCATTTTAGCGACGTAGGCGGCGAGCCGCTCCGCGACCGCCGCGTCGTGCAATGCGACGATGCGCGCGGCGAAGAGCGCGGCGTTGACCGCGCCACCGATCGCCATCGTCGCGACCGGAACGCCCGGCGGCATCTGCACGATCGAAAGGAGTGAGTCCAATCCGCTCGCTTTCGAGTTCACCGGTACGCCGATTACCGGCACGAGCGTCTTGGCGGCCGTCATGCCGGGAAGATGCGCGGCGCCGCCGGCACCCGCAACGATCGCTTGCAAACCACGCTTCGATGCAGATTCGGCATACGCGAACATTTCGTCCGGCGTGCGATGCGCCGAAACGACGCGCACTTCGCACGGAATACCGAGCTCCTCGAGCGTTTCTCGCGCGGCGGCCATCGTTTGCGCATCGGAATGGCTGCCCATAATAATGCCGACGATGGGACTCTTGCCTGCCTGCATATCGCATTGCGCTTCGCGCCGCATGCAAGGTTGTCATGCTCTACGTGGGCGAAAGGGCCGCAAATGTCTCAGTTTCTCCTGGGTATCAACTATTGGCCTCGCCGTAGCGCGATGTATATGTGGCAGCGCTTCGACGACGACGAGATTCGTGAAGACTTCGCGCGGATCAAGGCCATGGGTTATGATATCGTGCGCTTCTTCCTCATGTGGGAAGCGTTTCAACCCGAACCCCGACGCATGGACTCGACTGCGTTGCGGCGTTTCGACCGCATGATGGATATTGTCGCCGATACCGGATTGCAGGCAATGCCGACGTTGTTTTGCGGCCACATGAGCGGGTGTAACTGGCTGCCGTATTGGGCGCTCGAACGTGGTTCGACATCCGGCCGTTTTCGAACGATCACCAACGATACGGTCGTCGACGCGTCGATCGGCGATTTCTATGCGGACCCCGTGCTGCTCTCGGCGCAGGTCTATTGCGCGCAGCGCATCGGCGAGCGCGCACAGGGCCATCCGGCGATGCTCGTTTGGGATCTCGGCAATGAGTTTTCCAACCTGCGCATTCCCGACTCGTCGCGCGATGCAGCCGAATGGAGCATCCGTTTGAGCGCAACGCTGCTGGACGTTTCAGGGTTCGGCGCTACCGGCGGCATGCACGGCGAAGATTTCGATAAGGACCGCAATTTGCGACCGTCGAGCATCGCACAGCCCTGGGTCTTTCCCACGATGCACGGTTATTCGGTGTACAGCGCGTTCACTCGAGATCCACTCGATACGAACGTCGTACCGTTTCTCTGCCAGCTGCAGCAGTCGTTCAGCGGTAAGCGCGTGCTCTTTAGCGAGTTTGGGAATCCCGAATGCCCGCCGGGCGGCGCGAGCCAGGTCGACGGTTTTGCGTGCTTGGACGAAAACGAGATGGCCGAGTACGGGCGCGGCGTACTGGAACGGCTGCATGCGCGCGGTGCGCTCGGTGCACTCTGGTGGTGCTGGGCCGACTACGATCCGAGTCTGGCGAACGTGCCGCCCTTCGATAAAGCGCCGCACGAACTGCGATTCGGCGTCGTCCGCAGCGACGGCACCGCCAAGCCGGTCGCTGAGATGCTTTCTCAGTTTGCCGCGCGACGGCTCGAAACGACGGCCGATGCGCCGGCGCCCATCGCCGGTGAAACCGAACACTACGCCGGCTTACCGGAAAGCATCGGCCGCGAATACCATGAGTATTGTGCAACGTACGAATGAACGCGCCCACAGGACGATGATCGTCACTGGCGCCAGTTCGGGCATCGGTGAAGCGCTCGCCTATGCCGCAGTTCGCGACTTTCGTATGCTGCTCGTCGCCCGCCGCGAGGATCGCTTGCAGACCGTCTGCGCTGCGATTCGCGAACGAGGGGGTGAAGCGACAGCCCTTCCGCTCGACATAACTGCGCCGCCGGCCGCCTCAAGGATCGTCGAAACGGCGCTACGCGCCTTCGGACGTATTGACGTCGTCGTGAACAACGCCGGACGCGGCGACTTCGGACCGCTGCTCGAGCAAAGCGACGACGCTATTGATGCGCAGCTGCGCCTCAATTACATCGCCCCGCTGCAGTTGTCGCGCATGGCGCTTCCGCTACTCGCAGCGACGCGCGGGCAGCTCGTGTTCGTCGGTTCCAGCATCGCACGCGTACCGTTGCCCAACTATGGCGCCTACGCGCCGGCCAAAGCGGCATTACGCGCGGCCGCCATCACCCTACGGCGGGAGTTGCGCAATCGCGGCATCGCGGTGACGTACGTCGATCCGGGCGTCGTCGCCAGCGAATGGCATGCCGCCAGCGGCATGCAACGCAATCCACTCGGCGCCATGGCATCTCCGCAACGCGTCGCACGCGCGATCCTTCGCGGCATCGCACGCCGAACGGCGGTCGTCAACGCGCAGCCGGTGCAAACCCTGGGCGCCATCGTTGCCGAATGGACGGGGTCGCTGGGCGACTCACTCCTGGTTTCCCGGTTGTCCGGGAAGAGATCGTCGCAATGAGCAACGATGCATTCAGCGCCGCACTCGAGCCGGTCGCGCGCCGGATGGAACGCGTGAAGTTGCCGCAATCGTTGCTCCGCGACGCACTAGAACCGGGCGCAACGATTAAACTCAACACGCTGGCGATGCAGTGGGCCGGCATGCCCAATAAGAACGAACGAGCCGTCTTGCGCGAAGCGCTTGACGCGCTCGCGGCCGCAGGCTACTTAGAGCCGGTCGAAGAGGGCATTTGGACGGTCGCGCGCGCAGCCGACTGAAGACGCGCGACATATTTGACGGCGATGGCCGCAAAAAACAGCAGGGTCGCAAAGAGGACGATGGTTGCGCCGCTCGACGCGCGGAGGTAATACGAAAGGTAAAGGCCGCCTTCGGTGCTCAGCGCCCCAAAAAGTGCACTGAGCGCCATCATCGGCGCAAAGCGCGACGTCAGTTGATAGGCCGCCGCGGCGGGCGTCACCAGCAGCGCCGCAACCAGCACGATGCCGACCGCTTGGAGCGCGACGACGATCGTCAGTGCGAGCATAACGAGGAGCGTATACTCGTACGCCGGTGCCGGAATGCCGCTGGCCTGCGCGACGACCGGATCGAACGTCGTGTAGAGCAAGCCGCGATACAGCAATGCTATCGTGCCGGCAACGACCACGCTCAGCGCAACAATGAGGTAGAGATCCTGCGGCTGCACCGCGAGGATGTCGCCGAAGAGAAAACTCTGTAAATCCACGGCGTAGCTTCGTTGACGGCTCATGAGAAAGACGCCCAACGCGAACATGCCCGTAAACAGCACGCCGATCGTCGTGTCGAGCGAAACGCGGCCGCGCCGATGGACGAAACCGATGCCGACGGCGGTGACGACGGCAACGATCGCCGCGCCGATGTAATAGTTCGCGCCACGCAGATACGCGATGACGATGCCGGCAAAGGAAGCGTGCGCGATGCCGTCGCCGATGAACGAAAGCCGCCGCAAGATCACATACGTGCCGATGGTCGAGCAGAGCAGCCCGACGGCTAGTGCGGCAACGAATGCCCGCTGCATGAATGCGTAGGCAAAAGGCTCGATAAGCACGTTCACGTTCGCAACTCGGGGTGAGCGCTATGCGCGGCGTGCGGCTCGTGATCGTGCCGCAGGTGCCCATGCGTGTGCGTGTGCTCGCGAATCGCGCTATACGCGCCGGATTCGACGACTTCGCGCGGCGTTCCCAACGCCAGAACGCGGCGATCGAGGACCAGTAGCCGGTCGAACCATTCATCGACGCGATCGAGGTCGTGCGTCGACATAAGCACCGGAAGACCTTGCGCAACGAGTTCGCGCACGACGCGGCGCAACGCTTCTTCGGTTGCGGCATCCACGCCGGTCGTCGGCTCGTCGAGCAGCAGCAACTTCGGTTCTTGCGCGATGGCGCGCGCGACGAAGGCACGCTGCTGTTGACCACCTGACAGGTTGGCGATATGGCGACTTGCCAGTTCGCTCATATTGACCAGGTCGAGCGCGCGCGCCACGACCTCTCGGTCCTGCGCACCGAAATGCTGCCACCACGACATGCGCGCAAAACGCCCCATCGTCACGACATCCCATACGGTTGCGGGAAACGACCAATCCACAGCCTCGACTTGGGGCACGTAGGCGATGCTGCCGGCCGGAACGTTGTGCGGCGCTCGATCGAGAACACGCAGTTCGCCCGACGAGGGCGCAACGAGGCCGGCGATCGTCTTGAGGAGCGTCGACTTTCCCGAACCGTTAGGCCCGACGATGCCGAGCGCTTCGCCGAAATGCACCGTGAGCGTCGCATCGTCGAGCGCGATGAAATCGTCGTAGCGGATCGTGAGATGCCGCGCAACAACGGCGTCTCGCACGTTGTTCTGAGCGTCGGTCATTTCATCGTGCGCACGATGACGTTCGTGTCGTACGTCAGCATCGCGATGTAGTTGCCGACACGCGGGTCGGTGCCGATGGAATCGTCGTACAGGTCCTCGACCACTTTAATGCCGGCACCTTGCGCGATCGCGTAGAGCAGCTTCGGACTATACTCCGGCTCTGAGAAGACGGCGCGCAGGTGATGCGACTTAGCGAGATCGATCAGCGCAGCGATCTGCTGTGGATTCGGTTCCTGACCGGGATTGCGTTCGACAAAGCCGAGCGTCGTGATGCCGAAGCGATCGTTATAGTATTGCCATGCGTTGTGAAAAACGATCATGTAGCGATGCGACGGCGGCACGGTCCCGATCTGCCTGCGGATGTACGCGATGAGGTCGTCGAGCCGGCGATTGTAGACCGCGGCGTTGCGACGAAACGCTTGGGCGTGCGGAGGATCGGCGGCGATCAGCGCGTCGCGAATCTTTAAAACGTATTGCTTTGCGTAGACCGGATCCATCCACACATGAGGGTTGTCGTTCTTCACCGGCAATCCATTGGCACCGACGACGATGCGCAAATTGGGTTTTCCGGCATCGCGCAAAAGACGATCGAGCCACGTTTCCAAACCCACGCCGTTTTCGACGAGGATTTGCGCGTCGGCGATCGTCGCAACGTCTTGCGGCGCCGGTTCGAAGGTTTCCGGCGAAGCGCCAACCGGCACGATATTTTTCACGGTGACATACGGGCCACCGACGCCTTGCACGAACGAGTTCAGGGTCGATATGGTCGTCGCAACCACGATCTTGCCGCCCTGACTCTGCTGAACGGCGCCATGTTGCGCGCATGCGGCAAGCGCAAGCGCGACAAATATCAGCGGCAGTCGCGGCATGTTCCGAAAAACTCCATGGCGTGTTCGTCGATGTCGAAACCGTGCCGCGCGCGCAGCGACTGAGCGAACTGGTCGGTAACGCTGCAATCGACGTCTTCGACGCGGCCGCAGCGGCGGCAGATCGCATGGTGATGGTGCTTCTCGGGCGCGCACAGCATGTACGTCGCTTCACCATCACTCTGAGCGCGCGCGGTCAAGTCGCCCTTGGCCTGCAAGTGGTCGAGCGTGCGATAGACGGTGGAGAGCGAGACGCGCAGTCCTTGGCGCCTGGCGCGTTCGTAGATTTGCGCCGCCGAAAGAAAGCGCGGTTCACGGGAGAGGATCGATGCGATCCACTCTCGCGGTCGCGTGACGTACTCGGCTCGGGCGCCCATAGGCCCTCCGCTATTTGGGAATCGTTCGCAAAATCCCGCTAACCGGGCGGCGGAGAGGGCGAAGGGCAGGTCGCCGCTTCTTTCTTGGCAGCGGCCGCCACGTTGTCGCTCCAGTAACGCGAGGTCTCACTCCAGGCTGGCAACGTCAGTCCGACGGCCGCAGCGCGCGTGCGTACTTTGCCGATCGTATCGGCAAAGAGTGGGGGGACCGCGCCGTTGTTGTCGTTGACGATGTTTGCCATCGTGAGCCAAGCGTCGGCGAGCATCATTGTGGGCAAGGCCTTTTGCGCTGCGGGGCACGAGGCATTCAGGGCCGCGGCGACGTCGGATTCCAGCGTGAGCGCCCAAGCGGTGGTCGCGGCGATCTGCGTGAACAGCGGCGCGCGTGCTGCGTCGCTCGTGCACACACTGTCGACGATTTCGTGCTCTTCGTGTAACGTCGTCAGAACATCGGCAATGGCGGCTAATCGCTGCACCAACTGTGTCCCACCGGTGCCGGGAGCCTTGCGATCGTAATCCCGAATCCGCGCGTACGCCTCGTCGACGACTTGGGCGTTGCATCGGTTTACCGCGACCATGCCGGTCGTCCCCGCTTTTGCCGGCATACCGTTCTTGAGCAATATGATCGCCACCGCGATGAACGAAACGAGCGCCTTCTTCATTCTTTTGACAGGTGCCGACCGTGGCGCGTACAATCCTCCACGTCGCCTTTGGGGATGTAGCTCAGCTGGTAGAGCACTTGCTTCGCATGTAAGGGGTCCGGGGTTCGAGTCCCCGCATCTCCACCAAAAAAAAGGCGCCGCTTTTCAGCTTTTTGAGGCGGGCGATTTAGCCAGATATCCACGCCGTCGATTTGGGTCAGGAACTGCGGGGTCGCATTGACTCTCGCCTCGATTTTTCGCCAATCGTAACCGTCTGCCCAATAATTCGCGAGTGCCTGGATCGTCGCCAACTGTACGCCCTGCGAATCGTCGGTGACCAGCTCGCGCGTTGGCCATCTTGTGGCCTTGACGCGCTCTCGCAAGTCGGTGAGTTCGCCCTCCGGAACGGCTAAACGTTGAAATGGGCGAACGGCGGTATTTTCGTTGCTCGTTTGTTGAGCGACCGTAATCACGGCTGCGTTCCCTTCATTAGCGTTCTGATTCGCCGTTGAACGAGCGCACGCCACAAACGACAAGCACGGGCCGGAGACGCCGCTCGTAGCCATGTTAATGAAGCGGGATCACCGCATCACAGCACTTGCGCGGGGACGATCGCGTGGGGGAAGGCACGCAAGGCCCGCCGCAGTTCGGTATGGCTGTCCAACGAATTTGCTCGAGGATGCAATGCGGGTTCTCCAGAGTAAGGATGGACCTGCATGCTAGCACACGGCGGCGGGCATGAGGAGCAAGCGAGAGATGGCCGCGACTAGCGTCTGTCTGCTTGATGAACCAAGGACCGCCGCACAAAGTGGCTCCGGCGGACGACCTAGTGGGGGGCGTAGGTTACGCCGACGACGTCGAGAGCGATGGAAAGTCCGGTGTTGAAGCTGCGCACGTAGTTTACGACCGTCGGCGTATAGGAGTAGAGATCGATCTGACCGTGCTGGTAGTCCGCAACGGCCTTTGGGCAGCTCCGCTAACACGAACGAATAGCTCGCAGGCGAATTACGTGACTGAGCAAGACCACAATCTCGGCTTCAAAAAGGTTACGGAACACAACTGGCTTGAGCCGGATCCAATAATGAGGCACCTCGTCAATGTCAACTTGACAGATGGAACGACGTGCACCGTCAGTGGTGCGGATTGGATTAAGTTCGTTAACGATTTCAGGATGTCGCCGCCGGTCCCCAACGAAGTACGCGTCGCGCTTAGATTCGCCACCGGTGCGATCGGCTACGCCTATTTCTACTACCCTGTTTTTACTATTGTGGCGCAACAAGTCTTACGGGTCGCCGACTTTGCTCTTGAAACGTTTGTCGAGCGGCTGGGCTGGGCGCATCGACGCGCGATCGTCGGGAGCTGCCACCGGTAAGAAATTCGACCGATTTCAGCCTTCGCGCCAAGTGCGCACGCGACGACGCTTCGTTAGGAACGCAAAAGCCCACTGAGTCATAACAAAAAATCGATTTGAATATCCGATCAAGAAATAGATGTGGACCACGGCCCAAACTAACCACGCGAGAAGACCTGCAGACCGCCAAAAACGCAGATCGGCGAGAGCGAAGGCACGACCCACAACTGCCAAATCGCCTTTGTCCACATAGCAAAACGCAGCTGCCGCCTCTTTGCCCTCGGCCCGGGCAGCAATTAACTTAGCGACGAACTGCCCCTCCTGAATCGCCGGTTGCGCGAGTCCGGGCATCTGCCCCGTACCAATGTTGGCGCCCAAAATGTTGCGCTTTTCGGCGACCACTTCGGCTGTGTCACCGATGACGAAAATGTTCGAAAACCCCGGAACCGAAAGGTCGGCGTTTACCTTTACTCTGCCACCTCGCCCAGCCTCAACGTTCAGCCATCGGGCTGCGGGCGAAGCGATTACTCCTGCCGACCACAACACGGTACTGCTGGCAACGTACGAGTCGCCGGCGACGATGCCCGTACTATCGACTTTCTGGACGGACACGCCCGCTCGAACGTCGACACCGAGTGACTCGAGATGTCGTTTCGCTTTATCCGACAGATCTTCGGGAAAACTGGGAAGTATACGCGGCGCCGCTTCGTACAAGACAATCCTCGCGATGGCCGGATCGATGTGTCGAAACTCCTTGTTGAGCGCCATGCGACGGAGCTCGGCGATCGTGCCGGCGAGTTCGACGCCGACCGTGCCCCCGCCCACTAGGACAAATGTGAGCATCGCTCGGATCTGTTCGGAGCCGGCCGAACAGGCTGCGAGACGTTCCGCCTTTTCGAAGGCGCCCAAGACGTTGCCGCGTATCGTCTCCGCGTCATCCAAGGAGTCTAATGCGGGAGCGACCTTTACCCATTGATCGTTTCCAGAAATAATTGCTGCGAATGCCTGTTGCGATAACCAAGTAGTCGTAGTGCAAGTCGCAGGGTTCGGTGTGAACGACACAACGTTGCGTATCGACACCGACCACTTCGCTCATCTGCACGTCAATATTTGTCTGGCCTCTAAAGACCGCGCGTAGAGGCGGAGCAACGTCGTCCGGAGACAGCAAACCCGTGGCTACTTGATACATCAGGGGCCGAAACGTGTGATAGTTGTGCTTGTCAACGAGCGTCACGCGCACGCATGCTCTGGCAAGACCCTTTGCCGCGTAAAGGCCGGCAAATCCCCCACCAACGATGACGACGCGTGGGAGTTCTCCCGTTACACGCTTGGCTTCCACGAATCAGGGAATCCCACACTGGTCAGCAGCGATCCTACGAGAGCAACGCTCGTTATGAGTACGGCCGAATTTACGCCGACGAGGGCAGCGGAACAGTAGATCAGGTTCGGTTTGTTTCCTGCTATTCGTGCACATGGGTGGGTCCAGGATTACAAATCAACGCGGCCTCAAACAAGAGTTTGCAAAAATAACGGCAGGGCTCGCGCCGCCAACAGTCCTTGCGATTGGGCAATAGCGGAGACTATTGCGTTAGCCCTCTCTCACCCTTGGCACCGCATCGTAGCGCTGTACGACGCGCTCGCCGTCATCACGCGCTCACCCGTCGTCGAACTCAATCGCAGCGGCGCCGTCGGCATGTCATATGGTCCCCACGCGGCGCGAGCGATCGTTGACGCACTGCCCGACGAACCGTCACTGCAGACGTACCATCTCCTGCCCAGCGTCCGCGCGCCCTTGCAAAAACGTGCCGATGAGTGTGGGAACGCGTAATCATCTTCTGGTGCGCTCGGCTACATAGCGGAACTGGCCGGGGTGCCAGACGCAAACGCTCTCGTCGTTCATTGCAAAAGACTCCAAGCCGTCGACCTCGGGATTGAAGTTCGCGTTGAGTTGCTTGGTCGCGGGCCAGTTTACCGCCAGACCTTGCCGTGCAGCACCGCGCGCCTTGGAGTTCGAAAACTACCGCTCTTTCACCAGCAGGTTGAGCGCGGCGGCCAGTCTTTTGGCGTCGGCCACCGTGAGGCGCTCCTTTCAGTGAGCGACCAAGATGCGCGCAATCCGCTCACCCTCCCTGCGCTGAAGGTGCGCCTTTGAAAGCATGTGCTCATCAAGAACCTTAGGCCGATCTCGAATGCGGATTTTGCTAATCGATTCCGGACTGGCGCGTTACAGCGGTGCCGCTGGGGTGACCGCGACTCCGTCCGCTTCTTCGAGGCCGTTCTTGAACGTGTCGATCTGTTTACCGCTCGGGTAGGCGTATACGTACACCTTGCTCAAGGGTCCATCGCCAACGTACACTCGATTCTCCGTGTGCGACAGACGCAAAGCGCCGGCAAATCCCGAAATTGCCGAAGGTCTCGGACGGTTGCGTTTGTCCGGGCGGATAGACTTCTACCAGCCGAGCCGTCTGATCGGTAGTTACGATGTCGCCACTCTTGTCGATCTCAATTCCTCCCGCAAGGCCGGTAACGATGCCAAGGTTCGTCCCAGCGGTGCTGCCGGGCGCGTACTCGATTGATCTGACCCTCTGCGAAGCCAGAAGTCTGATAGGTGACGTAGAGATCATCGTGCGCGTCGAGTGCGACGTCAATAGGGTAGTAGACGTCGTTTATCGTCAGTAGCGGCGTATTGCTCTTCTGTGGGAAAACCACGACTGAACCGGACGGTTTAACGCTCGCGACATAAACGTTTTCCTTGCTGTCGACAGCGACACCGGTCGCGGTATCGATATCTGTGGAGTATGTGTAGCTGGGATGAATCGTGTTGGGTGCGTACTCGGTGACCGTGTCCACGTTTACGATATAGAGATTTCCATTCGCATCGCTATTGGACTCTTCGGGATAATCTATGCCGTCGACGATCTGTCCGATCGGCGCATGGTGATGAGGTCCGGATCGTACAGAAAATCGAAACCGAACTGCTGGTGTAGTTTGAGACGAACAGCTTGCTCTTGCACGCTCTCGCGTGCGGCGATAACCAGCCTCCTGTACCCGGCACTCGCATCTGCGCACTCGCCAGTCCCGGAAGGGCACCCGGCGCCGCACTCTGCGAAGCCGAGATGCCGCAGCCACTAAGGAGCATTATGGCGCCTGCCGTGAGCGTTACTGCGATCCGCATCTGCATTACTTGCTGATCGTCGAACCGAGCGGCAGAGCCTGAGCGATCGTCTTCATCGGAGAGCCACCGGCGGGATACCGGTACAGTTTGACCTCTCCGGCGCCTTCGTCCGGCACGACGACCTTATTGTGTTCGATGGAGAACTGCTGGACGAGAACTGCGCCCGTTAGCGGGGTCGTACCCGCGAGCGTTCCGCTGCTTCCGCTAATGGTGAATTTCGAGATCACCGCATTCTCGCCATCTCCAATGGCGACTTCCCGCCCTTGCACGCAACGCCGCCGGCCCTCGAGATGCTCTGGTTAAGCGTAATGTTTGTGAAGCTGCCGCTGCCCGCCGGAAGCTCTGCGAATGCGAACGCACCACTGGTGTTTGTTCCGTCGACGAAGACGTTGCCTTGATCGTCGTAACACGTAGAGCGGACCGTCGCCAACGTAGGCGAGTCCGAATAGATGCTTGGGGTGCCCGAAGCGTGGCTGTAGATCGCAAGACTACCGTAGCCGCCGCCCGGCGCCTCAAAGTTGGAGACCGCGAGATTCCCCGTTTGCTTGTCGACGGAGCATCCATAGGGATATTCGTTGGGATCGCCCAGGGTAGCGATGGGCACCGTGCCGCCGTGTGCATACTCGATCAAGTTAGATGCTTCCAAATTGACGATCCAAACGTTGCCATGTTTGTCCGTACACTCACCTGCGGGCTCGGCGAATCCGGTCAGCGTGCCTACCAGCTTTCCTCCGGGGTAGGTGTAGACGTACACGTCATTTGTAGAATCGTCCGTCGTGTACAGCAGCCGCTTCTTTTTGGCGGACGGATCCATCCAGGCATGGCCGCGGACCGGGCGCGTGAAGACGTTTGAGGATGGACCGGGATGCTGCACACTTTGCAATAGCTGGCTCGGCGGAGTGACTTGAGCCTGTCCACCGCAACCGGCCAGCATGGCACCGGCCGCCGAAGCGATGAATACGCAGCGAACTGAAACCGCACTCTTCATTGAGATAAGCCTCTTCTTTCCTTGACGAACGTTGGTGGTTACGCGGACGCAAATCGTATCGCTGTGCGGCGACTTTGGTCAACGCGGATATGAGAATGCGGCGCATCCGCGAGAAAACGGAAAGCGCTTCGTCGGCGGTTAGAGGGCGAGCGAGCGGGTAATCTCGCGGGCGGCGCTCGCATAGCGGGCATCGTGGGTGATCGAAGCGGCGATTCGGTACGTGTGCCGGAGCGAGAGGAGACTGCCGTTTCGTTGAACGGCTTGTACGGAAGCTTGAATCCGCTCGTGCGCCAGTGATTTTCGCCCGAGCGCAGCCGCGTTCGATGCGATTTCCCGGTGAAGGGCTCCGGCAAGCCGCGTGAATCCGCTCGAGGAGGCGACTCGCTCGGCCTTAATCGCAACGGCCATGCTGCGCTCGCATTGTTTGCTTTTGGCGAGATAGACGGCTTCTAAGAATTGGCAGAAAGTCCAGTTATGGCTTCGCGCGATGAAGCGATCCGCGAGTCCTGTAAGAACCGCATTGGCAAGACGCCAATTTGGCGTGCTCAGCAGCGTTTCGGCGAATTCTAGTCGAGCCATGGCTTCAACGCGCGGGGCACCGAAGTCAGCCGCAATGGTCAATGCACGCCTTCCACAGGCGATCATTTCCCGAAAGTTTCCGACCAGCATATAAGCAGTCGTCAGATGCGAAAGGACGCGAATGACGTTCTCAATGGAACCGTTGCCGCGGGTCACGTCGAGGGCGCCGCGAAGGCCGCCGATGCGGATGGCCGCATTGCGGCGCCCCGCAATGTTCGGCACCACCCACTGAAGACGAGACTCGAAGCTCAAAGCATGGCTCCGTTGAGGAAACGAACCGGGAAGAGAAGCTGAGCGCTCGGCCGCGCGAGTGGCAAGCCTTAACGCGCCAGTAAAATCACCCATTCCTTCACGCTGCTCTCCACACTCGAGTAAGACGTCGATGAGCGTTGCCTCATCCAGCGGTTCGGCAAGGCAGCCGGACGTCAGCGCGAGCCGCAATGCGTCCTCGGCGATTCGCAAACCTTCCGCCGAGTTTGGCCCATCGAAAGCTATTCTGGCTTGCTCGAGTTTGATGTGACAGCGGCTTACGAGCGCGTCGACCGTCGATATTTCGCTTGCCGCTGCCAGCAACGCCTCGGCTTCTTGCAAGCGTGACGATGCCGGCAAAAGATTTCCGCGCTGGCGTTCTACCGCGGCAGTGAGGCATAGAGCGCGTACGGCTGCAGCAGTTGAAGAAGTTTGCGTTGCGATTTCGGCATAGACGTGTAGCGCACCCGAGAAGTCGCCAATCGCCGCGCGCCGCTCGGCGATCTCCAGCCGTGCTTCCACCACGCCGCCCCAAAGACTCGGCGACGAATCGTCGCAACTTCTCTGCGATAAAATGCCGGCGATACGGAGACACAAGCTACGCTTTTCCCGAAAATACTGTTGAATAGAAAGCCCGAGCGCGCGAGCGCCTTCACGGTAGGATGCGCCGCGCACATAAAACTGCTCGAAGATGCGCGCCACCTTGCGAGCGCGATGTTCGCGTCCCGCTTCACGCTCCTCGCGTTCGCAGCGTGCCGCGCCGTCGCTAATGGCACTGCGAATACGGAAGAGAGCGTCAAGATCAGTTTCGGCGGAGGCCGCCGACGATGGGCGTGCAAAATATTCGGCAACGAGCGGATTACGGCGCAACTCCAGCGGCTCATCGAGGTGCCGAAAAAGATGCCGAACCGCAACGGGGAAGGATGCGGACGGGTTAGCGCGCGGCATGTGATTGCCTGTGCTGCGCCGACCTGGAACGCGCCGATCGTGGGGTATCCAACTACCTCTGACTTCGGCGCGGCCGCCAGTCCCGCCTAGAGCGGGATCAACGCATCGTACCGCCGGTTGCGCGCCCCTCCGAGCATGCGAGGTGCATAGTCCAGGAGTTAGACAGCATGCTTGTCATGATAGCAAGCTGCTGCGACGAACTCGTCCACGATCCGCGGCTTCTGCCAAAATGGAGCGCTGTAGAAGCCCTATGCTCGGTGCTGCTGGTCGGGGACGAGGAACTGGCGCGCAACTCAGTCACACGCTAGCCCACTCCGGCGCTCGGCTCGACCGAGCTTGATGGCAGCAAAGCGAGCTCGCCTAGCGTACGGGAAAGGGTGATCTTTCAACGTCGTCGCCGCGCTGAAGAGACGGTTACGTCCACAGCCTTCGACGGGATGCCGTTAGCGACCACGACCAATGTGCTGGCACCGCTGCCGATGCTCGCGGGAACGTCGAAGTAGGTCCACACAAGTTTTTTTCCGGTAGCGACGCCCATGGTGCTGTGATCGTGCGTGCGCGCGTACACGACTTTACCGCTGCCGGCGTTAGTGATGCGCACGAGGGCGTAGTTCGTCGCCGTTTGCTCCTCGTCGCCCACGGCGACCGCTTGCGAAAGACCGTTGAACTGCGTCCCCGTGATTTTATACGTTTTACCGGGGACCAGCGTCTTGGAATAGCTCTTGATCGCCGGCGCCCAACTCGTTAGCGGTTTGCCGGTCGGCGTGTAGATTTGTACCGACGACGAGCAGAAGAGTCCCACTTGCCCCGTCGGCAGAAGAATCGGCGGGCAATCTGAAACGCCGGTGAGCGGCGTGAACGTCGTTCCGTTATATTCGTAGACGCCGCCGTTGTCGCCGAAGACCATCACGTTACCGCTGGGCTCGAGAAGGCCGAAGGAATCGGCGGCGTTGTCGTTGTTCGGGAAGTCCGGCCCGGTTTTCCACCTGCCCGCTTTCGGTCCGGTTGAATAATAGATTGCGGTGTGTCCGGTACCTTCACCACTTATGCCGTCTCCCGAACCGGTGGCAAAAACGCTTCCGTCGGGACGAAGGATCGCCGGGCCGATCTCGCCGGGGGGAAAGTAACAATCTTTTTGCTTCGGACCGTAGCGGAGGCAGCCGGTGGAGTTCCAATGCGATGCGAGCACCACCGGCGTCTTCCCGGCGGTCTTCCACGTGCCTGACGACGGCGTATAAATTTCTGAATTGGGATCGTTCTTGACGTCGACGGTCAAGACCGTGCCGTTGGCGAGCAGCGTCCATCCTTCCTCAGCGTTGAAATCGGCCTTACCGGCATCTCCAACGTGCGCCCATGCCCCCGTCTTTGGATTGTATGTCGCGTCCCATTCGTGAAGTTTGTCGCCGATCAGGAAAAGATTATTCGGCAGCATCGTCGAGGGGGAATCGCCGATCCAGCCCCATCCCTTTGGATGGCCCAGTGGCGTCCACGCGTTCTTAAACGGATCGTAGATCGCGCCGAGATTGGTTAGATCAAACTGATTGTTGTTATACTCGCCGCCACTGAACAGGAATCGCCCGTCGGCGAGAACTTGCGACGAGCCGGCTTCAGGAGCGTATCCCGACGGCATTGACGCGACTTGCGTCCATGTGCCGTCGCTATAGCTGCCCGAAGAATCCGGCGCGTAGCTGTACCAGCTATTCGCGTTGTTGCCGTCTTGCACCAGGACCGTTCCGTCCGTCATCAGCCATTCGTTAGCGGAGGGAACGAGCGAGGCGCTTTGCCGATGCGGTTGCAGCATTGCGCGGGTTTGCGGTGCGGCGCTCGGCAGCGATGACCTACCGCCGCACGAAGCGAGTGCGACGGACGCGGCGGCGAGACTAAGCAGCGCGGTAACGCGCGGCGCGCGAAGAGTCGACATGAGGCAAACTCCTTGAACGGAACGAAGGGTGCCGGGATGTTCGACGGAGCTCGGAAGCGGCCTATGGCCGTTTGTTAGCCGGGTCCTAGCGCCAGCCCACTCACTTGTGCTTGGGGATCGATGCTGTTCTTCGCGTGGTTTTTTCCAGGTGCGTAGACGAAGATTCCGTCGCGAGAGCTACCGGCATACAGCGTCCCGCCGGCTGCGACGGTCAGCGTCACAATCGGTTCTTTCGTGTGGATGATCCGCGACGGGCTCGTCGCACCCGGTCCGTACACGGAGATCAACATGTCGCCGCCAACGTAGAGCGTTCCCTTTGCGTCCGTCGCGATCAGGCCGCCATGAATCTTTTGCAGGTTCAGGTTCTCGAACGTTCCCGAACTGCTACTCAAGCGAAAGACAGCCGCGATTTCGCCTTTCTTTTTGGTCGCGGGCGCTGCCACGCCGACGAGTAGAGCGCCGCTTGAATCAAAGGCCATGCTCTGGAGTTCCGACCGTTGACCGATCGTGGGGATGACGTATTCGTTTGAATACGTCTGAGAACCGGGCGGATAAACGTCGATCACCTGCTGTTCTTGATCGTTTTCTCCTTGCGCGTAAACGTTCTGCTGCGCGTCGGCCGCCACGAACGACCCATAGTGTTGCAGCGCCAGCGAGAAGAACGGGCTTGACGCCCCCGATTGAAACTCCTCAATCGTTTCGTACGGCGCGCTGGCATTATCGGTAAACGCATACAGGACGCCATGCTGATCGACCCAGATGCCGGTAACGCGCGGGAGTTGATCGGTGATATCGCCGACCTCTTGAGGATCCTTGCCCGTCGAATAGAGGAGCACTCCCCCGAGGATATTGCCGATGTAGAGATCTTCGGAACTGCTGGAAAACCTGTGGGCGCGTGCCTGCGCGCCGATCACCGGCGCACCGGTTCCCGGCGCAGTTCCTAGGGACGAGCACCCGGCGAGTGCGAGCGAGATCGTCACACGCAAGATTATGCCGAGCGGAAGATTACGAGAGTCTGCCATAGTCGTGCCTCCGTGAGATGCCGCCTGGAGCGGGCGGCAGAAGTGACGCTACGACAGATTCATGAAGAATCTGTGAAACGGTGGAGGCATTCCCTAGCCGGCGAACCTACGATGGACGGCGAAACGTACGCCCTACAGATCGGAGAATTCTTATGAAAACACCTGCAATCGTGGCTCTCGCGACCTTGGTACTCGCGCTATCTCAAAGTGGATTTGTGATCGGCGCTCCCCAGTCGGCGGCCGTGACCCTAAATGCGCAGAATGGGTCCGGCGAGGACGGTACCGCGTCGCTGGTCCAGGGCGATGGGACGCTGACGGTCAGCATATCGGTGAAGAACGGCACGACGGCGCCGCAGCCCGCACATATTCACACCGGCACCTGCGCGAAGCTGGGTGGCGTAGCGTATGGCCTGACCAACGTCGTCTCGGGAAAGAGTACGACAGTGCTCAAGGGCGTATCGCTCGCCTCCCTGCAAACGGGCGGCTTTGCGATCAACATCCACAAGTCCACGGACGATCTCGGCACGTACGTCTCCTGCGGCGTGGTCCCGAAAATGTAGTGCACTTCCGCGTTCGTGGCGAAAGCTACGGGTATGTCACGACCTCCAGCCCGCATCATCGCCAACAGCTTCGCGCTGTTCGCATCGGCAGTGCTCCTCGCGCTTCCGGCGGCGGCGCAAACGTCGCCGCCCAGCACGCAGACCGTGCTGTCTGCACTCAAATGGCGGAATGTCGGTCCGGGCATTGGGGGACGCTCTGTAGCGGTCGATGCCGTGCCGGGAAATCCATTCACGTTTTATTTCGGCGGCGTCGACGGCGGCGTATGGCGTTCGACGAACTACGGCCTCACGTGGACGAACATCACCGACGGCCAGCTCAACGTTTCCAATAGCATCGGCGCGATCGCCGTCGCGTCCTCAAACCCAAGGACCATCTACATCGGCACCGGTGAAGCCGATATCCGCAACACGTTCATCACCGGCGACGGCATGTACAAGACGATCGACGCCGGCAAAACGTGGCACTATGCGGGCCTCAAAGATACGCACACAATCGCGAAGATCGTCGTCGATCCGCACGACGCCAATGTGGTCTACGCCGCGTCGATGGGGCACGTCTATGCCAACAACACCGAGCGCGGCATCTTCAAATCCACCGACGGTGGCGCGCACTGGAGCAAGGTGCTCTATGTGAACGATGTAACGGGCGCCATCGACCTCGTCATGGATCCATCGCATCCCAAGACGCTCTACGCGGCAATGTGGCAGGCCTACCGCACGGCGTGGTCGTTGAACTCCGGCGGCCCGGGAGCGGTCTCTACAAGACGACCGACGGCGGTAAGCGCTGGACGAAGATCTCGACCAATCCAGGTTTCGCGACCGGCGTGCTGGGCCGCATGGGTGTCAGCGTTGCCGCGAGCAATCCGAGAATCGTGTACGCGATCGTACAATCAAAACACGGCGGCGTCTTTCGCTCCGACGACGGCGGTAATCACTGGCGACTGGTCAACGATAGCATGGAGATGCGCCAGCGGGCCTTCTACTATATGGCGATCTACGCCGACCCGACCGATCCCAACACGATCTACGTCCCCAATGCACGCTTCTTCGTGTCGCACGACGGCGGCAAAAACTTCAGCCTCTTGCATCCGCCGCACGGCGACAACCACATGGTCTGGATCGATCCACACAATCCGCGCATCATTCTGGAGGGCAACGACGGCGGCGCCACGGTTTCAACCGATCGCGGGAAAACGTGGAGCAGCGAGCACAACCAGCTGACCGGGCAGTTCTATCACGTCGCGCTGGACGAAGCATTTCCGTTCAACATCTACGGCGCGCAGCAGGACGAAGGTTCTTTCGAAGGTCCGAGCGCCTCATCGAGCGGCATGATCGCCACGAGCGATTGGAAGCGCACGGCGCTCGGCGAGAGCACCTTCATCGCGCCGCAGCCCGGCAATACGAACGTGGACTACGGCAGCGGCTACTACAGCATCATGATGCGGCACGACGCCGAGACGGACGAGTACAATAGCGTCAGCCCGTATCCGCTGTACCGCGAAGGAGCCAGCTCGGGCGAGTTGGAGTATCGCCTTGCGTGGACGCACCCAATTCTCTTCTCGCCGGTCAATCGCAAAGAGCTGCTCTTGGGTGCGCAATACGTGCTCAGTAGCACCGATTACGGCCAGACGTGGCGCAAGATCAGTCCCGATCTGACCCGCAACGATAAGAAGACGGAAGCGCCGAGCGGCGGTCCAATCGATGTCGACGCGTCGAGCGCGGAGATTTATCCGTACGTTTCTGCGTTGGCGGTGTCGCCGCTCGATGGCGACGAACTGTGGGCCGGATCGGCCGACGGGCTCGTCCACGTGACAACCAATCATGGCGTGACGTGGACCGACGTTACGCCGCCCGCGCTGCCGCAGTGGGCGGAGATCACCTCGATCGAACCGTCGCATACCGACAAAGGGACCGCGTATCTCACGGCCTCGCGCTATCAATACGATGACTTCCATCCGTTCATTTTCAAAACGACCGACTTTGGGAGAACGTGGACGTCGCTCAGCGCCGGCTTGCCGGAGGATCAGTACCTCTACACGGTGCGCCAGGATCCCAACGCACCGAATCTCTTCTTTCTGACGACGAAGAGCACCGTCTTCGTCAGCTTCGACGGTGCGGCGCATTGGCAACCGCTGAAGCTCAATCTGCCGAACGTCCAGGTGCGCGACATCGCGGTCGACGCGCGCGAAGGCAAGGTCGTCATTGCGACGCACGGCCGCTCGATGTGGGTGCTCGACAATCTCGCGTTGCTCGAGCAGCTCACGCGGCCGGCGTCTGCCGATGCGAACGGTGCGATGCTGTATGCACCGCAGCGCGCCTGGCTCACGCAGGCGTACGGCGCGCCGGCGTACGGCGGTCCGCCAAATGCTGCGGGCAACGGTGAAAATCCGCCCTTCGGCGCGACGGTGATCTTTTACGTTCCGAAGTCATACGACGGGAAACCGCCGGTCTCGTTGACGTTCAAGGATAGTGCCGGCAATGTCGTCCGTTCGTTCGCGCTGCATTTGAAGAGTCACGCGAAGCCGGAAGAGCCGAGCGAGCGATATCACCCAACGGAGGATGCGGCTCGCGCTGAATCACGCGCAACCGGCATCGCCGCCGGCATGAATACGTTTCAGTGGGATCTGCGTTACCCCGAAGCAACGGAGATCAGGGGGTTCGAGCCGTCAGGTTCCGGCGGCGGACTTGAGGATTCACTCTTAGGGCCGCAAATCGTGCCGGGAAACTACACCGTCACGCTGCAATACGGCGCCGCTCAGGCGTCGCAACCGCTCGAACTGACGCTCGATCCGCGCAGTACTGCAACGGCTGCCGACTTAGCGGCGCGGCGCGATCTCGGCTTGAAGATTCACGCGCTACAAGATGAGCTCGATCGCACCGTCAATGCCGCGATTGCCGCACGTGCGAAGCTCAGACCGGGCGCTGCTAGGGCGCAACTCGATGCGTCAATCGGTGGCATCGTCGACGTCGTTCATCCGCAAGCCGACGAAGGCGCTTTGCTTTACGAATCGAGATTGCGCGACTTCATCGCGTACCTTAACGCTGAAGTCGATACGGGCTACGTCCGCCCGACCGCTGCGGAGTATGCTGTTTTTGAAAAACTTAGCGCGGACGCCGTGGCAGCCGAAAGGAGACTTAGGGCGGCGATTGCGGCGGCGCATTAGCGCCCTGGCTCCGCCGCGCGGTTGTGATACTAATGGGCGCCACGATGATCTACGGCAAGCTGGTTCAAAACCGCATCCCTGAGATTACTGAGCAGCACCGTCGCGAACGAACAAAAGGGCCTTTCCACAAGACACGTTGGCGTGACTCGACTGTCAAGTACTTACGCTAGAAAGAGCAAATTGCCAAAGATTCTGCGCGCGCGTTAAGAGCTTGGAGCTGATCGCCGTTCCGAGCGATCAAAGCAATGCCATTCTCTTCTAGGATCGTTGCGACCCAGTTGGTCGCGCGGTCGGGAACGGCACCAAACGCTAAGACCGGATCCGCGCTCTCTGTTTCGGCCTTATACCGGACGCGATAATCGAAGAGCTGGCCCATGCCGTAGCGCATGCGATCCACGGATTGCCGAGGATCGTTCAAGCTCTTCGCCTCCACGAGCAACTTCTTATCTCCGTAGCGGACAAATAGATCGATATTGTTGTTGTACCAGCAGTGGCCACCGAGTCGCTCGGCCGCACGCCGAATCATCTCAAGCGTTGCATTGTGGTCCTTACGGGCGCGTTCTTGTAGAGCGGCTGACTCGTATACACTCGGCAACGCCTTGCCGCTTGGCACATAACCCGTTCCCTCGGGGATGACGAGCGCTTCGCGTAGCGCGTCCTTCGGCACGGTAGACAGCGGAGGAGCGTACCCGATCCTCATCGCGCTTACTGCCGTAACCGGTGGCGCGAACTCTCGGCCGGCCGAAACGCCGCCAAGCATCAGGATGCGATAGTATGCTGTCTCGCGAATCGGACGCGCCGCGCTTTGGAACTGCGGCGACATCGCGCTCTCGGTTTCAACGAAAGCTTCGTCGGCACGCAATGATACGGGCCGACCAAACGGCTCATACCAAGCGATATCAACAAACCAGTGGCCGGCACGGCCCCAGTCTGCAAACGACGTCCCTAGGACCCCATGCCCTATGTACGTCGATGCTTCTTCGGGCGCGGCACCAGCGGCCGGTCTGTAGTAGATGAAACGATCGAAGTCGTTTATGCGACCACGGTACTGGCGCGGATAGTGGTAGATGACACCTTCCCGGTCCAAATACTTCGGATCGCCGTGCCATGTGCGCTGACTTAGAACGACAGGCATGCTAGGATCTGCTCACGCTTTAAACACCATCGCACCATGCCATTCGAGATGCTCTTGACTTGGGTAGTCTTCACGATCTGCGGGAAGCAGAATCGTCGGCCGCTGCTCGGCATACTCGTAGTAGACCTGGCCATTATCAAAGTCTTCCCGCAGCCGCTCGCTAACTACGAACTTGTAGTCGGGCGTTACCGTGACGTATCCTTGGTCAAACAACGTGTGGATGTCGGATCGCAGGGAAACACCGTTACTGATTTCGTGGTGAGTGACGTCGGCAAACGGGCGGATGTGGCTAGCCTGGAGCACGGGAACAGTGTGCTCGCCGCTCACTGCGCAGCGGCGGCCATACGCGTCGAGGACGAGTTTCCGAAAGGCGCCTTGGCCTAAACGCGTCGCCTGCAAAACGGGCTGCCCATAACCTCCGAAGGGGCTCGCAGCAATCGAAGACTGCGAGCTTAAGCCGATGGAGACATCGCTCCAAACGCGCCGCGCAACCGCATCCGATGACAAGTAATACTTGCCTCCCTGAAGATTTGGCGGCCAGTCTTCAGGTTGCGGGATCGGCTCCTTAAAAAAGACCGGTTGCGATAGGACGTTGCATCCGATAACGTCGTCCTCGCTGGCCGTTCTCCCTGGCCGATTTGCAGCTATCCTGCGCTTAAGCTCCGCCAGCGACGGCGCGCCGTTCTTGGTACCGAAGAACTCCCACGCATCTCGAATCGGCATTCGCTCCACGAGCGAGAGTAAACCCATGCCCCCAATAACGTTTCGGGGTGCCTTTAGTTTGAAGAGAAACGGCGTCGAGCGGTCCGCCCGGACGAGCCGACCACCGGGACTCCAAAAGTTGACTTCATCGAGAAGCGGCTCATTTTGCAGAAAACGAAACCACTGCTCATCCGTGACGCCGACGTAAAAGCGCGTTGGAACCTTGCCAATGCTATCCAACGCTCAACACGACGCTTCACATTTCCACTTCACGGTGTCGCGGATCGTTCCTGAAGCGCTCGCCATTGATTGCGCACGTCGCCTCGTTCCCGACCCGCGGGTGCGACGATTCGAACTGACGGCAGGCCGCCTACAGCTATTGTGCAGCCACGCCATCCGGCACGGCGTGCGGTCGACGCTAACGGTTTCCGTGGAACGACACGCTCTTCAGTTATCAAACGACCCGGAACCGCATCAACGAACACAACGGTCCCAAAGCGTATATCGAACTCAACAAGGATGTACTCCGGCATCTCATGATTGCGGATCGCCTCAATCACAGGTCGGTACGCGGCACCCGTTAGGGCCGCCCCAAATCGCCCATTTTTGCCCTTAAGCTGGTACGTTCGCTCACAGTCGAAGCATTTGAAATCCGCAACCGGCGTGTTGTTGCTCAGGCGATCGAGTGTATCGCTATCGCACTCCAAGCAATAGAGATTGTATGATGCCCAGGTCTCTAATGCGACGCGCGCGACCTGTGCTGCATTTACCAAACCGTCCGCAGTTGATAGATCGATAAGCGGGCTAAAGGCTGCGGCTATATCCGTGCGACGATAGTAGCCTCGGCTGAGAAATTGCAGCAGACCTTGATCGCGCAGCACTTGAAGACTTTGCCGTATCTTGGCGTCGATGAATCGATTGTTTGGGAACAGCGCCTTCAGTTCGTTACGGTGATCCAGCATCGTCGCAAGCGAAAACTCGCGCGGAAGCCGCGACACGATGGTCCCGACGGCCTCTTTCCAGGTCGGGGCGCGATCCATACGTAGTTAGTTGTTTAACGCGCCGTCGCGCTCCTCGACATCCGCCTATAGATTGGTCAAACGATCGGAAGTCGGTGGCGTGAGTGGGCAGTCACGCTGATCAAGTCTTCGGATGCTTAAAGTTCCATTGCAGCAGCCGCCCCGCATCCGTTACCAGACCACGGGTGAGGACAGGGTACACGTTTCGATGCGTCACGGTGTACTGTGCCGCCTGTGCGAACCGTCGGGCATGGTGCGTCGCAGCTTGCGCCCTAAGCCGACGATCCCGAACGTTTTATTGTTGCAGCGCCTGAACGTCCAGTTCGATGCGCACTTCCTCGCCAACCATGACGCCGCCAGTTTCAAGCGCAGCGTTCCACGTGAGGCCGAAGTCTTTTCGATTGATCGATGTCGACGCCGTGTAACCAACGCGCTGACCGCCCCACGGATCTGCCGCGCGACCATCGAACGCCGCTTTCAGCGCGACGTCGCGCGTGACGCCGTGAATCGTCAGCTTTCCGTAAATCGTAAACGCGTCGGCGGTGCCGTCGATGCGGGTGCTGACGAACTCGAGCGCCGCAAATCTTTCGACCTCGAAGAAGTCGGCGGATTTCAAATGCGTGTCGCGCTGTGCTTCCCGGGTGTCGATCGTCGTGGCATCGATGTGCGCCGAAACCGCGGTCGGAACGTCACTGCCAGGCCGGAGCTCGATGCTGCCCGCCACACCGGCGAAGCGGCCGCGAACCTTGGTGATCATGAGGTGGCGAACGACGAACTCAAGCGTCGTATGCGCCGGGTCGATGGCGTACATGGTATTCTCGGCAGTTTGGGTGCTCATGTTCTCTCCTTGCCGCTTGTTTGATGCGGCTCAGTGTGGTAACGTTATGTTAGTAAATTTTCCATACTGACACACCAAACGCAAGTAGGCACCCGAAAGTGGTATAGGAACCTCATGGAAACCGTCTTAGCACCGCCCAACACGCCGGCGTTCGAGCGCAACTGTCCGATACGGCTCGTGCTTGATCGCATCGCCGACAAGTGGACCGTCATGATGATGAGTATGCTTGCCGACGGAACGCCTCGCCGGTTCAACGAGCTGCGCCGCAACGTCGAGGGCATCTCGCAAAAGATGCTGACGCAGACGCTGCGCGACTTGGAGCGCGACGGTTTGGTGAAGCGAACGATCTACGCGGAGGTTCCGCCTCGCGTGGAATATGCGCTCACGGCACTCGGTATCACGCTCTGCAAACCGATCGCCTCACTCGGTGAATGGGCAATCGCACACGTCGATGAGATCAAACGCGCGCAAGCGAAATTTGACGCGCGCTAGAGTAGAACGGAAGTCGCTGCATGCAGATTGATGCGCCGAACGAGGCCCGAGCCGCTTATAGCAGCGTCTTATCGGCGCTTGATGAGATACCGTGGCAACTTGAGCCCAGCGTTACGGACGTGCGGCCCCTTGAGCGGGCCAGCATTGACTTTTTTCCGGGCCATCGTGGTCAGACAGAAGTGAATTTTCCGATTGGCGGCATTATGGTGGTCGGCAATAATTTTTAGCACCCTCAAGGGCTGGGGTGATTATTGTAGGTCCAGCGACTCTGGCAGCCCGACAAGGACGTGGCGTAACCTTCGATCGCGTCCCGCGCACACCGCCGCCGCCTCGCCGACGAGCCGATCATCGTCGTTAGGCAGCACCAGCACGAGTTGGTCGTCGTCGAGCGCGTACATCGCGGTTGTGGCACCCTCTCGGGTTTCCACGCCCTCTGTGGGGATCGCCGCTACCTCCTTGAGCAACAGCGCAGCCTCCTGGGCGGCAGCCCATGACGGCCCGCTTCCAAACGCGACGGCGGCGCGCGGGACTATCTCCCCGATCTCCGCGGTCGCGTTCGCCGACCACTCGGGCGCCTCGTCGAGCTGTCGCGCGAGAAGCTCAGGGACCTCATCTACCGCCCGTCGCAGCGCTTGGTCGCCCGCAACGCGGCCGATCAGGTCGAGCACCACGATCACGCTGCCCATGTACGCCTGGGAATGGGTGACCGCTCGCTGGTGTTTGACCGTCACAAGCGCCCTGAGGCCGGCAGACCGTGCAAGCGGCGAATCCTCATCGGCGGTGATCAGGCCAAACGGCCGCGGCAGGCTCGGATGCTCCGCGGCTTCAAGCAGATCCCGAAGCGAGCCCGAGGACGAGATCGCCAGCAGGAAGTCCCCCTCACGCCAGCGGTACGTGCCGCCGGCGAGGATTCCGGCCGGGACTGTGACGACGTCGAGGTTCAGGTCAGTCTCGATCGCGGCCAGCCAGGCGGCGTTCGCCGCGTACCACGACGCGCCGTTTCCGCTCAACACAAGGCGACGAATCGAGTCGCCGGCTATCGCCTGGGCCAGCTCCTCGTGGCCGTCGGCTCGCTGAAGAGACTCGCTCAGGGACTCGGGCAGCTCGCTGGCGTCGCGCCATAGCGTGGAGTCAACGGCGTTCACGATCCGAGCGGGCTGAACCACAGATCGATCGGCTTGGCGACGCCCGTGGGATCAAACGCGTCGATCTCCACCCGCCGCCCGGCTCCGGCCGACTGGTAGGCCGCGAACATCGCCAACTGCGCCAGCCGACCGTCGGCGCCGGTAGCGATCGGCTCCTCCTTGCCGCGCACGCAGCGAGCGAAATGATGCATCTCCTGAGGGAACCCGTAGTTCCACAGCTCCTCAAACACGGGGAAGGTCCAGCCCTCGGTCGACGTAGCCTTCTCAACCGCATAGCCGTAACCCGACTCGCTGAATACGTTCAACGCGTTTCCCATGTGCAGATTCGCGTACGCCAGACCGCGATTCCCGTAGACCTCGATGCGGTCGTCCATCCCTCCGTGGCGGGCCCAGCTGTCCTCGACCATCGCCACCTTTTGGCCCGCGAACTCGAGGATTACGAAAGCGTTGTCCTCGCCCCTGGTCTTGTCAGCGTGGACGTAGGTCCCTAGCTGTGCGGTCACCGACTTCAGTGCCGGCCGATCGAGGAACCAGTTGCAAAACGCGATCCCGTGACACCCCATGTCCATCAGGACGCCGCCCCCGGAACGGTCGACGTCCCAAAACCACGGAGCGTGGGGCCCGAAGTGCTTCTCGCTCTGCTTTACCAGGTAGATCTCGCCGAAGCCCCCTTGGTCGGCGATCTCCTTGGCCCGCACGTACTTCGGTGTGAAGAAAAGCTCCTCGGCATACATCAGGAGTACTCCGCGCCGGTTGCACGTGTCGATCATGAGGTCGGCCTCTTCCATCGTCATGCAGAGCGGCTTCTCGCAAACGACGTGCTTGCCAGCGGTCGCGATGTCCAGCGTCAGCTGGCAATGGAGATAGTTGGGCGCGGCGATCGTCACCATCTCGATGTCGGACTCGGCCAGCAGCTCGCGGTGGTCCTGGAACCACCGCGGTACGCCATACCGACGGGCGAGCTTTTCAGCGTTGCCCGGACTGGGGGAGGCGATCGCGACAACTTCGGCCTCCTCGCCCATCTGCTGGATCGAGGCGACGTGGATGTCAGCCTGGAACTGCGAGCCGATCACTCCGACCCTGACCTTTCCGTTTGCTGCCATCCGCGCTCCTCCACTCGGTCCGATAAACGGCGCGCGAACCTACCAACCACTCCCAAACCTGTCAACACCAGTTGGTATGTCTTGGTATGGTACTTAATTTGATGTTCGCATTCGCGGTCGACATCGGGGGCAGCGGCGTGAGAGCGGCCGCACTCGACCGATCCGGGATGCCAGCCTCCGTCGCCCGACGTCCGTTGAGCCCCTCGATGGACTTCGAGCGGACCTGGGCCACGATCGTCAGCTGCCTTCGGGACGTGAGTGCGGGCGTCTGTAGTCGATGCGCTGGGAGTCTCGTTCCCGGCGTTTCTGTCAGACGAGGGCCGGGTCAAGGGGATCGTCAACCTCCCGGCGTTGGAGGGTCTCGACCTGCGGCAGCGTTTCGCCCAGGATGCGGGAAGTCGACGCACCTTGCCGGTTCCCGACCTCGGGGCTGCGGCGATTGCAGAAGCACGTCGTGGCGCCGGTGTCGGATACGGCAGAGTTCTGGCAACCGGGATCGGGACCGGAATCAACGCCGCCATGGCGGTTGATGGCGACCTGTTGGAGGTCGCGCTCGGGGCGCTCGGAGATGCGGGTCATGTAATAGTCGAAGCCAACGGACCGCCGTGCCCATGCGGCGGCCGGGGCTGCCTGGAGGCGATCTGCTCAGGAGCTGCGCTTGATGCTCAGTCTCGCCGCGCCGGCTGGTCGGGCGCTGAAGAGCTCGCTCGCCGGGCGCGCGATGGCGACGCGACTGCGCTGCGCATCCTCGAGCGCGCCGGCCGCGCCCTGGGGCGCGCGATCGCGAGTTGGAGCGTGATGCTTGCCCCGGATCTAGTCGTCGTCGCGGGCACGATCGCGTTGATCGGGCCCCGCTTCTGGACCCGCGCGAGACGAACTTTGCAACGTCGGCTCGCCGCAGTGGGTTGCTGAACTCGGGGTAGTGCCGGCGAGGTTTCCCGCTGATGCCGCGCTGATCGGCGCGGGACTGGTTGCTCACGAGAAGACTGTTGAGGGTCACAGGATAGGCCCGAAATGGTAAGCCCGTCACGGTATCTTCAGGGCCCGGTCCGTCCTGCACTCGGTCCGGATCGGAATGTCCGGGAAAACTTGACGAGCACCGTTGCAGGCCAGTCGACAGCCCTATGACCTCAGCCAGCCGGACTCGATCGTGACGCAGCGACGCCGCTGTATGAGCAGATAGTCGAGCGTGTCAGCGCGCTGATCACAGACGGCAGCTTCAAGGCCGGCACGCGTCTACCGGCTGAACGAGATCTCTGCGAACGGTTGGGCGTGAGCCGTGTGACGCTGCGCCGGGCGTTGCGGGAGATGGTTGACCGCGACCTGCTCGTGGCATCACCCCAAAGGGGGTGGTTTGTGGCGGCCAGGAACCAGGTTATGAGCGAACCGCCCAATGCCCTGCAGAGCTTCACCGAAACCGGCCAATCTTTGGGGCTGACCGCAACCGCCCAGGTGTTGATGGCAGAGACTCGGGAGGCCACGATCGAGGACGCAGAACAGCTGCGGGTTGCGCCCGGCGCCTCGATTCTCTACCTGGAGCGCCTGCGCCAGCTCGACGGCCGACCGGTTGCGCTCCACCTCGCCAGGGTCCCAGTGGACCGGGCTCCGTCGCTACCAGATGCCGATTTCGAGATCGTCTCGGTTTATGCCTCGCTCGAAGCCGCGGGCCATGTTCCCACGCGCAGTGACTGTGACGTGCGGGCCGAGACGCCCACCGCTCGCGACACCAAACTCCTCGGTGGCGTCCCGTTGCTGGTCGTGAGACAGATCACCTACGACCAACGCGGAGAGCCGATCGAGCTGTCGGAAATGCGCTATCGCGGCGACCGCTACCACCTCCAGACGTCTCTGCACCGCCGCGGACCGGCTTCGGCGAGCTCATTGTTTTCGCCCGACCAGCCTTCTTAGAACAGCGACGGCGAGACGTCGAGCTGATCACCAGACCGGGGCGCATCGACTGCGCGATTGTCTGCGGGCTGGCACGTCAGGTGTCGTGTCAAGGGAACGTCGTCAAGAGTGGAGTCCCGCGCACGCCCACCAATTCGGCGGCACCGACCGTGATCGATCGCTTCGTCAACGAGTATTCGAGCTTTGGCCGACGGAGAGCGATCCCAGTTCAGTCCGAGGGTCCGTCTGTCGGCGTCGGTAAGAGACGCAAAACCGGGTACCGAACCGGGTACCAAGATGAGCAAATTCAGCCTCACTGGTCCCGACGGAATTTCAGGAAATACCTGTAAATCGCCATGTAGACGATCCCCTGAACGCGACTCATAACCCGAAGGTCGCGGGTTCGAATCCCGCCCCCGCTATCAATCAATCCC
>CAVTWE010000004.1:0-74991 GCA_963738335.1 Vulcanimicrobiota bacterium
TGATTCCCGCCGCCGAAGTAGCGAGCGTCCATGATGACCCCTGACCTGGCCTTGGCGCTCTTGATCAATCGGACCAGCGCCTATTACGAAGCGCACCCGCCGGCGTTCATTACCTACGTCGAGCGCACGCACGTCCGAGCCGTCGGCATCGGCCGAACGCAGGATATCAATCGGAGCGTCGCGGTTCGCGTTGCAGATAACTATGCCACCATGAAAGACCTACCCAACGGAGAGCAGCGGATCGGGCAAGCGTTTCCAATTATTCCGTATTTCGATCCGATCTCCGATTTCGGATTCAGCTACTTTGCGAACCTCAAGCGCGTCGACATCAACTTGCAACGCGGAGCGCCCGTCACGCTCTCCATACCGCAAGACGATCCCAGCGTGAACGCCGTGGTGCCGTACAACAGTTACTGGGCCGCGCGCTACGCCCCCGACTCCACCGACGAAGCGTTGCATCTCCTCATTGCTCCGACGCCTCGCGTGAAGAACGCGTTCTATCCCTCCGAGGTCGTCGAGGATCCGCAAACGCACCTGCCTTCGCGCATCGAAATGCGCGTGGCCGGCGGAAGCGACGAGATCATCGACTTGGAGTACAAGGTTATCGCAGGCCATTGGGTGATCGTCCACGGCACCTTCACGGCGACCCAGCACGCGGCGTTCTTTACTTTTAAAGTCATTGCAGACGTCACGTATGACAGCATTGCCTTTTCGGACGCCGCACCCGATCCGCGATTGGCGGGAACGCCGATTCCTACGACGTCGCCTGGGCCGTAACCGGTTCTAACGGCAACTGTTCGTGCTTGGCGCGACCAACGCCGTTGCGTGATGGATGGTCTTTGGGCGCAACCCACATATACACGTTCGGAATGAGCAACAACGTGAGAACGAGCGAGCTGAGCACGCCGCCGATGACGACGATGCCCAAACTCGAGCGTGAGGAGGCGCCGGGATCGAGTGCCACAGCCAGCGGCACGTTGCCCGCGACGACCGAGAAACTCGTCATGATGATCGGACGGAATCGCGTGTGCGCACTCTCTTTGATCGCGGAGAGCTTGTCGAGACCGCGCGACCGCAATGTGTTCGCGTAGTCCACCAAAAGAATGCCGTTCTTGGTCGCAATGCCGATGAGCAGAATGGTCCCGATTAGCGAAAACAGATTGAGCGTCCGGTGCGTCAGGAAGAGCGCGCTGACCGCTCCGATGGCCGCGACCGGCACCGAAAAGATGATGATGAACGGCGAAAGGTAGCTGTTGTAGAGCGCCACCATCAGCAGGTAGACCAGGATTACCGACACGATCATCGCGAGGCCCATGCCCAGCAGCGTTTGATGCATGAAATCTTGCTGACCCAACGGCGCCGGCCGCACGTCGATGTTTGGCGGCAAGTGCAACGACGGCAAGCGTTTGAGTAAGCCGTTCTCGACCGCGGAGAGCGACGAGCTGGGCGCGTAGTTTCCCTCGACGTGAATGACGTTGTTGCGGTCCGTACGCGTGATCAACGGCGAAGTGGGCGTAGAGACGAATCGCGCGATGTCGCTTAGATAGACGATGCCCCCGCTGGACGAACGTAAAGCGACGGACTTGAGTTGGTCGATACTCGTTTGGTACGACTGCGGATAGATGACTTGAACCTGTTCCAAACCGGCCGACGTTTCGAACTGCGTGGCGACGTTGCCGCCGAACGCTGCGCCGGCAGCTTCGGCGGCGTCTCCGAGATTCACGCCCAACGCTTGCGCTTTATTGCGGTCGAACTCAATGGAAATTTCCGGCGCCAGCTGCGTGCCGGTGCTGTTTACGCCGGTTGCGCCCGGCACTTTCTGTAAGAGTCCCAGGACCTGTTGTGCGTACGGCGTCGGATCGCCGCCCACGACGTCGGTCACCAAAAAGTCGATCGGCTGCGCGTTGCCGCCCGACGTCGCCGTCGACGGAACGACGACCGCTTCGACGCCGTGGGGAAGATATTTTCGCGCGATGTCACGGAACTGTTGGACCCAATACGTCGTCGAGTGCTTGCGGCGATCGTTGAGCCAGACGTGCACTTGTCCGACGTTGTTCTGCGAAACAAAGCCGCCGAACGGGGCGGCGTACGCGCCCGCAACCGCGGTATTGGCGAACGTATCGGGCGTGCCGAGCACCCGCTTCTCCAAGCCGAAGACGCCTTTTTCGACGGTCTGAATCGGCGTACCGACGGGATACATCAACTGAATGTATATCTCGCCGCGGTCCACGGGAGGAATGAACTCTTCGCCGACGGCGCCGAAGGCCACCATCGCCATTGCGAGCAAAAACGTGCCCGCGCAGAAGGCCGCGACCAAGCCGCCGTGATCGAGGCTCCAGGGTAGCGCTCGCTGCGTGTACCAGTACCGAAAATCGTCGAACTTGCGCCCGAACCAATCCACCGCCGTCCAGGGCTTCCAATGCGACCGCAGCGCCCATAGACCGGCCAGCGTCGGCGTTATCGTGAACGAGACGAAGAGTGACGTCAGCGTCGAGATGACGACCACGATCGCGAACTCGGCGATCTGGCGCCCGACTTGGCCGCTGATGAACGCAATGGGAAAGAAGACGACGACGTCCACTAACGTGATGACCACGGCGGCCGCGCCGATCTCTTCACGTCCGGAGACTGCCGCTTCCGCCGGGGGTTGCTTCAACTCGGTAAAGTGCCGCTCGATGTTTTCGAGCACGACGGTGGAGTCGTCAACCAGAATTCCGATCACCAGCGACATGCCGAGCAGCGAAATCGTGTCGATGGTCAGGTGCATCGCCTTCATCACCGTGACGGCGATCGCCAGCGAGGTGGGAATGGCGACGCAGACCACGATGGCGCTCCGCCACGACCGCAAGAAGAACATCATCGCAATCCCGGTCAAAAGAATTGCGAGGAGCAGCGTACGCGTTACGATCGTAATCTGTTGCTGCGTGAACTTCGATTGGTTGTTGATGACGCGAAAGCTGATCTCGGGAAACTGCTTCTCGACTTTCGGAAGAGCGCGCAACACGGCGTTCGCGGCATCCACTTCGCTGCCCGTCGACGACTTCTGCACTTGCATGAACAGGCCGGCGCGGCCGCTGATGTGCGCGTATTGCAGCCGCGGTTCAAAGCCTTCGTTTATCGTGGCGACGTCGCCGACCCGAACCACGGCATTCGTCGCGGTCCACGGGTCCACGACGCCCGGCAATGCCGAGAGCCCGCCACCGTAGTTCTCGACTTGCGAGCCCGTCGAGTTGGCGGTGCTGGACGCCGCGGTGCTGCTCGTGGGAATGATCGGCAAATTCCGGACGCTGTCAAGGCTTTGAATGTCGCCGCGTACGTCAATCGTCGTCTGACGATTGGGCTCGTAAGCAAAGCCGCCGGGAACGCGCTGGTTGTTGGATTGCAGCGTGTTGATCACGTCGTCCAGGGTCAAGTTCGCCGCAGCCAATCGCACCGGATCGATGACGACCTCGTAGGCCGGGGTAACCAAACCGCCGACGTTCACGAACGAAATGCCCGGTACTTGCTCCAGTTGCGGCGCGATCACGTTCTGGGCGTAGAGCGCTAATCGAGAGAGCGACAACTTCTTGGAGTAGATGGCCAACGTCACCACCACGGATTGCGTGGGATCGTAGAGATTGACCGTGGGCGGTGTAAGGTTCGTCGGTAGATACTTTTCAGCGGATTGAATGGCTTTGTTCGTCAGCGCAAGATCGGTGGCGGGATCGGATGAGAGATCGAAGATTGCCGGATCGACGCTTGGCCTTGTTGTACGACCGAGTTGAACGTCTCCAGATCGGCCGTGCCGGCGAGATTCTGCTCGATCGGCTGGACGATGTTGTCGCGCATTTCGGTTACCGATGCGCCGTTGTATTGCACCGAGATGGTGACCGTCGGCTGACTGACGTCCGGGTAGAGTTCCTTGACGATCGTTTTGAGAGAGAGAATGCCGGCGAACATCATCAACGCAACGATGACGAAGACGAGGGTCGGACGGTTAATGAAGAGCCGGGTAAGGCTGAACTTCACTGCCGGTACGAAACCTTTTCCCCGTCCCCAACGCTCGTCTGGCCGTTGGCCATGACTCGCGTACCCGCAAGGATCCGCGACCACCGACGTCGTACCGTCGGTGCCGATCTCCGAAACATTCTGCGGTCTTCACGACGCCGTTGGCTTGCACCGTCATCACTGCGTCGTGATTATCGTCGGTAAAGGCACTGACGGGGACCCGCACTCCGCGTACCGGCAGCGCAGCTATTTGCCCCTGCACGACCATACCGGGACGTAGTCGCCGTGCCGGATTCGGGAACGACAACCTTCACCTCGAAATCGGTCGAACCCGGGTTGATCTCGTTGAGAATGCCGACCACGTGGCCGGTAAAGCGTACGTTGCCGGTGAGATCCGCTGCCGTAATGGTTGCATTGGTGCCGTTTTCGATCGAAGCCACTTCTTCACTCGACGCATGCAGCACGGCAAAGATCGGATTGACTTGCTGCAACGTGAATATCTCGCGGTTTCCGGGATACTCGCCCGGATTGAGGTTGCGATTGACGACCACGCCATCGATGGGCGAAACGATGGACGCCTTTGAGATCTGCACGCGCACTTGATCGGCTTGCGCCATTGCAACCTGCTCCTGCGCGGCGGATTGCTGCACCGCCGAGGACTGTAGGCCCTGTCCGGAGAGCGAACCGTTGGCTTGCACGTTGGAACGCGCCGCGGAGAGATTGGAGTTTGCGGTATTGACCGCTTGCTGGTCGTTGCGCACCAGCGTCATTTGCGTGTCGACGGACTGTTGGGGGACGTATCCCTGCGCGAGCAAGCGCTGATCGCGAACCAGGTTGAGCGTATCGTTTTTGAGCGTCTGCTGCGCTTGATTGACCGACGCTTGATCGGCGCGTAACGTATCGACGCCCTGAGCGATCGAAAGACCGCCCTGATAGACCGTGTGCACCGTGTTTGCGTGGTTGCTGTTGGCGGTCGCCAGGTCGGATTGGAGTTGCGCGCGCAAATCCGCAGTATCGAGCACGGCTAGCACCTCGCCGGCGTGGACAACGTCGCCTTCTCGGACGTATACGGCGTCGGCCGGCTCTGAAAGATTGGACTGCACGGCGACGTTTTCGTACGGCGCAATCACGCCGGCGAGACGGCGCTGCGGTTCGATCGTTCCGAACGACGCCAGCGAAGTCTCCACGAAGGGCGCGGGTGTCGCGCTGGGGGCCGCATGTCCGCCGCAGGCCGTCAGGGCCACAAACGCCGCCGTCGCGAAGCACCGCCGGAGACCGTTGCTTCGTTCCATAGCTATACGCATTGTACCGAAGGGCGGCCAAAGCAATCCTGGAGTGAATCTGAGAATGGCGAAGGACGGGGCGGATCCCCGGGTATTGGTCATCGACGACGAGCGTGGGCTGCGCGAGTTGCTCTCCTATGGGCTGGAGCAGGCCGGATTCACCGTTCGCTGCGCCAGCAACGGCTCCCAAGGGCTCGAGCTGTTGCAATCCTGGCCCCCGGACGCCATCGTGCTCGACGTTATGTTACCGGACCATGACGGCTTCGCGTTGCTTCCGGAGATCCGCAGCATAACGACTGCGCCCGTGCTCATGCTCACTGCTCGCACCGAGGTCGCCGAACGCATCGCCGGCTTGACCGCGGGCGCCGACGATTACGTCGGCAAGCCGTTCGATCTCGAAGAGCTGGTCGCGCGTTTGCGTACGGCATTGCGGCGACCGACCATTGAGCGGCGCGAAACGTTGACCTATGCGGATCTCACGATGGATACGCCGAGCCGCATGGTCTATCGCGGCAATCGCCGCATCGATCTTTCCGCACGCGAGTTTGATTTGCTGCGCGTCTTCGCCGAACACGCCGAGGAAGTGCTAACGCGGTCACAACTGCTCGACCTCGTGTGGGGCATCGACCGGGACGTCATTCCGAATACGGTCGAAACGTACGTGTCGTTTCTTCGCGCCAAGGTCGATAGCGGCGAGCCGGTCAAACTCATCCAGACGCTGCGCGGCATCGGTTACACGCTGCGCGCGGCTGCCGCATGAAGACGCGCTTTGCGCGGCGCATCGCCGGCCTGGCCACGATCGAGATCGCGCTCGTGTCGGCTGCAGTCATTATTGCGGGTGCCTTGTTTGCGTTCGGCGCATACGTACGCGGCGTCAGCAACGAGCTCGAGCGGGACGCTCGTGCAGCTGCGCAACGCGATGACGCACACGTCCTTACCGGATGCGCAGGCGGGAGGACGATTTGCATCGGGCCTGCTGATCGCCAACGACAGCGAAATCGTTTTTCTCGACGCAACGACCCGCGTCACGGTCTATCGCGAGCGGCGCAGCGATCCGCGGCCGGTTGTCGTCGTGCGTCCGCGCGGCGACTTATCGGGCGATCCGCACGTAGGGGGTCCGCTCGGCCGTCTCATCGTCGGATTGGCGACGGCGTTCGGTCTTCAATCGCTCTTTGCGCACGCCGGGCCGCTCTATGTGATCGTCAAATCCAACGATGCCGCGTTGGCACGAACCGTCAGCGCGTTTTTGATACCGTTGCTGATCGCACTCTTGCTCGCGATCGTCTGCGCAACGCTAGTCGCGCGCGCCTTGACAGCGTCAGGCGATGCGGCCACTCGACGACGTGACTGCAGCGCTGCAGCGCTTCGCCTCCGGCGATCTGACGCCCCAGCCGATCGCCGCCGACGAGCGCCACGAACTCGGCGTGCTGACGGGCGCCTACAACCAGGCGGTTGCCCAACTGGAACGCGCGTTTGAGGAACGGGATCGCGCCAACGCCTCGATGCGTCACTTCATCGCCGACGCCGGCCATCAACTACGCACGCCGCTGACCGTCGTGCAAGGATTCATCGCGATTTTGCGGCGCGGCGGCATCGAAAGTACCGCCGATCGCGACCGCATTCTCGAAACGATGAACGATCAAAGCCGTATCATGGGATCGCTCATCGATAAACTCATTTTACTCGAACGATGGGAAAGCGTCGAGGAAACCGAACTCCGTTTCCGCCATTGACGTGGGCAGGCTGGTCGAAGATCTCGTCACGCCCATCGCCGACGCGCACCCAGGCCGCAGATTCGCTCTGCGCATCGCGCCACATGTGTTTGCTGCGGTCGATCCTACCGAGTTCGGCTACGTGGTCACCAATCTGGCCGATAACGCGCTCAAGTATGGTCAAGGGACGATCGACGTTTCGGTTGGGACACGCGACGGAAGCGCTGTTGTCGAAGTTGCCGACGAAGGGCCGGGCATTCCGTCAACCGATGCCAAGCGCGTCTTCGATCGGTTCTATCGCGGAACGCAACGCGACGTCGCTGGTTCCGGCCTCGGTTTATCAATCGTCAAACGCGCGGTGGAGCGTGCGGGCGGCCGCATCGAGCTCGACACGAGCCCACATGGCTCCCGTTTTATCGTCTCGCTACCACGAATACCGTAATGAAGCCCGGTCGCGAAGCGCACGATTATGGTAAGCCAGCCATTACATATGAAAAAGCCAGGTTGGCATAACCTGCCCTTACGATTACCTCGGAGAGGGTGAGATTCGAACTCACGGAACGCGTTAACGTTCGCCCGCTTTCGAGGCGGGTGCCTTCAACCACTCGACCACCTCTCCGAGGCGCGCTATTCGCGGCGTGCGCGAAAAAACCGCTGGAGCTGTTCGGCCGCTTCCTCCTGGAGTATCCCGGAAACAACCTCCAGCCGGTGGTTCGTTTGTCGCGATCGTATGATGTCGAACGCGCCACCGTCCGCGCCGCCTTTGGGATCGCTCGCGCCGTACACGAGCCGCTTGATGCGGGCGGCTAGCATGGCTCCGGCGCACATGATGCATGGTTCCTTCGTGACGTAGAGCGTCGCGTCGGAAAGCCGCCAGGTTTCGCGGCGTTGCGCAGCTTCTTGCAGCAACAGCATCTCCGCATGCGCGGTCGCGTCATGACGCAACTCCTTTTCGTTGCTTGCTTCGAGAACGAAGTCCGAACACACTAGCACCGCGCCGATCGGAACGTCACCGTGGGCCTCCGCCATTGCTGCTCGTTCCAGCGCGCGGCGGAGATAGCGTTCGTCGTCGGTCACATCCATTTCGACCTGTGAAAGATGCGCGCCCGGAGGGATTCGAACCCCCGATCCCAGCCTTCGGAGGGCTGTGCGTTATCCAGCTACGCTACGGGCGCACGCCGCGCGTCATCGAGTTGCGTCGGGGGGTGATCCGGCGCTTGGTATGTGCTTGAAGAGGTCAAGCTTGTGATCGATAAGCGTGCGATAGAATTTGCGCACGCAATCCGGATGCCCGAAAAAGTACGTTCGCGCGTACGCGAGATCTTCGCCCGAACTGTCCGGGACGTAATGGGATATCTCGATCTCTTCCATCTGCGCCCGATCCACCGGATGCGGACAGAAATCGCAAGGGAGCGTGGACATGGTGCAGCCTTCTTGACGTTGCGTTTTCGCCCCTGTAGCGATATTCGCTAGGTTTCCATCGAAGCGCCGACAAGAGCCCGTTGTGCGCCTCACTTCAGGCCCCTTAGATCGGACGGCGTCGACGTCAAGCGCTAAGGCATCGCCGTGACGGACGAGAACAACAACGATGTCGTCGCCTTCAATGAGCGTATCCAGCGATGTGGACGATCAACTCAGGCGTTTCCTCGCCCGATGCCGACGCCTACAACTGCGAACGCCGGCTTCAAGTTTTCAAGTATGGCAGCAATGATATGACCGAGTACAGACGGACCGGCAGACTAATCTTTACCTGTTCGTCGGGCGATCCCGATGGTGTCACGGTGGGCGCCAACGGTAACGTCTTATTCATCACTGGCCAGTTCGACTATTGGTATCGCCCGCGACTCATCGCGTACACCGCAACGTCTACGTCACTGAGCCGAACGACAAGCAAGTCTCCGTGAACGCATATCCGTCGGACACTTCCATTTGCCGTCGCTGCGTTCGCGTACAATATCTATAGAGCGGCGAACGCAATCTATGTGGCTCGGGCAGGACTTGAACCTGCGGCCAAGGGCTTATGAGTCCCCTGCTCTACCACTGAGCTACCGAGCCACAGCATCTTGTGGTGAAGAATCGCGGTCGGAGGGACTCGAACCCCCAACCTACAAGTTCGTAGCCTGTTGCTCTATCCAATTGAGCTACGACCGCGTGCCTCGTGGCGTTCCCTTGTTTCGAACCCACGCTAGCAGAACCCCTGGCGCTTGATGCCCTCGGCTACTTGGCCGTACTGACTACCGCGCCGAGCGGGAGATCGAAGTTGCCCGACAGCGTTTGCTTTATGACGCCTTTGGGATACGAATAAATGTCGCCGTCTTCATTGCCGGGATTCACAACGGCGACGTCGTTTTCGGCGATCGAAAATCCAGCTGAAGCGCCAACCGGCGTACTGCCTTGGAACGTTCCCGTCTTACCATGGATTGCGAAACGAGCGAGAGCGCCGTTGTCCTCGATGACGAGGTACTTGCCGTACCACTGCATCGAGCCGCCCTCGTTGATGGTTTGATTCAAAGTAATCGTTTCGAACGAATGAGCGCCCTTCGGACGTCCCAGCAGCGCGCTGGAACTACCGCTCTGCGTGCCGTCGACAAACAGTTCGCCTTTCGGATCGTATGCGACACCGGAAATTTCCTCGAGGCCGGTGTTATAGGTCGCGCCCGAGCCCTTACCGTGTTTGAAGATGACGACGTCGCCGTCGCCTAGGATTGCGACCGCCAAATCTCCGGTAAGCGGGTCCAGGGAGCAGGTTTCCGGCTCGCCTTGCGACACGCTCACGGTAGCGATCGGCGTCGTACCGCCGTGGGCGAACTCAAGGACCTGATCGCTGCCGGAAGCGACGACCCACCAGTTCCCTTTACTCGTTGAGGACGTGCACTCGCCGGCCGGGTCTCCCACATTGCCGATCGTTCCGACCGCCTTGCCCCCGGGAAACGTGAACGTCAAGACGTCGGAGGCGTAGTAATTTGAAATATAAACCAGATCGGTATTTTTCACGTCGGGCGACACCCACGATGCACCCGGCTGCAAGGGCGGCGGCACAACCGTCGAGCGCGCTGCACATGCCGAAAGCACCAAAGTGATTGCCACGGTGACTGATCGTACGATTCTCGTAGTCATCTTGCGTTGCTCCTGTGCGACACGATCCGGAGAGAGAGGGATTCGAACCCTCGATACGACTTTACATCGTATAACGGTTTAGCAAACCGCCGCCTTCAGCCGCTCGGCCATCTCTCCCACGTACGTCGAACGACTTCCGACTATACCACCAGCTGCCGCGTTAAGAACCTATGGCCGCGGGGCGCTCGGCCCGTCGAGCGGGCGCTCCGGCACGACTTCCGGGACGACGACCGTCTTGCGCTCGCGACGCGGCGCGAAGAGCGCGTCGATCCCGAGCACGCGTCCGGTCGGCAGAACCAGGCTGATCGCCGAGAGTAGCAGCATCGTGCCGTCTTGCGACGCCCTGCGAAGCGTCTGCCCAGCGCGCCGCGCCCCGCGCAGATAGTTCAGCGGCAGAATGACGCCGAAGAGGCCGCCCAAGCGCGTCAACACGCCGAAGACGAGCGAGATGCCGACGCAGCACTTCTCCCAAGCGCACCAGCTCGGCAAACAGCGCAATATTCGGCTGAACGACGGTCGCCAGGAACTGCGTGATACGGTCCGCTGGTCGACGCGTAAGCCGCGTGCTGCACGTAGACGACGATCATGCCGTTCGGCGGCATGAACTCCGCCGACTTCATGAACTTCGGAACGCCGTGAATCAGCCAGAATACGCCCGTGGCGATCCGCACGATCGCGAGCCAACACGCATAGGTCGCGCGCTGAAGGCAAGCATCATGCGACGACCTCCTTCGATCTTCGATCAACTGCACGATCATCGATGCGCGGCTTCGCGCTGCGGCGTGGGGCCGAGCCAGTCTTCGCGCCGCCGTATGCATTCTTTCGCGCAGCTGCGGCGATCGCAATACCCGCGTCCACTGCAGCCGGCAAGTCGCTCGAGCGTCGACCGCGCAACGCCGCTCCGGCTTCGCACGAGCACGCGCGCGTTGCGCTCTTCTTGTCCGGGCAGCGGCTTGCAAAGCACCAGCGGAACGCCGGCGACCAACGCTTCGGCAATGCTCAACCCGCCGGGCTTGGTGACGAGCACGTCGGCGGCGTGCATGTAGTCGTAGACGTTATCGACGAAGCGCAAAGCCCGCACCGGATAGCCGACGGTTTCGGCCGTCTGCCATCACGCGGCGTTCGACGCGCGCATTGCGCCCGGCGATCGCGACGGCGGCCAGCGGCAGTGCGCACCGCATTCAACGCGCGCATCATCCGCTCCAGCGGCGCGATGCCCAGGCCGCCGCCCATCAACAGCACGACGGCGCGTCGCGCGGTAAGTCTAAGCGTTCGCGCAGCGCCGCTTGCGGTTTCGCGACGCCGGCACAAACTCCGCGCGCACCGGAATGCCGCTGGCGGCGACGCGTCCGCGCGCGAACCCGCGCGCGAGCAATGACCGGCGCAACGTCGTCGCGTCGCGACCGACGTAGCGCGTCGATGTTGCGTGCATCCAAAACCGTGCACGGCGAAATCGGTGACGATCGCCGACGACCGGCGGCGCGTCGCGATACCGGCGCTTGTATTCCGCCATCGCGCCGCACGGAAACGCGTGCGTGCAGACGACCACGTCGGGCCGTTCGCGCTGCATGCAGCGGACGCAAGTTTTCCGCGGTGAACTGATGCGCCCACGTGCGAAACGGTCCGACTTCGGTCGCGCGTTCGGCGCGATCGTAAATGTAGCGATACATCTGCGGAATCGTCTTGACCATCTGCAGATAGCCGTCGGACACCACGCGCGAAACGACGAGCGCCGCATATTCGTACGAATCGACGATCTGCGTGTGCACTGCCGGATCGATCTCGCGCAAAGCGTCACGCAACGGCGCCGGCCGCCGAAAGATGCCCGACGCCGACGCTGGCCGACAGAAACAGAACGCGAATTAGCCGGCTTCCTCCGTGAGCTCGTCTTCGTCGTCGCTGCATCGCGAGAAAGTCGTCGAGGATTTCTTGGGCAACCTCGTCGTCCTCGATCATATTGCCGTGCAAGATCGGTGACGATGAAGTGCGCAGTCTTCGTCGGCGTCGCTTCGCCGTCGCTGGCATCAGCACCGCGTAGGAAGTTTTCGTCTCGCGGATCTTCCAGGATTCCGACGACCGTCGAACGCAGCGTCCGCGCCGTCTTCGTTTCGATGTGAAGGACTTCGCTGAGTTCCAGCGGTTCGCTGAGGACATGGCATCTTTCGCCGTTCGATCGATCGGCATGACCGATTCGAACTTCCTTCTTATTGCAGGCAGCGCGCCACGTTGGCTTGGTGCTGCGAAAGCGTCCGGGCAAAAGCGTGCTGGCCGTTACCGCAATACACGTAGTAGAGATACGTCGTCTTCGCACGGATGCAAGGCCGCTTGCAGCGACGGCAGCGCCGGGATTGGCGATCGGCGTCGGCGGCAAACCGGCGTGCATGTAGGTGTTGTAGGGCGAATCGAGTTGAGATCGGCGAACGACAGCGCCGTCTTATGCTGCGGGCAGCGCGTATTCGATCGTCGCGTCGACCTGCAGGGCATACCCAGCCGCAGAGCGGTTGTAGATGACGCCGGCGATCAGCGGCCGGTCGCCGTCGCTCTTGGCTTCGCGTTCGACCAGCGAAGCCACCGTGACGGCCTGCGGCACGGTGACGTGCAACGCCGTCGCGCGCGCAAGCGCCGCGTCTGCGGCAGTCGTCGAAGAACTGGCCGGTCAGTTGCGCGTTCGACTCGCGCGGGCGATCGCACCGAGCGGCGACCAGATAGGTGCTCGGAAACAGAAAGCCTTCCAGGCTTTTCGTTCGCACGCCGTCCACGACGATCGTTTCGCGTAGAAAGCGCGCTTCGAAACTGCGCGGCGGCGCCGATGCCGCGCTTCGTGCAACCGTTGCGCGATTTGCGCGGCGGTGAAGCCCTCGGGAATCGCGACCCAGGCGGCGACTTGCGCGCCGCCGGTAACGCAGCGCGCGCAGCACTTCGTCCTGCGTTTGGTGCGCCGGAAACGATATTCGCCGGCGCGCACGTCGCTTCGTCGCTGCTCGAGCGCGCCAGCACGCCGGAACGACAAGCGTTGCCGATCACGCCGTCGTCCGACAGTTGCGCCGCGATTTCGCGCAACGTGGCGCCGCGCGGCATGATGACGCGTCGCGGCGCGTTGCGGGCAGCGAACGGTCGCCGACGATCGCGTACCAAACCAGCCGGCAGGCAGCCGACGACGCAGAACGCGACGCCGGCGAACGCGCGCGAAGAGCCGGCGCGCTGTCACATTGGCCGTGCGTTCTTACGCCGGCCAGAAACGTTTCAAGAATGAGCGCGGCGGCCATGCGATCGACGACGGTCTTGCGGCGCTTGCGCGAAACGTCGGCGGCGATCAGCGTCTTCGTCGCCTGCGCGGTCGTCAGCCGCTCGTCCACGCGATGAATCGTGCCGGCGAAACGCCCGCGCAAGCTGCCGCAACGAAGCGTCCATCTGGTCGCGCGCGCGATGCCGCGTTCGCCCGACAGCGTCACCGGATCGCCGACGACGATCTCGCCGGCGCCATACTCGTCGCGCGATCGAGCGATGCGCTCGATGTCGCTGCGGCGATCGCGTGCGTTCGATGGTCGTGACCGGCAGCGCGAAGCGTGTCGCCCGGGTCGGCGACGGCGACGCCGATGCGTTTGCTGCCGACGTCGAGCGCGAGAATGCACGCTAGCCGCAGCCAACTCGGCGAGCTGCGCGCCCGCTTTCGGCCGGCGCCCCAGATGATGCGCCACAATTCTTCGACGCGCGCGCGCGGCAGCGCGACGTGGCATGCAGCGCCGGCGTCTTCGCGCCCTTGGCGCCGCCAGCGACGCAAGTTCTCGCGATCGGCCGCTTCGAGCGTTCCGGCAAATCGCGCCAGCGCGGCGCGGCACCGTGCGTCGATGAAACCGCCGGCCTGCGCGTCGAGCCAGACCGCTGCCGCGCGTCGAATCGCGTTGCCGCAGCGACACGCAGCGATCCAGCGGAGGCGCCAAGCCGAGCAGTCTCGAGCAGCCGCAGCGAAAAGCGCGGAACGAGCGCTCGCGGACGCGCCGAACGCGGCGATTGCCGCGATAACGCCGGCCAAGCATGCGTAGACGTCCGGCACGGCCAGATCCGGTTCGCAAAACGCGTCGATGCAGTTTCGGCTACCAGCGAGAGCACCGCGAAGCGTTCGGGTCGCACCAGCTGCGGCCACGGAGCGCGTGCACGATTGTCGGCCGAAACGATGACGTCGAGCGAGCGGCCGCGATGCATCGATAAGCTCGCACTCGTTGGCGAACTCGAGACGGCCGGCGAGATGGCTCCGCGCGCGCCGAACGCCTTTGGCGACCGCATCCAGTTTGCCGTGTTCGCGCGTGAAGAGCGTCACAATGCGGTCGGCTTCGCCCAGTGGCCGGCCGCGCAGGACGATACCGCGCGTCTTATATGCGCGCGGCTGCGTCGTCGGTCCTCCGCTGCTGCTGCCTGGTGGTCTGCCGTTCGTGTAAAGATCCGCACCGCCAGAATTCGCCGGCCGCGCATGCGGTCGACGCGCAAGCGCGTGTGCTCGTCCGCGTCGATTTCTTCGCCTTCCTAGGGCAGCCGTCCGAACAGTCCGACCGTGTAACCGCCGATCGTTTCGAAATCTTCGGTGGGAATGTCGTGCCCAAGCGCGCGTTGACGTCCTCGATATTGGTGCCCGCGTCGACGACGGCTTCGCTCGGCGAAACGAGGCGAATCGGCTCTTGTTCGTCCTCGTCGTGCTCGTCGCGAATTTCGCCGACGATTTCCTCGAGCAAGTCTTCCATCGTCACCAGTCCCGCCGTGCCGCCATATTCGTCGACCACGATCGCGAGCGAAAATTTGTCGCGCTGCATCTCGCGCAGCAGCTCGGCGATTTTTTTGGTTTCGGGAACGTGCACGGCCGGGCGCATCAATCGCGCGAAGGCGCGTATGCGCAAGCGATCCGTTGGCCAGCGCCACCAGCAGTTCGCGATCGTGAACGACGCCGACGATGTCGTCTTTGGATTCCTGATAGACCGGCAGTTTCGAGTAGCCTTCGGCGATGACGACGTCGAGCACGCGACGCGGCGAATCGTCGACCGAAACCGCTACCATCTCCGGCCGCGGCTTCATCACTTCACGCACGATCGTATCGCCGAACTCCATCACCGAATGGATCAGCTCGCGCTCTTCTTCTTCGATCACGCGCTGCTCGGCGCCGACGTTGACCAGCGTGCGAATGTCTTCTTCGGTAACGTAGATCTGGTGCGCGTGTCTTGATGCCGAACGGCCGCAGCAGCAGTTCGGTGACGAACTGGAACGTCCGCGCGATCGGCGTCAGCACGACTGCGACGTCAGCGCATCGGAAACGCCAGCCGAAGCGCCCAGCGTTCGTTGTCGCCGGTGGCCACCATCTTGGGAATGATCTCGCCGAACAGCAGCATGACGACCGTCATGAAGATCGTCGAAACGACCGCGCGCGGCCGGCAAGCCCAGCTCGATCGCGATGTACGTTGCCAGCGAATCGGCGGCCAGCAGCACGATCGTGTTGCCGACCAGGATCGACGTGAGGTAGCGGTTCTTGTCGTCGACGAGGTGCTGGAGAGCTCGCGGCGCCGCGCACTTGGCGCTCGGCGATCGCGCGGGCGCGCAGTCGCGAGATCGAGATCAGCGCCGCTTCGCGAGGCTGCAAAGAAGGCCGCCAGCAGCGACCAGCAGCGACGAGTGGCGAGGATGTGCGTAACGGTACTCCGGGCTACTTCGGACGGGTCGGTGTTCAAATCGGCGCCATTATAGCATAACGTGCGGGCGGACCAGCACGTAGATCGCCAGCGCGACCACCGTGCCCAAAACGGCTCCCCATAGAACCTCGAAGGCGCTGTGAATCCGGGCCTCGACCCGGGTCTGCGCGACCAGGAAGGCGACGAAATAGGCGAGAATCGCGGCCAGCGGCTTCTGATAGAAGAACGTCAGCATGGTGGCGGCCGCAAAGGCAAGCGCGGCATGGCCGGAAACGGCGCCGCCTTGCAGCGCGCGAACCGCGCCCGACCCAGGCCTTGGCGAAAATCGTCGCGATCGCGACGACGGCGAGCACGATCAGGGCGACGTTGGCCGGGACCTGCCTGCACGGCGTCGAACACGCGCGCCCGCCGCTGAGGATGCCTTGATAGAAGATCAGATATCCGGCGAGACGCCGCGCCGATCGCGGCGACAAGCACGGCGCCGGCCGCCGCATCTTTGGCGGTCTTGGCCAACGGATGGTGCGCCACGGTCAGCAGATCGACGATCGCCTCGATCGCGGTGTTCATCAGTTCCAGCTCGAGCACGAGCGCGATGAGCGCGACGTCGCGATGACGTAGACACGTTCCAGCCGCAACAGCAGCGTCGCCAGCAACACCAACGCGGCGATGAGGAAGTGCACGCGCATGTTGGGCTGCGTGCGCGTCGCGTAGATAATCCCTTCGAACGCGTGATGGAACGAGCGCCAGAAACTTGCTGTGCTCGATCGGACAGATACTGCGGTTCTCGCGAGCGTCGTCGGTCGGCGATGGCGCATCAGCGCTGTTTCGGTACGGCCACGGCAGCCGATCGCGCCGGCCAGCCGGCGCTCTTCGCGCTGCATCACGCGGCGTTCGTCGGCGCGCTCGTGATCGTGCCCCAGCAGATGCAGCAGACCGTGAATCAGCAGCCGATAGAGTTCGTGCTGCAGCGGCGCATCGTAATCGGCGGCCTGCCGGCGCGCCGTGTCGACCGAAATAACGACGTCGCCGAGCAAGTCGTTCCGGCCGCCGGCTTCGGCCGGTTCGTCCATCGAGCGGAAAACTCAGCACGTCGGTGGCCGCATCTTTGCCGCGATGCTGCGCGGTTCAGTTCGCGGATCGCGGCGTCGTTGACCAGCGTGAGCGATAACGAGGCAGCCGTCGTCGCCGACACGCGCCGAGCAGACGTTTGCGCGGTCGCGACCAACGCGCGCCCGTCGACGCCGCTACGGCGGACGCGTTCCGGTAGTGAATCACGTCTCGATTTTAGGTCTGCATACGCGCGAACGATGTGCGCAACGAGCGGATGCCGCACGACGTCGGTTTCGTCGAGTTCGACGACGCCTACGTCTTCGATGCCGGCCAAACGCGTTCGCCGCGTCCCGTAACCCGCTGCGTTCGCCGGAAGGCAAATCGATTTGAGTCACGTCGCCGGTGACGACCATCTTCGAACCGCTCCCCAAACGGGTCAAGAAACATTTTGATCTGATCGCCGGTCGCGTTCTGTGCTTCGTCCAAAATAACGAAGGCGTCGGACAAGGGTCCGGCCGCGCATGTACGCCAGCGGCGCGACTTCAAGCGTTCCACGCTCGATGTACTTCTCGACCAGCTGTCGTCGAGCAGGTCGTGCAAGCGCGTCGAAGAGCGGCCGCATATAGGGATCGACCTTTTCGCGGAAATCCCCCGGTAAGAAATCCCAGTCGTTCGCCCGCTTCGACGGCGGGGCGCGAAAGCACGATGCGGGACGCCTCGCGACTTTTGAGCGCGCGCACCGCCATGACGACGGCGAGATAGGTTTTGCCCGTTCCGGCCGGGCCGATGCCGAACGTGAGCGTCGCCTCGTCGATCGCGCGCGCGAAATCGCGCTGACCGCGCGGTTCGCGGACGGATTTCGCGCGCCGCGATGCGTGCGCAAAAGCGTAGCGGGAGGCGCCGGCATCTCGCCGGGCGCTCGCCGCGTCGGAAAGCGCTAAGGCGACGTCGTCGGCGTGATGTGCGCGCCGGCAATCGCGGCATCCAAAACGCGGCGCACGACGCGTTCCGCCCGTCGACAATCGACGCTGCATCGCCGGCGACGACGAGTCGGTCGCCATCCGCGCGAACGGCAACGTCGAGTGATGATTCTATTGCGGAAAGGTTTCGGTCGTACTCTCCAAACAGCCGAACGCGGTCGGGCAGCTGGTGAAGATCGATGGATCGTTGCGCTCAACGCATGCGGTTATTCGTCGCGCAGGGCCCGAGGCTTTCCGAGGACCTCGGCGGCGATGACCGCTCGCACCATCGACGGAGCGTCGGCGGCGAATAACGGCCGCGACCGACGACGCGCAGCTTCATGCAACATGGGCAGCGGGGCAGGCACCACAGGCGGCGGGGGCGGCGATTGCAATTGATGGCGGCTGCGGTCGCCGAGCCGGCGGCGCCGGCTGCGATTGTGCCGGCGGCCACGCAAGAGGACGCGCTTGCCCAGGCGGTGGCACCTGGGCGGCCGCGCCGGCGCGTTCGATGCTGCTTGCTTGCGGGCCGTAGAGACGATGTTGGCGATCACGCCGATCACGATGAAGAGGACCCAGACAATGACGCCGACTTCGCGCACGCGTTATTTCGTTGGAGTGCTCGTGGCGGGCGGCCCCTCGCCGCCGTTGTTTTCGGTGGATGCCACCGATCGAGGAACGCATATCCGTATCGGCCTGCACGTTCTTGAGCCGGTAATAGTCCATGACGCCGAGGTTCCCGCTGCGAAACGCTTGCGCGATCGCTTGGGGAATCGCGGCCTCGGCCTCCACCACTTTGGCGCGCATCGCTTGCGTTTCAGCCTTCTGCTCTTGCTCTGCCGCTTGCGCTGCGTACTGCCGTTCCGACGCTTTAGCCTGAGCGATGCGGCGGTCGGCTTCGGCTTGGCTGGTCTGCAGTTCCGCGCCGATGTTCTTGCCGACGTCAACGTCGGCGATGTCGATCGAGACGATCTCGAACGCCGTGCCGGCATCGAGACCTTTGGCCAGCACCGCTTTGCTAATGCGATCGGGATACTCGAGCACCTCTTTGTGATCGACCGCAGCGCCCACCGCCGAAACGACACCTTCGCCAACGCGCGCGACCATCGTCGGTTCGCCGGCACCGCCGACGTAGCGGTCGAGATTGCTGCGCACCGTGATCCGCGCTTTGACATTGAGCTGAATGCCGTTTTGCGCGACGCCTTGGAACATGGGTGTTTCGATGACCTTGGGATTGACGGACGTCTGCAGCGCTTCGAGCACGTTGCGCCCCGCTAAATCGATCGCCGCGGCACGCTGCCATTCCAAGGGAATCTGCGCGCGCTGCGCCGCGATCATCGCCAGCGTCACGTTCTCGACGTTGCCGCCGGCGAGAAAATGCGATTGCATTTGGTCGACCGTAAGATCCACGCCGGCCTTGCGCGCGCGCACGTAGTTCGTCACGATCGACCCCGGCGGAATGCCGATTAAACGCATGCGCACCAGCGAGATGATGCCCAGCGGCACGCCCGCGGCGATCGTGCGAATCCATAGACCGATCGGGAAATAGTAGAGAAACGCAAAGAACGCAATGAGAATAACGACGATGACGATGGCGCCGCCGGCGGCAATCATACGAACTGCTCCTTTACCGTCACAGGTTCGACGAAAATTCGCGCGCCTTCAACGCGCACGACGCGAATCGGAGTTCCTGCCGAGATGAACTCCCCCTCCGTCAGCACGTCGACGCGCCGTCCGTCAATGGACGCAATCCCGGCGGGCCGCAAATAGCTCGATGCGGTACCGAAGCGTCCTCGCAGCGTCCGAAATCCCCGCTCGTCACGTAATCGGGACCTTGCGTCGAGGCGAGCGCCAAACGCTGCGCCCACGCATTTTGCGGAACCGCTCGAACGGTCAAGGAAAAGCCGATTACCGTCAACACGATCGCCGTTGCGATCGTCTCGACCCCCACGAACAAGAAGGGGGTACCGAAGGCTAAGACGACCGCCGTGACCAATGCCGACGCGCCGAGTATGCCGGGAAGGCCGTGGCCCGGTACGACGTGGAGTTCCCACAAAATGCCGAGCAATCCAACGACGGCCAGCGCGATAACCAGCTCGTTGGAGAAACCCGCGTAGACGTGGGTTCCAAAAAAGAGCGCCAGCGCACCGACACCGACGATGCCGGCGATGCCGTGCATCGTTTGCATTTCGATCAGTAAGCCCAACATGCCGATCGTCAAGAGCAGTCCGCTCACCGCGGGGTCCGTGGCAAAGCGCGCCAACATTTCGCCGAACGTGTAGTTCTGCGTCGTCTGCGGGGCACCGCCGAGATGCCATTGCGCCAGCGCACCTTGAAGCGCCGGCGAGGTGCCGGTCGCGATACCGGTTTTCACCGCGTCTTCGGTGTTCAGCGTCAGCACTGCGCCGGGACGCTTATAGCGGAGACAGCGTCATGCTTTTGTCTACCATGGCGCCGGCGATCTGTGAATCGTGGTGGTTGCGCTGCGCCGTAGATTCGAACTCCGCGCGCAACGCCGAAACGATCTTATCGTTCGGAACGACCGCACCACCCAGTTGAACGGGTTCGGCCGCGCCGATGGATGCGCCCGGCGCCATGACGATGTGCGAAGCGGAGAGCGCGATAAGTGCGGCAGCGGAATACGCGCGTTCGGAGACGTAGGCGTCGACCGGTTCGTTCGCGCTAAAGAGCGCGTCGCGAATTTGGAAGGCCGAAGCGACCAGTCCGCCGGGACTGTTGATCTCCAGAACGATGGCCCTTGCACCTTCTTGATTGGCTTGCGCTACCGATCGCTCGACCAAGTGCGCCATACCCTCGTCCACGGTGCCGTTGATCGGTACGACGACGATCGGGCGACCGACGGGCTGCGCGAGGGCCGCGCCGGCACCACCGCAGAGCAGCATGGGCAGGCAAAGGAGCCGCAGTTTCGATGGCTTCATGCCGGTTGCTACCTGCCCCGGCACCCCAAAGTTACGCGGAGAGTTCCTCGTTGACGACCTTGCGAACCAAGTTTCCGTCGGCGATTCCTTTGAGTTGCGGCATGACGACCTTCATCACCGCGCCCGCATTACGATTTTCCGGCGGCAACTCGGCGAGCACGCTCTGCACAATCTCACGAATTTCCGTTTCGACTGCGTTGCGCCGGCAGGTAGGCGAGTAAGATCTCGCGCTCGGCACGTTCTTTTTCGGCTAAGTCGGCACGACCGGCGCGATCGAACTCCGCCATGGAATCGCCGCGCTGCTTGACCAAACGCCGTACCACGTCAATTTCGTCGCTGTTTGAAAGTTCAGCGCCGCTTTCCGATCGCTTATACGTAAATCCGGACAAGGCCGAGCGAAGCGTATTAAGGCGCAACTGATCGCGCGCCCTCATCGCCGTTTTCAGATCCTCGGAGATCCGGTCTTTGAGATTGCCCACGCGCTACGATACGCGCCCTTAGGCTGCGGCGCTTACGAGCGGCGGCGGACTTCTTCTTACGCCGTACGCTGGGCTTCTCGTAGTGCTCGTGCTTGCGAGCCTCAGCGAGTATCCCCGCCTTCTGGGTGGCCTTCTTGAAGCGGCGCAGCGCGCTCTCGATCGTTTCGCCCGGAGCTATGCGAACTTCCATTCTTTGACGACCCCCCTTTCGGCGTGCCCGCGTGACGGCGCGAAGCACAAAAATTTCGGCCCGATAAGGCCGTCGCGTTCTACCGTAACATAGGGCGGGCGGAGCGTCAAATGCGTCAACCGGGCGGCCACGACATGCGACGGCCTGCCAGCACGTGCACGTGCACGTGATCCACCGTTTGTCCGCCGTCGGCTCCGGAGTTGACGACGAGCCGGAATCCGCGTTCGCCGCCGTTTTTATGACCGATCGCCGCTGCGGTCGCGAGGAGCCGTCCAGCGGTCGCAGGATCGTGTTCCACTAGCTCTGCAATCGTTGCGTGATGCGCAATCGGAAGCACTAAAACGTGTGCGGGCGCTTGGGGATTGAGGTCGGCAATCGCCATGACGCCGGCGTTGTTCTCTAACACGGTCGCGGGAATTTCGCCGGCCGCGATCTTGCAAAAAAACACACCCCTCCATCAATGCGCCCGAATGGTGAACGACCACGACTTGGTGGTCGTGTTTCCCGCCTCGTCGCTGACGCGCACGGTCACGCGCACCGGCCCATTGCGATATGCATAGGAGGGAAGATACTGAATGAACTGCGCCGTGCGCACGCACTCCGACGTCACGTCGCGGCCGTCAATCCATAAGAGCGCGCTGGCTGGATTGACCGCAACGGCGTCCGACGCAAAACTCGCATAGACCGCGGGGCGGTTGGTATTGATCGTCGCGCCTTCGTCAGGCGCGAAATCCGAGATGCCCGGCGGCGTACTGGACGCCGAGATCGTTTGCGAAGCAGCTTGTTGCACGACGGCGCCGCCGGCATTCAGACGTCCAATGAGGACAACGTCGCGAAAGTTTGCGCCACGCGGGATCGTATAGTTGCCGGTATAGAATCCAGGAGATCGCTGCGACATCGCTTGGTCGACGATGTCCGAGCCGATATCGAAACTCGCAGCGCCGTTGGGCGTGCCGTGCATCGTCACGTGCAGGACGTCGCCCGCGCGAAGCGGCCGGCGTGCATCGCTATCCACGCTATCGATCGTCGCCTGTTGAGCGACCGTTGCAACGCGCCGGCCCGCCAGCACCTCGCGCACCTCATTGGTCTCGACGTTATACCGCACGCTCACCTCGTCGCCGGGGCGCAGATCGTCGAACTGGGCGGCTTTACCGTTGAGCGACACCTCCGTCAAGCGTCCCATGGAGACCACTTGACCGTCGCCGAGCACGAACTGATTGCCCGCAATCGCGACGATCCGACCGTTGCGAGAACCGTATTCGTCAATCACGTGCTGGACTCGCCCGTCCTTGCGCATCTCGATACGCGCGAAGTCCCCCGGACGCACGTCGCCGAGTTCGCCGGGCGAGGTGACGTCGACGTTGACGTCGTGCACTTCGACGATCGCGTTGGCACCGATCCGAATCGTCTTGACGACACCGTTCGACTGGATCGTTATCGTCGGAGGATCCGAGAGAACGTCCACAGCGGCGACGGTCCCGAAACGGACGTAGCCGTTTCCGACCGTCTCGAAACCGTTGGTCGTGCGCCCGATCAGTTGGGCGAGGATCGTCACGGTGTTGCTGCGCCGGTCGAAGTGCGCTTGCGCGCCCAGAACGTCGGTGAAGAATCGTAATGGAACGTAGAGCACGTCGTGAATGTCTAACGGCGGTCCGCCGATCGGGATACCGCCTGCATCGAGTTGAGCGATGCGCGCGCCGATGGTCAGCACGACGGTCTTCGAACCGATCTGCGTTTCAATGCGGTTGCCGCTGCGGTTGAATGCCAGACCTAACGCCTCTATCGTGCGGCGCAGCGGCACGTAGAGCAGATTTTTCTCAAAACGCGGCGGCGGATCGATCGCCAGCGCGTCGCCATTGATCACAATACCGATCGGACGGTCGTGCGAAGGCGCCGGCGCCGCTGCCACCAAGACGAGCGCCAGCAGCGCCAAAGTTCGTTTCACTCTAGTACCTCTCGATAGACGTCGGCCGTCGCCCGCGCGCAGCGGTCCCATGTCAGACGGCGGGCCGCTTGCCGCCCACCGCTGGCCCATTCTTCCCGCCGTTCGGCGTTTCCAACGATGCCTTCGAGTTTAGCCCGCAACGCGGCCACGTCGCCGGCCGGATACGTCTGCACCGAATCCCGCACCGCTCCCGCGACGGCGTCCTCGCAGACGACCACGGGGCATCCGCAGGCCATCGCCTCGAGCACCGGCAAACCGAAGCCTTCTCGCAGCGAGGGCTGCACCAGTGCGCGGGCGCCGGCATAGTAGGCGCCGAGACGCTCGTCCGAAACGTCTCCCAAAAACACCACTTTACCGCCGTCGTGGCGGCCCGGAAGCGGTTCGGAGAAATCGTCTCGCCCGGTGAGATACAGGTCCAACGGCAATCCGCTACTCATCGACGCCCAGGCCGAGAACAGCGTACGCAGATCCTTGTGCCGACGATGATTGCCGACGTAGAGGAGATACGGACGCGGCCCCACGTGCGGCGCCGACGGAGCGAAGAACGCTTCAGAGACCCCGAGCGGGATGACGCGAACCTTGCTGCGGCGCACGCCGAGCAACGACACGAGATCGTCCACCGTACGTTCGTCGTCGGTAATGACGCGCGCCGCGCGCGCGCACGCAAAGCGCACCGCGATGCGGTAATAGGGACCGACCTTCGCTTTGAACTGTTCCGGGAAGTTGAGGTGGATCAAATCGTGAATCGTCACGATAAAGCGCGCTGGAACAATCACCGGCACGTAGAGCGCCAAAAAGTGCACGAGATCCACGCGAGCTTCGCGGATCGCGCGCGGTAAGCGCACCTGCTCGTCCCAACCAAAGTTCCGGCCGCGCGTAAACGCGCTGTAATCGAACTCCGGCGCGACGTGCGGTAAACGCGCCGTCACTTCGCGAGCGTACGCTTTCATGCCGGCGGACATTTGCGGGGTCAAGCGCGCATCCAGTCCGATGCGTGCGCTCAAATGCTCAGCGCCTTACCGTAAACCACCGCGGGATAGAACGCGGAGTGCCACGCGACGTACCAGCCGCGCGGACCATCCAGCACCGCGCCGCGCCCGAAGAGCAGCCACGCGACCCGCGCGACGCCCACAACGAGCGCGGCAAGAAACTTCGCGGGCGAGGCCGTAAGGCGCACTGCTTCCAACGTGGTATAGCGATCGTATTTGGCGCGATAGGTCGCGGTGTCGGGGTAGGAGTAATGCAGCAACGTGCCGGGCAGTTCGCCGATGCTGCCGTCGCTGCTCCAGGCCTCGTGCACGGCCGCGTCGCCTGCCGATGCGGCCGCTTGAAGCCGCGCGCTTCCCGTCTTGAACAAGCGCAGCAACGGTTCGTCCCGCCATTGCCGCAACGGGCGCCCGCAATAGTACGTCGTTCGCCGCACCACGTAAGCGTCTCGCGCGTCGCTTGCGTCAACGATTGCCTCGCGCAACACGTCGTCGAGCGCCTCGTCGGCGTCGATCATGAGCGTCCAGGACGTGGTCACGCGTTCGGCCGCGAAACGCCGAGCATCGAGAAAGTCGGTCCATTGCCGCTGCAGCACCTCAGCGCCCGCGGCGCGCGCGAACTGCACCGTGTGATCGCGAGAATAGGCATCGAGCACGAGGACTTTCATGTCGCGCGGCAGGCTGGTGAGGGCTCGCGGAAGATTTCGCTCTTCGTCGCGCGTGAGCACGACTGCGGTGATGCTCGTTACGTCCAGGTCGCGGCTCTCTCCAGATCCGCGGGTCGCTCGACGCGCTCCTGATGCGCGAGGGCGGCGCCGATGAAGTCGCGATAGAGCGGTGCCGGCCGGTTCGGCCTGGATTTGAACTCGGGATGCGCTTGCGTTGCGACGAACCACGGATGCATCTCGACGGGCAGCTCGATCACCTCAACGAGACGCGTCTTATCGACGGTGTGGTGTCCGCTGAAGCGCATGCCGTGCTCTTCGAAGATCGGACGGTAGCGATTATTGAACTCGTACCGGTGGCGGTGCCGCTCGCTGATCTCGAGGTTTCCGTAGGCCTGCGCTGCCAAACTTCCCGGCTGCAAATCGCAGGCATAGGTCCCTAAGCGCATCGTACCGCCATAGATCTCGAGATTTCGTTGATCGGGCATGAAGTCGATGACGGGTTCGGCGGCGGTTTCGTCCACTTCGCTCGTCATCGCGTTGGGAAGCCCGCAGACGTTACGCGCGAACTCGATGCATGCCAACTGCATGCCGTAACAGATGCCGAGGAACGGAATACGGGCTTCGCGCACGTGCTGAATGGCACGCAGCTTGCCCTTAACGCCGCGCGCACCGAAGCCGGGCGCGACGACGACGCCCTGAACGCCGCGCAACACTTCCACGCCTTCTTTCTCGACGAGCTCTGAATCGATGCGCTTGATCTCGACGGCGGCGTGATGGAAGACGCCTGCATGGGCGAGCGACTCGTTGATGGAGATATACGCATCTTTGAGTTCGACATATTTGCCGACCAGCGCAATGCTCACGCGCCGTTCGGGGTGCAGTAACCGGTTGGCGACCGCTTCCCAATCGTCGAGCGCGGGACGCGACGCGCGCAGTCGCAGTTTCGCGATCGCGGCCTGCGCCAAACCCTCGTTTTCGAGATTCAACGGCACTTGATAGATCGTGCGGGCGTTGACGTTTTGTACGACGGCAGACGGCGGCACGTCGCAAAACAGTGCAATCTTCTCCTTCAGCTCGAGCGGCATGGGCATTGCCGATTCCGTTCGGCAGACGATTGCGTCGGGCGAGATACCGATGCCGCGCAGTTCGCGCACCGAATGCTGCGTCGGCTTGGTCTTCAGCTCGTCGGCGGCGCCGAGGTGCGGCAACAAGGTCAGGTGGACGTACATGACGTTCTCGTCGCCGACATCGTAACGCATCTGGCGGATGGCTTCCAAGAATGGCAGCGACTCGATATCGCCGACCGTTCCGCCGACTTCGACGATGCACACCTCCGCGTGACTGGCTTCGGCGACGCGCTTGATGTGCGCTTTGATCTCATTGGTGATATGCGGAATCACTTGAACGGTTGCGCCGAGGTAATCGCCGCGCCGTTCCTTTTCAATGACGGAGTTGTAGATCTGGCCGGTGGTGACATTGTTGGCGCGTTGAAGGTTCTCGTCGATGAAGCGCTCGTAATGCCCGAGATCGAGGTCGGTCTCCGCGCCGTCTTCCGTCACGAAAACCTCGCCGTGCTGGTACGGATTCATCGTACCGGCGTCCACGTTGATATACGGGTCGAGCTTTTGAATGGAGACGCTGAAACCGCGCGCCTTGAGCAACCGTCCGAGCGAAGCCGCCGTGATGCCCTTGCCGAGCGAACTTACGACGCCCCCGGTGAAGAATATATACTTCGCCATCTCGGGCGGTTATTTTTCGCTCGAGGCGTGGCGAGAACCTGGGAGCCGGCATCCGGTCGTCTTCGGCGTTGCCGAAGAGCGCTACAGCGATGCCTTGACGTACCGTTCCAACCCTGCATAGTCACGGCGCACCTCGACCCTGGCGTGCGGCAGTCGCGCGCGAACAAGCCGCCGCAGGGCACCGATCGTCGGCGGCGCGGCTTCGAGCACTACCAGCGCCTGAGTTTTGAGCGCGCCCGGCAGAACGTGCAGTAACCGGCGATAGACGGCGAGACCATCGTCGCCACCGTCTAGCGCGACGCGCGGCTCGAAAGAGACCGGATCGGGCGCCCTCGGGATCTCCGGCGTGGGAACGTACGGCAGATTTGCTAGCACCAGATCGAAGCGTCGCCCCGCGAGCGGTTGCACGAGATCGCCTTGTGCGACGATGCATCGTTCCGCGAGATCGTAGCGGCGCACGTTTTCCTTCGCAACGGCGATCGCTTCGGCCGAAATATCGGTCGCGTACACCGTTGCGTGAGTCGCCGCGGCGATGCTGCACGCGAGCGATCCGCAACCCGTGCCGACGTCGAGCACGTCGGCCTCACGATCGCCCAGAAATGCGATCGCCTCGTCAACGAGATGCTCGCTCTCCGGACGCGGCACGAGCACGCGCTCGTCCACGAGGAACTCGCGCCCGTAAAAACCGGCGCTTCGGAGCAAGTATGCGGTGGGGAGGCCGCTCGCGGCCCCCTCGCAGAGTACCTGAAACGCGGCGGCATCTTCAGCCGATAGCGAATGTTCGCCAAAGGCCATAATCCAGGTGCGCGGCTTGCGTAGCGCCGCCTCCAAGAGCGTCAGCGCATCCATTCGAGGAGTGGCGCTGCACGCGCGCAAGCGCGCGGTTCCTTCGACTAATGCTGTTGCCGCGGTCGTCACGACGTTTCTCCGGAGAGCCGGCGCGCCTGTTCGTCGGCCAAAAGCTCCTCAGCGATGCGCGCGAGATCCCCGTCCATGATACCGCGAATATTGCCATAGCTGCGATTGATGCGATGGTCGGTAACGCGATCTTGCGGGAAGTTGTACGTGCGAATTTTTTCCGAGCGTTCGCCGCTGCCGACTTGCGAACGACGCAGCGAATCGGTTGCCTCTTCTTGCTCCCGCCGTTTGCGATCGGAGAGCGTCGCCCGCAACATCTGCATCGCTTTTTCGCGATTCTGTTGTTGCGATCGCTCCTGTTGGGATGCGACGACGATGCCGCTCGGCACGTGCGTGATGCGGATAGCCGACTCAGTTTTGTTCACGTACTGACCGCCGGCACCCGAGGCTTTATACGTGTCGACTTGCAGATCCGAAGCTTTGATCTCGATTTCCGTATCGTCCTCAACTTGCGGCAATACGGCCACCGTTGCGGTGCTCGTGTGGATGCGTCCCTGCGCTTCGGTAGCGGGAACGCGCTGCACGCGATGCACGCCGGACTCATGTTTGAGCACCCGGTACGGCATGTCGCCGATGACGGTAAAAACGATTTCCTTGTATCCGCCGGCCTCGCTGTCGTTCTCCGAGACGAGCTCGGTACGCATGCCGTTGGCCTCGGCGAAGCGCATGTACATCCGCGCGAGATCGCCCGCGAAGATCGCCGCTTCGTCGCCGCCGGTCCCGGCGCGAACTTCCACGAACACGTCTTTGTTGTCGTTCGGATCGCGCGGCACCAGAAGTGCGGTAAGCTCCGTTTCCAATTCGCCGGCGCGCCGCGACAGCTCGCGGTTCTCTTCATAAGCGAGGTCGCGAAGTTCACCCTGTTCGCTTTGCGCTAACCGTTCGTTTGCGGCGATTTGCTCGCGCAGGCCGGCGAGTTCGCGATGGACGCGCACCGGCGGCTCCAGTTGAGCGCGCTCTTTGACCAGCGCGGTATACCGTTGTTGGTCGAAAGCCCCGTGTGGGTTTGCGAGTTGCGCTTCGATCTCATCGAAGCGCCGTGCCATCGTTTCGAGGCGCTCGCTCGTGGCCTCGTTTGCGGGCGGCGTTAGAGCGTCGCTGCGGCCTTCTTCGCGTCGCGCGCGGCCTTGCGGGCGGCAGCCTCCTCTTGCTTCTTGAGTGCGGCGGCGGAGCGCTGATTGAACTTATCGACGCGTCCGGCAGTATCGACGAGCTTTTGCTGGCCGGTGAAGAGCGGATGGCACGCCGCGCAAATTTCGACGGCGATCTCCGGCATGGTGCTTCCGGTAACGAATGAGTTACCGCACGCGCAGTGCACGCGAGCCTCGGGATACCATTTCGGATGAATCTTACTCTTCACAGCCTTAGCATTATATCAGGGAGGGCAAGCGCGCCGGCGAAGGAGCGTCGCAACGCCCGCTCAAAGGCTGAATGCGTGAAATTCGCGTTCGTTTCGGTTCTCTGCGCGCTAGCACTCGCAAGCCTGGCATGCTTTACGAGCGGCGGGCGAGGCGCAAGCGTTGCGATCGCAGCAACGGCGCCCCCCTCGCCGCCGCCGATTGCGGCCCCGGTTCTCACGGCGCAGCCCATGCCGGCCGGCACCTCCTTACCGACGCCGTCGGCTACACTGGCGCCGGCTCCGCTCACCACGAGCGCGCCGCATAAGACACCGGCGCCGCCGCCGAACGGCCGCAAAGGAATCGAAGGCGTCTGGGAAGTGCAAATCCAGCACATCACCGGCACGGATTACGCCCACTTTCAGTTGCGGCAGCAAGGCGAGGCGCTGACCGGCGTATATCTCGACCCAGGCAAGAAAAAATATCCGCTCGTCGGGACGGTGGACGGCCAAGACGTTCGCCTGATCGTCTCACTACCCAACGGAACGAGCTTGCTTCTCGAAGGGCGACTAGACGGTACAACCGACATGGTCGGGATGCTCACCGATACGTCCGGACAGACGCCGTTTACGGCATCCTATCGCGCCAAAGCGAAATGGATCGAGAACGTCAACCCGACGCCGGGCGGTATTTCACAACCCGGCTCCTACACGCCGCCGTAGTAATTTCCGCCATGCGGCTGCAGCGCTCGGTCAGAAAGTCTTGTTACGTTTGAGTCGCTTCTTGTAAACGGCGCTCGACGTAGGGGACTAAGCCGCCGGCATCGATCAGCGCGCGCATAAACGGAGGAAACTGCGCGGCCTGATAGGTCGTGTTTTTGGTGATGTTGCGAACGATGCCCGTTTCCGGTTCGAGTTCGATGTCGTCACCCGACTCGATGCCGTCGACCGCTTCGGCCGATTCAAAGATCGGCAAGCCGATGTTGAGCGCGTTACGATAAAAAATTCGAGCGAAGCTCTTCGCGATCACGGCGGACGTTCCGGAACCTTTGATCGCAATCGGCGCAACCTCACGGCTGGAGCCGCAGCCGAAGTTGGAATCGGCGACGATAATATCGCCGGCCTTCATGCGGTTCACATACTCCGGATCGAGTCCCTCGAGCGCGTGTTTACCCAACTCCGCCTGATCGACGATGTTGCAATACTTCCCGGGGATGATGACGTCGGTGTCGACGTTCTTGCCGTACTTGTGCGCGTGTCCGCGTAGTCTCTGCTCCACGTTATACTCCCGCCATCTCCAGGACGCGCGGATCGGTGATGCGACCGGTTATCGCCGAGGCCGCACACGTTGCCGGTGAAGCCAAGTAGACTTCCGCCTTCGGCGAACCCATGCGTCCGACGTAGTTACGATTGGTCGTCGAGATCGCGCGCTCGCCGTCGCCCAGCGTTCCCATGTGGCCGCCGAAGCATGCGCCACAACCCGGCGTATTCACCGCGCAGCCGGCGGCCGCGAGCGCCGTGAGGATGCCTTCTTCCGCCGCCTGCATCCAGACTTTCTGCGAACCGGGATTGACGATGACGCGCAGATTGGACGCGATCTTCTTGCCTTGGAGAATCTTTGCGACCACCCGAAGATCGTCGATGTAGCCATTGGTGCACGAGCCGATGAAGACTTGATCCACCGGCAGATCGTTCGAAGCGACTTCCGAGATGGGATGCACGTTATCCGGCGTGTGCGGACATGCGACTTGCGGTTCGAGCGAACCGATGTCGATATGCACGGTGCGCTCGTAGACCGCGTCGTTATCCGCGCGTTCCAGCACGAACGGCCGCTCGGTGCGTTCGCGGACGTAGGCGATCGTCTTTTCGTCGGCGTGGAAAATGCCGTTCTTGGCTCCGGCCTCGATCGCCATGTTGGCCATGGTAATGCGTCCGGTGATCGAGAGTTCGTCGATGGTTGAACCGTGGTATTCGATTGCGCGATAGGTCGCCCCGTCGATGCCCAGTTCGCCGACGGTCCGCAGCATGATGTCCTTTGCGAAGACCATCGGTCCAGGCGTTCCGCTGTACACCAGCTTAATGGACGCCGGAACCTTTAACCACACTTCACCGAGAACGAAGGCCGCGGCGATGTCCGTCGAACCCATGCCGGTGGCAAACGCGCCGAACGCTCCGTAGGTGCACGTATGGGAATCGCCGCCGACAATCAACTCGCCCGGCGCAACGAGGCCTTCCTCCGGCAACACGACGTGTTCGATGCCGCCGCGGCCGACGTCGAAGTAGTGCTCGATCTGCTGCTCGGCGGCAAAATCTTTCATGAGCCGAGCCAGGCCTGCGGACTGCGCATCTTTGGCCGGCACGAAGTGGTCGGCCACCAGCGCGATTTTTCGTGAATCGAAGACGCGTCCGGCACCTTTGATTCCACGCATGACCTTGATGGCGACGGCGGCCGAGAGCTCGTTCGCCAGCACCAAATCGACCGGGGCATTAATGATTTGTCCGGGCTCGACGCGGTCGAGGTGGGCGTGGCGAGCAAGAATTTTTTCAGTGAGGGTCATTCCCATGATTACATAAGTATAGCGCGAAAACGGCCTGCGGACCTCCGCTAAAGATGCAGCACGAACACGCCTTTGGCTTTGCAACGCGCGCCCTTCACGCCGGGACGACGCCCGATTCGGCGACGGGTTCGCGCGCCGCACCGATCTATCAAACGGCGGCCTACGTCTTCGGCTCGACCGAGCAGGCCGCCGAACTCTTCGCGCTGCGCAGCTACGGTCACATCTACAGCCGCATCAGTAACCCAACGGTCGCAGCCTTCGAAGAGCGGATGGCCAGCTTGGAGGGCGGGCTTGGCGGCATTGCGTTCTCGAGCGGACTGGCGGCACAGCTGTGCACGATTCTCTCGCTCGCGCAAGCCGGCGATCACCTCGTTTGCACGCAGAACGTCTACGGCGGGACCGTCACGCAGTTGAGCGTCACGCTCAAACGCATGGGCATCGAGACGACGTTCGTTCCGGCAGAACAACTCGACGCCGCCCGAGACGCCATCGGCGAGCGTACGAAGTTACTCTTCGTGGAGACGATTGGCAACCCGTCGGGCGTCGTTGCGGACTTGCGCGCGTTCGCGAACGTCGCGCACGACGCCGGAATCCCGCTGATCGTCGATAACACGTTTGCGACGCCGTATCTCTGCCGGCCGATCGAGCACGGCGGCGACATCGTCGTACATTCCGCAACGAAGTTCATCAACGGTCACGGCACGGCGATCGGCGGCGTGCTGGTGGAGTCTGGTACGTTCCCATGGAGCAACGGCCGCTTTCCGCTGCTCTCAACGCCGAGCCCGGGCTATCACGGGAAAGTCTTCACCGAAACGTTCGGCGAGTACGCATTCCTTATGCGCGCCCGTGCCGAAGTGCTGCGCGACGTCGGCGCCGCCATGTCGCCGATGGATGCATGGCTCATGCTCATCGGTTTGGAGACGCTCGAACTGCGCATGGACAGGCACGTGCACAACGCGGTTGCCGTTGCAGAATTTCTTTCGAAGCGCCCGGAAGTCGCATGGGTGCGGACGCCGCAGATGGGCGCTATCTTCACGTTCGGTCTGCGCGGCGGAAGAGATGCGGGCCGGCGCTTCATCGACGCGCTCGAACTGTGGAGCCACTTAGCCAACGTCGGCGACGCCAAGAGTTTGGTCATTCATCCGGCATCGACGACGCACTCGCAACTCTCCGATGACGAACTTCGGGCGGCCGGCGTCGAACCGGAGGCGATTCGGCTTTCGGTCGGCTTGGAAGACATGGACGATCTGCTCTGGGATCTCGATAAAGGCTTGCGCGCCGCGGGATGATGCTGACGAATGCCACCCAACTGCGCCAGTTGCTCTCGCGTACGGGCACGATCGCGATGGTCGGCGCGTCGAACAACGCGCTGCGCCCGAGTTATACGGTGTTTTCGTATCTGCGCACGCAAACGCCGTTCGCCGTCGCGCCGATCAACCCGACGCTCGACGCGATCGACGGCGTGCCCGCATATCCATCGCTCGAGGCATATGCCAAGGACCGGGGTGCGCCCGACATCGTGGACGTGTTCCGCAAGCCGAGCGAAGTGGTCGCCGTCGCGCGCGAAGCAATCGCCGCGGGGGCGAAGGCGATCTGGTTTCAGTACGGCGTCATCAATGACGACGCAATCGCGTTGGCCGATGCGGCGGGATTACGCGTGGTCGTCGACCGTTGCATCAAGGTTGAGTACGCGCGCATCTGCGGCGGCCTTTCCACCGCCGGACTCAACAGCGGCATCATTAGTTCCCGGCGGGCGTAGCCGGTCGCCTATGGCGCGGTTACCAGTAGATAACGACCGTGGCGGATTGACCCGTCTTGCTGCCCCGCGTCATGTTGACGTTGGTTCCGGTGCTCTCCACGTAGGAGGACCCGCCGCCGCCGCCACCCCCGCCGCCGGTTCCGCAGCATCCCTCAAAAATGCCGGCGCCGCCACCACCGCCGCCGTAAAAACCACCGCCGCCACCGCCGCCATCGCCGCCAGGTGGACGGCAGTAGTGGGTCGTGTTCGTGTAGGGAACACAGCCAGGTCCACCGGCGCCACCCGAACCAAGCACCCCATTAAGGCCTCGGTTCAAGTCGGGATTCGTAAAACCACCGCGGCCTCCGGATCCCCCTTGTCGTTGCGTCCCGCCTTTGCCGCCGGCGCCGTTGTTCCCGGCCTTCGCGCCGTTAGAGGTCTCCGAACTGCTGCCCGCCTTGCCCGCGCCGCCGGTGAGTGCGCCGCCCTGGCCTCCTAGGCCGGAGTGCGCGTAATCGTCGGTACCGCTTCCCCCGGCGCCGCCAGCAACGACGACGCGATCCTTTAGTCCGTCGCCGCCCTCTCGAACGTCTGAAGCCCCGCCGCCGCCATTGCCGCTGGTGTCGTCCGAACCTACCCCGCCGGCGCCGCCGCCGTTAAATCCCGGCTCCGACGAAGTGCCCGCGCCGCCCACATAGATTGCCAGCGTCTCCGACGGCGTTACCGGAATCACCGCACTCACACGGCCGCCGTAGGCAAAAGGCGTTCCGCCGCCATTACCCCCCACGGCGATCACGCGAATGCGCGTCACCTTGTTCGGGACGTTGAACGTTTGCTTCTTGCCCGTATAACTGAAGGTCATGTGGTGCGAAAAAGCGAGCCGTGCGGCGCCGGTCGCCGGCGTAGCGACTGGGACTTGCGAAGCGCCACCGCAACCGGCCAATAATGCTGCCGCCGCGCCGATACTTAGGGCGGAACGATTTAGGCGCGAACTCTTCATGGCGCTATCTCCCGATTTAGGCGTGCTAGCTACAAAGCTGTCCAACCGTTCGCTGGGCGCCTACTCGCTCCCGGTAAAAACGATCGTTAAACACCGAAAAAGAACGCCGGGGCAACTTACCTTTTACAAGCCTTCCGCGCCGAGACTGCAGCCGCGTAGTTCGGCATCGCTCTCTCTACCGAGCAGATGGAAACCGTCGCCGTCGCGCCACGCCATATCTGCGGTTTGGACGGCAATGCACGACGAACGGTTAGCGAGGTCGATGTGAATCAGCGAGCCAATTTCGCCATCCGGGAGCGTCCTACGTTCCGGACCAACGACACGCGCGCGCATCCACGGCGGACCGACTTTTCGGCGACGTTCGTCGTCGTAGTATTGCGACGAAAGCTCGGTCATCCCGTATTCCGCGATGATGCATCCATGGTCGAGAACGAATCGATCGCAAACTTTGGCGTACAACTCATCGCGCGAGAGTGTTTTGGAACGCCCTTTAAAGCCGCCGGTCTCCATGATTCGCGATTTCTCCGGCAGGGAAAAACGAACGCCACGCTCTTCCATCGCCTCGAGCACATGCACGAGGGCGAAGGCCGTTGCGGCGATGCAAACCGGCTGCGCGTCCCCGATCGCCGCCTTCACATCGGCGATGAAGGCCTCACAATGCAGCACGCCATCATCCAAATACCACCCGGTATATCCGTCGCCGCGTAGCGATGCCACGCGTTGCATCATGTAACCGAGCGAGGAATGTGGCGAGTGCGCCGGATTCGGCACGACGTTGAAGTAGCGCAGCCTCGCGCCGTCGCGCAGCATGAAGCGGTCGAAGCCGGCCAACAATGCGGCGTCGTAAAGCCCGGTCGTTTCAAGAAAGTGGCGTCCCGGATCGCCGGTTGTCGTGCCGCTTGTTTCAAAAACCAGGCCGCCGGCAGCATCGAACGTCGCGATGCGCAACGACCGAAACGACGGCGCCGGGACCGCGGGGATCGCTTCCCAGGATAGCGGCGGCGTGGCGGTCGTTACGCCCCGGCGATCGCAGTACGCCGCATACGGCGCGTTATACCGATATTGGTACGCCCACAAGCGCAACGCGAGGTCGTTAAAGCCTTCGTCGCCGAGTGTGGCGCCGTCGTGGTGCCAGGCCGCGATAACGCGCAAGATCTCAGCGTCGAGCGCCTCCGACTCAGCTTTGTACTTTTCGTCCTTCGATAAGCTCAGGATGACGAGCGCTACGCGGTGGTTCCCGTCAAGAGTTCGATGAGCGACAACTCCGCCGCGTCGCCGTGACGCACGCGCGTCTTCGTGATGCGCGTATAGCCGCCGGTGCGGCCTTTGAGCGCGGGCGCAATCTGCTCGACGAGCTTCTTGACGACCGCCGGTTCGGTGAGATACTCCGCCACGTGGCGTCGCGCCGCCAGATCACCGGCCATCGCCGCGGTAATGAGCCGTTCGGCGATGCGGCTGATCTCTTTAGCTTTGGTCGAGGTCGTTTCAATGCGTTCGTGCTTGAAGAGCGACGTGGCCAGATTGCGCAGCAGCGCCCGGCGATGTCCGTCGGTGCGGGAGAGACGTTTGTAGGCGATCGAATGCGGCATAGTTACGGCACTACGGCTGGCGTAGCGACAACCCCCGTTCGGCAAGTACGGCCTTGATCTCGTCGAGCGACTTTTTGCCGAAGTTGCGCATCTTCATGATCTCGTCTTCGGTCAGATCGAGCAGCTCGGAGACTTTCGAGATGCCGGCTCGTTTCAGGCAGTTGAACGAACGAACGGATAGATTCAGCGTCTCGACGGGAACGTCCCATTCGTTCGGCGGCGCCTCCGGCAACGGCTCCGTACGATTATTGAACGAGACGAAGAGGTCGAGCTGTTCTTGCATGGTTGCAGCTGCGGTCGAAAGCGCTTCGTCGGGACTGATGGAACCGTTCGTCTCAACTTCAATCGTCAGACGATCGAAGTCCACGCTCTGGCCCACGCGCGTATCGTCAACCGTGAAGTTGACCTTGCGAATCGGCGAAAAGATCGAATCGAGTGGAATGAGCCCGATCATGTGCTCCACGTTGCGCTGACGGTCAGCCATGACGTAGCCGCGCCCCGTCTCAACGCCGATCTCCATGGTGAGCTTGGCGTCCTTGGACGAGAGCGAGCAGAGCCGATAGCTCGGATCGAGTATCTCCACGTCAGCGTCCGGAACGATGTCGCCCGCGGTTACTTCCCGAGCGCCGCTGACGGACAGCGTCAGCACCTTGGGCTCGTCGGTATTGAGCTTGACCGGCAGACCCTTGAGATTGAGCATCAGCGCGATGGTATCTTCAACCATTCCTGGGATCGTCGAGAACTCGTGCAGCACGCCGTCGATCTTCATATAGGTAACGGCCGCGCCCGGAATGGAACTGAGCAGCACGCGCCGCAGCGCGTTACCGAGCGTGATGCCGAAACCGCGTTCCAGCGGTTCGACGACGAACTTTGCAAAATTGTCGCGGCGCTCGCGAACTTCGATTGTCGCGCCGACCGGCGCTTCTAACATAGTCATGGATATCGTAGTCCCTTTATACCGCTTACGTTATCCGCACGTCGTCGAGCGACGCACGATCGGACGCCTAGCAGCAGTGTAGTGTTGTTTTGCTCTTGTGAGCGTTATCGACGAGCGTTACGTTGCGCTCTGGTGAGGACCGTCTGACCGAGCGCCGCAGCCTGGATGGCGGAGGCGCGAGGCAGCCGATAGGAGCGCCACACGATGTGGCGCAACGAATGTGTCCGAACCGGAGTGCAACGTGAAGCGAGTCATTACCGCGAATAGTATTCCACGATGAGCTGTTCGTCGACGGGCGTGTCGATCTGTTCGCGACCGGGCGCTTGCACCACGCGTGCCGTCTTGTCTTGCTCGTTCCACTCCAGCCACTCCGGAGGACGCCGGCTCTGCGCGACTTCGACATTCGCTTCGAAGATCGGAGATTTGAGGCTGTTGGGAGCGATCGATATGACGTCGCCGGCGCGAACCACGTACGACGGAATATTGACGATGCGTCCGTTGACGCGGAAATGGCGGTGCGTAATGAGTTGACGCGATTGAGCGCGGCTCGTCGCTAAATTCAACCGGTATACGACGTTGTCGAGCCGGCGTTCGAGCAACTGCAAGAAGGTGCGCCCCGTCTGTCCGGGCACGCGTGCCGCTTCGCGGAAATAGTTTTCGAACTGCGTTTCATGAACGCCGTAATAGCGGCGCATCTTCTGCTTCTCGCGCAGCTGACGGCCATACTCCGAAACTTTGTTGCGCGACTTGCCGCCCGACGTTTTCTGGCCCGGTGCGGTGCCTCTGCGCTCGACCGCGCAATTGCGCGACAAACAGCGATCGCCTTTGAGAAAGAGTTTGATCTTTTCGCCCGTCTTGCTGGACGCGGTTTCGCGACGGCACAGACGGCAAACCGGACCCGTATAACGCGACATCGTTACACCCGTCGCCGCTTGGGCGGCCGACAGCCGTTATACGGAATCGGCGTAACGTCTTTGATCATGGTGATTTCCAGACCCGCGGCTTGCAGCGAACGGATAGCGGCTTCACGTCCTGCGCCGGGTCCTTTGACCAACACCTCGGTGGACTTCATGCCGTGCTCCATCGCTTTGCGCGCAGCGGCTTCGGCAGCCATTTGCGCGGCGAACGGCGTCGATTTTTTCGAGCCTTTGAAGCCGAGATTGCCGGCCGAGGCCCACGAGATCACCCCGCCGTGCGGATCGCTAATCGTGACGATCGTATTGTTGAAAGACGCATGTACGTGCGCGACGCCCGATTGGACGTTCTTGATTTCGCGCTTACGCCGCGACTTCGTTTGCTTTTTGGCAGCCAAAATCTCTCCGCTATAAAAAAGACGATGGGGTGGTTCGGCGCCCAGGGCGCCAAGAAGGTATCTTACCGCAGCCGCCCGGGGCCGGTCAAATGCTGGTCGCCCTCAAAAGTGAAGCGCCCGGTCAGGGACCGGGCGCTTCGTTACCTTCGCGGTGCCTTTTACGGGTACAGGACGCGGAATCCGATACCTGCGAAGGGGCCGTTGTAGGTCCGACCGATCGGAGCGTTCTGTTTGTTGCTCCAGTTATCGCCCATCCAGCCGAGATCGATGAAGATCGGGCTGTTGCCGATATCCCAGTCGAGGCCGACCTGGTACTTCAGGACGTTGTACGCCAAGTCGTACGAGAGCGGCCGAATCGTCGCCGTGGACACGTTGTTATACGTGCCGTGGGCATCGGGATAGTACCAAACGCTACCGAAGAACGAGAGCGCGTGGTTGAGATCCGGCAGCTTTTCGGCGCCGAAGCCCCACGAGTTCATGTTCGGGTAGCCGTAGCTGCTGGTCATCCAGAGGTAGCCGACGCCGATATAGACGCGCGGCTGCAGGACCCGCACGGCAAACCGTGCGTCGACGTCTTGATCGTATAGGCTGGTCGTCGGTAACACGTAGCTACCGGCTCCGCCGATCGTCGTGACGTAGCATTCCGAACCGGCCGGCGGGGCTGCCGCGGCCGAGTTGCAGTTGTGCGGATACTGATAGCGCTCGTACGAGCCTTCCAGCATGAACGGAATGCTTCCTAAGCTGAACTCACCTGCACCGCGGATCGCATACGAGGACGTTCCGGTATTGCCCGGGCTGAACTCGTTGTAGACCTTCGGTGAGACGATGTAGTCGCCGGCCACGAACATTTCGCCGTTAAGCGCACGCGGCGGGGGCGGCGGCGGGGGCGGTGCCGGCGGCGGAGCCATACTCGGCGGCGGCGGAGCCGGCGGCGGCGGCGGCGTCGCGGGGATATACCGCACGACGACGAGACGACGATCCGGGACCCACAGCACGTACGCGCCCATACCTTCGGAGATGACGCGAACCGGTACGACGACCGTTCCGCGGTACATCATCGGGGGAACGTCGAGCGGACGGCTTTCGCCATTGATCACGACTTCGGGTTTACCGACGGTGACTTTGACTTCCGCGCCCGGTTTGGATACCGTCGCGGTTTTGGTGCCCGGATCCCATGAAACCGTCGCGCCCATTTGTTCGAACATCGAGCGCAACGGAATCAGGATGGTGCCACCGCGCACGAGCGCAGCGAGCACGCGACCCTGCTTGAGGATGTCGGGCCTGGTGTAAACGTGATGATCGTTGTAGAGAATCGGAATTTGTCCGGACGGCGGAGATCCGAAGTCCGCCGGGGGCGTTGTACCCGTCTGGGCGACGCTGTGTCCAATGTTTCCCTGCGCCGCAGTCGACGGAGCAGCAACGGCCTGGAACCCGCATAGCGCTACAATTAGCGCGGCGAGTACTCCGGTGCTCAGTCGTTTCACTAATGCCTCCTTGTGGAAAGCGTAATGCTGGCGAGCGGGCTCACCAGCGCCAATACGAGCGGGCGTTTGGTGCGTTGCTGCTCGCACAAACACACGATAACCGTTATTCCCCTATCGCGCTACGCGATAAACGCCACAGCCAAGCAGCCCCAAGTAAGGTCTCACCTAACGCTAACGTAAATGCGACGCGAGGCCCGGCCGGAGAGGCGGCTTCGCCAAGGCGCTGGAGGACGGCCGTCGTCAATGCCGGCGCCACTATTTGCGGTACGACGATCGCCAGGTTCCAAATACCCATGCCCGACGCCATGGATCGGGGCGGCAGCACCCGGCACGCAATAGCCCAGTCGGCAACTAAAAAAATGCCCCAGCCCGCTCCTGCGATCAGCGTCGCGACGACGATTTCAACCGCGCCGTGCGCCGCGATGAACCACCCGAGGGCAACGATGAACGCGGCGGCGCCTGCCGTCGCAACGATTCGCTTATCCCAGCGATCGGTTGGCTTTGCGGCCAGCGCCGCTCCCAGCGCGCCCACGATCGTAAAGAGAACGATAAGAATCCCCGTCTCGCGCTTTGCATCGCCAAGAGCCCCGGCACCGAGCGTCGCGGTCACGTAGAACAATAGATATCCCAAGAGCGTGTAGAAGCCGACATACATCAATGCGCGCGAGATGAAGAGATCGATGAACGCGCGCGTGACGCGCGTTCGCTCATTGTGCGGTGAGGGACGCAGTTGCAATCCGCGCGCGTGCACGACGGTCGCCGCGCACATCGCGAGCAGCAACGCGCTCAACGCTGCCGCCAACGCACGCGCCGGTGCGATGAAGCTCGCCAGCAAAGCGCCGGCCGCATTGCCCAAGCTCTGCAAACCGGCCATCCACGACGATGCAATGCCGATACGCGAGCGCTCGACGAAGTCCGGAATAATGGCTTGATACGGACCGCCGGCAACGTTGAGCGCTAACTGCAGCGCAACGAAGGCGATCGCGAGTTGCAGCAGCGTTCCCGCTTCATAAAACGCGAAGAGTGCAGCGGCGCCGGCGGCAGCGCCCACAGCGTAGAACTCGATGCGCCTGCTTCCGTCCCCGCGCCGGCGATCCGACCAGAGCCCGGCGAAAATCTGCGTGAGCGCGGCGACGCAAGCGCCGCCGGTCGCCAGCCTGCCATACCAAACCAATGTATCGTGCGGCGACAGTTCGATCGTTCGCGATTGCAGGGAGATGCCGAGCAGCGCGCCCCAAACCGCTTGAATGCCAAGCCAGTAGAGCGCGAGCCGAAACGGGCTAGGGATGCTGGCACGCATAGCGATAATCCGCCACGGTGTCGACGTCGAAGGCGAGTTCCGGCGCGCAGTGGCGTACTGCAACGGCTCGCAGGCCAAGTTCGCTGCTCGCCTTGGTTTCGAGGTCGCCGACGCGCAGGGTGCCGGTGATCAAACGCCAGAGCGTTGCGACGCCGATCAAGGATGCCATGCGCCACGGGCGTTTGCGGGCGTCGAACAGGCGCGTCGCTACCGTTTCGATGCGTGCTGCCCCGCCGGGCGGCAAAAAGAAGACGCCGCCGTTGACGATGTGTTCGCCTGCAAGCGTAATGCCAAAACGCGGGGCGCCCGGAAAACGCGTTGCATAGCGTTCCCCTTCCACAATACTCATAGCCAGCGCATCCTGAGGCGTACGCGTGACAAAATCGCCGATCGCGGCGCCCGTGATGAATGGAAGATCGCTGGTAGCATATAGGAGCGGCGTATCGTCTTCCGGCCACGCCTTGAGCGCGCGAAGGACGTTTGTGCCCCCCGAGGGGCTCGCGCCGATAACGTGCTCGACGCGCTGGGCGTAGCGCCGTTCAATTTCGGGACCGGCGATAAGCGCGATGCGATCCACGCCCGCCTCGCGCAATGCGTTGAGAACCGCGTCGAGCATCGGCACGCCGCGCACCGGCGCCAGCGCTTTGACCGGCGTTCCCGCAGCCGCCGCAAAGGTGCCGCCGGCAAGACCGCCGGCGGTGACGACCGCCTTCAACGCGGTCTGTTATTTCTTTGCGAGCGTCTTCTTTTTGCCGGCGACGGTGCGCTTGGGTCCCTTACGGGTACGCGCATTCGTCTTTGTCCGCTGGCCGCGAACCGGCAAGCCGCGCCGATGGCGCAGACCGCGATAGCAGCCGATGTCCATCAGCCGCTTGATATTTCCTTGGACCTCGCGGCGAAGATCGCCCTCGACGCGCAACTGCAAGGCGTCGATCGCATCGCGTAACCGCTTTTCGTCTTCTTCGCCCAGCGCTTTGACGCGAATGTTCGGATCGATGTGCGCGTACTCGAGGAGTTTGCGCGACGTCGTCGCCCCGATGCCGTAAATATACGTCAACGCGATTTCGATGCGCTTTTCACGCGGCAGATCGATGCCGGCAATACGTGCCATACTTTAAATTCTTCCTTTTAAATCCCGAGCGAAGTCCGTGGTCCTCTACCCTTGTACTTGCTTGTGCTTCGGATTGACGTCGCAAATCACCCGTACGCGACCGTGCCGCCGGATGATCTTGCATTTTTCACAGATCTTTTTTACTGAAGGTCGTACTTTCATAATAATGCTCTTCTACTTGTATCGATAAGTTATTCTGCCGTGCGTCAGATCATTGAGGCTGCGCGAGCACGCGATGGCCGGGCAACGGTTCCACGATGGTTCCCCCGAAGTTGTCCGCCGCCGCGTCTGCGAGCCACTATACGATTGCCTCTGTCTGAGCGCGATAGGCTTCCATCGCCGGATCCTCTGCGTAGTCCCGTAACGTGAGGACCTTTGGGCCGTCGTCGGTCACCGCGACCGTGTGCTCGAAGTGCGCAGCGAGTTTACCATCCGCCGTCACGACTGTCCAGCCATCCCCGAGAATCTTCACCTTTGCGCTGCCCTGGGTAATCATCGGCTCGATGGCCAGCACCAGGCCCGGGCGCAGTTCCAGCCCTGTTCCCGCTTCGCCGTAGTTTGGCACCTGCGGCTCCTCGTGCATCGCTTGGCCGACGCCGTGCCCGACCAGTTCACGTACCACGCCGTAGCCATGGCGCTCGGCATGCGCTTGAACCGCGGCGCCGATGTCGCCGAGGCGCCGTCCGCGCTGCATCTGCGCGATCCCGATCGTCAAACATTCCCGGGTCACGTCGAGCAGACGGCGCGCCCCGTCCGATACGCTGCCCACCGGCACGGTTACGGCGCTGTCGCTGACGTAGCCCTCAAACGTCGTACCGATGTCGATCGAGAGCAGATCGCCGTCGGACAACGTGCGCGAACCCGGAATGCCGTGCACCACCTCGTCGTTGACCGACGCACAGATGGAGGCTTTAAAACCGTTGTAGCCCTTGAACGTCGGAATACCGCCGCCGGCGCGAATTTCGCGTTCGGCGATGGCGTCCAGGCCGGCGGTCGTGACGCCGGGGCGCACGGCCTGCATCAGTTGCGTGAGCACGCGCGACGTAATCTTGCCGCTACGGCGCATCTTTTCAATCTCGCGCGGCGATTTGAGCGTTACCATGTCGCCTCCGGCTGCGTCGCGCCGATGGCCGCGGCGATGCGCTCGGCGACCGATTCGAACTTGGCGAGCGCGTCCACTTCAACGAGTTTGCCGGTCTTACAATAGTAATCGACGAGCGGACGCGTCTGCTCGTCGTAGACGTCCAATCGCTTGGCAACCGTCTCGGGGCGATCGTCGTCGCGCTGTATGAGTTCGCCGCCGTCTTCGTCGTCGATGCCGGCCACGCGCGGCGGGTTCGTCAACGCGTTATACGTTCGTCCGTTACGCGGATTGGTCCAGCGCGCGGCCAGCCGGCCGATGAGCGTCGCGCGATCCGCGCTGAAGAGAATCGCCGCATCGAGCGGCCAGCCGTTGCGGGTCAGCAGTCCGTCGAGGGCCTCCGCCTGCGCGACGGTTCGCGGAAAGCCATCCATGACAAAGCCGGTCCGGTAGCTGCGCAGTTGGTTTTCGATCATAGCGATAACCAGATCGTCGGGGACCAGCTCGCCGCGATGCATGTACGATTCGGCCTTTATGCCCAGCGGCGTGCGTTGCGCGTAGTTCTCGCGCAGAATGTCGCCCGTGGAGATTTGGCCCAACCCAAAACGCTCGTGGAGAATCCGCGCCTGGGTCCCTTTACCGGCTCCCGGCGGCCCGAGGAAAACGACCCGCACTTACAACGTCGTCACTAGCGCTTGATGAACCCGCGATAATCGCGCATCGCCAGCCGCGCTTCGATTTGCGTGATGGTATCGAGCGCCACACCGACCACGATCAATAACGACGTCGAACCGAGATAGAACGTCGTCACCGAGAGGCCCCGCTGCAGTGCGCCCGGCAAAACGGCCAATATGCCGAGATAGATCGCCGCGGCCGTCGTGATGCGCATGAGAATCTTGTTCAGATAGTCCACCGTCGGCTGACCGGGGCGGATTCCGGGAACGAAGGCGCCGGTTTTCTTCAAAATTGTCCGCCACGTCGCGCGTATTGAGCACGATCGAGCTATAGAAGAACGTGAAGACGACGACCAAGAAAAAGTACACGACGTTGTAGAGCATGCCATTGGGCGTGAACCACACGTTGAGCCACGCGGAGAAGGCCTGCAAACCGTGCTGGAAGGCGCCCCAGAAACCGGTCGCCGTGATGACCTGTCCCCGGCCGAACCACGAAAGCGCCTGTTGCGGCAACAAGAGGATGGAGATCGCAAAGATAATCGAGATGACGCCCGCGTTGTTGAGGCGGAGCGGAATGTACGTCGAGCGGCCGGCAAACATCTTGCGGCCGACGGTTCGTCGCGCTTGCTGCACCGGCACCCTGCGCTGCCCTTGGTAGAGAAAGATGATGGAAACGATGATAAACAGCGAGATGGCGATGTAGAGCACGAGGTTGAGAATCGATACCGCGCCCTGGCTAGCCGATGCGTAGGTCTGCGTAACGTACTGCGGATAGCGCAGCACGATGCCGATGAAGATGATCAAAGAGACGCCGTTGCCGATGCCCTTATCGGTGATCTGCTCGCCGAGCCACATGAGAAACAGCGTTCCACCGACCATTGCGACGATGGCGTACAGCAGATACCAGATGCTCGTATCGTAGAAGACGCCGGAGCGTTCCATCGAGATCGCCATGAAGGTCGCCTGAATCGTGCCCAGCACGATGGTGAGCCAGCGTGTGTACTGGCTGATCTTTTTGCGGCCTTCCTCGCCGCCTTTCTTGGCCAACTCCTCGAGTTGCGGCATCACGACGGTCATCAGTTGCATGATGATCGACGCGTTGATGTACGGCGTGATGCCCATCGCGATGATCGAAAGCTTCTGCAGGGCGCCGCCCGACAGGAATCCGAGCAAATTATAAAAGGCGCCGCTCTGGAGAACGCGCTGCCACGCCTCCTGATTCACGTTGGGAAGCTGAACGTGGATCATGAACACGAACCACGCAAACGCAAAGAAGACGAACAGTACGCGCTGCCGGATCTCCGGCACCAGCATTGCCGCCCGTAAATTATCGAACAACGGCGCTATCCTTCAATCGCGGCGCCAGCGGCTTCTAACGCCTCGCGCGCGCTTTTTGAAAACAGCACGTCGCGAAACGTCAGACCCGACGCAAGTTTGGTGGTGGCCGCGCCCTTGCCGAGAATCTTCACACCGTCGAGCGCAGATTTCAGTATCCCCCGCTCGATAAGCGACTCGGGCGTCACCTCGACCGACGCATCCCACTCGCCCAAACGCGCGAGGTTCACGACAGCCAGCCGGCTGCGGAAAGGTCCAAGGTCGCGCGCTTTTTGCGAGTAACCGCGTTTGTGCGGGAGGCGTCGCGCCCAAGGCGTTTGACCGCCTTCGAACGCCGGCCCTTTACCGCCGCCGGAACGGACGGTCTGGCCTTTGCCGCCTTCGCCGCCGGTCTTTACCATGCCCGAACCGTGCCCGCGCCCGATGCGCTGGCGTTTCGGACGGCTGCCCGCAGCGGGTTTAAGCGAGCCGAGTTTGAGAATGACCGTATCTGTTCGCCGTCATGATGCCGCGTAGATCTCCTTAACGGTCTTGCCGCGCGAGGCGGCAACCTGTTCGACGGTGCGTAGCGATTTGAGCGCGGAAACCGTCGCCAGCACCACGTTGATGGGGTTGTTGGTTCCCAAGCACTTCGTGAGGATGTCGTGAATGCCGGCCAGCTCGAGTACGGCACGCATGGAACCACCGGCGATAACGCCGGTTCCGGGCGCAGCCGGTTTGAGCAGAACCGTTGCCGCTCCCACTTCGTGGCGAACTGCGTGCGGAATCGTGCGCTCGACCATCGCGACGGTGATCATGCTCTTGCGCGCCTGTTCGACGGCTTTGCGTATGGCTTCGGGCACTTCGGCGGCTTTGCCGATGGCGAAGCCGACCTTGCCTTTGCGATCGCCCACGACGACCAGCGCGCTGAAACTGAAGCGCTTACCGCCTTTGACGACTTTCGCGACGCGATTAACGCGTACGACCGTTTCATCGATGCCGCTGTTGTCGCGGTCGCGATTTCGAAATTGCATTTTAAAAGTTCAACCCCGCTTCGCGCGCCGCGTCCGCCAAAGCGCGAACCCGGCCATGGTATTTGTAGCCGCCGCGATCGAAGACCACGTCCGAGATGCCGGCGGCCTTCGCCTTTCCGGCGATCGCCGTGCCGACTGCTTGCGCGGCGAAACGTTCGTTTTTGAGGAGAGATCGCCGCCGAGCGATTTGTCGAGCGTCGATGCCGAAGCGATCGTGTGCCCTTTGCCGTCGTCGACGATGACCGCGTAGATGTGGTGCAGCGTGCGCCGAACCAGCAAACGCGGCCGCTCGTTCGTTCCCGAAAGTTTCTTGCGCAGACGCCCGTGGCGCTCGCGCCGGGCCGCGTGACTTGCTCGTCACTTCTTTCCGGCCTTTCCGGCTTTACCGAGTTTCTTACGAATGCGCTCGCCTTCGTAGCGGATGCCTTTGCCTTTGTAGGGCTCGGGCTCGCGCAGCCGGCGAATTTCGGCGGCCACCTGACCGACGGCTTGTTTGTCGATGCCCTCGACGTGAATCTTCGTCTGGCCTTCGATGGAAAGCGCGACGCCTTGAGGCGGTGCGAATGCGACCGGATGGGAAAATCCCAAGCTCAGCGTAAGGTTCTCACCTGACTTGGCGACGCGATAACCCACGCCGCTGATCTCCAAGCTCTTGCGAAAGCCTTTGCTCACGCCTTCGACCATGTTGGCGATCAAGGTGCGCGTCAAACCATGCGCGGAACGATGCGCCTTTGCATCGCCCTTGCGAACGACCAACACGCGGCCGTCTTCCAAACGAACGTCCACGACGTCGGAGAGCACGCGCTGACGCAGTTCGCCCTTGGGGCCTTTGACCGAAACTTCGCCGTCGTTGACTTCAACGTCAACGCCCGACGGAACCGAGACCGGCAGTTTTCCTATGCGCGACACGACGTCACCGCCTTACCAAACGTACGCAAGAACTTCTCCTCCAACGCCCTGCTTTTTCGCGCGCTTACCCGACATGATGCCTTGCGGCGTGGACAAAATGACCAGACCAAAACCGCCGAGGACGCGCGGGATCTCGGTCTTGCGCGTATAGACGCGCAGACCCGGACGCGAAATGCGGCGAAGACCGGTGATGATCTTCTCTTTTTCGGGCCCGTAACGCAGCGCGATACGAATCGTTCCCTGCGGGCCCTCGGTGAGGCGTTCGAAACTTTCGATGAAGCCTTCGTCTTGCAATATCTGCGCGATTGCACGCTTCGTCCGCGATGCAGGCACGTCCACCGTTTTATGGTTGGCCGTGTTGGCGTTGCGGATGCGTGTGAGCATGTCGGCGATCGGATCGGTTATCGACATATTTGCTGCTCCTCTCACCACGACGCTTTCGTCACGCCGGGAACGACGCCGGCATGCGCTTTTTCGCGGAAACAAATGCGGCACATCGCAAACTTGCGGAGATAGCCGCGCGGCCGGCCGCAGACTCTGCAACGGTTGTGCCGGCGCACCGAGAACTTCGGGGTGCGCCGCGACTTTGGATCAAACTCGTCTTTGCCACCTTGAACTACCTCTTCAATCCTGAGCTTGTCGAAGGGCCTTTCTGTAGCGGCAGGCCCATAGCAACCAAAAACTCCGACGCTTCTTCGTCGGTCTTTGCGCTGGTGACGATGGTGACGTCCATGCCGCGCGCCTTATCGACTTTATCAAAGTTGATCTCCGGAAAGACGAACTGCTCTCGCAAGCCGAGATTGTAGTTACCGCGACCGTCGAACGACTTGGCCGGCAATCCGCGAAAGTCGCGGATACGCGGCAGCACCACATTGAAGAGCTTGTCGACGAAGACATACATCCGGTCGCCGCGCAGCGTCACTTTGGCGCCGAGATTGACGCCGGCGCGCAGCTTGAACGCCGCGATGGATTTCTTCGCTTTCGTAACGATCGGCTTTTGGCCGGTGATGGCCGTCAGCTCGCTGACCGCCGCATCGAGCGCTTTCGGATTGACGATCGCCTCGCCGACGCTCATGTTGATGACGACCTTCTCCAGCTTGGGAATCTGGTTGACGTTCTTGTAGCCGAAGCGCTTTTGCAACGCCGGACGGACTTGTCCCGATACCGTTCGAGCAAACGTTCGGCCACGTCTTACGCTCCCTTCGCCGATTCGCGCGCCGGCTCGCCGCAGCGCACGCAGATGCGATGAACCGTGCCGTCGGCGGTGCGCCCGCGGCGCAGGCGCGTCGGCGCCTTGCACTTCTCGCAAACGTACTGCAGCACCGAAAGCGGCAGCGGCGCTTCCTTTTCGACGATGCCGCCGGTCTGGTCGAGGCGCCCATGTTCGGCACTTCTGGTGCCTTGTTTGGTGTGGCGCTTGACGACGTTGGCGCCTTCGACGGTGGCCATGCCGGCGGCCGCGATGACGGCTTTGACGGTGCCGCGCTTGCTGCGTTCCTTACCGCGGCGGATCACGACCGTGTCGCCTTTAATGATCGTGTGCTTTCATATAAATCTTCGACCTACCTTAGAGGACCTCGGGCGCCAGCGAAGCGATCTTCAAGAAGCCGCGCTCGCGCAGTTCGCGCATGACCGGCCCGAAGACGCGCGTGCCGCGCGGATCGAGATTATCTTTTTCGCCTTTGATGATGACGCAGGCATTATCGTCGCAGCGCACCACCGAACCGTCGACCCGGCGAATCGGCGCGCTCGTGCGCACGACGACCGCCTTGACGACCTGACCCTTCTTGACCGCCGCGCCCGGAATCGCGCTCTTCACCGTTCCGACGACGATGTCGCCGACGTGCGCGTAGACGTGACGGCTGCCGCCGGTGACATGAATCACGAGCAGTTCGCGCGCGCCGCTGTTGTCGGCCACCTTCAACCGCGTTTCTTGCTGAATCACTTCGCGCGCTCCACGATCTCGAGCAGACGCCAGCGCTTCTCGCGCGACATCGGGCGGCATTCCACGATGCGTACGATGTCGCCGATGTTGGCCTCGTTGCGCTCGTCGTGCGCCTTGAAACGCGCGCGACTTGCGCACGATCTTGCCGTAGTCGCGGTGCGGAACGCGCGTCTCGGAGACGACGACGATCGTCTTCTCCATTTTGTTCGACGCGACGCGTCCTTGCTTCACCCTGCGGGTGCCGCGTGCTCGAGGTCGTTAGGCTGCTCCATGTTCTCCCTCGGCTAGACGCTTTTCGCTGATGACGGTTTGAATCTGCGCGTAAGAACGGCGCATCGCGCGGATCTTGCTGAAGTCCGTCAGATGGCCGGTACGCAACGCAAACCGCAGATTGAAGAGTTCGGACTTGGCGTCGCGCGCCTTTTGCTGCAACTCCTTCACGGTGAGGTCGCGCAGTCCGTCGAGATCGCTTTCTTCATACCATCTCCTCACGCGAAACGATCTTCGTGCCGATCGGCAGCTTTGCGGCGGCGCGTCGCAGCGCTTCGCGCGCCGTCACGGGCGCCACGCCGGAAAGTTCGAACAGCACGCGGCCGGGACGCACGACGGCGACCCACAGCTCTGGATTGCCTTTCCCGAGCCCATGCGCACTTCGGCGGGCTTCTTGGTGACCGGCTTGTCCGGGAAAACCTTGATCCAGACTTTGCCGCCGCGCTTGATGTGGCGCGTCATCGCGATACGCGCTGCCTCGATCTGCCGGTTGGTCATCCAGCACGGCTCCATCGCCTGCAGACCGTAATCGCCAAAGCGTCAGCGAGTTGCCGCGCAGTCGCCGCGCCCGTCATCCGGCCACGCTGCACTTTGCGCCACTTAACGCGTTTGGGAGTCAACATCTTACTTCGGTCACCTCCGCGGGCTGCGGGCGCTTCCGGCTCGGCCGCCGCTGCGGCCGGGCTCGGCGCTGCGACGACCGGCCGGACGCGGGCGCACAGGTTCTGCAGCCGGCGCTTCGGGTGCCGGCCGGCGTGCCGGCTCCGGCGTTGCGACGGCAGCCGGCTGCGAGCGGCGACGCTGCGGGGCCGGCGGGGCAGCTGCGGCCATCGCGTCCGCGCCGCGTCCGCCGCGCGGCATGCGATCGCGTCCGCGTCGGCGCGTTCGCGTAGCGCGCCGTCGCCGCGCGGTTGATCGGGCAATACCTCGCCGCGATAGATCCAAACTTTGACGCCGATGCGCCCGAAGGTCGTAAACGCTTCGACCTGCGCGTAATCGATGTCGGCGCGCAGCGTATGCAGCGGCACCTTGCCGTCGGCATTGTGCTCGGTGCGCGCGATCTCGGCGCCGCCCAGGCGTCCGGAAACTTGCACTTTGATGCCGCGCGCGCCGGCGCGCATCGTGCGCATGATCGCCTGTTTCATCGCCCGGCGAAACGCGATGCGCTTCTCGAGCTGATCGACGATGTTCTGCGCGACCAGACGCGCGTCGAGCTCGGGATGGTTGATCTCCATCACGTTGACCGCGATGCTCTTGCCGGTGAGCCGTTCGAGGTTCTTGCGAATTTCGTCGATGCCGACGCCGCGCTTACCGATAATGATGCCGGGCTTTGCGGTGTTGACGATGACCCGCGCCTGATTGGCGCGCCGCTCGATCTCGATCTTGCTGATCGACGCCGAACGCATCCAGCGATTGAACGACTTACGGATCGCGACGTCTTCGTGCAGCCAATCGACGTAGTGCTTTTTCTCGAACCAGCGGCTATCCCAGGTGCGCGTGATGCCCAGACGCATGCCGACCGGATGAATCTTTTGTCCCATCTATGCTCCCGCCGCGGCAGCGGCGGCCGCGCGTTTGCGGTGGACGTTTGCGTGAAGGCGTGGCTGCGCCGGCGTGCCTGCGCGTCGACGCGCGCAGCCTGAACCGAGGCGCCGGCGGCTTCTTGCGGCGCGCTTCGGGCGGCGCGCCTTCGCTGACGATCACCGTCACGTGCGAAAGCCGCTTGCGTTTGAACGCGGCGCGACCTTGCGCGCGCGGATCGATGCGCTTGGTGAAGCGGCCGCCGGGGCCGCCGTCCACCGTAATGCGCGAAATGTAGAGCTCGTCCGCATTCATGTCGTGATTGTTACCGGCGTTGGCGACCGCGCTGCGCAACGAGCTTTTCAATCGGGTCGGCGGCGTAGACGTCGGCAAACTTCAGCAGCACCAGCGCCTCGGGCACGCTCTTGCCGCGAATCGCGTCGGCGACGCGACGCAGCTTGCGCGGAGCGGTACGAACGAAGCGCAGATGCGCGACGGCCTGAGCGGGTCGTTCCATCACGTCTTCACCGTCGCTTTTTCGCCGCCGTGGCCGCGAAAGTACCGCGTCGGCGCGAACTCGCCGAGTTTATGCCCGACCATGTTTTCCGTGACGTACACCGGAATATGGGTCTTGCCGTTGTGCACGCCGATCGTGTGGCCGACCATCGTCGGCAGCACCGTCGAATCGCGGCTCCACGTCTTGATAACGCGCCGCTCGCGCGTCTCGTTGAGCTGTTCGATCTTCTTGACCAAGTGGTCGGCGACGTACGGCCCTTTTTTCAGCGAACGCCCCATTACTTCGAACCCCGCTTGCGAACGATCATCTTGGTCGTGCGCTTGTTGCGGCGCGTCTTTTTGCCCATCGTCATGACGCCCCACGGCGTCGTCGGCGGACGTCCCGAAGTGGAACGCGCTTCGCCGCCGCCATGCGGATGATCGACGGGGTTCATCGCGATGCCGCGCACCGCCGGACGTTTGCCCAAATGACGCGAGCGGCCGGCTTTGCCGATGATTTGGTTCTCGTGCTCGATGTTTCCGAGCTGTCCGATCGTCGCGCGGCAGTCGACGTGAATCCGGCGCACTTCGCCCGACGGCATGCGCACTTGCGAATACTCGTTTTCCTTCGCCATCAATTGCGCCGAGACGCCGGCCGAACGCACGAGCTTGGCGCCCTCACCGGGACGCAGCTCGACGTTGTGAATCACCGTGCCGACCGGAATGTTGCTGATCGGCAGCGCGTTACCGATTTTGATGTCGGCGCCGGTCCCGATTCGACCGACTCGCCGACCCGCAAACCCAGCGGCGCGAGGATATAGCGCTTTTCGCCGTCGCGATAATGCAGCAGCGCGATGCGGCACGAGCGGTTTGGATCGTACTCGATCGTCGCGACCTTCGCCGGAACGCCGTCCTTGGCGCGCTTGAAATCGATGATGCGATAGAGCCTGCGCGTTCCGCCGCCGCGATGGCGCACGGTAATGTGGCCGTTATTGTTGCGTCCCGAATGCTTCTTGCGCACCTCGATCAGCGCGCGTTCCGGCTCGACCTTCGAAAGTTCCGAAAAATCCATGGTCGTCAGGAATCGCTTGCCGGGCGAGGTCGGCCGATACTTCTTTACCGGCATCGTTATCTCACCTCTGCATCGAGCGAGTAAGAGCCACGCTATTATGTTCAAAGTAGTTCACTCCGCCAAGCTCGATCTTCTGGCCGGCCTTGATGGTAACGATCGCTTTCTTGTAGTCGCTCTGCTTGCCGCTCGTGCGAACGCCGCGGCGCGCAAAGTTGCGCGTCTTGCCGCGAACGTTGACCGTATTGACGGCCAGCACGTTCACGCTTGAAGATTTCTTCGATCGCATGACGGATCTGCGTCTTCGTCGCGTGCGGATGCACGACGAACGTGTACTGATGCGCGAGAGCATCGGCCATCGCTTTTTCGGTGATGCGCGGCGCAACGATGACGTCACGAGCGTCCATCGGCGGTCTCCTTCTTCGTTGAGTTCAAGCGCTCGCGCAGTGCGTCGTACGCCGCTGAGGTAAAGAACAAGCGCTCGTAACGCAGCACGTCTTTCACGTCGAGCGCACCGTCGTCGGTGACGCCGATGCGCGCCAGATTGCGGCCCACGCGACGCGATTGCGTCTGCGTGCGTCTTCGCCGCTGCGGCAGACACAGCGTCTTGGGCCCGCGTCGCGCCGCTTTCGCGCTGCCGAAGATCAGCTTGGCGAACGTCTGCGGTTTTGGCGATGCCGAAGTCGGCGGTGTCGAGCACCGTGACGGCGTCGGCTGCAAAGCGATTGGCGAGCGCCGCGACGAAAGCCACGCGCCGTTCCTTCTTATTGAGATCTTCAACGTAGCTGCGCGGCTGCGGTCCGAAAACGACGCCGCCATGACGCCATTGCGGCGAACGGATCGAACCTTGGCGCGCGCGGCCGGTGCCTTTTTGACGCCAAGGTTTGCGTCCACCGCCGGCGACTTCGTCGCGCTTGAGCGTGGACGCCGTGCCGGCGCGCGGATTTGCCATCTCGCGATGCACCGCGCGATAGATGACGGCGAGCTTATCGCCCGTCATCGCCGAGCAGTGCGTTCGGCGTTTCGACGTCGCCCTGCGCCTCGCCGGATGCCGTCGATGACGTGCGGCATCAGGCTTTGCCCCTGCGCGTCTTGACGCTCTGGCGCGACGACGAGCAACGCATTCTTGCCGCCCGGAACCGCACCGCGCACGAGCAACAGATTACGCTCTGCGTCGGCGCGTACGACTTCAAGATTTTGCAGCGTCGTACGATCGACGCCGTAATGGCCTGGGCGCCGGCTTCCTTTAGTGACACGTCCCGCGTTCGTGTCGCCGTTGGAGGCCGGCTGACGATGAATCATCGAGCCGTGACTGGCGCCGCCGCCGCTGAAGTTGTGCCGTTTGATGCCGCCGGCGAAGCCGTGACCTTTGGAGACGCCCGCGACGTCGACACGATCGCCCGGCTCGAAAGCCGGAAACGGTGATCGATCGCGCCTTGCTCGACGCCGTCGACGGGACCGCGAAACTCGCGGACCACGCGCACCGCGTCCACGCCCTGCTTCTTGAAATGGCCGGCCTGCGCGCGCGTGACTCGGCCGCGTTTGAGCGGCTCGAAGCCGAGCGCGACGGCATCGTAGCCGTGCGACTCTTTCGTTCGGCGTTCGACGACCGTACAGGGACCGGCGGCAATCACCGTGACGGGGACGTATCGTCCGTCATCGGTAAAGACGCTGGTCATCCCGACTTTACGGCCTAGGATGTTCTTCATGTGCTATTTCTCAAAGAGTTGCCACGGCAACGGAGCCAGGCGTATGCTTTAGATTCTTTACCGGCGCGCGAGCGAGCCGGTGTGAATCACAACCTGGGCAGTGTATCAAGGCCGTCGCCTGAGGTCAAGGTTGCGTGACCCCTACGTAAATGCGTCCAATCCGGTGATTTCCTTGCCGACCACGAGGGCATGCATTTCGCTGGTTCCCTCATAGGTCAGCACGGACTCGAGATTATTCATGTGGCGGATCACCGGATATTCCAGCGTGACGCCGTTGGCGCCCAGAATCGTCCGCGCCGTGCGCGCGATCTCCAACGCCTCGCGCACGTTGTTGAGTTTGGCGAAACTGACTTGCGAGGGTTCAAGCGCCCGGCGTCTTTGGCGCGGCCGGCATGCAGGCGAGCAGCGTGCCCTTGTTGAGTTCGAGCAGCATGTCCACGAGCTTGGCCTGCGTCAATTGGAAGGCCCCGATCGGACGATCGAACTGTATGCGCGTTTTTGCGTACTCCAAGCGCCGTCTCATAACAACTGCGCGCGGCGCCCATGGCACCCCATACAATGCCGTAGCGCGCTTCGTTCAGACAGGCGAGCGGCCCGCTTAATCCTTTCGCCTCGGGAGTCGCGCCTCGGCAGGCAGACGGCAATCCGAGAAGACCAGTTCGCTGGTCACCGAGGCCCGCAGCGAAAGCTTGCGCTCGATGTCTGAGGCAGTGAAGCCCTTGGTCTCGCGCGGGACGATAAAACCGCGAGATGCCGTCATCGGTTTGCGCCCAAACGATCGCCAAGTCGGCGATCGAGCCGTTGGTGATCCACATCTTCGTGCCGTCGAGGATCCAATCGCTACCGGAGCGCCGGGCAAAGGTCCGCATGCCGGCGGGATTACTGCCGAAATCCGGCTCGGTCAATCCAAAGCATCCAATGAGTTCGCCGCGGGCCATACCGGGAAGCCACTGCGACATCTGCCCTTCGTCTCCCCAACGCCGAATCGCAAACATTGCAAGCGAGCCTTGCACCGATGCGAAGCTACGAACGCCGGAATCGGCCGCCTCCAACTCCAAGCAGGCGATGCCGTACGCAACGGCACTCGCGCCCGCGCATCCGTAACCCTCCAAATGCATGCCCAGAAGTCCCAGGTCGCCGAGTTGCTTCCCAAGATCGCGAGGTAACGTGCCTTCCTCGAACCAGGTGCCGATCTGCGGCAGAACTTCCTTGCGAACAAAGTCGCGGACGGTATCGGCAAGAAGCCGCTCCTCGCCCGAAAGCAGCCCGGTAATGTTGAGAAAGTCGGTGGGATCGGTCACGCTCTGCGACCGAATCTAGCGGCGCAGAACGCGCCCGAGCTTATCGAAAAGCGCGTCAGTCGAACGTTCGAACTGATCTTCCAACCGGCGCCACAAGAGCCGGCCGTCGGTGTCGGAGAGCACCGCATCGACGCGATACTCGACCACCGTTTCCTTGCCGACGGTGGAGAGATAGAACCCATGCGTACCGTCGAAACCGTCGTTTTGAAAACGCCACACGATGCGCTCTTCACCGACCGCTTCTTCGAGAATACTGTGGATGCCGAGGTGCCATTCTTCGGTGCGTCCCGGCGTCAGTGGGCCGGGCGAGCGCATGAACGGTTGCGAAGCGAACGGCCAAATTTGATCGCCGGACGTTCCCATCTCCTCGAGCAGATGGTAAATGCGGCGTCGAGTGCCATGATAAGACCGAGAACGCAGCTCGTGGAGGTCGATGGGCATTGGGCGGTCGTTCGCTTACAAAACCGCGGCGACCCCTTGGCAGCGATTTACGGTTTGCGTTCTTCTCTTCGCTCGGTTCGCTCCGCGATTTTTGCGAGATTCTGCACGACCAGGATGGCTACGATCGTCACGATAATCGCATAGATCAGCTCTGCCAGCACGCCGCTGCCGGGTTTGAGGAAGATTGCGATCAAATCACTAATGAACTTGTTCCACGCGCCGGCAGCGATGAGGCCGAAGGCGACGGTCGCCAACCCGATCATCGTGCCGATGTACGTTGACTTTACTTCCATCTGATCAGCAGTTAGACCGCGCCGAACCAGCGGCCTTTGAGACAGGGCATGGAAGTTTTCACGACGGTTTCACCCTCATGGAGAAGGGCCGGATCGGTTTGCCCGGCCCTTTGATCGTCTCTGACACTTGAATCAGTCTGCCTTGCGGTGGTGACGGCGATGACGGGAATCCCTAATCTCAAGATTCGCCGTGAAGGTTACATGGCCGTTGCTGTATTTAAAAACGGCGGTGCACGAGCCCCCCTCGCGGCCGCGAGATACGGTCCAAGCACTGCCAGAGCCCTGGACTTTTGCCTTATGACGGCAGTTGTTTCTCTCGGTAAGGGTTCCGTGGCGATCCCCAGGATATTTGACAGAGACTGCGATCGGGGCGTGATCTTTGCGCCTGAAGTGCACGGAACAGGGCGAGAGTTTCAGGGGGCCATCGCTGCAGGCAGCGTTCACGCCGTTATTAGCTGCCGAACCAACGACGACGGGCCTTTGAACGTTGAACTGAGCGGCCGGATTGGGCTGCGCTTGGGAACCGCCGCACCCGGCAAGTACGAGAATCGCAGCACCCACGGTAAAGAGGCCCGAGCGGCCATGCAACTTGAACGAATTACGCATCTAGAAGTTTCCTTGATAGCTTCGGGTATGTTTACGATGTGACTCCTGAGGAGTCATAAGCAAAAACCGACGCAAGCTGGCTTTACAACCAGTCGGTGAGCTCCGCTGCAGGCGAACCGAGGTCGAAACGGCGGCATGAACCGAACGGGTCCTTGACCGTGCGAAGCCTTACGCCGCCGCTATCCACACTCGCGGCCGCGGGAGCCGAATGGAATCGACCCTCCCGCGCATCCGCGGGGCTCTTGCCCACTATGGTTGCCCTGACAAGCGGCGAGCAAAGCATCGGTGCGTTTATGATGATTCGTCTTCCTCATGGATATGTGCTAAGAACCGCTAAATTTCTAACGGGCTGGTTGCCAAACTCGAATCCTCGACTGTGGTACGGGAAGCCGAGTGCCCGGCTACTTGGCACTCACCTGGCAAGTTCAGCAGCGGCGACACAGATGAGGCGGAAAAGTTACTCCGCTTGGCGGCTCAGATTGAGCTATTATGAACGCCCGTTGCCGGTCCGACGGTTGCCCACAGTGCCAACGAGCGATGGATCCTCCGACCGCTGAGCTCTCTAGCATGGAATCCGTTAATGGATTAGCAGATGTTCCCTCGACCGGAGCACAAAAACGCCCGCAACGTTGGTTGCGGGCGTAAAAGGATTCGCTCGGTTATTTTAAGCTTTGAGCTCGATGTCCACGCCGGCAGGAAGATCGAGGTGCATCAGGGCGTCCATGGTCTTCGGAGAAGCCTGGAGGATGTCGATCAGTCGCTTGTGGGTGCGCATCTCAAAGTGCTCCCGGGACTTTTTATCGTTGTTCGTCGACCGCTGAACGCAGAAACGGTTGATCTCGGTCGGTAGGGGGACGGGACCGCTGACGAACGCGCCCGTGCGCTTGGCCGTCTCAACGATCCGCTCCGCCGATTGATCGAGCACTTTGTGATCGTACGCTTTGAGGCGTATGCGGATCATCTGTTTAGCCATGAAACGCCGTTATTCGCTGACTGCTGTGACCACGCCGGCGCCGACGGTCCGGCCACCCTCGCGAATCGCAAAGCGGAGGCCTTCTTCGCAGGCGATCGGCGTAATAAGTTCGACGTTCATCTGGACGTTGTCACCGGGCATCACCATCTCGACGCCGTCGGGGAGTTGAATCGTGCCGGTAACGTCGGTCGTACGAAAATAAAACTGCGGCCGATAGTTGCCGAAAAACGGCGTGTGACGGCCGCCTTCTTCTTTCGAAAGGACGTACACTTCGGCTTTGAACTTCTTGTGCGGCTTGACGGAGCCCGGTTTGGCGAGCACCTGTCCGCGCTCGATCTCGTTCCGATCAACGCCGCGCAACAGCACGCCGATGTTATCGCCGGCAATGCCTGAGTCGAGCAGCTTGCGGAACATCTCGATGCCGGTCACGACGGTCTTTTTCGTTTCCTCTTTGAGCCCGACGATTTCGATCTCTTCGCCGACTTTGACTTGTCCGCGCTCGACGCGACCGGTGCCGACCGTGCCGCGCCCGGTGATCGTGAAGACGTCTTCCACCGGCATGAGGAACGGCTTGTCAACCTGACGCTCCGGCTGCGGAATATAGTCGTCGATGGTGTCCATCAACTTGAAGATGGGATCGGCATCGGGGTCGCCCTTACGGCCGCTGGAATTGAGCGCTTTGAGCGCCGAACCGCGAATGATGGGCGTATCGTCGCCGGGGAAATCGTACTGGCTGAGCAGCTCGCGAATCTCCATCTCGACGAGTTCGAGCAACTCTTCGTCGTCGACCATGTCGACCTTATTGAGAAAGACGACGATACGCGGAACGCCCACTTGGCGCATAAGGAGAATGTGCTCGCGGGTCTGCGGCATCGGACCGTCCGTGGCAGCAACGACGAGAATCGCGCCGTCCATCTGCGCCGCGCCGGTGATCATGTTCTTGATGTAGTCGGCATGACCGGGACAGTCGACGTGCGCGTAATGGCGCTTCGGCGTTTCGTACTCTTGATGCGAGATGGCGATCGTAATGCCGCGCTCTTTTTCTTCAGGCGCATTATCGATCTGGTCGACGGCGACTTTTTTCGCGAGGCCTTCCGTCGACAGGCAATGCATGATCGCAGCCGTCAACGTCGTCTTTCCATGATCGACGTGTCCGGTCGTACCGATATTGACGTGCGGTTTATTCCGCTCGAACTTTTGCTTGGCCATCTCTTTCCTTTCACAGCGCCCCACGCTGCCGCGGGGCATAGGCGCAACGCCTTATTTCGTATTAACACGGTCCCAGGCGTATCGAGCGCCTCGTCTCTCGCCGTTTGCAACGCATGCCCTCATGCAGAGGGCGCAGACGCCACGGAATGTTATCAGTCTAATTTCTCTCTGTCAACGCTACTCGGTCCCGCCTGAGCTGCCGATACGGCCGACGTCTGGACGCCGGTCCGTCGCATTCGCAAGCCTGGCCGGCCTTAGGGCGAACTTTGTCTACGCGGGGGCAAGCTTTTTCCCAGCCATTTTGGCGACGATCTCTTCCTCCACGCTGCGCGGCGCCTTTTCGTAATGCGCGAACTCCATCGTGTAGGTGGCACGGCCTTGCGTCGCCGACCGCATGTCGGTTGCATACCCGAACATCTCCGAGAGCGGCACGTGCGCGGTGATGACTTGCGCTCCGCCGGGCGCCTCCTCGGTCGCATGAATGGCCCCGCGCCGGCGGTTGAGGTCGCCGTTGATCGCGCCCATATACTCCCTGGGTGTCGTGACCTCGACTTTCATGATCGGCTCGAGCAGGATGGGGCCTGCTGCGCGGTTGGCTTCCTTCCATGCCAACGAGCCGGCGATCTTGAACGCCATTTCCGACGAGTCGACCTCGTGGTAGGAGCCGTCGAAGGCCGACGCTTTGAAGTCCATCACCGGGAAGCCGGCGAGCACGCCGCTCTGGGCCGACTCGCGGATACCCTCTTGGACCGCCTTGGCGTACTCTTTGGGAACGGCGCCGCCGACGATCTTCCACTCGAACACGAAGCCGGTGCCCGGCGGCTGCGGCTCAACTCGAAGCCAGATATCGCCGTATTGGCCCTTGCCGCCGGATTGGCGAATGTGGCGCCCTTCCTTTTCGACCGTCTTAGTGATCGCTTCTTTATACGCAACCTGCGGTTTGCCCACGTTCGCTTCGACTTTGAACTCACGGCGCAGGCGGTCGAGAATAATTTCGAGGTGCAGCTCGCCCATGCCGGCGATGATCGTCTGCTGCGTCTCTTCGTCGGTTCGCATCCGGAACGTCGGATCTTCTTGCGCCAGACGCGTCAGCGCCAGACCCAGTTTATCCTGATCGGCCTTGCTCTTCGGCTCGATCGCCTGGTGGATCACGGGCTCGGGGAACGTGATGGATTCCAGCGCGATCGGCGAGCGTTCGTCGCAGAGCGTGTCACCAGTGCGCGTGTCGGAGAGTCCGACGGCCGCGGCAATGTCGCCCGCGCCGATCGAATCGATATCTTCCCGATGGTTGGCGTGCATTCGTAGAATGCGCCCGATGCGCTCTTTACGTCCGCTGCGGGAGTTCAGCAGGTAGCTGCCCTTGTTGAGGACGCCGGAGTAGACGCGGAAGTACGTGAGGTTCCCGTACGGATCGGTGGCGATCTTGAATGCAAGGGCGCAGAACGGCTCGGAATCGTCAGGCTTGCGAAGGATTTCGTTTCCGCTTTTCGGCTCTTTGCCGGTAATGGGCTTTGCTTCGAGCGGCGACGGCATGTACTCGACGATCGCGTCGAGCAGCGGCTGCACACCTTTATTCTTGAACGCCGAGCCGCAGAGCATCGGCAGCACGGTACCTTCGATCGTCGCTTTGCGCAACGCGGTCTTCATGCGGTCGATGGGCAGCTCTTTGCCTTCGAAGAACATTTCGAGGAGCTCGTCGTCCTGCTCGGCAATCGCTTCGACGAGATGCTGGCGCCACTCCATGGCGAGTTCCCGCAGTTCGCCTTCGACGTCTTCTTGCGCCATGGTCGAACCAAGGTCGTCGGTGTAGACGGTCTTCTTCATCGTAAAGAGATCGACGACGCCTTTGAACTTGTCTTCGGCGCCGATCGGTACTTGGATCGGCACGGCGCGCGCGCCCAGACGTTCGCGAATCTTTTCCACGACGTTGAAGAAATCGGCGCCGATGCGGTCCATCTTATTGACGAAGACGATGCGCGGTACTTTGTACTTGTTCGCTTGCCGCCATACGGTCTCCGATTGCGGCTGCACGGCGGCCACGGAGTCGAAGAGCGCGACCAAACCATCGAGGACGCGCAACGAGCGCTCGACCTCGACCGTAAAATCGACGTGACCCGGCGTATCGATGATGTTGATGCGTGTATCGCGCCACGTCGTGGCGGTCGCAGCCGAGGTGATCGTAATGCCGCGTTCCTGTTCTTGAACCATCCAGTCCATCGTCGCGGCACCATCGTGCACTTCGCCCATCTTGTGGACGCGACCGGTAAAGAAGAGGATGCGTTCCGTGCAGGTCGTCTTGCCGGCATCGATGTGCGCGGCAATGCCGATATTCCTCGTGCGGTCGAGCGGATATTCCCTAATAGCCATGGCTTTTTCTAGTTGAGTGTTCTACCAGCGATAATGGGCGAAAGCTTTATTGGCTTCCGCCATTTTGTGCGTGTCTTCACGCTTTTTAATCGTCGCGCCGGTATTGTTGGAGGCATCGAGCAGCTCGTTGGCCAGCTTCTCCTCCATCGAACGGCCGCCGCGAGAGCGAGCGAAACCGATGAGCCAGCGCATCGCCATCGCCTGGCGGCGATCGGGACGGACTTCCATCGGAACCTGATACGTTGCGCCGCCGACGCGACGTGGGCGCACTTCGACCAGCGGCATCGCGTTGGAAAGCGCCTGCGAGAAAACGTCCATCGGATCGCGGCCGGTTTTATCTGCGACGATATTGAGCGCCGCATACGTGATGTTTTCGGCAGTCGATTTCTTGCCGTTGAGCATCACCTTGTTGATGAACCGCGCGAGCACTTTGGAGTTAAACTTGCCGTCGGGCAGAATTTGCCGCTTCGGCGCGGGACCTTTACGTGGCATTACTTCTTCTTCTCGCGCTTGGCGCCGTATTTCGAGCGGCCTTGTTTGCGATTTGCCGTACCGGCCGTATCGAGCGTTCCCCGAATGATGTGATAGCGCACGCCCGGCAGATCTTTGACGCGGCCGCCGCGGACCAGCACGACAGAGTGCTCTTGCAGGTTGTGCCCGATGCCGGGAATGTACGCCGTCACCTCTTCGCCGTTGGTCAGGCGAACGCGGGCCACTTTGCGCAGCGCAGAGTTCGGCTTCTTAGGCGTGACGGTCTTCACTTGCGTGCAGACGCCGCGGCGCTGGGGGTTGCCCATGACCTCGAAGGCGCGCGTGGGAAGATCCGGGTGGCCCGGTTTGGGACCCGTTAAGATAACGCGAAATGCGCGCGTTTTGACCTTCTGCTCGGTCTTCTCGCGCCCACGGCGCACCAGCTGATTAATTGTAGGCAATCGGGATTAACTCTCCATCACACAAACAACGGCCTCACCCGCAGGTGGGACCGAGCCTCAACTATACCAAGGCGACTTTTTGCCGTCAAATGCCGGGAACGCAGCAATGGAGCCCGTATCGGCGGGCAATGGCGGCGAGCGGTGCCCTCCACGAACCCCGGCGTCTGGGCGTTTTGGACGGCCTGCGCGGCATCGCGGTACTGCTGGTGGTCTGGTATCACGTCTGGGAAATCTCCTGGCTTAAGCCGCCGGCCGCCCTCGCGTTCGTGCCGGCGACCGCATTTTTCGGCGTCACGCTTTTCTTCTTTTTGAGCGGATTCGTGATCTCGTATCCTTTTATGAAGGCGCAGGCGAGTGGATTGACCCAGCCGTCGTGGGGCCGCTTTTCTTCCGCCGGTTTCTGAAAATCGTGCCATCGTACGGGCTCTCGATCGCGGTCGCGTACGGAATCGGCTACGCACAGCAGCAACCGAACGCTTCCCTTGCGCCGGACCTCGTGAGCCATCTGCTCTTCGTGCATACGTGGTTTCCATCGCGCTTCGGCACCATCAACGGCGTCCTCTGGACGCTGGCGGTTGAAGTCGAATTTTATTGCATCTTTCCATTGATCTGGTGGTGCTTCGCCCGGCGGCCGTTGGTGACGGCGGCCGCAATGCTCGCGCTCGCATGGCTGTGGCGCAGTTCGCTCGCTTGGTGTTGCTATTCGTCGCTCTTTACGCCGTACGAAGAGAACCTGCCGGGCTATCTCGATATCTTCGCGTTCGGCATGCTCTGCGCGTACGCGTTCGCCGCATGGGAGCGATACCGGAACGCACCGCTCGTGCGCCGCATCGCGCCGCTGGTTGGCGCGGCAGGTATTCTCATGTTTGCCGCGCTGATGGAAAGTTGCTTCGCATACCGCTTCGCCGATCAGTGGTCGGGCGTCTGGCAGATAGATCGCCGGCCGCTCGTCGGCGCGGCGTTTTTTCTTATTGCAATCGGATCGCTGTTTGCACCGCGCTGGTGGCAAGCCATCTTCGATAATGCGCCGCTACGCTATCTCGCGACGATCTCGTACAACCTCTATCTTTACCATCAGATCGCGGCGCGCGAGCTGTTCCAGCACCGCATTCCATACTATCGCGGCGATCCGCATGAGGACGTACAGTGGCAAGTGCGGTACAGCGCCCTGGCTACCGTGGCTTCCATTGCAGTAGCCACCGTTACGACCTACGTGGTCGAACGCCCGCTCTTACAGCTACGGCTTAAAAACCGCGGATCGTTGTGACGGCCGGATCCGCCATTTATTGGAGTTGGGTTTTGAAGATGCTTTCCGTGATCCGATCGATCACCGGAACGCGTACTTCCTTTCCTTGAAATCCGGTGACGGTCGTCCAAACCCACAGGACCAAGAAAAGCAGTCCCCACAACAGCCACAGAATCGCCACAAGCGGGAGCAGAATGATCGTGATGCCCAGCATTTTCAGTACGACGAATCCGATGATGTAAACCGCGTACATCGTAATAGACTGAGCGGCGGCCCACTTTACGAAACGATTCGTTCCGCCGCCTAACAGCATCACAAGGCCGCCGACGAGACCGAACAGGTACGCGAGACCGGCAGCAACGTTCGGCTCGAGTCCGAACGGGGTGTCTCTGGGAGGTTGCGTTACCGACATGGAGATGCGCCCTTTCGCTTAGGAGGGATGGCAAGCTTGCCGCCTCTGGTTTGCTCCGAACCTGTTGCGAACCTCTGCGACCCTACAGGCAGTCCGAGCGGCCGGTGAGAACGAGCCGGGTTCATGCGGCGCCGAGGCTGGTATCTATTGCTCGTCTTGCCCTTCGTTGGAACGCTGATTCCGCCGCTGTATAACCGCTCGGTCCCCTCCTTAGCGGGGTTGCCCTTCTTCTATTGGTACCAACTGGTCTGGGTCGTCGTGACCGCCGGCCTGCTGGGCGTCGTCGTGATGATGACGCGCAAGGATCGCGGTGTCTAGCGCGGCGATCGTGCTTGCAGCGGCGGTGTTATTCGTAACACTGCTCGGCTTTGTGGCTGCGCGGTGGGGGACGCCGAACCTCGGCGATCTCGAGGAGTGGGCGTTGGGCGGTCGTCGCTTCGGCACCATCGTTTCGTGGTTTTTACTCGGCGGCGACCTCTACACCGCGTACACGTTCATCGCCGTGCCGGCACTCGTCTACGGCGCCGGCGCCATTGGGTTCTTCGCCGTTCCGTATGCGACGATCGCCTATCCCATCGCCTTGGTGGTGCTTTCGCGTTTTTGGAGCGTCGCGCGCGCCGAAGGCTACGTCACCTCGGCAGACTTCGTGCGGGACCGCTACGGCAACCGCGCGCTCGAGATTGCGGTCGCTCTGACCGGTGTGGTGGCCGCGATGCCGTACATCGCATTGCAGCTCGTCGGCATGCGCGCGGTCTTCGAGCAGTTTACGACGCTCGGCGCCGTGCATGCGTTACCCGCGCTCACGATTGCGTTCGTTCTGCTGGCCGCGTACACGTACACCAGCGGGTTGCGAGCGCCCGCGCTGATCGCGTTCGTGAAGGATACGCTGATCTACATAACGGTCATCGCCGCCATCATCGTCATTCCGGCAAAGCTCGGCGGTTGGGGCAAGGTCTTCCAAGCGTCGTCCGTCGTGCTGGCGCATCGGCCAAAGCCGGCATCCATCTTGCTCGCACCTTCGCAATATTTCACCTATGCGACGATGGCATTCGGTTCGGCGCTCTCGCTCTTCATCTATCCGCACTCGATCACGAGCGTGCTCGCGGCGCGGAGCCGCGAAGTCATTCGGCGCAATGCCGCGCTCCTGCCCGTCTACTCATTGCTGCTCGGTTTGCTCGCATTGCTCGGATACTGCGGCGTTGCGGCGCACGTTTCGGCGAAGGACGCAAGCAGCGTCGTGCCGCTGCTCTTTGCGCGCTACTTTCCGGACTGGTTTGCCGGACTCGCCGACGCGGCGGTCGTCATCGGCGCGCTCGTTCCGGCGGCGATCATGAGCATTGGCGCCGCAAACCTCTTTGCCAGCAACGTATTTCGGGAGTTTTCGCCGCAGCGGTCGGCGGTCGAAACCAGAGTTGCAAAGCTCTTAACGGTTGCGGTCTGCGCGTTCGCCCTGCTCTTCGTCTTTTTCGTTCCCGTACCGTACGCTATCGACTTTCAACTGCTCGGAGGAGCGATCATGTTACAGATCTTTCCGTCATTCGTCATCGGACTGTGGTCGAAGTGGTTCGAGCCGGGGGCTCTGCTCGCCGGTTGGACCTGCGGTATCGTGGCGAGCTGCGCGATGGCATATGCCGCCGGCTTTACTTCGACGTTTACGCTGCACGCCGGCGGCGTGACGCTTGCGGGATTCATCGCGCTCTATGCGCTCGCGATCAACTTCATCGTCAGTGCGGCGATGACGCCGATGCTGCGAGGTCGCACGGTATGAGCCGACGCATCGAGCCCGACGGCTGGCTTAAACCGAGCGGATATGCCAACGGCGTGCTCGCCGAAGGCCGGTTTCTGGCAATCGCCGGACAGATCGGCTGGAACCAAAGCGGCGAACTGGTGGGGGATGGTTTGGTCCAGCAAGCCCGACAGGCGCTCGAGAATATCGTCACGATTTTGCGCGCTGCGGGCGGCGGTCCGGAGCATCTCGTGCGATTGACCTGGTACGTGACGGATAAGGAAGCGTATCGCGCCGGCCTCGCAGAGCTGGGAGCAGCGTATCGCGAGGTCGTCGGGCGGCAATATCCCGCAATGGCGCTGGTGCAAGTTGCCGACCTGTTGGAAGACGGCGCAAAAGTCGAGATCGAGGCGACGGCGGTTCTACCCTCCGCGCTGAAAGGCTCCGGAGATGCCTAGTCTTGGTTAGTTCGTTCGCAAGGTGTGCTTGCGATATCGTCTCGGATATCGCCGGAGATCCGGCCGGGAATAGGTTGCCTTGCCACAGCACCTTAGCGTCGAAAAAAACCGTCCCGGGGCTAGCAAAATTTTGGCCCCCCCGCTAGCCCCATTATTTACTTGTAACGCTGCAGTTTGCCGGTTTTGCGTGCGCGGCAGCTCGCTCACGAACTCGATCTCGCGCGGCGCTTTGAACGGTGCGAGCTCCCGCTTGCAGAAATCTTGAAGCTCGTTCGCTTTCTGGTCCGATGCCGGGCAGCCATCAATGAGAACGACGAACGCTTTCACGAGGTTCGTTTCACGAACCGGGTCGCGCTTGCCGACGACGGCGACTTCCTTGACATCAGGATGCGCTACCAGTGCCTGTTCCACTTCCGGTCCGGAGATATTATAGCCGGCCGAAACGATCATGTCGTCCATGCGCGAGACGTACCAAAAGTGACCATCGGCGTCGCGACGATACGCGTCGCCGGGATAGTTCCAACCGTTCTGCACGTAGACGCGTTGACGGTCGTCTTCAAGATACTTGCACCCGGTGGGGCCTTGTACTGCCAGCCGTCCGACCTCGCCGTCCGGTAAGCGATTCCCCGCGTCGTCGTGAATTTCGGCAACGTATCCCGGAACCACGCGCCCGGTCGAGCCAGCGACGCACTCGTCCTGCGGCGAGCCCACAAAAATATGCATCATCTCGGTGCTGCCGATGCCGTCGAGGATGCGCAGCCCCGTCTTCTCATGCCACTGTTCCCACACCGCTTTCGGCAGCGTTTCGCCGGCCGAAACGCACGTGCGCAGACTCGAGATATCGTACTCCTCCAGTCGCGAACACATCGTGCGGTATGCCACCGGGGCGGTAAAAACCGTCGTGAGACGGAAACGCTCGATCGCATCGAGCAGTTCCATGGGCCCGGCTTTTTCCAATAACAGCGTCGCCGCACCGGCATAGACCGGAAAGAGCAGTAAGCCGCCCAAGCCAAAGGTGAATCCCAGCGGCGGACTTCCGCAAAACAGATCGTCGGATCGCGGCCGCAGCACGCGCTTCGCGTAGGCATCGCAGCAAGCGACCACGTCGCGATGAAAGTGCATCGTCGCCTTGGCGGTTCCCGTCGTTCCCGACGTGAAGGCGATCAACGCGACATCGTCGATGCCGGTTTCAACATCGGAAAACTCCGGAGATGCATCGCGCATACGGCCATCGAGGGACTCTTCATCCTCGGGCTCGCCGCCGAAATAGAGCACGCGAACGTCGCGTCCGGCGCGTGCAGCATCGAACTCTTCGCGCAACCGTGCATCGCACAGCGCAAACTTTACTTGCGCCTTCTCCATAATGAAACGTAACTCTGTCGCGCGATAGAGCGGCATGGTCGTCACCGCGATACCGCCGGCTTTGAGAACGGCAAACCAGCACGCCGCAAGCATCGGCGCGTTCGGCGCCCGCAGCAGCACGCGATTACCCGGCCGCACGCCCAGATGTGCCACCAGCACGTTGGCGATGCGATGAGCGATTGCGGCCACGTCGTCGTACGTCCACACCGTCCCGTCGGGTCCCAGGATGCAACGCCGGTTGCCGCCGCCCCGTGCAATCCCGCGCTGGAGTAAATGCGTCGCTGCATTGAGTCGCGCGGGGTAATGCAACTCCGGCAGATCGAAGCGCAGTTCCGGCATGTCATTTGCCGGCGGCAGACGGTCTCGCGCAAACCGGTCGATATCCGAGCTAAGGCTCGGTTTCACGCGTTGAGCACCTGTCGCGCGATCACCAACTGCTGGATCTCGCTGGCACCTTCGTAAATCCGTAATGCGCGAACGTCGCGATAGAGGCGCTCGACGAGCTCACCGCGCGTGACGCCGCGGCCGCCGAAGAGTTGCACCGCGCGGTCGCAAACGCGCCCCGCTGCTTCGGTTGCAAACCACTTCGCCATCGCGGCTTCGCGCGTCACCCGCGCCGCGCCCATATCCTTCTTCCAGGCCGCGCGATAGACGAGCAGTGCCGCGGCATCGACATCGGTGGCCATGGTCGCGATCGCCGCTTGCGTCAACTGCATTTCGGCGAGTACCGTACCGAACAGTTCGCGCTTCTTGACGTGCTCGACGGCGGCATCGAGCGCGCGCCGGGCAAAGCCGACAGCGGCCGCGCCGACGGTGGCGCGAAACTGATCGAGCACGCTCATTGCAATCTTGAAGCCGGCGCCCTCGTCACCGATGCGCATGTCGGCGGGAATGCGTACCTGGTTGAATCGTACCGTTCCCAGAGGATGCGGCGATATCGTCTGGATATTTCCGTCCGCCGTACAACCGGCGGTTACCGCATCCACGGCAAAGGCGCTTAAACCAGGCGCACCCGAATCGCCGGTCCGCGCGAAGACGACGTAGAAATCCGCAATGCCGGCGTTCGATATCCATGCTTTTTCGCCGTCGATCACATACTCGTCGCCGTCACGACGCGCCGTTGTGGTCAGGGCCGCGACGTCGGAGCCGGCGGCGAACTCCGAGAGCGCAAAAGCTGCGATGCAGCTGCCCGCCGCAATAGGCGCGAGATAGCGCTGACGCAGCGCTGCATCCCCGAACAGCACGATGGCCGCCGCGCCCAAGCCCTGCATCGCAAATGCGAAATCAGCAAGCGCGTCGGAATACGCAAGCCGCTCGCGCGCCAGTGCCAGCGTTCGAACGTCCAGAGCCTGGCGCGAACCGCCGAACAGAGCGGGCACGCAGGCGCGCAACCATCCCGCCTCGCCAAGTTCGCGCACCCACCCGCGCACCGCGACGGCCGCGTCTACATCGGATGCCGGTTCCGCGCGTCCCGCTAACCATCGTTGCAGAGCGCGAGCGAACGCGCGATGTTCGTGGTCGAAGAAGGGCAGCGACAGCACGTCAGTCGCCTTCGAAGCGCACCGGCTCGCGCGCCACAAAGGCCGCGTAGGCACGCTTGAAATCGTTGCTCTGCATGCACTGCGCCTGGGCAGCTGCTTCCGCGTCGATGGCTGCCGGGAGCGGCATGGACCACTCCGCAAGAAGCATGCGTTTGGTCATCGCATGCGCCAGCGCGGGACCATCGGCCAAGCCGCGAGCGAGTTCCATGGCGCGGGATTGCAGCGACTCCGGATCGCTGACTTCATTGAAGAATCCCCAATCCAATGCTTGCGTACCGGGCATGGCGCGACCCGTGTAGAGCAGCTCCGACGCGCGCCCCAAACCAACGATGCGCGGCAGCATTGCGCACGCTCCCATGTCGCTGCCGGCTAATCCGACGCGCACGAAGAGAAATGCGATCGAAGAACGCGACGTCCCCAATCGCACATCTGAAGCCATCGCTAAGATCGCACCCGCACCCGCGCAGATGCCGTCAACCGCCGCGACGATCGGTTGGGGACACGCGCGCATGGCTTTGACGACGTTGCCGGTCATCTGCGTGAATTCGAGCAGCCCGTCGCGCGAACGCTGCGTTAATGGGCCGATGATCTCGTGGACGTCACCGCCGGAACAGAAGTTGCCGCCGGCGCCGGTGATAACGACGGCACGGATGGAGCTATCGTCGCATAGACCGGTGAAGACGTCGCCCAGGACGCCGTACGACTCAAAAGTCAGCGCGTTCTTGCGCGCCGGGCGATCGAGCGTTACGGTGAGAACGCGACCGTCGCGCTCGATGCGTGCGCCGCTCATCGGATGCGAAACGGCATGTCGGCTTCGTACTCTTGGCCGGAAGTGTTGCGCGCAATCACGCGCAGACGATAGGCACGAACGAAGATCGGGGGCGCGTCGAGCACGTCGAGATTAAAACTGAACCACCCAGGGTCCAGGTGGGGAACGTTGATCGAGAAAAGACTGGTTCGCACTTCAACGCTCGCGACGTTCGTGCCGGTGACGAACTGTCCGGACCATCGCTGACCGCGCCGAACGTCCAGGGATGAGAAACGCATTCCCAGGATATGCGGCGGCGCGTCGTTGGGTTCCAGTACGGGCGAGGGTAACGGCCCCGAGCCGACGATGACGTTGGCCGTTGGGTTGGCCGCCGTGCGAGAACCGCACGCCGTGGCGATCAACGCCAACAAACATGCTCCGATGCGAAGAAGCACTCTATACGGGTCGTACGGACTCTTCGGCTACGCTCCTGCTCTAGCAGAGAAGGCGAGCGTCGCGCGCACGCGTAACGCGCACGGCATGGAGAATGGCGCTTCACGCAGCCTCGCGTTGGATTACGCGGTGGGCATCTGCGGCGTCTGGATCTCCGGCGGATTTTTTCTTGACGCTTGGGCGCACGGGCACGTTCCGGTAGAGAGTTTTTTCACCCCGTATCATGCCGTGTTCTACTCCGGCATGCTGGTTCTCGCCCTTATTCTCGCCGGGACGGCGCTAGCCCGGCGCCATGCCGGCTACGCTTGGGGGGATGTCTTTCCGCGGCCGTACCGGCTCGCGCTCGTCGGCGTTCCGGTGTTTCTTGCCGGCGCTGCCGGCGATATGCTGTGGCATCGTTTCTTCGGAATTGAAGAAGGTGTGGATGCGCTGCTCAGCCCGACGCATCAGATACTCGGCCTCGGGATCTTCATGCTGTCCTGCGCGCCGATTCGTTCGGTCCTCGCCGATCGTACGGCAACCACACTGTCGCGGCAGATGCCGCTGGTTCTCGGCATGGGTACGTGGTTGATTCTCGCGCACTTCGGCACCGCTTACGCACTCGATCCGGGTGCTGGGCGCAGCAATGCGCCGCCGCCCATCGCACCTTTCAACAGCGACTATCTCACCGCGTTATCCATTGGCTACTACAAAGTTGCAACCGGCGTCTTGATCGTCGTATTTGAAAGCACCCTCATCGCGGGCTTTGCGCTCTGGATCGTCTCCCGAATGCGTCCGGCGCCCGGCGTCATTACGTTGCTGCTGCTTATCGGCAACATTCCCGCTGCTGCAGCATTCACGAATCAGTCGCCGTTGCTTGCGATCACGGCCGCGGCCTCTCTCCTCGCCGGCATCGCCGGCGATATGCTCGTAGCGCGCACGAACCCATCGGCGAGCCGGGACGGCGCAACCGCGTTGCGCTGTTTTGCCGCCGCGGTTCCCATGACGTACATCGGCGTCTATCTCATCGGCATTGCAGCGACCGGCGGTCTGTGGTGGAGTTGGAATATCGCGTTAGGTTCGTGGATCTGGTCGGGCGTCTGCGGCTTTGCGCTGAGTTTGATGGTGCTCGCGCGGCGCGCCGCATAATCGCGCCGGCGTTCGCCCTCGTCGCGTTGCTCGTGCACGCCGCGACGTCGTGGCGCTACGGGTATTTTCGCGACGAACTCTATTTCATCGAATGCGGCAAGCATTTGGCTTGGGGATACGTCGATCAACCCCCGCTCGTTGCGATTGCCGCGTGGCTTTCGGCGCCGGCTGGATATGCGCTGCCGGCGTTACGCGCGTTGCCGGTGCTTGCCGCAGCGGCAACGGTCTATCTCGCTATCCGAATGACGCGCTATCTGGGCGGGGGAACGTTCGCACAAGTGCTGGCCGGAACTGCAACGCTGTTGTTGCCGGCATATCTGCTTCTCGGCAACACGTTGACGACGAGTTCGTTCGAACCGTTCTTTTGGACGCTCGCGTCGTTCGCCGTCGTGGCGCTCGAACGGGAGCCTGGAACGGCAGGACGATGGTGGTGGGTCGTGCTGGCGCTTGCCGTCGCCGGCGGCCTCTACGGGAAAGTACTCCATGTTGGCGCTTTGCGTGGCCGTCGCCGGCGGCCTCGTGTTGGCGGCGCAGCACCGCCTGTTGCGCGCGCCGGCATTCTTCTATACCGTCGCCGCCATCGCGCTGTTATTGACACCGAACATCGTATGGCAGGGGATCCACGGCTGGCCGTTCCTGGAGGTCGTTCGCGGCGATGCCGCACATCGCGTCGCCTTTCAGAACGGCTGGCGGCTGGAATACGGAGCCGTGGGTTCCAATGCTCGTGCCTTCGCGCTCGAGCAAGTGCTCTACACCAATCCCGTGGCGGCTTCGATTTGGCTGACGGGCATTATAGCGGCCTGCGTTCGGCCCGCGCTGCGGTCGTTGCGTTTCGTCGCCATCGCGTATGTATTGCTGTTCGCCGGCGCCGTATTGGCCGGCGCAAAGGGTTATTATATTATCGGCATCTATGCGACATTGACGGCGATCGGCGCAACCGCGATCCAGTCGTTCGCGCGCGGTATCCGCATCGCGATATTAGCGGGGACGGCACTCGTCGGGATCGCCGCAATGCCGCTTTCATTACCAGTATTACCGGTGAACGGGTTGATCGGTTATAGCCAAGCGCTGCGGATTGACGGGACACGGCAACGACGCGCATCTGGTGCAGCCGTTGTTTGCCGAGGAGTTCGGTTGGGATCGTCTGGCGCGCGACGTCGCCGGCCGTATACGATCGCCTTCCGGCGACGATTCGGCCGCGAGACCGCCGTCTACGCCGATACCTACGGCGATGCCGGCGCGCTCGATTTCTACGGACCGCGCTATGGGTTACCGCCGGCCATCTCGAGCCAGAACAACTATTATCTCTGGGGAACTCACGGTTACGACGGACGTTACATGATCGCGGTCGGGGCGACGCACATCGACCGGTTGGAGCACCTGTTATCGCCACGTCGTTCTGGTTGGAACCGTCAACGAGCCGTTGAAATGGGTCGTTGAAGGACCGTCGCCGATTTATCTGTGCAGTGATCCCGTCGAGCCGCTGTCGCAGTTCTGGCCAAAGCTACGCTGGTACGGCGCAAGGTTAACCGGCTCTCGTAACGGCTCAGTGCAACGAAAAACCGGGAACGAGCATTGCGGCGCCGTTCTGCGATCCTTCAATAAGCATCTTAACTGGCATCGGCAACCTCGTCGAGACCGCCACAATGCGGCCTCTTGCGGATTGCTCTGCGCGAGCAGTTCCCGGGTAGCCGCTTCATCACGACCGGTCTTGGCGCGAATATTTGCGACAGCCCGTTGCAGAATCGCGGTTTCCGTGTAACCCGGACAGACGGCATTGATCGTAACGCCGCTCTTCGCTATTTCGCGCGGCGATCGCACGCGGTGAATCCCACAATGCCGTGTTTACTGGCGCAGTATGCGGAGATATAGGGCGCCCCTCGAAACCCGGCCGTGCTTGCTATGTTCACGATCGCGTCCCCATTTCGCCGTCAGCATATCGGCAATGCATTCGCGGGTGCACAAAAACGGGCCGGTGAGATTCGTCGCGACAATCCGGTCCCACAACGCCGACGTCGTGCGCCTCGAGCGTCGCCGCTTCCACCACGCCCGCATTATTAACCAGGATCTCGATCGGACCGTTCTGCGCCCGTGCCGCCGCAAAGGCCGCCCGCACTTCCGTCTCGCGGCCGACGTCGGCTTGCGCGCGACTGATGCCGCTCACGGTCTAACGCCGGCCGCATCGAGCGTTTGCGCGATGGCCAAGCCGATACCACGCGACGCACCCGTCACTGACCGCGTGCTTTCCTTTCAGCACGGTCATGGAGTGGCGCGCGGCTCGCGCGATAAGCCGCTCGAGTTGATCCCGACCCGCAAGATATTGTACCGGCCACGGTGCCTCGCGATATCCCAATTCGGCCGACGGCGTGGAGCGTCCACGATGGATCGGCAAGGTGCGGGCGCGCGATCGCGCACAGGTCGGCACGCCCCGCCGCGATGATCGTGTTCACATGATCGCCCTCGAAGATGTTGCCCACCGCGATGGTCGCGATCCCCACCTCGTTGCGGATACGGTCGGAGAACGGCACCTGGAACATGCGCCCGTAGGTCGGCTTCTCGTCCTTGCTCACCTGTCCCGATGAGCAATCGATCACATCCGCGCCCGCCGTCCGGAACATGCGCGCCACCTCCGACGCATCCTGCGCAGTAAGACCGCCCGGCACCCAGTCCGTCGCCGAGATGCGCACGCTCATCGGCTTCTCTTGCGGCCACACCTCGCGCATCGCTGCAAAGACTTCCAGCGGATAGCGGCAGCGGTTCACCAGTGAGCCGCCATACTCGTCCTCGCGAACGTTGGTAAGCGGCGAGATAAAGCTCGACAGCAGATAACCGTGCGCGCAGTGCAGCTCCAGCCAGTCGAATCCCGCCGCGATACCGCGGCGGGTGGCCGCGACGAACTGTTCCTTGACCTGGTCCATCTCCGCGCGCGTGATCTCTCCGGGCACCTGCGATACGCCTTCGATATAGGGAATCGCCGATGCCGAAACCAGCGCCCAGTTGCCGGATTCGAGCGGCAGATCGATGCCCTCCCAGCCCCTCCGGGTCGAGCCCTTTCGACCCGCATGTCCCAGTTGCAGCGCGATCTTGGCGGTTGTGTGCGTATGCACGTACTCGACGATGCGCTTCCACGCTTGCTGCTGCTCGTCGTTCCACATCCCCGGGCAAGCCGGCGTGATCCGCCCCTCCGGGGAGACGCACGTCATCTCCGTCACCACCATCGCCGCGCCCCCCATCGCCCGTGCGCCCAGATGCACCAGATGAAAATCACTCGGGACGCCCTCTTCCGCCATATACGTCGCCATCGGGGAGACGATCACGCGATTGCGCAGTTCCATGTCGCGCAGTTTAAACGGCACGAACATCGGCGGAACGCTGCGGCCACCAAACCAGCGCTCGACGTCGCCGACGTACGCGTTGTCGCGCACGCAGAGGTTCTCGTGGCCAATGCGTTGACTGCGCGTCAGCAAACTGTAGGCAAACTGCTCCGGCGGCAAGATGTGCGTAGCGCGCCACGTTTTCAAACCACTCCGTCGAGTTGCGTGCCGCGTTCTGCAGTTTGAGTACCTCGATCTTACGCCGGTCTTCGTACCGTGCTAACGCCGAACCCAGCTCGCTTTCTTCGCCAAGCGCGTCGGCTAGGCCGATCGCATCCTCAAGTGCCGACTTCATAGCAACCCACCGAGAAATGCGCGGTATGGGCGGCATCGCCGGCGAGCACGACGTTTTCAAAAGCCCAACGGTCGTTGGCCACGAGCAGGAAGTTGA
>CAVTWE010000005.1:0-63135 GCA_963738335.1 Vulcanimicrobiota bacterium
CCGATGGCGATCTTCGCCTTGCTGCTCGCGTTGATCGCGACGTCCCTCATCGCCGCGAATCCCACTGCGTCACCCGCACCGCCATCGCCACGGCCGCCGAAGCCGGTGCCGACGCCCTCCCCATCGCCGACGCCGACTCCCGGGCCGCCATTCGCCAACATGCGATGGCGCGCAATCGGTCCGGCCGGCGCCGGCGGACGCGTCGCTGCCGTCGCCGGTTCGGCGACCGACCCGAAGCTCTATTACGTCGGCGCAGCCGGCGGCGGCGTCTGGAAATCGGCAACTGGGGCCAGACGTGGGACCCGGTTTTCGAAAAGAAAGCGTTGCGGCAATCGGCGCGGTGACGATCGACCCGACCGACAACAAAACCGTCTGGGTCGGAACCGGCGAATCGAATCCGCGCAACGACGTCAGCTACGGCGACGGCGTCTACAAGACGACCGACGGCGGCGACACTGGACGAACGTCGGCTTGAGCGGACACGAAGTACATCTCGCGCATCCTCGTCGATCCGCGCAATCACAATCACGTGATCGTCGGCGCGCTGGGCGACGTTTTCGCCGACAGCACGCGAGCGCGGCGTCTACGTGACCGACGACGGCGGCAGAACCTGGAAGCAGACGCTATACGTCGGTCCGGAAAGCGGCGCGTCCGACCTCGCGATGGACGCGCAGAATCCCAGCGTCGTCTATGCCGGCATCTGGGAGTTTCAGCGGCGGCCGTGGACGTTCACCAGCGGCGGCGACCGAAGACGGCCTCTACAAATCGACCGACGGCGGCGCGACGTGGACGAAACTCGAGGGACACGGTCTGCCCGCGTCACCGATGGGACGCATCGGCTTGGCCGTTGCGCCGAGCAACGGCAATCGCGTCTACGCGCTGATCGAATCGAAAGAAGGCGTACTCTGGCGCTCCGACGACGGCGGCGCGAACTGGACGATGGTCAGCAACGATTCGCTGGTCGACGCGCGGCCGTTCTATTTCTCGCACGTCGAGGTCGATCCGAAAAATCCCGATCGCGTCTACGCGATGTCGTTTCAAGCGTCATGGTGAGCACGACGCCGGCAAGACGTTCAAGGCGATCGCCGACGACGTGCACACCGACTACCACGCGATCTGGATCGCGCCCAACGATCCGTCGCGGATCATGGTCGGCGAAGACGGCGGCTACGCGCTGACGCTCGACGGCGGCGAGAACTGGTTCTTTTCGGCGAACTTGCCGATCGGTGCAAGTCTATCGCGTCGGCCTCGGTAACGACAATCCGTATACGGTCTGCGTCGGCTTGCAGGACAACAACGGTTGGTGCGGTCCGTCGAACTCGCTCGATCCGGCCGGGATTCAGAACAAGAATTGGATCGTCGACCGCCGGCGGCGACGGCGAGTGGGGCGTCCCCGAGCCCGACGATGCCAATCTGGATTTGGTCGGATTCGCAAAACGGATCGCTGAACGATTTACAATCGCGTCACGCAAGATCAGTGGTCGGCGCAGCCCGTACCTGCAGACCGGTAAGGAATCGTGGGAGCTGTCGACGAGCAAATACCGCTTCAACTGGGAATCGCCGATCGCGTTCGCGCCGTGGCGCACCCGGACGGCAAGTCATCGGCTGGTTCGGCGGCAACGTCGTCTTTCAAACGACCGATCGCGGCCGAATCTGGACCGTCATCAGCCCGGATCTGACGCGCAACATCAAGTCGCACCAGAGTCCCGCCGGGCGGCCCAATCGGCAACGACGTTTCCGGCGCCGAGTACAGCGACACGATTCTCGATATCGAAGGATCGCACGCGTGCGCGCGGCGAGATTTGGGTCGGTACCGACGACGGTCTCGTGCAACTCACGCGCGACGGCGGCAAGCATTGGTCGCAACGTTACGCCGCCGGGCGCGCCGCAGTTCGGACGTTTCGCGACCGTCGCGCCGTCGACGCTCGTCGACGGAACGGCCTATGCGATCGAACGACGCGCACTACATGGGCGACAACGCGCCGTACGCGTTCGTCACGCACGACTTCGGCCGGCATTGGACGCAAAATCGTCAACGGACTGCCCGCCGATGCAATGGGTGCGCTCCATCCGGCCCGACATCCGCAACCGCAACCTCGTCTATCTCGGCACCGAGGAAGGGATCTGGATTTCCTTCGACGGCGGCGCGAACTGGCAATCGTTCCAAAACGATCTGCCGCCGGTTTCGGTTCGCGACATCCGCATGCAGCCGCAATACGACGATCTCGTGATCGCGACGCACGGCCGCTCGTGCTTACATCATGGACGACGTGCGCCCGGTGCAAGAGCTGCAGCAGGCCGTCGCGCGCGGCACCTGGCTGTTCACGCCGCGCACCGGCTACGAATGGACGCTGCACCCCAACGACGAGGGCACGTACACCAACTATGCGGCGGACAATCCGCCGTACGGCGTGACGATCACGTTTTATCAGAGCGCGCCGCAGAAAACGCGCCCGGCGCTCGACATTCTCGACGCCCACGGGCGCGTGATCCGCAGCGTTTCGGGAACGCACAAAGTCGGCGGCAAAGACGAGCCGTACGTTTCAAACAAGGCGGGATTGAATCGGTACACGTGGGACTTCAACGTCAACGGTCCGGTGAAGTGGAACGGCGCGGCGCTCGACTTTCTCAACGGACCCGACACGGGCCCGGGCGTCGTGCCGGGACAGTACTCGGTGCGCATGACGCTCGTCCGGGCACACGTACGTCAGCACTTCACCGTCGAAGCCCGATCCGCGCTCGCAGCTTCACGCAAGCCGAGTACGAGCGAAGCTTCAACGAAGGCGATGCGCCAGATGCAGCATACTTTCGCAAGCTCGACACGATGCTCAACAATCTCGACGACGTCAAGAAGTCGATCGACGCGGCGCTTGCGTCGGCGAAGAAGACCAATAATGCCGCGCTGACGGCCAAGCTGCAAGATGCATCGAACGCGCGCGCAAGCGCTCTTCGAAACGCTTGCGACCAACGTCCGCGGCGAAGGAACCGAGGACGAAACGCAAGCTGCACGAAGACGTGCTCGGGCGCGTTCTTCGAACGCGCAAGGGCTCATCACGCCGGCGGTCGCGGACTTCCTCGCGCGCGTCGACGCCGACTACCGCGCGGGCATCGCTCGTTACAACGCGTTCGTGAACGGCAGCTGCCCGGCGTCAATGCGGCGCTCGAACAGGCCGGCATGAACGCCGCTCATCGATCCGTCAAAACCGGCGTCGCCATGATGCTCGTCTCATCCGTTCGGTCTTGCTGGCGGCAGCGGCCTACGCGAATTTGTCGTGGCGTTCGATCGGGCCCGCCGTTTCCGGCGGCCGCGTCGCCTCCGTTGCCGGGCACGCCGCAGGACGATCAGCTCTATTATCTCGGTACGGCGGGAGGCGGCGTTTGGAAATCGCGTCAACGGCGGCGCGACGTGGGAGCCGGTGTTCGAAAAGCAGCCGGTTGCGCGCAATCGGCGCGGTCGCAATCGATCCGACCGACGAGCACGTCGTTTGGGCCGGCACGGGCGAGGCGAATCCGCGTAACGACGTCAGCTACGGCAACGGCCTCTACAAGTCGACCGATGGCGGCAAAAACTTGGACCCGCGTCGGGCTTGCCGGCGTGTGGAGCATTTCGCGCATCGCAATCGACCCGCGCGATCCGCGCCACGTCGTCGTCGGCGCCTTCGGCGATCCGTATCAGAGATTCGGCCGATCGCGGCGTCTACGTTACGTTCGACGGCGGCCGAACGTGGCGGAAGTCGCTCTACTTTCGCCGTCGCAGCGGCGCCAGCGACGTCGCGATCGATCCCAAGAATCCCAACGTCGTCTACGCCGGCATGTGGCATTTCCGCCGCGTGCCGTGGACGTTCACAGCGGCGGCGCCGACGGCGGACTCTACAAGTCGACCGACGGCGGCCGCACTTGGAAGAAGCTGACCGGGCAACGGGCTTCCCAGCGGCTATACCGGGACGAATCGGCCTGGCGATTGCGCCGAGCAATGCCCGATCGCGTCTTTGCGCTCATCGAAGCAAAGGCGGAATTCTCTGGCGTTCCGACGACGCGGGCGCGACATTGGACGATGGTCAGAGCGACACGCTGGTCGATCAGCGGCCGTTTTACTTTACGCACATCGCGGTCGATCCGCGCAATGCCAATCACGTCTATGCCGTCTCGGAAATGCTCGCCGAGAGCAAAGACGGCGGACGGAAGTTTACCGAGATCGCCAAAGGCGTTCACGTCGACTACCATGCGATTTGGATCGATCCGACGAATCCCAAGCGCATCATCGTCGGTGAGGACGGCGGCTACGCGCTTACGACGGATCGCGAGCATTGGTCGTTCTCGCGCAATCTGACGATCGGCCAGATTTATCACGTCGGACTCTCGGACGAGAATCCGTATCACGTCTGCGTCGCCTTTCAGGATAACGGCGGCTTCTGCGGGCCGTCGAAAACTCGCTCGACAGCGCAGGCATCTACGACCGCCACTGGACCGACGTCGTCGGCGGCGACGGCGAGTGGACCGTTCCCGATCCATCCGATCCGACGCTACATCTGGGCCGACCTCGAAGACGGCGCGTTACGCTCTTCGACCGCAAGACCGAAGTCAGCCGTTTCATTCGGCCGTACGATTCCGTTTCCCGGCAGTTTTCTCGGCCCGTTCGATCTCAGCACGGTCCCGTACCGGTTCAACTGGGATTCGCCGATTGCGTTTGCGCCTTGGGACGGCCACGTCGGCTGGTTTGGCGGCGAACGTGCGTTTTTCAATCGACCGATCGCGGCGAGAACGTGGACGCGCGATCAGTCCCGATCTGACGCGCAACATCAAATCGCATCAGACGCCATCCGGCGGCCCGCTCGCGAAGGACGTCTCGGGTGCCGAGTACTCCGACACGATTCTCTACATCGAAGGGTCGGCGATCGATCGCGGGGAGATTTGGGTCGGTACCGACGACGGCTACGCGCAGATGACGCGCGACGGCGGCCGGACAACCGCATGGCACAACGTGACGCCGCCGGGCACGCCGCAGTACGCGCGCATCGAAACGACGGCGCCGTCGCCGCTCGTCGCCGGAACCGCGTACGTCGTCGCCGACAATCATCGCATGGGCGACTACGCGCCGTATATTTTCGTCACGCACGATTACGGCGCGACCTGGACGAAAATCGTCGACGGGTTACCGCGCGGACCAATACGTCCGCACGGTCCGCCCCGACATTCGCAATCCCGTATCTGCTCTATGCCGGAACCGAGAACGGGCTCTGGCTTTCTTTCGACGGCGGCGCGCACTGGCAAGATTTTCGGATCAATCTGCCGGCGGTCTCCGTGCGCGACATTCGCATTCAACCGCAGTTCGACGATCTCGTCATCGCGACGCACGGGCGCGACGCGTGGATCCTCGACGACCTCGGTTCGATGCAGCAACTCGGCAACGCGCAACGCGCCGGCGCGATGCTTTATCCGCCGCGCGACAGCCTACGAATATCATTACCATTCCAACGACCTTGGCATCTACACGCGCTTTGCCGGCGATAATCCGCCCAAAGGCGCGATCGTCGACTTTTATCAAGGCGCGCCGCAGAAGAGTCCGCCGCAACTCGAAGTGCTCGACGCGCAACGGACGCGTGATTCGCACGGTCAAGGGCACGCACAAAGTCAAAGGCAAGGACGAACCGTGGACTCTAGCAACAAGGCGGGCATCAACCGCTACGTTTGGGACTTCACCGAAGATGCGCCGATGAAGTGGTACGGCGCCGCGAAGGAGGAGTACCAGGGGCCGATGACCGGCGCGACGGTCGTGCCCGGCACGTACACTCTCCGCCTCACGCTCGGCGGCGCAGACGCTGACGCAAACCGTCACCGTAAAGGGCGATCCGCGCGACGATTAGACCGCGGCGCAGTACGCCGCCGGATATGATTACGCGCACAAATACATGGACGTCTACGGGAAGGTCGACGAAGCGCTCAACAATCTCGATGCAATACGTAAATCGCTGACGCGGCGGCCGCGGCGGCGAAGAGTCAGCCTGCGCTCGCGCAGCAGATCGCCGGCGCGCAGACCCAGTGGCAACCGGTCTTCGGCGCCTTCACCGCCGACTACAAGAACGACGAAGATTCGATTCAGCGCGCGGGATCGCTGCGCGAATCGATTCCTCGCACCACGGGGTTCGGCGGTCCGCAGCTGCCGCCAACGGCCGCGCAACTCGACTACTCGAAACGCTTCGACGCAGCTTTCGCAGCGGCGATGAACGGCTATAATGCGTACGTCGATTCGCTGAAGCCGCTGCAGACGGCCTTGCAAAGGGCCGGCATAAAGCCGCTTCAAGGTCTCAATCAGATTATCGTTCCAGTCGGGGTTAGGTAAACAGCCTTTTGAGGAACGTCTCGTGTCGGTACGACGAGCTCTTGCCGAAGTGCACGACGACGAGATCGAGCGACGGAACGAGGTAAAGCGCTTGACCGGCCGAACCGCTCGCGTAGACGAGATCGGCCGGGGCGCTCGCGGCGCGCCGAGCCACCAGCCTAAGCCGTAGCGCGGATTTGCGGCGATACCTTCGAAACATCGGCGACAGGATCGCGTGGTGCGCGATGACGAATCGCCCGTACGCAAGCCAGTTCTCGGCGCTCAAGAACGCGCCGGTCGGAAGCGGTTGCGTCCCGTCGCTGAACGTTCGCCACTTCGCAACGTCGACTCGTGCGGGATCGAGAACGCGTTCGCGAAGATATTCGTGCGGTGTGAGTTTGCGTCGCGCGAGCTTTCGCGCGAGCACCGCGCCGAAGACTTGTAACGGGATGCCGCCGTAGGTGAAGCGCGTGCCGGGCTCGTCGCGCAGCGGCATCGCCAAGCGCCTCGATCGTAGCCGGCACGCTCGCGCCCAGTCCGCCAAAACCAAAGCCGGCCGTAAGGGAAAGCAGCATGCGCATCGTTACGCGGCGTTTCCATGGATCGTCGCGCCAGTCGCGAATCGTGTCGGCGACCGGCTCGTCGAGGTCGAGCAACGCCGTCGTCGCGCGCGCACAGCGCCGCGACTCCCCAAAAGCTTTTCGTGCCGCTGTAGAGCGCATGCGGCGCTGTCGCGGTTGAAGCCGGCGCCGTACTCTTGCAGCAGGAGCGTCTTCGCCGCGCGCGACGACGAGCGCGTCGAGCCGCGTGTTTGCGCGCGTAGTCGAGCGCTGCCGAAGTAGATCCTGACGAGCATTAAAGGAGCGTTGCGCCGATGCTCGCAAATGCGCCTGCATGCGGGCGTACGTGCTGTTAGTTGCGTCGGTTGCCGCGCTAGGCGGATTGCTCTTCGGCTACGATACCGGCGTTATTTCCGGCGCAATCCTGTTTATAACGAAAGACTTCGAGCTTCCACGCGCTGCAAGCCTTCACGATCAGCGTCGTGCTGGTCGGCTGCATGGCGGGTTCGCTCGTTGCCGGATCGGTCGCCGATCGCATCGGTCGCCGGCGAACGCTGCTTGTCGGCAGGCGTCGTCTTTCTTGATCGGCGCGCTCGGCTCGGCGTTCGCGCCGAACGAGCCGGTGCTGTTGGCGGCGCGTTTCGTGGTTGGCCTTGGAATCGGTTTCAGCTCCGTCGTCGCGCCGCTCTACATCTCCGAAGTGGCGCCGGCGCCGAACCGCGGCGCGCTCGTTTCGCTCTATCAGTTTGCGATCACGGTCGGCATTCTCGGCGCGTATCTCATCGATTACGCGTTTGCGCCGGCGGCGAATGGCGCTGGATGCTGGGCCTTGCGGTCGTGCCTTCATTGGTACTGATCGGCGGAATGTTGCCGATGCCCGAAAGTCCGCGCTATCTCTTCAAGCTCGGCATCGCCGGTAAAGCGCGCGACGAACTGCAGCGCATCTACGAGGATGCGCCGCTGCAGCGGACAAGAGGAGAGTCGATTCGAGAGAGTTTACGAACCAAGAGCGCCGGGCTTGAGGCCTTCGCGCAGCCGAGAGTGCGCTTAGCGCTCTTTATCGGCATCGCGCTTGCGGTCTTGCAGCAAATCACCGGCATCAATACCGTCATCTACTACGGTCCGCAGATATTCCAAATGGCCGGCATCGGGTCGGCCTCGGCATCGATTCTCGCGCAGACGTTCGTCGGCACGGTCAACTGCCTCATGACGCTCGTCGCGATCTTCTTCGTCGATCGCATCGGTCGCAAGCCGCTGCTCTACGTCGGGCTGGCAGGAATGTTCTTGGCGCTCGCAACGATGGCGACCGCCTTCGCGCAGCCGCACCTTTCCGGGGCGCTCGGAACGATCGCGCTGATCGAGCATGATGGTCTACGTCGGCTGCTTTGCGTTTAGTCTCGGTCCGATCGTTTGGCTTTTGATATCGGAGATCTTTCCGCTGCCGGTCCGCGGGCTCGGCATGTCGCTCTCGACGCTGGCAAACTGGGTCGGGAACTTTTTCGTCTCGCAGTTCTTTCTCACGATGCTGGATGCACCTCGGAACGCCGGCGACCTTCTCGATCTACGCGTTGCTTTGCGTCGTCACGATCGTATTCGTGCGCGTCGATGGTGCCCGAGACGAAACGCGAGCTGCTGGAGCTCGTGCGCGTCCGTGTCACGAGCGTGATCGGCGCGCTGGCCGCAGCTCAGCGTCGTCATTCCCGTCTACAACAACTGGTGGTTGACCGCGCGATGCCTTCGCGAGCTCGAGAGCTGCGCGAAGCGGGCACCGTCGCATTCGAGACGATCGTCGTCGACAACGCATCGACGCGACGAAACGAAGGACGCAATTCGCGAGTTTCCGTCGGTCCGTTACGTCCGTAACGAAAAGAACGAGAACTTCGCCGGCGCGTGTAAGCGGGCGCGCGCATGGCCCAAGCGCCGCTTACGCTGCTGCTCAACAACGACGCCTATCCGCTCGGCGATGCTTTACGCCGCTCGTTCGCGCTTTCGATCGAGAGGAGGTCGCGATCGCAGGAGGCGCGCTCTTCTTCGAGGACGGCGTTACCCAAGCTGCCGGACTGGTCGTGCTGCCGAACGCGCACTGGCACTATTTCTTTCGCAACTTGCCGCCGAGCTCGATCCGTCAATCGTTCGCGCGAGGCGCTCGGCGTCTCGGCGGCGCCGCCATGGCGGTGCGAACGCAAATGGTTTCTCGACGAGGGCGGCTTCGACGAGTCGTTCGTCAACGGATTCGAAGACGTCGATCTCTGCATGCGCGCGCGCGAGCAGGGCCGCGCCATCGAATACGTCGCCGACGCGCGCTTCGCGCACTACGAAGCCGCCTCCGAGAATCGCTTCGCTCGCGAAGCCGAGAACGAGCGCCGTTTCTACGCGCGCTGGTCGGCGCGCATGGCCCGCTTCCGCGGTCGCTCGCGGCGAGGTCGGCGCGATCGCGTGCGTAGCGGAGGCGCCGGCGATTCGCTGCTCGCCGCGGCGCCGCGAGGATCTCGAGGCGGCGCTGCGCGCGTTCGGCCATCCGGTCGTGCATGGCGCGATTGCGCCGTGGCGACGTCTCGACCGGCGATTTCGCCGCGGCAGCGGCGTTCGGGTGGTTTTCCGATGAAGCGCCGACGTGCGGCATCTCCGTCGATCGCGTCGAAGCGGCTTTGCGTCGATTCGGACGTACGGCGCGGTCGAAGTCGACGTACCTGGCTGCCCTGCGCCGCGCTGAGCGCGTCCGCTGGCTTTGCGCGTCACCGATCGGCGATGCAGCCGTGCAAGCGCGTCGGCGTCGTCGGGGGCGAGCTCGACGGCGATCGTCCGATTACGCCGGAAATGTTCTTGGGCGCGAGCGATTGCGAGCTGGCATGCGTCGTGCACTCGGGCTCTACCGACGAAGCGGCGTTCGGCAACGTGCTGCTCGCGCAAGCCGGCATTCCCGCGGTCGTGCTGGACAACCGAAGAGTTGCGTGCGCTCTTTCGCCGACGACGTCGCGCTCGTTGCGAGCGCGATGCGCATCGCGGAGCGCGTCGTGCAAGATTCGTCGGCGACCTGCAGTTGCGCCGGCGTTACGGCGAGACGTGCTGGCTGCCGATGCGCGGCGGCGTTTTTCGCCGCGCCGGAGCGCGATTCGCGTCGTCGATTTGCTCTGCGCGGCGCGCTTCGGCCTCGAACGCCCGCAGCGCCCGCGAACTGCCGCTGCGCAGGCGCTACGACTGAGCCGCTCGGCTGGGCCATAACCTCCGCCGCCGGGCGTTTGGATCGTCACGACGTCGCCGGGTTCGAGCGAAAACTCGCCTTGGCGCCGGTAGCGTCGTTTCGTGCCCGTCGCGCACGAGTGTGTGACGTCCGCATTCGCCGGGCTCGCCGCCGTGCGCTCCGGGCGGCGAAAGCGTATGGCGATCGGCAAGCAGCGTTGCGTGCGCCGAGCCTTCGACGAGCTCGATCGAGCGGATCAAGCCGTTGCCGCCGCGATGGCGTCCGGCGCCGCCGGTTCCTCGGCAATCTCGTAGCGCATGACGCGAAGCGGATATTCGCGTTCGATCGCTTCGATCGGCGTGTTGAGCGTGTTCGTCATGTGCACGTGGATCGCGTCGATGCCGTCGCGCGACGGGCGCGCGCCCATTCCGCAGCCGTTCGTTTCATAAAACGCCCACGTCGCGCCGTCGGAACGCGTTCCGCCGAGCATGACGTTACTCATCGTGCCGCCGCTGCACGCGGGAACGCGTTCGCGGCGCGGCGCGCGCGAGCGCCTGCAAGACGACGTCGGCGTTGCGCATGCTCGTCTCGACGTTGCCGCCGGAGACCGGCGCGGGGCGGCGCGGATTGAGCAGCGTCCCTCGGGAACGAAGACCTCGACCGGACGAAAGCAGCCCTCGTTCATCGGAATCGTCGGATCGGTTACCGCGCGCAGCGCGTAATGCACGCCGGAGAGCGTGACGCCGAGACGGCGTTGAGCGGAAAGTCGAGTTGCTTCGAGTGCCGGCGTAATCGAAGCGTGCGCCGCCGTCGCGCAACGCTAGCGCAGCGCGATGCGGATGCGACGGTTCGCCATCGCGGTCCTCCAGATAATCGGTCGCTCTCGAAGATCACCGTCGCCCAGCGTTCGCAAGCGCCGCTGCGCATCCGGCGTTCGCTGTCGGCGATACCGCGCTGCAATGGAGCTTCGAGCAACTCGAAGCCGTAGCGGTTGCACAACTCGAGTAGTCGGCGCTCGCCGGTGAAGTTGCCGGCGATCTGCGCGCGAAGATCCCCGCTTCGCGCGTCCGGCGTGCGGGAGTTGGCGCGGAAGAGCGCGACGGTTTCGTTGAGAATCGCGATCGTCGCGCATCAAGACGCAACGGCGGCACGACGAGGCCCTCGTCAAAGAGATCCGTCGCATCGACCGGCATCGAGCCCGGGACCGATACCGCCGACGTCGGCGTGATGCGCTTTGTTCGCCGCGTATCCGACAAGCGTGCCGCGGAAGAAGACCGGGCGGACGACGCGTGACGTCATTGAGATGCGTTCCCGTGACGTAGGGATCGTTGGCAAACCACATGTCGCCTTCGCGCATGCCGCCGTGCTCGCGTCTCGATGACCTCCAGCATGCGCCGCAATCCCCACGGCAGCGAGCCGAGGTGAACGGGGATGTGTTCGGCTTGCGCGATGAGACTCCGGAGCGGTCGAAGAGCGCGCATGAATGGTCGAGCCGCTCTTTGATGTTCGGCGAAAACGCGCTGTTGCGCACCGCGATGCCCATCTCTTCGCTTGCGTAGAACAGCGCACTCTTTGATGACCTCGGCGGTGATGACGTCGATCACGCGCAACGCTCTAGTTCGAGCGCCTGCTCGGCGGCGTGAGCCTCCACCCGGCGCGAACGTACGTCGTGCAATCGTACTCTTCGACGATAGCCGGCCCATCGAGCCGCTTTCCTGGCGCGAGCGCGTCGCGCGCGACGACCGTCGCCGTCGATCCACCGGTCGCCGATCCAAATCTTTCGCGGTTGCGCCGGCGCGCCGGCTCGGCCGCGCGTCGTTCGCCGTTACAGCCGGGGAAACGGATAATGCGCCCGACGCGCGCAGACGCGCGTTGACGAACTCGACAGCTTCCTCGCGCATGTCGTACCCGTAACGCGCCCGATGTGCGTCGTGAAAGCGCGCGGCCATCGCCGGCCGAACCTCGGCGGCGATCGTCAGCTCGAAACTTTGTCCGCGATAGCGCGCGTCGTATTCGCGCGAACACGCGATGTACGTGCAACGGCGCCCTGCTCGCGCAAGATCCGCGCGCGCGGCGGCTTCTTCGCTCGACGAACCATTGCGTCGACGTCGCGTGCCCGCTCGATCGGCGGTCGACGAGAAAACGGACCGTAAACTCGTCCGAGTGCAGCGGCGCCTGCAATAAGCCTTGGGCGGCAAAAGCAGCCCGGATGAACGGGAACGATGACCCGCGCGATCCCGAGGTGCTCTGCGACCGCGCATGCGTGCAGCGGGCCGCCGCCGCCGAATGCAATGAGCGCGAACTCACGGGGGTCGAGACCTCGCTCGACCGTAACGATGCGCAACACCTTGGCCATGGCGTGATCGACGAGCGCGACGATGCCGCCGGCGCACAGTTCGACACCGAGATTGAGGCTGCGCGCCAGCGATGCAACCGCGTCATGCGAGCGCGACGGCGTCGATGGGAAACGTTCCGCCGAGCAACGCCGTTTGATGCAATCGGCCAAGAACGACGTTTGCGTCGGTCACGGTGGCGCGATTCGAACGTCCGTAACACGCCGGCCCGGGATCGGCGCCCGCAGAAAGTGGGCCGACGCGCAGCGACCCGGCCTCGTCGACGAACGCGATCGTACCGCCGCCCGCGCTGATCTCGGCCAGATCGCAAACGGAAAACGGACGGGGTACCCGCTGCCCTTCACGCCGCGTCCGCTATGCGTCGTCCCGGCCGCTTCAAACTCGTGCGCGACCTGCACCACGCCGTCCAGAATCGCGCTCGCCTTTGCCGTCGTGCCGCCCATGTCGAACCCGAGCACGCGAGGGAGATGCATCGTTCGTCCTAACGTTGCGGCGGCGGTTGCGCCGCTTGCCGGGCCGCTCTCGATCAGCGCCGCAGGGCGGTCGAGCGCGCCGTCAACGGTGGTCAGTCCGCCGTCGCTGCGCATGATGTAGAGTGACGCATCGATGCGCAGATCGCGTAGACCGTCGACTAATCGTTCGAGATAGGAGACGACGATCGGCGCGAGGACCGCGTTGACCACCGTCGTCGAGAAACGTTCGTATTCGCGGTACGCCGGGTCGACGTTGGAAGACCGGGTCACGCGGGCTCCGGGTATTGCACTGCGGACGGCGTCTTCGATACGGCGTTCGTGCGCGTCGTTTCGGTATGCGTGCAGCAGACAAATCGCGACCGCCGCATAATCGCCTTCACGCAATCGCACGCATACGCGGGCGACCTCGTCGCCGTCGAGCGGTTGGAGTACGTTGCCGTCAGCGCCGAGCCGTTCGTTGACCGTGAAGCGATCCGCCCGCGCCACGAGAGGACGCGGCCGCTGCACGTTGAGATCGTAGAGTGCGCTCCGGTTTTGCCTTCCGATCTCAATGATGTCGCGAAAACCCTGCGTCGTAACCAGTGCGGTGCGGGGCAACTCCAGGCCGATCTGTCCGAGCAGCGCGTTCGTCGCGATCGTCGTCGCGTGGGCGAGGAGTTCGATCGCCGGCGGCCGTCCATAGCGGTCCAGTAACGCAGCGAGCGCCGAGAGAACCGCGCGCTGCGGATCTCGAGGCGTCGTGGGGACTTTCAGAAATAGGCGGCGTCCGCTCCAGCATTCGACGGCGGCGAGATCGGTGAACGTCCCGCCGACGTCAATGCCGACGCTTAGAACCGGATGGTCGTCGTGTCGTTGGCGGGATTGCAGTCCGCATTACCTGCCGACGGAGGAACCATTCGCAGACTGAACCGCATCAGCGTCGTGTTGTTTCCCGCATCCGTCGAGCGTTGCCAAACGTATGAAAACGTATAGCTTTGCCCGGGCGCCAGCGGCGGAATGCCGCGATCGTTGACGCGTTGGCCGTTGGTGTAGATATCCACGAACTGCAATGCATTCGACGCCTGCTTCTGATCGCCGGTGTTCGTGATCGTGCCGACGAGGGTGTAATGGTTCACCGAACCGTTACTCGTGACGTTGGCCACTTTCACCGACGTGATCCCGAGATCCACGCCGTGACAGGAGGCGGCCGGAGCGGCGCTTGGTGCAACGAGCGCCGCGAGCGTTATGAATAGCATGAGTGTGCGCATGGGCTGAACGTACCCGCGCGGGGCGCCGCCTACCCGCAACCGAACAGCCCGCCTTCCATGAGTAACGCCATCGTCAGCAACTACGAGAGATTTCGCGATCTTCATCACCGCAAAGGCGCATTCGTCATGCCGAACGCCTGGGACGGCGCCTCGGCGGCACTGCTCGCGCGTGAAGGGTTCGAGGCGCTCGGAAGCACCTCGCTGGGACTCGCCTTTTCGCTCGGGCGGCAAGACGGCTGCCATGCCGTCTCGCGCGATGAAGCGATCGCACATGCGGCGCTTTTATCACGCGTGAGCGGTCTGCCGGTCAACGGGGATCTCGAAGATGGTTTCGGCGCCGATCCGCAAGATTGCGCGGCAACGGTCCAGGCGGCCGTCGCTGCCGGATTAGGCGGCATCGGCATCGAGGATACAACGGCCGATCCGCAACGGCCGCTTCACGATTTCGATGCGGCGGTACGGCGTGTAGCGGCTGCTGCACAATCGGCGTGCGGCCGAATCGTCTTAACCGGGAGAACGGACAACTACCTGCACGACCGTGAGGATCTCGACGACACGGTTCGGAGGCTCACCGCCTTTGCCGAAGCGGGCGCCGACGTGTTGTACGCGCCGGGACTCCCCGACGTGCCTGCGATTCGCGCAATCGTTAACGCGGTTGCACCAAAACCGGTCAACGTACTCATCGGACCCTCCAGCGCGGTGCCGCTTTCCGAACTAACCGCGCTCGGCGTCAAACGCGTCAGCGTCGGCGGCGCGCTCTATCGCGTTACGATGACCGCATTGGTGCAGACGGCGCGCGCCTTGCACGACGGCAATCTCGCTGCAGTGCAGGGTGCGATCCCGGGTCGCGACATCGCCGCGTTGCTGCCTAACGCATGAACGAGAATGGCGCCGGCGTCGAGTTCCTGAGCGCGCTCGATCGACATTTGGCTGCTATCGCGCAACACGATATCGATGCGTTCGCGCGGACGGTCGGCGCACGCGTGCGACTGGTCGGCACCAGCGGATCGATGATTGAAGGAGACGACGCCGCGGTTGCCGCGCATCGCGAGTGGTTTGCATCCGGCGATTGGACCTTGGACGCGAGCGATCGCGTTTTCGCGCAAAGCGAAGGCGATGTCGGATGGGCGCTGGTGCGCGTACGTTTGGAGAGCGGAATGCGCACCGACCGCTTCAATCTCTTTCTCTTGTTCGCGCGCGAAGGCGACGGCGTCTGGCGCTTGCAATACGATCAAGGAACGACGATAAGCTAGACCGCCGGGGATTCGCCGATCCGCCAAACGGGGTACGAACCGCTCGGTGGGTACTCGCATTCGTCAATTTTTCTCGATGCTCGGTCCCGGGTTGATTACCGGCGCCGCCGACGACGACCCTTCAGGCATATCAACGTATTCGGTGGCCGGCGCCGCGACCGGTTATTCAATGCTTTGGCTCACGCTGGTATCGACGCCGATGATGGCGGTGATTCAAGGCATGTGCGCGCGCATTGCGATGGTCAACGGTGAAGGATTGGCGGCGGTATTGCAAAGGCGGCTGCCTCGCATAGCGGCGTACGCTCTGGCGCTCCTCGTGATCGCGGCCAACACCTTCAATCTCGGCGCCGATCTCGGCGGCATGGCAGACGCGACGCACTTGCTGATTCGCATACCGATCGATGCGCTCGTCTTCTTTTTCGGCATCGGACTGCTGGCGGTGACGACCTGGCTGCAGTATGCGGCCATTGCCCGGGTCTTCAAGTGGCTAACGCTCTCACTATTCGCTTACGTCGTGACGGCGTTCGTCACGCACGCGCCCTGGCTCACCGTGCTGCGGCATTTCGTCGTGCCGCAGATTCACGTCAATTCGGCCTGGCTATCGACGATGGTTGGCGTTCTGGGAACGACGATCACGCCGTATCTCTTCTTTTGGCAGTCGTCGCTCATGGTGGAAGAGGATAAGGAAGCCGGCAAGACCACTCTCTCCGAACGGCGCGGCACCGATGAAGCCTCCGTGCGCACCATGCACGCGGACGTCAATGCCGGGATGATCTTCTCGAACCTCGTCGCATTCTTCATCATCGTCACGACGGCGGCCACGCTCGGGGCTGCCGGCCGGCACGACATCTCGACTGCCCAACAAGCCGCTGAAGCATTGCGGCCGCTGGCGGGGCGCTTCGCAGAGTTGCTCTTTACGATCGGCATGATTGGAACCGGCATGCTGGCCGTGCCGGTACTCGCCGGCTCCTCAGCATACGTCGCGGCGCAGACGTTCCGCTTTCGAGAAGGGTTGAGCGAGCCGATCTCTCGAGCACCGCGATTCTATCTCATCATTGCGGCCGGCATGGTGCTGGGCATTGCCATGAACCTCTTGCATGTGAACGCCATTAAGGCGCTCTTCTGGTCCGCGATTCTGAACGGCATAGCGGCCGTGCCGTTGATCGCGGCGATCGTGTGGCTCGCTTCCGACCGCGCGGTGATGAAAGACTGGGTCAGTTCGAGGCTCGCGCGGGCATGGGGCTGGGGAACGTTCGTGCTGATGGCCGGAGCGACGGCCGGCATGTTCTACTACATGGCTCGTGGATCGTGATCGCCCAGCCGCGGAAAAAGAGCGGCGCCCGTAAGAGCGCCGCTCGACAGAAGACCTCGCGAACGAAGGGCAGTCGCGCTAGAAAGCGCTGACCCCGTTCGGGGTCCCGTTCCCCGTCGGACCGTCCCAACCGGGGCCCGCGGTGCAGAGGATCGGGTGGCTCTTATCGCACTTGGTGCCGTTGCTGCCCGTCGTCACGTCAAAGAGCGATGCGCCCTTCGCATAGAGCGATTCCGCCGCGTGCATCTTCGACGCATTGCCGGCGAGCGCGTAGACGGAGGCGATGATCGGTGACGCAACGCTGGTACCGCCGATGACGCCCCAGCCGCCTTGACCGTACGTGTCGTAGACCGCCACGCCGGTGTTGGGATCGGCAATCGCGGAGACGTCGTTCATGGCGCGCCAAGCGCAACTTTTATTGGTTTGCCACGCCGGTTTGTGGCGCGTAAGCACGCAGCCGCTGCCGGTGCCGCGCCAAACGCTTTCGCTATAGCCGCGGCTCGTCGTGGCCGAAAACAGCGACGTTCCGCCGACGGAAACGACCTCAGGGAATCCGGCAGGCTCGCCGATTTTGTAGCCGCTGTCGCCGCCCGCCGCGGTGATGATGTGGCCGGGATGTTCGTAGAACTGCGAGCCGGCGATTCCGTGCGCCTTATAACCGATATAGCTGTTGCTCACGACATTCGCCTTGATGACGTTTACGGCAGTGTCGACGGATTTGCCTAGGTCGTTTAAATAGGCCGAGTTTGCTTCCACGAGCACGACCGTGCAGTTCGGGCAGATTGCCGAAGCCATATCCACGTCGAGCGACTCTTCAACGGCCCAGCCGCTGTTCGGCGACGGATAGCCGCTCTGCTGACCCTCTTCGTTGACCTTCTCGAAGCACGGGTTGCTGCTGTTGCACGCGGGCAAGCCGAACTGCGAGCGATAAACGGCGAGGTCGCTCGCCGCATTGGGATCGTCGTACGCATCCACGACCGCTATGATCTGGCCTTTGCCGTCTTTTGTCGACGGCAGGTTATAGGCCGCGCGCAGCTGGCTGGGGCCGTAACCGTTCGGCGTTGAGTTGAAACCAACGTCCGTGCGAATGAGAGCAAGGCATGCGGCCTCGTTGGGACGCGTTGCCACCGCGCACGCGCGCGAGACGTTCGGTGCGTAATAGTTGGCGCTGCCGCGAGCCTGGGGCGCGGCGAGGCCGCTGCCGCCGCTCGAAGCGCCGGCGCCGTTAGCCGGCACGCCGGTGCCGCTGCTGCTGCAAGCGGCAAGCGTCATCATGAGAGCTGTTAGTCCGATAGTTCGTAACCGTATGCGCACGAGGAACCTCCAGAGAGTAAGGGAGTGAGGAAGTTGACCGCAAACCGGAACGGGTCCTCGTACGTGCGCGCGAAAAGACGGTTTATGGAGCATCCGCTCTTTGCCGGGCCGCGGTCACTGCGAACGCCGTCGGAGTTTACAGCCTTCTGCCTGACGGCGCTCTTCGCGTTTCCTGCAGCGCTAGCGATCGGTTACGTGCTGCACGAGTCCATCGGCGTCTCGCAGGTCGCCCTCTTCATTGTCGTGGCTATGGTCTACGTTACGCTCGCGCGCGGGCGGCTGCTGGGATCCAGCGTGCGCATAGCGCCCACCCAATACCCGCGTGTCTTCGCCGTCGTGCGCGATGCCTGTGCGGCGCTCGACATTCCCATGCCGGCAATCTTCGTGCGAGAAGATAACTTCGTGCCGGCGGTTGCCTTGGGATTCGGCGAACCATACGCGCTCGTGCTCTCCGGCCATTGGGTTGAGGTCTTTTCCGACGACGAGCTGGCGTTTATCGTCGGACGGGAACTGGGTCACATTGCTGCGGGACACACGCGATTCCATTCGCTGCTCAGCGTCAACGGCAACGAGAATCCGATCGTCTCGCTGATCTTCGGCGCATGGTTGCGGCGTTGCGCGCTGACGTGCGACAAAATTGGATTACTCTGCTGCGGTTCAATCCACGCAGCGATTCGGGCGATGGGCATTGCCGCGTTCCACGAGTTCGGACGGAAAGTCGACTACGAAGCGTTTGCGCAGCAGCAATCGGAGCTCTCCACCGATTCCGTTTTACGGCTTGGCGAATGGCTGAGCAGCGAGCCGTACGCAACCCGGCGGATTGCCGAGTTGCATCGCTTCATGACGACGCCGCACTACCAGTCGGCACGCGATTGGTTCGTGCGCGAACGCGGTGAGGCGCCGCCGGAACTCATTGCGGCCGGCGAAACGCGCGTCCGGCCGCAGGACTGCAGCGGCTGGTGGCGGCGTTTTGCCGCATGGGGCATCGACGTAGTGGTCGTCAGCGCGATCATCACGTCGTTCGGGGGCAGCATCGTCGGCAGCAGCCAGAGGTCGACGACGGTTGCGGCGGCGGTCCCAGCGGCGACGAAAACGAGCACGGCAGAACCAAGCGACACCGCGACGATCGGACCGTTCACGCTCGGCGAAAAACAGGTCGCAGTCACGGTGAACCATCACAAGATTCCCGTGGAAGCCGCGGTCATCCGCGAGATCGTCGACCAGGTTGTCAACCGCCTGGGCTTGTGGTTTTGGTTGCCGATCTATCTCGCTTTGCTCGTCATTCTTGCCGGACAAACCTTCGGCATGATGATCGCGGGATTGCACGTCGTCACCCTGGATTTTCGCAAGCCGAGCGTCGCACGAACTCTCGCCCGTTATTTCATCGTCGCATGGCTATGGTGGCTGATCCTGCCGTGCAGCATCGTTTGGCATCGCATTCTATTGCACGACCGCTGGACCGGAACGCGGCTCGTAAAGGTCGAACGAGCGGCGCGTTCGGTGCTCGTATGTGTGGCCGATTCACGTTAGCGCGTCCCGACGCCCTCAGGGCGGCCTTTCCGACGATTCGATTCGAGGAGTTTAGCGAGACGCAGCTTCCGCGTTACAACGTCGCGCCCAGCCAAGCCGTGATTGGGGTGCGCAACGACGGCCGCCGCGTCGCCGAAATCATGCGTTGGGGAATTCGCGGACGCATCAACGTTCTTTCCGAATCGGTTCTCGCTCGACGGGGATCGGTGCGACGCCGCTGCGTCCAGTTCGCCGACGGATTCTACGAATGGCAAGCGGGCCAACCGTATTATTACACGCTTTGTTCCGGAGAACCGTTCGCGTTCGCGGGTCTATGGGAAGCTGAGAACGGAACCCCGTGCTGCGACCTCGTCACGTGTCCGCCCAACGCGCTGGTCGCGCCGGTACACGATAGGATGCCGGTAATTTTGCGCCCCGGCGCAATCGAGCTTTGGCTCGATCCAGAGCCCTTGCCGCCCGAAGCGTTGGCGCCGGTCTTGCAACCTTTTGATCCGGCACTCATGGAAGCCCGGGCCGTTTCCCGCCGCGTCAATAATGCGAACTACGAGGCTGCCGATGTCCTCGATGCGCCGGAGCCCCGTTTGTTTTGAATCAATTCGATTCCCGTCGCGATGAGCCAAACCGCAGCCGGTAAGGCGCCGATGATCGCCGCCGCAACGCCGCCCGGCGCCATTGGGCCGGCGGCGAAAAAGATGGAGAGCGTCGAAATCGCCGCGCCCGCCGCCGCGACGTAGCCGAGCGTAGCAAGCCACGGGGGCGCCGAATCGTGACGCCGCATGCTGTGCGCGGCGCCGAACAAGAAGATGGAGACGGGCGCATAGCCGAGACCACCCTGCGAGAACACGAACGCGTTCGAAAGCGCGCTCAAGCCGTTGGTGGCAAAGGCATCGGGCGGCTGATAGAGCGCGGCAGTTTGCAGGGCGGCTGCAAAAAGGGAGATCGCGATCATGACGACCCCGGAGAGCACTGCGAACGTCGGCAAGCCTTCTTGGCGGCCGGGTGCATTGCCCAAATACGTGCGTAAACCGGTGAGGAACCATAAGAAGAAGCCGGCCGCAGGAAACGTCAGCCAGGCGCCCAGCAAGAATGTCGCGCGATGTTCGTCGATCGCTAGAGCCGCATCGGCAGGCCGCATATCCACCGACGGCATTCCGATAGTCAGCAGCGTCGCCACGATCAAAACCCCTACGTAGGCAAGGGCGGACCAACCGGCAGAACGTTCGGCATGTACGTTTTCCATGAGGGCTATTACGACACTAAAGGCCGTAGTACTTGAAAGCCGGCCACATTGTCGCTAACGGAACTCTCGGTTTCGTACAGAGGTAAATCGGCAGCGGCCCTTCGAGCATCCAGCGCAGTTCGTTCCGATAGACCGCAATCTGCCGCACGCTGCCGAACCAGTGCAGCAGCAGCCAATAATCGGTCGCGCCCACCGCAATCATCGAACGCCCGGAATAACCGCGCGTTCCCCAAAGATAGTACGAATTGTTCGGACTAATTACGGCCGGCAGACCGTAGCGGGGACCGTAATAGTCCAATGCCCCGGCATAGGCGTAGCGATCGGCAAAGACGGCAGTAATTTTGCGTTGCGCCGGCGGCAACGACCAGTACGCACCCGCGACGGTCTGGGTCATCGTCTTCCAACCGAGTTGGTCGGCGTACATGGGGTTGATCAGGTGATGCTTTCCATCGGGCGGCGTAGGCCGGCTCAGACCAATTGCGCGTTCGTACGCCATGTACGGCCGGAGCGGCAAAACCGGCACGGCGAGCGGAATCATCGGCAGCCCGATGACGAACACCGCAACGAATAGCGCCGCGCAGATTGCGCGTCGTTCCCGAAAAATTTTGGAATCCCGAGCGACCCTTGAAGGCCCGAGCCGGAGGGCGATCGCGACGGCGCCCGCCGCGAAGAGCGCTGGGTAACATCCTTGAATGTAGTAACCGCGTCCGATCGTCAGCACGAGCACGGCGAGCATGACGAGATACGCCACGGTGATAAACCGGTAGGCGCGCGTCTGCCAAGCATAGATCAAACCCCAAATCCAGACCGGCGAAAAGAGCGGATTCTGATACGCGAACTGCAGGCCGAACATATACAGTGCGTTGATCCAGCGATTCGGCGATTCGTCGGCCATGCCGTTGGCGAGTGCATGGCGGTTGAGTTGATCGTCGTGCAGCACTTCGAGCATTGGAAATCCGTGCCCGATCTGCCACAACGCATTGGGCAGCATGAGGAGCACGACGATGCCGAGCGCGAGCGCGAGCCGGCGCGAGCGCAGCAATCGCGCTTCGCCGGTCAAACATAAACCGGCAACGATCGCGATCGCGCATGCGGCGATGGAATACTTGGCGTAGAGACCGATTGTCAAGACGGCGGCGATCGCGTAGTACCAGCGCGTATCGCGCGTTTTGACCAGTCTGATCGTGCAATAGAAGAGTCCGGTCCAGGCCGCCGGCGACAGCATCTCCGTCGAAACGCCGTACGCAATGCCCGCAAGTCCCGGAGCGAGTGCGACCATGAGTGCCGTAAGCGCCTGTGCAACGCCGCCGCCGCGTAGTTCGCGCGCAACGGCGCATGCGAGCAGGACCGTAACGCCGGCGAGCACCGCAGGGAAGGCGCGCAACGCCCACACGGGATAGCCGAGCGGTGCCGTTAGCCATGCGAGAAACGGCACCAAAGGCGGTTGATCCACGTAACCCCAGGCGAGATGCTTGGCGCAATCGATAAAGTACAGCTCGTCGCGGTAGTAACCGAAACGATGGCAAACCGCGAGATGGATTGCAACGGTCGCAAGCGCCACCGCGTAGGCGCTTGGATGGAGCTTCATGCCTGGCGCGGGCCGGCTTGCGCTCCTGCGACGAAGAGTTGGCCGATACACAGGCCGACCAAGCCGGCTTCGGCGATCGAACCGAAGACGAAGCTTGCGTCCCACCAGGTACCGCCGAACAGCGGCACCGCCGCCGCAAAGTACGCCGCAAAGTAGGCCCCCGGCACGGCGAAGGCCAGCGCGCGAAATGCGTTGGGGTTGCGCGTGGAGACGCGCAACCACGCGACGATGAAGTCACCCGCCAATCCGGCGATCGCCGAGGCGAGCACGACGAGCGCAAGTTCGCGCAAGTCGGTAGAGAGTTCGCCGCCGATCCAGAGTTTTTCGGCAACGCACAAGACGATCAAGGCGCCGAAACGCAAGCGCGTGCGGGTACACAAATACAGTGCGGCGGCCGCCAGCAGCACGCTCTGCCAAATGACGATCGCGATTTCGAGCGCCTGCCGGTAGAACAAGAAGACGGAGAGGACGAACTGTTCGGTCCGGAATCCGTTTTGCGCCAATGGATGATCGCGCATCAGCGCTTCGGGATAGAAACCGTACTGTGTGACGAACTGCAAAATCTCGAACGCCAGCCCGAGACAAACGAGCATCGGCAGTTGATCGCGCAGCGTGGCGGCTTGCGGACGGCGCAGTGCGCTGCGCACCGGCCCCGTTATCAAGAAGAAGAGGCCGGTGAGCAAAAAGAGATGCGGCGGAGAGAGCAAGAGATCGAGTTGGTGTTCGAATCCGAAGATGGAATGCCACACGATATCGAGCGCGCCGCCAACCAACAACGCGGCGACGCCGAGCACGCTTTGATGGTATCCGAAGGGAACGGCCTGCCACCACGATTCGCCCTTTTGACGATGACGCGCGATTGCAATCGCTAAAACAGCCGCCGCAAAGATGGCACCGCTGTACATCGTGACGTGCCACGGATTGAAGAACGATTCCACTGCGAGAAACAGGTGCTGATGTGCGTCGATGAAGAGACCTGTGACGATCCATACACCGGCCAGTGCGATGGTCCAATCCAAGATTGAGGGCGCGGCGGAGCGTTCCACGCCGAAGTCGATACGCGGCATGGAAGGCTGGCCTTCTGCTCGAGCGGAAAGCAGATCCATCAAATTCATTTATCGGCTGTCATGCTTCGGGGCCTTCGCCGCGACCTTCTGCTTGACGGTCGCTTGCGGTGCTGCTCCGGTTGCAGTTCCGCATAACCTGCTCGTCGGGCGCCTGGTTCCCCCAGCGATGCCGGCGGCGCCGTACGCGCATCCCGCCGATCCCCCGCGCATCGTGCGCATCTGGTTTTCGACGTTGACGTTGCGACCCGGCATGTGGTTCGACGGCATGATCGTCGGCAGCACGAATCTCGCGTCGGTGGAAGTGCGCACCGCCGCGTTTTCAATCAATAGCGCGCACGTCGCACCGGGCGTGTATCGCTTTCACATGCGCGTCCTCGAACTGCCGCCGCTTTCCCGGCGGCATGTCTACGAGCTTTCCATTATCGGACGCAATACTGCCGGCGTGCAAACTGTGGAAGAGGCGCCGCTCCGTATTGAGTAATCCGCGCCAGCGCGAACGCCCCGGGAAAACCGTTCGTCTTTCACCGTCGGAAGAGCAGGAGGTGCGCAAGCGCACCGGCTTGCGCGCAGAGGTCGTTTTCGAATCGATCCGTCGAGAAGGCGAAGCCGAACTGCGCCGCAGCGTATTAGGTTTGGCGTTCTCGGGTTTGGCAGCGGGATTGTCCATGGGTTTTTCGCTCGTCGTAATGGGCCTGTTGCACGCGTTGCTTCCGGCCGCGCCCTGGCGTCCGCTCGTCGAAAGCTTCGGCTACACGACTGGATTCTTGATCGTCGTCCTCGGGCGCCAACAACTCTTTACCGAGAATACCGTCACCGCGATTCTTCCATTGCTCGACGATCCCAACAAAGGCGTAACGTTCTTACGCGTGCTCAAGATGTGGTCCGTCGTGTTAATCTTCAACCTTGCCGGAGCCGCGATTTTTGCGGCGGTGATCGCGCACTCTGCCGTCTTCGATCCGGCGCTCAAGGCAGCGTTTCTCGAGCTCGGGCGAAATACGCTCGGCATTCCGTTCTGGAACGCGCTGTTGCGCGGTATCTTCGCCGGTTGGCTGATCGCTCTTATGGTATGGCTGCTGCCCTCGGCCGACGCGCAAAAGGCTACGATCGTCATCATCGTCACCTACCTTGTCGGCGCGCTGGGACTTACGCATATCATCGCCGGCTCGGTCGATGCACTCTATGTCGTCGCCTCAGGTGCGGCGTCGCCCATGCAATATGTCGTACAGTTCTTGATTCCGGTGCTGATCGGCAATACCATCGGCGGCGTGCTGCTCGTATCGCTTCTCAACTACGGTGAAATCGCAATGGAGGAAAGCGCTCCACAGTGAAGCGCGATACCTTTCTGCGCGCAACCGCCGGCTCGATGGCGGTTGCGGCGCTGCCCCGTCTTTCCGCGAGCGCGCTCGCCGTCGACGTCGTCAACGTCACCCTGCTCAGCGCGCCGCGTGCCGGCGGTCTCGCGTTCAATGGAACGATTCCCGGACCTCTGCTGCGCGTCGTGCACGGCCAACGCATCCGCGTCCGGTATGTGAGCGGCGTCAACGTTCCGACGAGTATTCATTGGCATGGTATGCTGGTGCCCAACGCCATGGACGGCGTGGCGGGCGTCACCCAGCGATCCGTGCGCCGTGGTGAAACGTTCGTCTACGAGTTTACGCCGGGGCCGCCGGGCACGCGCTGGTATCACGATCATGCGTTTGGCTTTGCATCCGCGCGCGGCTTGTTTGGGATGTTCGTCGTCGACGATCCTCGCGAAGAACCGGCGGACCGCGAATACGCCCTGGTTTTTCACGACGTTCCGGATTGGCGTTCCTTCGGCGCCGCGTTGCGCGGCGTCAGCAGCACGCCGATGATCGAGCCGATGGGTGCTCCGGCAATGCGATCGAACGCGCGCATGGGCGACGAAGTCGCGTACGCCGCCTACTGCATCAACGGCGCGAGTTACCCGCATAGCCCGAAGTATCCGGTGCGTGTCGGAGAACGGGTGCGCCTTCGGATATTAAACGCAAGTCCGACGCGAACCCACTACGTCGCATTGGCCGGACAGGAACTGCTGGTTACGCATGTCGACGGCAATGCATTGGAGCAGCCTGTCGTCGTAAACGCGCTGCGCGTCGGCACCGGCGAGCGCTACGACGTGTCGGTTACCTTTCGTATGCCGGGCGCATTTTTGCTACAAGGCATCTCGAGCGATTCCAGCGAGATGCGGCAACAAGCGGTTCTCTTTTACACCGAAGGCATGGAGGATGCGCCCGCGCATGCTGCGCCCGCCATGCTCGACGGTCTACGGGTTGCGACGTATGAAACGATTGCGGGTGTGGTCGCCGAAACGCTTACGCAGACGGAGCCTGCTGCACGCGAGTTCGTTCTCGGCGGCGGCGGATGGGGCAATCCGCGATGGACGATCGACGACCGCATTTGGCCCCACACGCCCAAACTCGTCGTGCGTAAAGGCGATCGCATAACGGTGCGTTTTCGCAACGCCGGCGATATGGAGCACCCGATGCACCTTCACGGGCATCTTTTCGAACTCACGGAAGTCAACGGTACGCGCCTGATGCGGCCGTTGCGCAAAGACGGAGCGCTCGTCGGGCCTCGCAGTACGGCGACCTGGCGTTTCGTCGCCGATGCGCCGCCGGGACGCTGGATGCTCCACTGCCATAACGAGATTCACATGAACGGCGGGATGATGACGGAGATCGTCTATCGCGGCTAAGCGGTGCGCCGCTGCGCGTAGGCGTGCGTAAACTCCGCGCCGAGCAGAACGGTCTGTGCGGAGTAGTTCGCCCACAATAAAAAAACGACGAGCGAACCGAATGCGCCATAACTCGAAGTAATGGCCATCCGGCCGAGGTACCAGCCGAGCAGCGTTTGTCCGATAACGAAGAGGAGCGCGGTAATTCCGGCGCCGATCCATACGTCACGCCAGGCGATGCGCGTATCCGGCAGATACTCGAAAAGCAGCGTGAACAGCAGCCATACCACGATGAGGGAGACGACGAAGTCGGTGCCTTTTGTGAGGTTGACGACGGCCGCACCGTGCGATGCCAGCGCAGCCGAAAAGGCGCTCAGCACGGTGTTCAGGATCACCGAGAGTATGAGCAGCAGCGCCGCAACGAGCATCATGCAAAAGCTCAATGCGCGTTCTTTAACGGTTTGCCACAAGCCGTGACGTTGCCCTTCCACATCCCACGCCGCATTGAGCGCAAATTGCAACGAGCTAAAGAGTCCGATGGCCGCCACGACGAAGACGGCCCAGCCGACGATTTGCGCGAGAACGTTTTGCCGCGGATGCGAGAAGCTCGCGGCGACGATCTGCCGCACCGCAGCGCCGCCCGCAGCCGGCATGGCGGAATAGATCGCGTGCAGCGCCTGATGATGGTTGTGTAAGAAGAATCCGGCGATCTCGACGACGACGATAATCAGCGGCGCGATCGCAAAGGCCGCAAAATAGGCCAGCGCCGCGGCGAGCCACTGACCGTTGTGCCGTTGATAACTGCTCCAGGTGTCGCGGGCCAAAGCAATCGCAGTCGCCATGCGTGAGGTTCTTCCCAAAAACGTAAGGCCGTTTAGGCAATGGGAGTCTTGGGAACAGGGCCAAGCGGAGGCATAGCTCTTGAAGACTGCTCACACTAGCGGTTCGATTGCAACCGTGATGGACGCCGTCGATTGGGCCTTAACCCCGATAGGTCCACGGAAAACATGGCCGGCCAGTCTCAATACGGCGCTTGCGATCATGACCGGTTCGCGGTTCCCCATGGTCGTCATCTGGGGGCCGGAGTACACGTTGTTTTATAATTGCAGCTACGCGCCCATGCTGGGCAGCAAACATCCGTGGGCGCTGGGCCGCTCCTTGCGCGATGTTTGGCCTGAGATCTGGGAGACGATCGGGCCGATGCTGGAAAGCGTCAAGCAAACCGGCATGCCGACCTACAACGAAGATATGCTGCTGCCGCTGCGGCGTAACGATTATCTTGAAGAGTGTTATTTCACGTTTTCATTCAGCCCAAATTAACGATGACGGCGACGTGCTCGGCATTTTTTGTGCGGTTACCGAAGTGAGCGCCAAGATCATCGCAGAGCGGCGGCTGCGCTCGCTCTACGCCTTGAGCTCCCGATCGCTCCGCGATGTCACACAAGCCAATCCGATCGACCTGCCTTTTTCGCGCATCTATCTGCTCGGCGACGATGGGCAGTTTACGTTGAGCGAAATCTCGGGAGCCCCGGTTGACGCACGCGAGAACTGGCCGTTAGAAGAGGCCGCGCATTCCGGCCGCATGCACGTCGTGCCGTCGAAGATCGACGCGGTTTCCACGCTGCTTCAATCAACGCCGGTGACCTCGGCGGCGATCTTCCCGCTTGCCGGTTCGGCGAACGTGCCCATCGGCGCGATGGTGATCGGCCTGTCGCCGTATTCGGTGTTTGACGACAACTATCGTACCTTTCTGGATCTCCTCACCACGCGCATCGGCGGCGATATCAACGGAGAACGCATCGATCGCGCGCGCACGGCCGCCGCAAGCGAAGTGGAAGGCGCGCGGGACGTCGCGGTGCGAAACGAACGCGTCTTACGCATGCTCGCCGATGCCGTTCCGCAGATCATCTGCACTGCGGGCGCCGACGGCAAGGTGGATTACTTCAATCGCCGGTGGTTCGAACACACCGGCATGTCGATGGCGCAGACGTTCGAAAACGACGGTTGGCTCGAGGCGTTTCATCCGGATGACCGCGCCGCCATTGAAGACGCCTGGCGCGTTGCGGCCGATGGCGGCAACGAGTTCTCGGCCGAGGCTCGGATCCGGTCGGCCGAGGGCGACTACACCTGGTTCCTACATCGCGGCGTAGCGTTACGGAGTGCCAACGGCGCACTGGCGCGGCTCTTCGTCACCGCGACGGATATCAACGAACGCAAGTTGAGCGAAGAGCGCGACAAGTTCTTGGCGCACGCGAGCGATCTGCTCTCTTCGACGCTCGACGCGCCCACGATCTTGCAGCGGATCACGGAACTCTGCGTACCGCAACTCGCCGATTGGTGTCAACTGCAATCGCTTTCGGCGGAGGGAGAGCTGGTGGTCGAAGCGGTGCGTCACAAAGACCCCGAGCTCAACCGGCGTTTGGAAGCACTCGTCGGACGCACGGTCGTAACGATACGCGACGCGGCCTTCGGTTCGCCGCTCGTGCTACGGCAAGCGCGCAGCCGGGTGCTCGACCACAACGCAACGCTCCGCGCCGTCTGGGAGAACGTGCCGGATGCGGAGGATCGCGCAATCTACGACGATGCGGGCCTCGGCACGGCGCTCATCGTGCCGCTCGTCGTGCGCGGTCACACCCGCGGAACGCTGCACCTCGTCAACACCGATCCGGCGTTCGCGCTTCCCAAGATTGCGGTCGACATCGCAGAAGAGCTTGCGCGGCGCGCGGCATTGGCAATGGACAACTCCCGCCTGTACGAACGCGAGCATCGCGTTGCCACTGCGCTGCAACACGCGATGTTGCCGGCGAGGCTTCCGTCGCACTCGCGCCTCGAGTTGAGTTACGCCTATCGTCCTGCGGAGCGGGAGTCGCGCGTCGGCGGCGACTGGTACGACGCCTTCGCGATTTCGTCGGAAGAGCTGGCGCTATCCATCGGTGACGTCGCGGGCCACGGTCTGGAAGCGTCGGTAGCGATGAACGAAGCGCGCCAGGCGTTGCGCCTCTCGGCCCTGGAGGGTTTGACGCCCGCGGAGACGCTGCGACGCGCAAACTGCGCGCTCATGATCAACGACGATCGTCCGATGATTACGGCAATCTACGGCGTCGTAGACGTCAAGCATGGGACGTTCCGGTACTCGTGCGCGGGCCACCCGCATCCGGCGCTGGCACCGTTCGCAGGGAAAGCGCACTATCTCAAAGGCGGCGGTATACCGATGGGCGTGGACAAAGACGCGCTCTTTCCGGCGCGCGAAGTGCCTCTGCCGCCATATTCGACGCTGCTGCTCTATACCGACGGCCTTATCGAGTTCGATCGCAATATCGAACGCGAATCGACGCGTTTGCTCGAAGCGTTGGGCGGTCGCGTGCAGGATACCGGCGCGGACGGTGCGGCGGCGCTCGTTCGCCACGTGCTGAACAACCGCCAGTACGACGACATCGCCGTCTTAGCCGCGACGTTTCTTCCGCCCCAGCCCGGCAGCGTCGAAATGCGGCTTCCTGCCGAGCCGACGTCCGCCACGATTGCGCGACGCTTCGTTTCGCGCTACGCGCGCGTCGCGCAGTTGGAGCCGGAGCGCACGTTCGATCTGGTGCTGGCGGTCGGCGAGGCGGTGGCCAATGCGGTGGAACACGCCTATCGCGGGGCCACCGGCGATTTCGTCTTACGTCTCGATGCCCGCGAGGACAAGATTTTCGGTGAAGTTCAGGACTTGGGCACGTGGTACGATCATCGTCCGCCGGTCGAACGCGGCCGCGGTTTAGCGATATTGCGCGCCACGACGCAGCGCTTGGAACTTAACCGGTCGGAGCGGGGAACGACGGTTGCGTTTGCGGTGTAGACGCCGCTTGCGTATAGGCACAGAGTAGGTTTACCAACGCCATCTGCTCGGGCGTGCGGCATGCGATCTCCAGCAGCCCCAAAGAGCAGACCAGGATGCACAAGCATTGCGCGCGCGAGATTGCGACGTTAAAGCGGTTCTTCTCGAACAGAAACTCGAGGCCGCGCGGCATCGTCGCACCGCTCGAGGTCGCCATGGAGTAGATCACGACCGGCGCCTGGAGTCCTTGGAAATTATCGACCGTACCGACGCGAACGCCGCGGATTCCACGTTCTTCCAACTTCTGGGCGATCAGCCGCCGCTGCGCGTTGTAGGGAGAAACGATCAGAATGTCGTCATGGGTCAGCGGCCCACGGGGACGCGTGCGCGTCGTGCATTGCGCTTGCAATAGTGCGGCGACGTGGTCCACCACCACACCCGCTTCTTCGTCCGACGAACTCGCGTTGTGGTCGTGCTTGACGGCATGCCAACGCAGTCCGCTCTGCGGCGGTTCGCCGGCAACGTGCAGGGCGTTACGCTCGTTACCCGGTGCCGCTTCGAGGCGATGCTCGTACACCGACCGCGAAATGAAATCGCAGATGCTCGGATGCATGCGGTAGGAGATCGGCAAGAAGATACCGCGATTCGGTCTAATCGTGGCGCTATCGCCCAGAAGGTGCTGGAGAATCGACCGGTCCATCCCCGGTGGGTGTCTGCCTTGCGAGACTTGCGCGAGTTGCAGCGGATCCCCTAGAAAAACGATATTCGGCGCGGCCCGGCCGCAAGCAACGGCATCTGCTATCGAGAGTTGTCCGGCCTCGTCGACAATAAGGACGTCGAACGCATTGACTGCCTCGTCGACCGCAAAGAGGTAGTTCGTACCGGCAACGAGCCGATAGTGCGGCGCAAGCGCGCCGGCGGGCTTATCTTCATTCGTAATGCACGTTTCGTCGGCATAGGGAGATACGTACGCGTTGCTATCGTGCGTAAATCGGTACGCTCCCGAAAATCGCGCGCCGTTCTTCGTTGCTGCAGCTTCGATCGCTGCAACGAGATTCCGCGCGGCGGCATGCGATCGCGCCATCACGCCAACCCGTTTGCCGTCGGCTAATAGCTGCACGATCGCCTCGCCGCCAGCCGTGCTCTTGCCGGTTCCGGGCGGACCTTGTACGACGAGGTAACTGCGGTCGAGCGCCGAGATCGTTGCAGCCAGCGATGAACCGTCGACGATACCGGGCTGAATGGTGTCCCCTCGTTCGCGGCCTCGCAATCGCGGGGTCGATGCAAGTAAAATGTCCTCGATCGCCGGAAACTCGTCGTGCAGGGTGCCCGCAAGATAGCGGCGTCCGATATCCATAAGCGCATTGCCCAGACGTTCGTCCGTGAAGGGTCTGGGAATCAGCGCCCGCAGAGCGCCATGATCGAGTCGTGGGTGCGTTTGATCCTTAGCGTCAGAGCCGCATCGTCGATCGCAATGAGTTCCCCCGGCGACCTCCGCGTTACCGGATCGACGACGTCGTTCCCGGGCTCTAAGCCGTGCTCTTGCTCGGGAAACGCAAACGTGAAGACTTCGTTTTTATCGCTTTCCTTGAGCTTGTAGGGTTTTACGTCCGAAAGCCACGTCAGATCGCCGATGCATTTGCGATCCGATTCGGTGACGGCATCTGCGTTGGCGCAGCGGTGAAAGTACTCCCACCAGGATGGTTTCGCTTCGCTGCGATGGTAATCCACAATGTTCGCGACGTACCAGCGCAAGCGATCGGCATCGCACATTTGACCGACTTGGCCGATATCGAGCGGCGAAGCCATCGTGTCGAGAATCTCGGCGCGCAGTGACAGGGTAGCGGCTTTCTCGGTATCGCGCTTGTCGCTGGGCGCTTCAATGCTAACCGCAAACCATGGAATGGTTTCGCCGCGTTGAGCGGCCAGTTTTTCTCGAAGGTCGAGGAGCCAACGATGCAACAGATGCGTGGAACGGCAATCCTCGTCGTTGTAATGACGGATCTTCTCGAGTATTCCATCGTCGCGCTCGTCGAGCCACTGCTCGAATAAAAGGATGGAATCGTCACCGCGCTTGAGTTCCGCGGTGCGCTTAAACTGGTAAAACGGCTCGAGCTTCTTAATCGAGTAACTCGGCTGCGAGATGTAGATGCCTTGCCGCACGACCGCGTATAGATCGACCAAGACGCCGGCGCGGAGCATATCGTCGAACGCGTCCTCGTAGACTTTGTACCGCGTGGTAAGATTCCCGAGTCGCGTTTTCTCATACGGCGCGTAGTGGTAGACGTGCATGTCGGGAAACTGCCGGCGCCGTTCGATCAAAAATGCGATGAGGTCGGCGGCCGCCTTCTGCTCCTCGGCGAGGGAGTGCGCCCAGAAGTCGACATAGCGATCTTCCTTTGGAAGATACACGCCGAAGAGGTACTCCAAGCCGGTGTCGGGAGCGTAATAGGGATCGCCCTCCATGTCGAAATAGACGTCGCCTTCATCGGGCTGCGGCAGAAGCGAGAAGCCGCAGTGCGGATCGAAATCGCGAAATTCGTACCGGTACCACTCGTTCTCCGGTTTACGGCTCGCAATCGCATCCCGTTGTTCGCATTGCAAATGCGCCTGCGTTCTAAGGGTCTCGAACGTCCGGTGGCTCAACCCTTTGATCTCGGCGGCCGCCGGCGCATTGCCCAACTGCGTCGTCGTGCGGATACCGGCTCGGGTGAGCTTCTCCATTTGATCGCGACGCATCCATGCGACGTTGGAAAGATGATCGTCGCGCAGGCGTTGCGCGGTGCAGGTGTCGTCCCAGTCGCACACCGTGCAATGGCTGCACCCGTAAGGATAGGCTTCCAGCGTTTCGATTTGCGCGAGAAAACTTTGTCGAAGATGTCGAAAATATGCGAAGTAGTCGTTGACGTCGAAGCGTTGTTCCTCGCCGCTGCCCAGCGCGACGCGCATCGAACGCGGCATGAGACCATCCTGCAGGCGCGCAACGTGCTCGTTATACGCGCAGAGCTGGACGAGAAATGCCGGCTTTGCCGACCGTGCGAGCTTCGTATCGAGAACCTCATAGCCGTAGCGGTGCCGCGACCGATCGTCGTCAACGCGATGCAGGAAATCGGCACGGCCCTGAAACGTCCCGTCAAAGAACGTTGCCTGATAAATGTAGTCGTAACCCTCGTCCATGGCCGCTCGGGTCGCGGCGTCCGCTGCGGTAAACGCCGCGATCGTGCGCTCTTGCTGTCGCGCCGGCATTTCGCAGACGCGGTGGCCGCGCTCTCTAATGGCATCGAGATAATGCGTTTCGTGCTCGTCGCCCTTGCGCTGCAAGAGTTGGGCGCCATCAGGGGATTCCGGCCGGCGTAGCTCGCCCAAAGCTACTGCGCGCGACCGCACGCTCAAGTGCTGACAGTATAGAAAGTTCGTAAGATCGGACGCGGAATAGATCCACCGGCCGTCGACGCGGTCCATGCCGGTCGTTGCTTCGTTTTCCAGCGCGTATAATACTGTGCGGCACAGTGCGTGACGAGGACGCCTCGCCGGGGTTGCGGAAGAACCGGACCACCGCCGTGAAGTTTCTTCGCAAACGTGGGCCAAGCCGCATGCGTTCGACGACCGGGACGGCACTTGACGGTGGTGATTTTCACGTCATCGCCGAAGCCATGCCGCAGTTGGTTTGGACCGCCGATGGCAGCGGACAAGTCGATTACTTCAATAAACGCTGGATCGATTACACCGGGATCGGGCTGGACCAGTATCGCGAGCGGGGGACGGAAGTCGGCGTGGTGCATCCCGACGACGTCAAAGAAACGTGGGACCGCTGGAACCGCGCGGTGGCCGATGGCACGCCCTACGAGCTTGAGTTTCGCCTACGCGCCAACGACGGCAGCTACCGCTGGTTTCTCTCGCGCGCGGCACCGATTCGCAACGGCGACGGTAGGGTCGCGCGCTGGATCGGCACGGCAACCGACGTAAACGATCAGAAACGCGCTCGCGAAAGCTTGCGTTTTATGGTCGAGGCCGGAAACGTCATGTTTGCGGCGACGGAGGTCGATGCGATCTGCAAAGAGCTCGCGCGCCTCGCCGTAGATCACTTCGCCGATTGGTGCTTTGTGACTCTCGCGATGGACGGCACCTACGAAACCGTCGCGATGCAGCATCGCAACGCCGATATGGTGCACTTCGTCGAACAGTACCGGCATCGGTATCCGCCGCGGCCGGGCGATGCATTCATGCGCGCCGTCGAGCAGAATGAGAAGCAGCTCTACGAGCGCATTCTCCCAGAGCAACTTCAGGCCGCAGCGCGCGACGAAGAACATATGCGGCTCCTGGAGTTCCTGCAAATGCACTCGGTGATGCTCTTGCCGCTCACGTCGAACGGCGAGACGTACGGCGCAGTGACGATGGTCTCGTCGGAGTCCGGCCGCCTCTTCACGGCCAGCGATCTCGACGTTGCGGGCGCGATCGCCGACCGTGCCGCGGCTGCAATTCGCAATGCGCGCATGCTGGCCGCCGAACGGCGGACCGCCGAGCAACTGCGATTCACCGCCCGTGTCAACGAGGGGCTTTTTGGAACGTCCGATCCGTGGCCGACCATGAACGGCGTGGCTCAAGCCATCGCTTCGGAGATCGCCGACGCCTGCGCCATCCTGCGGTTGCAAGAAGAGGGGATCCGCGCGGAGATCGTCGTGCACCGCGACGCCAACACGAATGCCTTGGTGAGTCCTTTGCGCGGCCAGCGCATCTATCGGCCGCAGGCCGAACGCGACATCGCCGAGCGGTTGAAAAAGCACGAAACGGTCGTCTATACGAGCCAAGATCCCGGTGCGCTCGCCGAGCGCGTCTGGCCGTATCTGTCGAGTGCCGCGCACGCGCTCGCGCCTCGAACGTCGGTGATTCTACCGTTGCACGCGGGCGGTGAGACCTACGGCGCTATGGTCGGCGTACTATGCGCAACGGCCGTTCGACGGTGCCGACGTGCCGCTCCTCGAGGAGGTTGCAGCGCGGGCTTCGGTCGCCATGGAACATTGGAAAACGCTCGAGCGGGAACGGCGAATCGCGACGACGCTCCAACAGGCGTCGCTCCCCTCGCTCATTCCGCGCCCCGCCGGCATCCGTTTCGATACGGTATATGCGCCCGCCGACGAAGAAGGCCAAGTCGGCGGCGATTGGTACGACGCAATTGAACTCGACGACGGTTCCGTGGTCGTCAGCGTCGGCGACGTGACCGGCCGGGGAATTCAAGCGGCGGTTATCATGAGTAAGGTGCGTCACGCGATGGGCGCGGTGCCGCGGCACGAAACCGATCCCACCAAGATTCTTGGACTCGGCGGGATGGTTTCTCGGTAAGCGCTATCCCGACGCCATCGTCACGGCCTTCGTCGGCCGTCATCAGTCCGGATCGGCGGTTGTTGCGCTTCGCGAACGCCGGCCATCCGCTGCCGATCCTCTGGCGCGACGGCGAGCTGATCGAACTGCACGCTCGCGGTTTGCCGTTGGGTCTGCGCAATGCGGGTCCCCCCGAATCCTCGGAAGTGATGGCGTTGCGTGACGGCGACGTGCTCGTGCTCTTTACCGATGGGTTGATCGAAGGCAACGCACGACTGGGAGTCGGGTGAGCGGATGTTGCGCGAGGTGCTTTCCAGCGGCGTGCTGACCGCATCCGTCTCTCCCGCAAAGATCATCGCGCGCGCTTGCTTGCCGGCACAGGTGCACGACGACGTCGCGATCTTGACCGTTTCACTGGGAGAGGGACCGGCCTGGACCTTCACCACCGACGATGCCCGCGCCGCGAGTCGACGCGCGGGCCCAGTTCGTTGAGTTTCTGCAAGAGAACGAATTCAACGGCGAAATGGTCGACCGGGCGGAACTGGTCTTTGGCGAGCTGCTCGGCAACGTGGTCCGGCATGCGCCCGGGCCTGTCGAGGTCGCATTTGAACGGCGCAATGGCGGCGGCGTTCTGCACCTCATTGACTCCGGAACGGCGTTTTCGTTGGTCGAGCGCCGGCTTCCCGACGATGCTCTGAGCGACGTCGGCCGCGGGCTTTTTATCGTTCAGCACTTGGCCTCGGATCTAACTGCCGAACACGTGCCGAACTGCGGCAACCACATCCGCGTCACGCTGTAAATCGCCTTTTGCCCATCGCGCGTTTTGAGCTTGCCTCCTATTGGGAACGTGCCATGTAACCACTCTTGGAGGAAAATATGCCTGCAAAGAAATCCAGCCAAACGCACCACGGCAAAGAAATCCACGGGCAATAAATCGACGGCAAGAAAATCGACCGGCAGAAAGTCCACCGGCAGAAAATCGACCGCAAGAAAGACCGGTTCTGCGAAAAAGGCCGCTTCGAAGAAATCGACGGCGAAGCGCTCGTCATCGCGCAAAAAGACCAGTTCACGCAAGAAGAAATCGCCGGTCGCGAAGATGATTAAGAATCCGAAACGCACTGCGCGTAAGGCGGTAAGGTGCGGCGCGCAAGGTCGCCGATCGCACGCGCGACGTCGGCGAGAAGATGGTAGGCGCTTCAGACCTCGTGAAGAAAGCTATCGACGCCGTGGATACTTTCGTCTCCGGCGGTAAGCGGCGCACCCAGCGCTCGCGTGACTCGGGAGATTCCGAATCGTAAAAGCAGTCCTTCCTGCAGCGCTTTGCGCATTGTTGTACGGCTGCGCCGTTGCCGGCGCATCGCCGGTCCTGAAAGCCTCGTCTTCGCCGGTGACGCGCAATGCGTTCACCACAAAGTACGTTCAACTCGTCATCTTCGAAAACCATGCGTACGCAAAGTATCATCGGTAGTTCGGATGCGCCGTACATAACGAGTTTGGCGAAGAACTGGGCGAACATGACCAACAGCTTCGCCATCACGCATCCGAGCGAGCCGAACTATTTGGCGCTGTTCAGCGGCTCGACGCAAGGCGTCACCGGCGACAAGTGTCCGGTGACGTTTCGACGTCGCGAATCTCGCGCAGCGAACTGCTGGCGGCGAAGATGACGTTCACCGGCTATGCCGAGTCGATGCCGCGCAAAGGCTTTACCGGCTGCCAGGCGGATCCCGACTCGTTGCCCAGCGGCTACCTCTACATGCGCAAACACGTTCCCTGGACCGATTTCACGAACGTGCCGCGGCAAGTACAGTCTGCCGTACATAAAGCCGCTCACGAAGCCGCCGTCGACGTTCGTCTGGATCACGCCGAACATGTGCAACGACATGCACGATTGTTCGATCGCCACCGGCGATACGTGGGCGTCGAAGAACCTCCCCAAACTCATTGCCTGGGATAGCGCGAATAACGGCGTGTTGATCCTCACCTTCGACGAAGACGACGGCTCCCACGGCAACCAGATTCCGACCATCCTTGATGGGCAACGTCAATCCCGGCCAGTACGATCAGAAGATCGACCACTACAGCGTTTTACGCACGATTTTGGACGTTTTCGGCCTCAAGCCGATCGCCAACGCCAAGACCGCGAAGCCGATCAAAGGCGTTATCAAGTAGCGGTAACGCGTTAACGCGAAAAACAGGGTTGACGAGCGCTGGTGGCACGTGGTATCGTTCCCGCAATGTCCCCGTGCGTTACGAGCATGATGATGTGCCCCATGAGCGGTATGCAAATGCATACGGCAGGGTCGTCATGAAGCAAAAAACGTAACGGATCGGAACGAAGCTTCAAGCGCCCTGCCGACACAACGGCAGGGCGCTTTTTTTTATCCCGCTTTCCCATCGCATAAGGAGGCTCGGGAAACAATGAAAATGACCGTCGGGGTCGGATTGCTCGGATGCGGAACGGTCGGCGCGAACGTCGCCGAGCGGCTGCAGCAAGAGCGCGACGCAATCGAACGCCGCAGCGGCGTCCGCTACGAGCTGCGCGCGATCGCCATTCGCGATCCGCACAAGGCGCGGCCCGATCTCCTGTCGCGCCGCGTCTTTACGCGCGACGCCCGTTCGTTGGTCGACGATCCTGAGGTGGATCTCGTCATCGAACTGATCGGCGGCACGACCGATGCGGTCGAGTTGGTCGAACGCGCGCTCGATCGCGGTTGCCACGTGGTCACCGCCAACAAGGATCTGCTGGCGACGCAGGGCCCGCGACTGCAGGCGCTTGCGCGTTCGCGGCGCGTCGGCGCTGCGCTTCGAAGCGGCGGTCGCCGGTGCGATTCCGCTGCTGCGCGTCCTCGACGAGGCGCTCGCCGGCGACGAGGTGCTCTCGGTGGCCGGCGTGGTCAACGGCACCTGCACGTCGATTCTCTCGGCGATGGAAGAAGGCGTCGCATACGACGAGGCGTTGGCGCACGCGCAGCGACTCGGCTATGCCGAAGCCGATCCGTCGAGCGACGTAGCGGGTGCCGATACCGCGCACAAAGTCGCGCTCGTCGCGCAGCAGGCGTTCGGTTTGGCCGTCGTCTCTCCGTCGATTTGCCGCAGCGGCATCGCCGAGATCACGCAGCGCGACGTCGCCCGCGCGCGGATGCTCGGGCTACAGGATTCGGGTGGTCGGCGCGGCGGTGCGCGCGAACGATGCGGTCTTCGCGCAAGCCGGGCCGGTGCTCGTTGCCGAAGCGCACGATTTCGCGCGCGCTGCCGGCGCGCAGAACGTCGTCGCGGTGAAGGCGCGCGACGCCGGCGAACTGGTGTTGCGCGGTTTGGGTGCGGGCGGCGTTGCGACGACGTCGGCCGTGTTGGGCGACGTGGTGAGCGTCCTGCGCGGGCTTTCCGAGCGCCGCGATTTTGCGACGCCTGCACGACGAGCCGCTTGCGGCCCGGCATCGGCGATCCATCCGCTCTTCGATCGTCTGCCGCGGCTTGCCGAGCTGCCGGCCTATCCGGTATGGGACGACGGCGTGACGAGCACCGCGGCGCAAGCCGCGGCGGAGGCGTAACGATGCGAGAACATACCGTTACGTTTGGCGCCGCTCTTCCTCGAAGACGGTCACGCGTTGCCGCTAGTCGATCAGCGCGTGACGATCTACGGCACGCCGGCGCCCGATGGCTCCAACGTCGTGCTCGTCGAACATGCATTGACCGGTTCGAGTCGCGTTGCCGAGTGGTGGCCCGGCATCGTCGGCGAAGACGCGCTGTTCGACACGCGCGATTGGTGCGTCGTCGCAGTCAACGCGCTGGGAAGCTGTTATGGTTCGAGCGGTCCGCGATCGGGCGAAGCGTATTCCGCGGTTAAGCGTTCGCGACGTCGTGCGCGCCGAACGGTTCGCGCTCGCGCTGCTCGGTTTCGAGCGGTTCGCGTTCGTGATCGGCGGTTCGCTCGGCGGTCAGCGCGCGCTGCAGTGGGCGCTCGACGAACCCAAGCGCATCGGCCATGCGATCGATCGTCGGCGCGCACGACCATCACAGCGCCTTCGGCGATCGCGCTCAACGCGCTGCAACGCGAGGCGATCGAGTTGGATCCGTTGGCGGCCTGCGGTTGGCGCGCAAGATCGCGATGCTGACCTACAAGAGCGACGACCTCTTGCGTCGCCGGCACGATCGCCGCTCCGACCGCAACGGCAAAGCGCGCTTCGACGTCGAGGGCTATCTCGAGCATCACGCCGATCGCCTTTGCGAGCGGATGGATCCCGCGAGCTACGTCGCGCTGACGCACGTGATGGATTCGTTCGACGTTCGCGACGCCGCGCTCGCCGCGAAAGATGCGCCGGCGCTGACGTTCGTCGGCATTACCTCGGATTGGCTGTTCCGCGCAAACGACGTGCGCGCGGCGGCGCGGCGTTTCGCGCTACGCGGCTATTCCAGCCGCTATCTTGGACTTGCGTCGGATCACGGTCACGACGCGTTCTTGGCCGAACCACATGCCCTTCGCGCGCTGCTCGAACCGGTGGTTCACGCGCCGCGCACTCTCGCAAGGACGGCACGACATGCCTAACCGTAAATCGCAGCACACCGCGCGCCTTGGCTTTACGACGCGCGCCATCTGGACGGGACAGGACGAATGTCCGGCGACCGGTGCCACGATACCGCCGATCTATCAAAGCGCGACGTACACGCTGCCGCAAGTCGGCGTGACGCGCGGCTTCGACTACTCGCGGACTGTCAATCCGACGCGCACCGCGATGGAGCGCCAGCTCGCGGCGCTGGAAGGCGGCACGCACGGCTGTCGCGTTTGGTTCGGGCATGGCGGCGGTGGCGGGCGCCGTCTCGCTATTGCGCAGCGGCGATCATCTGCTGGCAACGCGCGACATTTACGGCGGTACGCATCGCTTGTTTACCCAGGTGCTCTCGCGCTACGGCATCGACGTGACCTTCGTGGATACGACCGACGCGGACGCGGTGTGGAAAGCGGCGAAATCCAACACGCGCATGCTATGGCTCGAGACGCCGAGCAATCCGACCCTCAAACTTTCGCGATATCGCCGGCGATTGCCGCCGGGCAGGCCGTCCGGGCGTGCTGATCGTCTGCGACAACACGTTTGCGTCGCCGTACTTGCAACAGCCGCTGCATCTGGGCGCCGACATCGTCGTGCATTCGACGACGAAGTATATCGGCGGACATAGCGACGTCGTCGGCGGCGTGGCGATCTGCCAACGATCGTGAGATCGGCGAGCAGATCGCGTTCCATCAGAATGCGGTCGGCGCGGTGCCCGGTCCGTGGGACGCCTATCTCATTCTGCGCGGGGCCAAGACGCTGTCGCTGCGCATGGAGGCCCACTGTCGCAACGCCGAAGCGGTCGCGCACTTCCTCTCGCAATGCGACGACGTGGCGGAGGTATACTATCCCGGACTGCCGTCGCATCGGCAGCACCAACTTGGCGAAGCGCCAGATGCAGCGGGTTCGGCGGCATCGTGTCGTTCCGTCCGAAGGGCGGCGTAGCGCGCGCGCATGCGATCGCCAAGGCGACGCGCGTCTTCAGTCTGGCGGTCTCGCTCGGCGGCGTGGAATCGCTGCTGTGCAGTCCGGCGAAGATGACGCACGCTTCGCTCAGTGCCCGAAGAACGTGCGGACCTCGGCATCGGCGACGATCTGCTGCGGCTCTCGGTCGGCATCGAAGACGTGGACGATCTCATCGACGATCTTGCGACGCGCGCTGGATATTACTGCAGGCGCGCATTCGGTGCTCACGCTAACGGACTGGCGCGAGTCGGCATAACCGTCTGAGCGACGGACGCCAGGTTGCGGCCGCGTCTGTGCGGGAATGTACGTCCGATGAGCGCCGCGATACAGCGGGAAGACGCCGGGATCTTTTCGGCCTACACCATCTCGGCGACGTTCTGGCTGCTCTTCAGCACCGCCGTCGGCCTCTTGCTGAGCTTCAAATTCCCGTTTCCCGACTGGGCGACGAGCCCGCTTCTCTCGTTCGGCAGGCTGCGTGCCATTCACACGAACGGAACGTTTTTCGGCTGGGCTACTATTGCGCTGGTCGGGTCCGCACTGTACGTCGCTGCGCGCACATCCGGCGTCACGCTTGCCTCGAAGCGGTGGGCGTGGATCGGCTTATGGTGCTTCAACGCCGCAGCGCTGCTCGGCACAGTCACACTCGACGCCGGGCTCAACTACGGCGACCAAGAGTATCGCGAGTGGATTTGGCCGGTTAAGTTGATCTTTCTCGCCGGCATCGTTTTCAGCGGTGGCGCGCTGGTGCGGACCGTCGCGGCGAGAGCCGAGCGCGAAATCTATATCTCCAACTGGTATACCATCGGCGGATTCATCTTTACGATCATCCTGAGTATCGTCGCCATAATTCCGGTCTATCAGATCGGACTGGGACAAGTCGCCGTTCAGGGCTTCTACATGCACAACGCCGTCGGCATGTGGTTTACGTTCCTCGCGCTCGGCGTTACGTATTACGCGCTGCCGAAGCTGCTCAACCGGCCGATCTACTCGTACGCTCTCGGTGTACTCGGATTTTGGACGAACCTGGTCTTTTACCCGATCATCGGGGCGCATCACTTCGAGTTCACGCCGCTGCCGTGGTGGTTCCAAACGCTCGCTATCGTCTTCTCCGTCGGCATGCTGGTGCCGGTCTGGGCGGGAACCGCAAACTTTGCGCTGACGATGCGCGGGCATGTTGAAACGATTCGGCGTTCGTACGCGCTGCCGTTCATCGTCGTGGGTGTCGCGTATTACTTTGCCGGCTCGACCCAAGGCACCGTGGAAGCCTTACGCAGCTTGCAGACCATCTGGCACCTCACGAACTTCACCATCGGGCATTCGCACGCGACGATGTACGGCTTCATCACGTTCATCGCATGGGGCGCAATCTACGCACTGCTTCCGGCGGCAACCGGGAAGCGGCCACACTTGCTGGCGACCGGGCTGCATTTTTGGTTCGCAACGATCGGCGTGACGGTGTACGTTGTCGCGTTGTCCATCGCTGGAACGCTGCAAGGCCTTACCTGGGCGGCGGGCGACCCGTTCATCGCGTCGGTCGACGCGGCAGCGCCCTATTGGGTGGCGCGCGCGGTGGCCGGTTCCATGATGTTCCTCGCGCACGTCATCTTCGCGTACAACGTTTGGACGATGACCCTCGCACCGGCGGCTTCTGCGCGTCCGGCGGTTGCCGCATGAATCGCGGCATGAACGACGTGCGGGCGCTCATCGCGGCATCGGCCGTCATTTATGGCTTGCTGGCGATCGTCATGGGCGTTATTCCGGGGCTCGTGCTTTCGGGCACGCCGCCGACTGCTGGACTCAAGCCGCTCACGCCGGACGAACAGCGCGGCCGGCAGATTTACGTGAGCGAAGGCTGCGCCTACTGTCACACACAAAACGTGCGGCCGCTCCAACAAGATTTAGTGTTCGGCAGGCCTTCCGTTGCCGGCGATTATGCCTACTCCACACCGGAGTTACTCAGCGATCATCGCAATGGGCCCGATCTGACGAATATCGGCGCACGACAGCCCAGTGTAACCTGGCAATACATCCATCTCTGGAATCCGCGCGCGGTCGTCCACGATTCCATCATGCCGCGCTATCCGTGGCTTTTCCAAATCAAAGCGAAAGCAGACAGCGGTGATGAAGCCGTTCCCGTGCCGCCCGGATTCGCGCCGAACGATGAGGCGGTTGTGGCGACCGAGCAATCGCGAGATCTGGTCGCCTATCTGGAATCGCTCAAGCAGGTTCCGCTGCGCCAACAGGGGCAAAAATGAGTGCGGCGGTTGGGTGGATCGTCGTGGTCGCCGGTACCATTATTACCGCGTTGACCATCGCGGTCGCGGCATACTGGATCGTTCGTCCCGGTGAGCACGATCCGCGCCATCCGAAGTACCTGATTCTTCGGCGCGACCGCTGATGCAGCGGCAAGGTGGCGGCGAGAAGCCGGTCTCCATCAGCGTCTTCATGGACGACGCCGCGGAACCGATGGCCACGTACCGGCCGCCGGCGCGTTTTCATCTCGACACAACGCAACTCGACGACGGCGAGCACGTGCTGCGCATTAAAGCAACCGACGCGCTGGGCAATGTGGGCGTACGGCGGATTCCGTTCGTCGTTGCAAATGGACCCGGCATCACGGTCACCGGATTGCGTGCGGGTTCGCGCGTGCGCGGTGCAATCGACGTGGACGTCAATGCGTTCGGCGCGCAAGAACCGTTCGATCCCGTCCGCGCGGAATCGGCCGGACCGGTGCCGGTATGGACGTGGGTCTTCTTTGCGATCGTCGTCGCATGGGCGGCGTGGTACGGCATTGAGTATTTCCCCACGCCGGCGGCCTTTGCGCGGACGCCGACGTACGCACCGAATCCGGCGCTGGCTGCCGCCAACGCGCCGGCAACTGCAACCCGCGTGCAGCCGGTGGCGGCGGTTCCCGGCGCCGCAGCAGCGGGCAGCAAAAACGTTGCAGGATTCTATTATGCGGCATTGGGCGAGCAGGTCTACGCTGCAAATTGTCAGGCATGCCATGGGGAAACGGGAACCGGCGTGCCCTCAACGTTTCCCGCACTTGCGGGCGATCCGGTCGTGAACGGCGCAAACGCCGACGCCCAGATCCGGATCGTCTTACATGGTCTGTCCGGTAAAGTGATCGGTGGCGCGCACTACTCCGCCCAGATGCCGCCGTTCGCGTCGCAGCTCAGCGACGCGCAGATCGCTGCGGCGATCGATCACGAAAGAACGTCCTGGCAGAACCACGGGCCGCTCGTGACCCCTGAGGAGGTCAAGCGCGATCGTTGAGTGTTCGAGAGCTACACCCCGGGACGCACCGGCGGGCGGAAAGCTCTCTGCCAGGGTCGTGCTCGAACGCTATGTCGAATCGCTACGGTAAAAACCGCAATTCGGCAAGACCTATTTAGCGCGACGGAAAGTGGCGGCGATAGGCAAGCTTAAAGGTGACGTCGGCAACGGCTTTCGACGTTAACTCCAGAACGAAGGGATCGTTGTTATCGAGGTTGTCGCACCAGCGATGCGGGTAGTCCACACAGCCGCCGTTGTGGCTCGGAATCTTTCCCTCATAGTTACCGAGGAAGCCGCCCCACAGTTTGATTTCCCAGGCGTGCTTGCAGCAATCTTGCTGCGTGAGGATTCCGGTGTTCGGTACGCCGGCATATGCGAAGCTGAGCGAGTCCGTGCCGTTGTTGTTCCCGTTGCGTGCGGTGATTCCGGCATCGTTGAAGTAGTCGAGAAAGTAGTCGTTGCCCAAACGCGACTGCGGTACGACGTTGGGCGGGAAGCGCTTACGCCGAAAAGCGTTGGCGGCCGCAGCGACGGAGATGTCGTAGTTTGGGGTCGCGGTCACGTCCACGTCGACGTCAAAGGCAATATGGCGCAGTCGCGTCCTTGTCAGTGCGCCGACGTAGTGTTTCGAGCCGAAGAGGCCGAGCTCTTCACCGCCGAACCAGATGTAGCGCAGATGATTGCGCGTCGGCGTCTTCGCCATGGCCAGCGCAACATCGAGGATCGCCGTGGATCCCGATGCGTTGTCGAGCATGCCCGCCCCGTAGATCGAATCGAGATGTGCGTCGAGCACGATGGTGCGTTTCTCGTCGCCGTAGGGGGAATCCGCGATGAGGTTATAATCGACGATGCTGCGGCGCACGCTATGCAAGGCGACGTGCACCATGGGCAGCGTTTTGGTTCCATAGCGCTCGCAGCAGATCGGTGCCGAGAGCGTTTGAGACGACGCCGATTACCGGAATTGTGGCGGGATCGATCAACCGCGCCTCGTGTCCGACGCCATCCGGCGCAGCGTCTTCGTTGTACAGAACCACGGCTGCCGCGCCGGCGGCGCTCGCGTTCGCCACCTGGGTATCCACGTCGCATCCTTGGCTTCGGGCAAGCAATGCGATAGCGCCGCGCGTGAAGGCGGCGAAGTCGCGGGGCGCACAGCCGTCGCTTGCACCGCTCGGCGGTTGGGCGTGTGCGGTGACGTTGCCATCGCCGGAGTTGCGCGCAATGAACCAATCGTTATCGTACGCGTAGTGCGTGCCCGCCACGCTGAATGCCGAGGTGCCTTCGGATTGCTTATAGCCGATAACGTACTGCTGGACGCTAACGTTGTAACCGGCCGCGCGCATCAAACCGGCAACGTAATCGACGGAAGCTTTGTAACCGGGTGTACCGGCGTCGCGGTTACCGTGGCCCTGTGGGCCGGGGTTCTCATCGGCGATCTTTTGAAACGCCGTCAAATGGCGCCAGAGTGACCCGCGTTGGACGCAGGCTTCCAGTTTGGCAAGCGTGTCGTTGACGCGACGCTCGCATGCGTGCAGGGCAACGGGAGTACCGGCGCCTGCCTGGAGACCCTCCGGTAAAAGCGATTGTTGGCCACCCTTCATACCGCAAGCAGTCAAGACGAATAAAAGAACGAAAGCCGTCGAACGAAGATGCACCGTTGAACACCCTCCGTTCGCTATTGTTACATAGGGACGGCACACTTCCTCGCTCGTGTGAGGACGTGCGATTCGTCATCGGCGATGCTTCAGATGGTTCGGGTAATGCTACGCTCTTCTTTGCAGAACCATCCGGCCTAGAGCGACGTATGCGACGGCTTGATTGTCGCCGTGTGGCCGTCCCCTTATCGTTTCGTGCGCTTCGCTTGCGCGGAAGGCGGCGCGATCGCTTCGGCGAGGCGGACGCTCCGCCATTGCGCGTTCACTTCGGGCGGCAAATGATCCATGTTTTGCAGAAATGCGGTGACTTCCCAAATCTGACGTTCGCTCAACGTTTGAGCGTACGAGGGCATGCCGGTGAGCCGTATGCCGTGATAGACCTTCCAATACGTAACGCCCGCTGGATCGTCTTCCACACCGTCCGATGCAAGTTGCGGCGGTTTTTGATAGAGTCCGTGCGCGATGTCGGTCGCTTTCCCATTAGCGGCGCCGTGGCAGACCGCGCAGTTGGCTGCGTACAGCTTCATGCCGGCGATGAGATTCCCGGCGGTCGCCGGGACCGGATTATCGCCTGCAGGCGCTTGGCGTTTGATCGTCGCGCGCAGCGACGTCTTCGCCACCCAGGTTCGATCCGCGAAGGACGCGCATCCGCGTTGGCCGGGATCATGCCGGCGCGCACGGCGATGTACCCGGCCACGACTTCAACGATCAGTGCGAGCACGATGCCGGCGACCAGTGCACCGGCGGCATTTGGAGGCTTTGAAGGGTTGCGCATACCCAACTCTACCCTGTCATGGCGCCGCCTTCCTGAAATCGTGCTGGGCGTGCCTCGATGAAATGCATCGCCGCGCCGCCCCTTCAGGGACCGCCGGATGATGCGCAATAACAACGCAAACATCGCGCGAAGGGCTCGGCCGTGACGTGGCATAACGGCTCCATCCGGTGATTGAGTGTTTCATCTAGAGCCTCTCACGGATTATGGCTTGCTGTTGCTGCGCGTGATGGCCGGCGTTATCTATGCGGGCAGCGGTTACTCCGATCTCAAAGATCCCGACGCGCGCAGCAAGAGCATCGGGCAGTCAAAAGGGTTCACGATGTTCCTTGCGGTCGCGGAAATTGCAGGGGGAATCGCCGTCGTTATCGGCTTTCTCCAACAGCTTGCCGCGATCGGGTTGATTCTCATCATGCTTGGGGCACTGCAGAAGAAAGTCTTCGTCTGGAAGACCGGCTTTTGGGGCAAGGACGGATTGGGCTGGTCTTACGAACTGACGCTCATCTCGATGCTGCTCGTCATTCTCTTTACCGATGGCGGCAGATTCGTCGCGATGCGATAAGGTAATCGTCGCAGATGTACGAGCGCCGCAGGTAGCGCTAATGCAGTTCGGACTGCCAGTTTTTTGGAACGCGGCCGTGCGGCCCGGGAACTGGTTGGCTTTCCGGGTGCCATCGCGGCTTCTCGAGTTCCGGCCCCTCTAAAAAATCACCGCTCGTGTAGTCGAAAAACCACGCCTCGCCCGGCTCGAAACTTGCGATAACGGGATGAGCCGTTGTATGAAAATGCGCGGTGGCATGCTGCTGCGGCGAGCTGTCACAACAGCCGATGTGGCCGCACTGCGCGCAGCGCCGTAGATGAAACCACCAACCGCCGGCGGATAAGCACTCGACGCAGCCTTCACCAGACGGTGGCTTCTCGGGATCGATTCCTTCAGACGTGCTCTTCATGCGCTTCGTAGATATATCGCTTTCTTCGGCAGGGGCCTTTCGGCGCGAGCCGCCTCCTGACGCCGATGAAGTAGGGGCTTCTCCCCATGCTGTGACGCTCGGCGCTACGCTATGCTGACCCCATGCCGGTTTCCGACGTGCTTGCCAAGGCGTTGCTCCAGCGCATGCGGCAGTTGAGCCATGCGCAGCACAGCGTTTTGACGCGTGCTTCGGTCATCGGACAACGCTTTCGCGTCGACCTGCTCTCGGTCACCATTGCCGTCTCAGAAGATCGAGTCCGCTCGCTACTCGACGAGGCGTCCATGACGGAGTTCGTCGCGCGCGACAATCCAGGCGGCGATTGGTATGCATTTCGACATGCCTTGATCCGCGACATGGCCTATAAGGAACTCGTCGGGACCCGTTTGCGGCCCGTTCACCGGATGGTCGCGCGCGCACTGGAACGGTGCGCCGATCCGCCGAACTATCGCTCGACGATCTCGCGTATCATCCTGGGCGGCCCGAGATGCGTCCCGCTGCATTCGCTACAACGAACTTGCAGGCGATCGGGCAGTCGCCGTGTTCGCTTGGAGCGACGCGCGAACATATTACAGGCGCGCACTGGAATGCGCACGAGCGCGGTCCGAGCACTATCGGCGCTTGACGAACAAACTCATCGACCTGCGTGGCGACGACTAGCGATTCCAGGCGGACAAACCAGAGAGCGCCAATCAGGAAGTCGCGTGATCGTTCGACCCATACTCTGTCGCCCGTTCGTCGGGCGTCGTGACGAGCTTGCATATCTTCGCGAGCGGCGCCTGGAAGCCGGCGCGTCCCGAGGCAGCTCGATCTTCATTGCCGGCGACGCGGGTTTGGGAAAGTCGCGGCTGATCGCGGAACTGTGCCGTTCGCTGGCGTATTCGCGCTGGCGCATCACGCACGGGCCGTGCAGAGAGTTCGGCGGACGCCCCTACGGTCCAATACTCGATGCGTTAGCGGCTATCGATCGAGCGGTGCGCAGATGACGCCGGCGAAATCGAAACGGCAATACTTTGATGCGATCGTCGACCGTTTCGCCGAACTCTCCTCGCGCAAAGCCTTGGTGCCGTGATCGAAGATTTGCATTGGGCCGATGCCGCGACGCTGGATCTGCTCGCCTATCTCGGCTCCCGAGTGCCGCGGATGCGCATGCTGTTGCTGGCGTCGTTTCGGCCGGGCGATCTGCATGCCGGGCATCCTGCAGCGATGGGGATTGAAAAGGTCGGGCGTTCTTCACAAGCCGGCCGCATCGATCTCACACCGCTGGCGGGCGTCGAATTGCGGAGGTTCATCGACGAGGCGCTCGCGGGTTTTGATCTCGGCGACGAAAAACGTCGAGCTATCGCTCTAGCCGGCGAAGGCAATCCGTTCTTTACCGAAGAGCTGCTCAAGAATGCGGTGCAAGACGCGGCCGAACGCCGCAGTCCCGACGACGGCAGCGGCGTGCCGCACACCGTGCGCGCGACGTTACTGGAACGCTTGAGCCCATTTGAAAGCGAGGAACGGCGGTACTCAAACAGGCCGCGGTCATCGGCCGCACGTTCTCACTGGAACTCTTAGCGGCGGTCGTTGGCATGGAGCCAGAGCTTCTCGTGCCCATCTTGCGTCGAGCGCGCGATTTCCAACTCATCGAGGAAACGGCGGCGGGTACCTTTCGCTTCCGCCACGGCCTCACGCGTGAAGCAATCTGCAGCGATTTTCTTCGCACCGAGTTGCGGCCGCTTCATCGGCGAATTGCATTGAGTTTGGAAAGCGTTGCGCACGGACGAACGATCCTCGGAAGCTCTGGCGTATCACTGGTGGGCAGCCGGCGATCGCGCACGGAGCCTGCGGTATAACGAGTTGGCGGGCGACGCCGCACGCGCAGTGTACGCGCACGATGACGCTATCGCATACTATCAACGAGCGCTGCAGTCGGAACCAATCGATCCCATGACCCACGGTGCAGTTCTTGAAAAGATTGCCAATCTGCGATTGGTATCGAGCATGGCTGAAGAAGGCCAAGCGACCTACGCCGCGGCGGCCGAACGTTTTGCCGTTGCCGGCGCGTTCGAACGTGAGGCGGTGTGCCGGGTACGCGCGGCGATGACCGCCTATACGATTCACCTGTGCGATACGAGCGCGCCACTGGACGAGATGCTGGAGCGGCTTAACGAGCGCGAATACATCGCGCGGGCTCGCCTGCATCTCGGTATTGCGTGGATCGCCTCGGCTCTGCGGTTTCCTTCGCGGGCGCGAGCGCATCTTGCAAAAGTGGACGCTCGCGCCATCGCCGGTTCGCCGGACATGAAGGTGCGGTTCCACAACGTCGCCGCAAGCGTCGCCACGGCATTCGGCGACGCCGCCGCCTTGCGTCGCGAGCATGCCGCGTGGCTGGATGCAGCGCGCGCGCATGGAGCCGGTGCAGTCGCCGGCGCCCATTACAATGGAGCGAAGTTTTTCGCGTCCTTCGGTCTTCACGAAGAAGCACGCGGCAATATCGAGCATGCGCTGCGGGTGGCACGGGAATCGCGCAGCCGCCACGCGGAGGAGTGTGCGTACGCAACCGCCGCGCTGTGCTACGTTTTGAGCGGCGAACTACAGGATGCACGACGGGCGCTGGAAGCGGTCCCGACCACGACGGACAACCGCGTCAACATCACGTTTGCAACCGCGGCAGGCACCGCCGTTGGAACGTATCTGGACGACCAGCGTTTGATCGAACGTTGGTTCGACGGGTTCGAAGATGCGATCGTCGCTGCCCCGGAAATCGAATGCGCGTATGGTTTCGCCGAAGTCTTGGTCCGCCGCGGACGCCACGAAGACGCGCGAGCGCTGCTGCATCGTGTTTTGCCGAAATGCGAACTTTTGCGCGGCGAAGTTCCCGCAGTGCTCGCGATAGCGCAGCACGGAGCACCGGCCGACCGGGCTGAGGCCCGCGAACGTCTTGCGCGCGCCGGCGAAATCGGCGATTCGCTCGAGCGTCCGGCGCTCGCGCTGTTCGATGCGATCTGCGGACGCGATGGCCGGGCAGAAGAAGCGGTGCAGCTGGCCCGCCAGGCAGCGTCAGGGTTTCGCCGGTTTCACACGCCTTTGCTCGAGGCGGCGGCCTTGGAGATCGCCGGCGACCTCGAATCGGCGTTGTCGCTATACCGCCGTTGCGGCGCCGCATACGATGTGCGACGCCTACAACGCGCGCAGGCCGGCGGCGCAGCCGGTCCGGCAGCCGGCGCCAACGGCGAGATGGACGTTCTCTCGACACGCGAACGCGAAGTTGTCGTGCTCGCCGCACGCGGCGAATCGAACTTAGAGATCGCGCGCGCGCTCTCCATTAGCCACAAGACTGTGGAAAAGCACTTGGGCTCGGCGTATCAGAAACTCGGCGTTTCATCGCGCCGCGCGCTCCGGATCTATGCCGGGTAGGGTTGCCCACCCATACTCGGCCTAGCAACGTTCCATTAGGATAATCGGACACGGCCCACAATCGTGGCGCCGGCGGCTATAAAGGGAGCTGGTTTGATGCGCGCGATATCACGGATCGTCACAACGGTTGTCCTGTTCGGATTTCCCGCAGTACTTGCAAGCGGCTGCGCGACGGGGAGCGGCGCGTCGTTGACGCCGGTTTCCTCAGCTTCTCTCTCGCGTGCGGCGACCGCAAGCCCTGTTGCGAATTGGGAAGCCGCCAAGAACACGGCCTCGTGGCTGCAGTTCGGTTACGACGCCGGCCACAGCGGCGATAATCCGGTCGAAACGATCATTGGCCCTAAGAACGTGTCGCAGTTGAAGATTGCTTGGAACGATGACACGATCGTCCAGCCGGGCGGCATCGTTGTGGACGGTAGTGTTGCGTATGTCGACGACATGGGTCAATCGAACGAAGGGCTATACGCGTTCAACGCCGCGACCGGCGCTCAAAAGTGGTATGCAGATTTGAAGCTCAACGGTTCCTGGGGTAACTTCACGCACGCAGTTGCTGCAGTCGCTGGAAACGTCATCATCTCGCCATGCAGCAACGGATCCTCGAGTAAGTTCTTAACCGGTCTCTGCGGCGTCAACGCGAAAAACGGCAAGGTCTTGTGGAAGACGTATTGCACGGAATATCAAAGCAGCCCGTGCGGCGGCCTTGCCGATGGTGGTTCCTCTCCGACGCTGTACGGCAATCGCATCTATTTTCAAAGCGTTCAGGGGATCAACGAACAGCCGGACACCCAGGCGCTCGATCCGAAAACCGGCAAGATCCTTTGGGACGTGGCCGGCGAGTATCATTGCCCCGACGCAGGAGATCAGACCGGCAATCCGCTCCCGGCAGCCGATGGGCTCGTCTTCGCGGTGCTGGGTTGCCAAGCGCAGTCAGGTGCGACGGAAATTTGCGCGCTATCGGCAGCCAGCGGAAAAGCAGCGTGGTGCGATCTGTCGCCGCCCTACATCGAAAACTTCATCGCAAGCAACGGAAAGTTGTACGTAACCGAGCCGGGCAGCAGCAATGTCGTCGTGCTTGCGCTCGATGACAAAACCGGCGCCAAGTCGTGGATGGTAAACTTGCCGTCATCGAACTATTCGATGATCGCCGCAGCCAATAATGCGGTCTTCGTGGAGGACGGGGCACGGGGAGTGTATGCGCTCTCGGCCGGTAGTGGGAAGTCACTGTGGAGCTATACCGCCAACGGCAACTTGATCGGTGCCGGCGTTATATCCGTCGCCAACGGCATCGTCTACACGGACGGCGGCGGAGGCAACAACGGGAACGTGGCGATCGCCGCGTTCAACGAAAAGAATGGATCGATCATCTGGACGAGCGGCACCATTGGAAACGGCTCCGCTCCCGCGACGCCAGTCATCGTCAACGGCAGAATCTACACGGGATGCTATACGCTATGCGCGTTCAATCTGCCGTCAAAGGAGAGCCCCCGGTGATCGGGCGCGGTTAAACGCCGAGAAGGTCGCGCCGGGCCACCATGCCGCGAGGGGGCTTCTCGCCGAGCGCAACCTTTTCAAACGTTACGCTGTTGAAATGGTCACCGTGAACCATGTTCCTTTGCCGATCGCCACTCTGGCGATCACAACCCGCTTCAATGGGAAAGACTCGGCTGAGCCTTCGGAGCCCGTTTATGGTGGCTATGCCAACCCGCGCGGCGACATCTTTCTCTTTGCGAAAGACCAAGTGGCGTATCGCGTCAATTTTAAGAGCCAAACGCTGCAGCGCCGGCCGCCGCTGAACCCGGGCGCCCAAGCCCGCTACGACGCGACGGAAGCGGGCGAGAGTTTTGACTTCGGCAACCGCAGCTTCCGGCGACTGAGCCACGAACAAATTACCGGCGATCTGCACCTCGCACCGCTTCAGGATTACCAACGCTCCCGGGCGGTCGTAAAACCGGGCCCGGCTAACGCTTCAGCCCGAGGTGCGAGCCTCCACGGCCTTAGCGGGCGGAGTCCTGACACCATTGGCGAGCCGCAGGAGCGTGAACAGTCGTACGTTCCACCAGGTCAGATCGAACTCGTACCAACGCAAACCGTGGCGCGCAGAATACGGGAATGCATGATGGTTGTTATGCCAGCCTTCACCCCACGAGATTAACGCCACCCACCAGCAGTTTGTTGAGAGGTCGCTCGTGCGATAGGTTCGATACCCTGTCGAATGAGCGGCGCTATTGACCAGCCACGTTGCATGGTAACTGACGACGAGCCGCACGAAGATGCCCCAAATAACCCACGTCCAGCCTCCAGCTGCGAACAACAGCACGGCGAGCGCGACCTGGATCGGCACCTGAAGGTACTGCAGCGCGCGGTAAAATTTTTGGGCGTGAAGATCGGGCGCGTACCGTACGAGCTCTTCAGGTTCCGGCAGCGCGTCGTTGGCTTCGATCAGCCAACGGATATGCGCCCACCGGAAACCGACGTTCCGGCCGTGAGGGTCGCCCTCGGCATCTGAATGCGCATGATGCTTGCGGTGCGTGGCAACCCAGCGGATAGGATCGCCTTGCAATGCGAGCGTTCCAAGGATTGCCAGCGCATACTCAACCGGCTTTCGCATGCGCAGCCCTCGGTGCGTTAAGGACCGATGGAAACATAGCGAAATGCCGAGCGCGCCGGTCAGGTAGAGTACAACGCCCGCCACGATCGGTCCACTCCAACTAAACGTGCTCGGCAACAACGCGAGTAACGCGCCTATGTGAATGCCGAGCAGCCCAATGCGGTTGAGCCGCACGCGAAGGCGAGCGCTCATTGTACTAGCGGTAGCTTGGCCGTGCTGCGAAACAGTCCCGGCAATAGACCGGCTTGTCGCCGCGGGGTTGAAATGGCACCTCGGCAACGCCGCCACACTGGCTGCAGGTCGCTTTGAACATCTCGCGTTGCTCGTAGCCGCCGCGATTGGACCCGCTGCGTCCGCCGCCGGCGGCTTTACGCGCGGCGCGGCAGTCGCTGCATCGGCTGGGTTTGTTCGTGAATCCTTTGCTGGCAAAGAACTCTTGTTCGCTTGAGGTGAAGGGGAACGTGCGTCCGCAATCGACGCAGGTAAGGGTTTCGTCGGTATACATGTGAGTCTCCTAACTCTTAATGCCGGACGTAGCTACGGCCGGCGTGGCACTCCCGCGCGATCGCCCGGAAGAATCTTGGTGTGATGCCGGCGTAGCCGGCGATATGGCCGTCGTGCTGAGAACACAAAGACCTCCAGAGGAGCTTCCCTTTGGATGGGCATCAGGTTCGTTATGGTGAAGCTCTTCGATGCCGCGAGGAGCGGCGTTAGCGCGAGTTCTGGGGAAGGTGAAGATGTTTAACCTGTCTTTCGGTGGCGCAACTTTATCGACCACTCGAAAGATCGCGCTTGAGGACCATAGACAGAATCTCATAAACTCTGCCGCAAATCAAGCCCTTGTGCCCCATGGGAGACAAAAGTGGTAGCGTTCCGCGCCCCGCTGGGAGTAAGAAGCGGTGCCGCTGAGGCCGGAGGAGCCGCTAAGTTCGGCTCGGGATGAGAGCGTCAAGTAGGCTCTTTTGCGTAAGATGCGAACAACACTAAAGCGCTTCCAATTCTAGAACGCGCGGCGCTTCCGCCTCGGAAGCAAGGATAATCAAACCATTAACCCAGTAGCGAAGTCTCCAACGCGCGCAAAGCGCAAAGTCAAAGAATTCCCCCCGCACGAGCATTTTGGCAATCCGCTCAACGTTTGCCGCATTTGCGGCGAAAAGTACAGCCACGTCGAAAAGCCGTTCAGTTTAACGCCTGCGACCAAGAGCTAACGAAAGCGATGCGAGCCTGCGTTCGAATCGGCGCGCCTTCCGGTAAAGGGCGTCCACTATAGACCTGCTGGTTACCACTCCGATCCACGATTCGTACGCTCGCGATGCCGAGACGACCGGCCACTCCGACGCGCTGCCGGTCGCCGCGCTCGCCATCGAAGGCGGCGTTAAGACGCTCAAATGCCCGGAGCGGTTGGAGCCGGTCTACGGCGGCTATGCGAATGGCCGTGGTGATATCGTATTGTTCGCAAAGGACGCCGCTTTTCGCGTCAACTTCAGGAACCAAATACTCAAGCAGCGGCCGCCTTTGAATTTAGGCGCGCAGGCACGCTACGATGCAACCGCACCGGGCGAGGAGTTTGCATACGGCGACAAAGTCTTTCGGCGGCTGAGTCATCAGCAGATCGCCGAGATTTGCTCGACCGGTCGTTTCAGAGTCGGTTCCAGGTTCTAGGATCGCGCCGCGTAACGGCGTTAGCTGCCGATGCTGCGGCGGTCTCCAGGAATTGTGCCGCGTCACGCATCGACGCTTCCTTTGAAGTCCCGGCGGGGGCGATCGAAACGACCGTCGCTCCACGCGTTTTGAGGATCCCGGCGGTTTCTTCCTCGACGGCACCGCCAAAAGCGACAACCGGAACACGATGCCTTTCCGCAACGCCGATGATGCCGGCGATGGTTTTTCCATGGAGCGTTTGTTCGTCGATCGAGCCCTCTCCGGTCAGGCAGAGAGCCGCGCTCTCGAGATAGCGGTCGAGTCCCGCTTCCCGCGCCACGAGCTGCACGCCGCTCTCGACGCGCGCTCCAAGAAATGCGATGAGCGCAAATCCTAGACCGCCGGCGGCGCCGGCACCCTTGTCGTTGCTGACGTCGCGCCCGAGCGTTTGCTCGCTCACGACGGCAATACGGTGAAGAATGCGATCCAGTAACTCAATATCGCGCGGCGAGGCGCCTTTTTGCGCCGCGAACGTACGAGCGGCGCCGTGCGGACCGCAGAGCGGATTGTCGACGTCCGCGGCTATGTCGGTGCTGACGCGTTGAAGTCGCTCGTCCAAATGCGAAACATCAATTTTTTCTAGCCGTTCGTACCCTACGATGCCGTTATCGAGTTCCGCACCGTCCGCATCGAAGAACCGCACGCCCAAAGCGCGCAGCATCCCCACGCCGGCGTCATTGGTTGCGCTGCCGCCGATTCCGATAATTATTCGAGAAGCGGCGGCATCGAGCGCCGCGCGGATCAACTCACCGGTCCCGTACGTTGTCGTTTGCGTCGGGTTGCGCCGGTCGGGCGGGATCAAATCTAAACCGGAGGCGCTGGCCATTTCGAGAATCGCGGTCCGGCCGTTCATTGCGAACGCAGCATGTACGGAATCGCCGAGCGGGCCGCTCACGCGAACGACGTGACGCGTGGCGCCGGAAGCGAGAAACACATCGACGGTCCCTTCGCCGCCGTCAGCCATCGGGCACAGAACGCATTCGGCGTTCGGTATGGCGGCGAGTACACCACGTTTGATGGCCTCCGCCGCTTCCTGCGCTGAAAGGCTTCCCTTGAACTTATCGGGTGCAATGACGATCGTACCGCTCAAGGCCTACACCGTACCATCGACACCGACGACGCTCACTTTCCACGATATCGGACGGACGCGTGAAGTCATCCTCCTGCCAGGCTACAATGGCCAACGCCGGTTTACGGCGCTCGCGTGGAAACTCGCCGGAAGTGGGGAAAAAGCAAGGTAGCCCGAGCATGAACATCCGACAGCGCACCATGGCGATCTCCGCCTCAATCGTCTTCGCTTTCTCGCTTCACGCGGCCGCGAACGCCAAAGGCGTTACGCTGGTGCAACAAAGTAACGGGAACGTCAAGACGTACAGCAACGTCTTCATGGCGCTGCACGGTCAGCGGCTGACCTTGCGGAGCGCCGACCGGAAAGGTGTCTTAGAGATTTTGACCGGCGCCTGCTCGTTTACGCAGGAGGTGCGGCGTTGCTTGCCATACGCGGTGATGTTGACGCAGCACGGCAGAACGCGCACGATTGCGTTGGCCTACGGTACCGTGTACCTCAACCTCATGCGATCTGCGGGACGCCTCCCAATGTCGTCGCGCATGCTCGCTCCACGAACGGCGCTGGTTCTTTTGAAAACGGTCCGTGGCACGTACATTACGGTGAAGGGCGCGCTCGACGAGGTGACGTTGTGAATCGCCTGTTGTTGGCGACGGCCGCCTGCGCCGCGGCGATCGCCGTTCCCGGTGCCGGCTATGCACAACGCACGGTGCCGGCGCCGCAACGCGCGTCTCGCGCGGTACCGGCACGCGCACCGGCAGTTCATCCGGCGCCTGCGATGCATCCGATTCCTGCGGTGCAGCGTCGTCCCGCGACGAACGGATTTAGTTTTCCGCATGAAACGAACGTTCGTCCGCCGGTCGTCAATCGGCCGGCGGTCCCCGCGCGCCCCGGCTACCGCGCCGCGCCGCAGCGATCGTTCGACCGCAGTTTTGCGCCGCACGTTCCGTATCGTTCGGGTCCGTACACGACGTGGCGTGGACCGGTCATTCCCAACCGGCATCGCTGGGGCAATTGGCGTTGGAATCGCGGCATCGTGTGGTATCCCGTGCCATACTACTGGGGAGGTGGCTTCTGGGGTCCGTGGGCGACCGGCTTCTCCGGGCTCGTGCTCTTCGGATCGATCGCAGATTACAGTTCGTACACGATCTATCCGTCGTATGAGGTCGAGCAGACGAGTCCGGGCGCGGAGTTACTCTCGGATTATCAGCTCACGCAGACGCAGTGCGGTCCGCCGAACCTCGTCGTCATATGGGGGCCGGACAACAGCGTCGTGTGCGCGTATCCCAACGATATGGTGGCGCCGGGAAACTACGAACTCGACCCAGCAACGCTAACGCTGCAGTCACTGGGTACGTCGCGGAACCCGTAGTTATGCCCATCCGTCGAGGATCGCCGTGAGCGTTTGGGATGTCGTGAAATGGTTCTCGCGCAGCCATGCCTCGTTGAAGATGCGCGAGAGATAACGCGCGCCGCCGTCGCAGAGCATCGTGACGACCGTCGAACCCGGCGGCAGCTCGCGTGCGATCGTTGCCGCGCCGACGACGTTGAGGCCGCTCGAACCGCCGACGAAGATGCCTTCGTGCGCGAGCAGCCAATGCGCCATCCCAACGGCCTGCGCATCGGTCTTGCGAATCGCGCGATCGATCGGCGCCCCGTCGAAGTTGGCGGTGAGGCGTTTGATGCCGATACCTTCTAAGTCGGATTCGCCTTCGGGATTCAGCTCGCCGGTGTTCACGTAGTTGAAGAGCGCCGAGCCCATCGGATCGCAGAGCACGGTGAGAATGCCCGCGCTCTGCGCTTTAAGCGCTATTGAAACGCCGGCGACCGTTCCACCCGTTCCGGCGGCGGCGACGAAAGCGTCGATGCGTCCGTCGCATTGCTGCCAGATCTCCTGGCCGGTTGTCGTTTCGTGCGCGTTCCGGTTCGCGAGGTTCTCGAACTGATTGGCCCAGAATGCGCCGGGCAGTTCTTCGGCGATGCGCCGGGCGACGTGGTAGTAGTTCTCTTGGTTCGTGAAGGGAACCGCCGGAACGACGCGCACGTCGGCGCCGTAGGTGCGTAACAGCTCGATTTTCTCGCGCGATTGATCGTCGGGAACCACGATGATGCTCTTATAGCCGCGTTCGTTGGCGACCAGCGCGAGCGCGATGCCGGTGTTGCCCGCCGTTCCCTCGACGATCGTGCCGCCGTCTCGCAGCAGACCGCGCGCTTCGGCGTCGTCGACCATGCCTCGCGCGGCGCGATCTTTGACCGATCCGCCGGGATTGAGGAACTCCGCTTTGCCCAGTATGCGACGCCCCAGTTGCCGTGAGAGTGCGCGCAGCTCGATGAGCGGCGTATTGCCGACTGCGCCGGAGAAGCCGGTGACGACCACGTCAACCGGGGTCTTATAAGCGACCTAAGATCGTCTGCGCAAACTCCGGGCAAATTGCTGTAAGATCTGCGGGTTATTGGTAATTAGATTAATTATCTCACTTTTGAGACCTGCGGGATTAGCGCGATATTGCTCCAGCAGTCCGAACAACTGCTGCGCAAGTGAGGTGTTGCCGTTCTGCTGCGCGTTATTGGCCGCAGTCTGAACGTGCTGTTGCAGTTCAGTAGGGTCCATTGCGTTGACGTGCTGACCGGCGGCATCTCCGACCGACGCAGAATCGATCTCACCCGTGGCGGCTTTTTGAATCATTCCTTCGAGTTCTTGAAACACGTTGAGCCTTTCATAGCGGCAGCGCTTGCGTCCGCGGCGTAATGGTGGTCGCCGCTCGTGCAGCGACCCGTGGCGGCGCTTTACCCACATCGGAACGACGACAACACCGCAACCGGGGCCTGCTGAGCGCCGTTCGTGATGGCTCGTTCGAACCAGCGCCGTCGCGAGGTTCCTGGGAATAAGCGCCCCAATGGATGCATCGAAAATCTTCGAGGGAAAGTCGTTTGGCCTGGGCGGCGTGGCGCTGGGCAATGAGTTTGCCTACGTCACCGACGAGGCGGCGTGTGCGACGGTAGAAGCAGCCTGGGAAGCGGGCGTGCGCTACTACGACATGGCGCCGTGGTATGGACTCGGACTTGCGGAACGGCGGTTCGGAGCAATCTTGCACAGGCGGCCCCGCAGCGAGTACGTGATCTCATCGAAGGTCGGTAAGCTCCTGACCGCATCGCGAAACAACAATGCGAAAGAGTACTATCGGTTCACGCCGTCGCCCAACAACGTGCGCTTCGATTATACGGCCGACGGCGTGAAGCGCTCGATCGAGGATAGCTTACAGCGCCTGGGCATCGACGCGCTCGACGTCGTCTTCGTGCACGATCTCTCGCCCGATAACCAGTGGCTTCCCAGCCCCTGGGGAGAGCAGTTCGAGATTGCGCGCAACGGCGCGTTTCCGGCGCTGAGCAAACTGCGCGACGAGGGCGTCATCAAAGCGTGGGGTTTGGGCGTGAACACGCCGGAGCCGATTCTCAAGCTGATGGACGTCGCCGACGCCGACGTCTGTCTCCTGGCGCGGCAATACTCGCTGATCGATCACGAACGCGCGCTGCACGACGTCTTTCCCAAAGCAAGGGAACGCGGAATGAAGTTCGTCGTGGGGTCGTCGCTCAATGCGGGGTTTCTCAGCTGCAAGCCACGGTACAACTACGGTAAGGAGAACTACAAGATTCCCTCGGACGTTCTCGAGAAACGCGAGCGGCTGCAGGCGATCACCGCGCGGCATGGTGTGGATCTGCGAACTGCCGCGCTGCAGTTTTCCAAAGCGCCGGATGTGGCGGTCGCGCTGGCCGTCGGCTGTTTGAACCCGCAGCAGGTTTTGGCGGACTACACCGCACTGAGTGCGGGAACGCCGTCTGGCTTTTGGTCGGATATTCGCGCCGAAGGACTCATAGCAAGCGATGCCCCCACGCCGGCGGATCGCTAAAGCTGCGCGCGGATAGGGTGCGCTATGCGGCACGTGTGCTGACGTCGGCGTTCTTCATTGTCGCCGGCGTGGCGCACTTCCGGTCGCCCGGAGCCTACGCGTCCATCGTGCCACCGCAATTGGGGAATGCCGATCGACTCGTTGCGCTGAGCGGCATGGCGGAGATTGCGGGCGGCATTGGGCTGTTGCTGCCTCAGACGCGTCGCGCCGCCGGTATCGGACTCATCGTGTTGCTGGTCGCGGTGTGGCCGGCGAATTGGTACATGGCGGTCCGGGCCGAGCGCTTTGCAGGCATCGCACCGGCGTGGCTTCTGTGGCTACGCGTTCCGCTTCAACTGCCGTTGATGTGGTGGGTTGAGCGCGCTTCGCGGTAATGCGTGCGAAGGTCAGAAGCGTAGCGCTTGCAGAGGGGCTCTCCACCGTCTCGCTAACCCGGATGGGTACTCATGCAGCGACGGAAACCGGCGCGAAAGAAGGGCGCAACTGCGGTCTGCGGTGAGCCGGTTCGGCAGAACGTCGACATCGGCGTCCGGCGTCACGTTTCCGCGTGCAACGATCTCCTTACCGAATCGGCCCATTGGCTGCAAAAGGCCCGCGGCCACGACGCTGCGAGCGAAGCGCAGCGAACGTTGTTACTCAATCTCGCCGGCTGCATGGCGCAGGCGGTGTACGGAATGTTCGTTCTGCTCAATCATGGCGCGGTCGGCGCCGTTTTGATTCTGGAGCGCAGCACGATCGAGTATTACGGCCGCGCGAGCTATTACATGAACGAGCCGGATCATGCGGTGTGGACGGTCGAGGTCGAGCGGCTTCAAGGCATGATCGACCACGAGAAGATCAGCGACGAGCGGCGCATTGCATTGGTCCATGCCATCGCGACTGCGCGGCGACAGCGTCCACATCTGACGCCTGAGTCGCGTATTGCTGGCGGCCTTCAGCCGTTTCACCAGGTGAAGATCTTGGATATGATTCGCATTGGTCTGGGCGAAGAAGCGGCGCGGCGCTATGGCGCGGCGAGCCTCGTGCTGCACGGCGATCTGTACAGCAGCCGTATCATCGGCTCGCGCGGCGACGAAGCGATGAACGGTGCGCTGCTCGAGGCAGCTTCAGGCATCGTCGCATTCTGCAATTTGATGCTGTCGTGGCTTCCGCGGCCAGCTGAAGGATTGGTCGACCGCGTGCTGGCGGCGGAAGAAGAAACGGCGCGGCTTGCCAAGCGCTACGGTCGCGCGTACCTTATTGGCGATGGCTAGCATAGTCTGGCGCGTCACGATTCGGCTCACGGGCATCATGCCGATCGTCTGGCGCACGATTCTCGTGCGCCCCGAAACGAAGCTTGCGCAGTTCCATCGTTATTTGCAGGCAGCGATGGGCTGGCTCGACTGCCATCTCTACATGTTTACCATCGACGGCAAGAGCTACGCCGTGCCTCGCGCGGATCTCGATATTGGGAAAAAGGTCTACGATGCGCGCCGCTACACGCTTGCGCGCCTTTTCCCGCAGCTTCCCGCACGCTGCGATTACGTCTACGACTTCGGCGACGACTGGAAGCATAGGATTGAAATCGAAGGCGAGCAGCCGGCGGAATACCGCAAACAGTATCCGATCTGCGTCGCCGGGGCCGAGCCGTGTCCTCCCGAAAACATCGGCGGTCCGCCCGGCTACCGCGAGTTCTTACGCATATTGCGTAATCCCAACGATCCCATGCACGCGGAAGTCGCTGAAGTAGTAGCCATGAATTATTACAGTCGGGAGTTTTCGATACGCACCGCGACGTGGACCATGCGCGACGTTCAGCGCGGCTTGTACTAGTCGGACTATGTCTTCGGCGCTTCAGCGATGGTAATTGGCCGATGATCTATGGCGCCGTTTTGAAGCGCCTTCAGTATGCCATTGGCTCCCAGCCGCTTCGTCGAAAGGCACTTCCCGAGATGCGCGACCTGGGCGCTTTGAACTGTCGCCTCCCGTTTTGCGTCGTCGCTCGACAACGCTGAAACAATGACAGCGTGGTCCCAGGTCACGCGTTTACCCACGAGGTAGGGACGTGGACGAACGGCTTTTATTTGCAACAGCGTGGCATCATCGAGGGGTTGCCGCCACGCCTTTTGAGCGATGAGGTGCCAAAATGTGGAACGAACAATGCGGTGATCCTTGTTATATTCGCCTCGCTCATTGATGTAGTAGTGCTCCGCTAAAGCGAGATTATCCGGTCTCACCTCATATTGAACGAGGTCGCGGTTGTTTTCGACTTCCTCAAGAACCTTGACAACGAAAGCATTTCTTCCGTAATCATTCCACGCGCGCTGCAGCAGCATATCCGCGTTTGTGTGCTCCCGCCCCGCGTCTAGATCCCGAATGTGGTCGGCTATGCGTCTTCGGATGTTGAATGCTTGCCCCACGTAGCGACATTGCCCTACCATATTGACTATTGCATATATGCCAGCGGTCGTAGGCAATTCATGAATGTCGCCTAATCGGTACTCGCCGTTGTCGGTATTATTCATCGTGCTGATCGGGCCCGCTGCTCACTTAAGAATTATCGGTTGGCGCCTTCAAAAACTTAGCAGCAAGCGACTCCATCATTGTCGTTAAGACAGTTCTGAAGGATACAAGATACGGTTGAGAGTGGCCCCTCGGATTGCACTCGCGATGCGCCTGCCTTCTGATTCGAAGTCGGAGCTTGTGAAGCCGCGCCGCTGCCACGTCCATGCGCTCGGATGAACCAGGGCGATTAGACGCGTTTCATGTCCGTTGTATGTTCTAGCGTCGATCCGCTGGCGATTGGCAAAATCCGTTTTTACAAGTGCCGATGCCAGCCTGCCGAGCGTTACAATGAGGGAGGGACGCATAATAGAAACGCATTTCGCAAACACAGAAGCAAACTGAAGACTGCGAATAACCCGCGCAGGGAAGTCGTATGATTCACTTGGGCGATCGATAACGCCCATGCAATAATTTGTAAACCAAAAGCGGGATATCGGTATACCCGACGCTGAGATTATG
>CAVTWE010000006.1:0-487296 GCA_963738335.1 Vulcanimicrobiota bacterium
CCGGATGCCGCGTCGATCGCAGATCGCACTGGAGAACGCCGCGCACGTCGTGACGCGTATGCGCGAGGGCTTCTCGCTCAAGAGCGCGTCGGCGGAATACGGCGTGGATCCGCGCACCGTCGTCAAACTGGGCGGCTCCGCGCTGCGCAAAACCAGCGGCGGGCGGTACGCCGCCAAGTCGAGCGACTCGCTGTTTCGCCCGCTGGTCGTGCCGGTGCATGGCGGTCGAATCGAGGTCGGCGTACGCGGCTCGCGCAAGTCAACGGCACTCTCCGATCGCCTGCGCGCGCAGGGCCTTTTCATTGCAACCGGCGACGCGTCTCGGCTGCGCGCGCTCGAAGGCGCGACGATTCTCGATGCCGACGGCCGCGAGATTCCGTTCCTCACCGATCCGGAAGAGCTCGAACGCCAAGGCGACCTGGGCATCTCGTCCTTTGAAAGCATCTACGCGAAGCGCGGCTGATGACCCAGCGCGATTCGGCCGGGGCCTGGCGGCGCAGGACCCGCGCGCAGCGGCGTGCCGGCGTCGGTGCTGCCTGCGCGTTGTGCGACGAGCGCCGGCCGTTCGCGCTGATCTACGGCCGCGTGCCGCCGTGCTGTTACGCCTGCGATCGCGTCGCGCACGAACGACCGCCGTACGAGGACGATCACCCATTCCTTCGCTCCAACGGCGAGCTGACAATTCGCGTCCCCGTGAACGACCATCGAGCGCTGCTTAGCGTGCGGCAATACGAGTGGCCGCCCGAGACGCGAGAGAATCCTGACAGTGACCCATTCCTCGCATCGGCCGCCCGTTACCGTGGACTCTACAACGTTATCGAATACATGCTCGCCGATTGCCTCAAAGAGGCCGAACGGTTGGAGCAGTTGAGCGCGCGGATGCGGCGTAAGTACGGACCGCAATGGTGGTGCGAGGCGCCTCGCAGCAAAAGAGGCCAAAAGGCCGACCGAAAACCGTGAAGGCGACCGGCGACGTGCCGATCGCGGTCCGCGTCTATCCCGACCTCAAAGGCTGGGCGCCCGATGCCAGCGGCGCAACGCTTCCGACGCCCGACGCAATCCTCACCTTCGATTGCGAAAGCCGCACCGATCCGGCGCAGGCGCTCACGTTCGGCAGCTATCGATTCGCCGTGGATGACCGCTGCCTGGAAGAGGGACTCTTCACTGCCCCCGATCTGAAACGAAACGAAAAGGCCGTCGTGGCGCGCTACGTGCGCACGCACGACGCCGAGCCCGATCCGAGCGAAACGGCCGAGCTCCAGTCGCGCTCACTTTCCGATTTCCTCACGTACTTTTACCGAATGGCCTATCAAGGCCGCGCGCTCGTCGTCGCGTTTAACTTTCCGTTTGATGCGAGCCGCCTCGCATACGACTTCGGCAATGCTCGCGGCCGGTATCTTGGCGGCTTTTCGCTGAAGCTCTTCAACTATCGCGATCGCGATGGACGCGTGCGTGCGCACCCGTTCCGCCTCGGTATCGCGATCAAGCAGATCGATAGTAAACGCGCGCTCAAGCAGTTTTCGGGCGGCATCGATCAAGACGAGGAAGACCGCATCCCCGAGGGTTCCACGACCGGCCGGCCCGAGAAGGATTACACGTTCCGCGGGCACATCTTGGACGCGCGCACGCTCGCGTTTGCGCTGACCGACCGCAGCCTGAGTCTGGAAGATGCGTGCGAGCTCTTCGGTGTCGAGCACGGCAAGCAGAAGGTCAAACATCACGGCATCGTTACGCCGAAGTACATCAGCTATAACCGGCGCGACGTACTTGCGACGTGCGAGCTTACGCGCAAGCTCTTAGATGAATACGCGCTGCACCCGATCCCGCTACAAGTTACGAAAGCGTACTCGCCGGCCTCGATCGGCAAGGCGTACCTGCGAGCTATGGGAATCACGCCGATCCTCAAACGCATGCCCGATTTTCCGAAACGGTATCTCGGGAACACCGAGTCGGCCTTCTACGGCGGTCGCGCGAGCGCGCATATCCGCAAGACCGCGGTCCCCGTTTGTTACGTAGACTTCCTCTCGCAATACAGCACAGTGAACGTCTTGATGGGCCTGTGGCGCTTCGTCACTGCGCGAGAGATCGCCGTCGTGGATGATGCGCGTGATGAGCTCGCAGCGCTGCTACGCGAGGTCACACCCGACTGGGCGCTCGATCCCACTAACTGGAAGCGGCTCGCGGGCTACGCACGCGTCATCCCCGATGGCGATATCTTGCCGCTGCGCGCCAAGTACGGCGGCAACGACTGGCAGATCGGCGTTAACTATGCCCATGCGAGCACGGACGATCCGGACAACGCACTGTGGTATTCCTGGCCGGACCTTGTCGCGTCGGTGCTGCTCACCGGCAAACAGCCGCGAATCACCGAGGCGTTTAAGATTGAGCCGATCGGCACGATGGATGGACTTACAGCCGTCAAGTTTCGCGGGCAAGTGCCGATCGATCCTCGCACGCAAGATTTCTTCAAGGTCGTCATCGAGGAGCGCATGCGCTTGCCGAAGCGCACGGAACTGAGCGAGGCTGAACGCGATCGGCTCAAACGCTCGCTCAAGACGTTCGGATCGGCGACGAGCTATGGCATCTGGGCGCAGATGGACCGACAAGAGAGTAAGGCTAAGGTGGACTTCGGGTGTTACGGCATCGATGCTACACCGTATCCTTGTCGCGTACAGCATCCCGAATCGCCGGGCGAGTATTGCTTCCCGCCGTTGGCCGCGCTGATAACCGGCGGCGGCCGTCTGATGCTCGCGCTGTTGGAGCGGCTGTCACCGATCGGGGCGGCACGTACGCGATGGAAGACACCGATTCGATGGCGTCGTCGCGTCCGAGCGCGGCGGTCTGGTTCAATGCCCGGGCGGTCCCGTACCGCACGGCGGAAGGCCGCGAAGCGTCCGCGCCTTGTCGTGGGAACAAGTGCACGCGATCGTGCGGCTCTTCGAGCGTCTGAATCCGTACGATCGCAGCGCTGCCGAAGGCTCGATCCTCAAGATCGAAGACGACAACTTCGACCCGCAGACCAAGGAGCAGCGGCAGCTATGGTGCCTGGCGATTTCCGCCAAGCGCTACGCGCTCTTCCTGCGCGATCACAACGGTGAGCCGGCGCTGTTGCGCCGGGGCGTCAATAACGGTGAGAACGGCGAGGATCGCTGGTCCGAGCACGGCCTCGGCCATCTGATGAATCCGACCGATCCGGAGAGCGACGATCGCGGCTGGATCGCGCAGGCGTGGCTCGGCATCGTGCGCCGATCGCTGGGCTTACCCACGAGGCCGCTGCCGTTTGCAAAGCGCGTCGCCGTTGGGCGCACGACCGTCAGCAGCCCGGAGGTGATGAGACCGCTCAAAGCGCTCAACGCTGGCAAGCCGTACGCGCAGCAGATCAAGCCGTTCAACTTCATCATGAGTTGCCACGTGCTGCCGCTCGGCCATCCGGTCGGTGTCGAACCCCGAGCGGTTCCACCTCATCGCGCCGTACGAGACCGATCCGCGCAAATGGGAGCGGTGCCGTGGATCGATCAGTATTCAATAAAGGCAAGCAGATATCGGATCAGCACGACGGTTCCCAGCCCGACACGCGCAGATCGCGCGCGTGAAAAGTTACGGCGAGGTGCTCGAAGAGTACGAGTTCCACGAAGAGGCCAAGTGCGCCGACGCGAGCGGCGCGCCGTGCGGTAAGCAGACCGTCGGGACTTTTGAGCCGGCGCCATGTGGCGATCGGCGCGCCGCACTTCATCGGCAAGGAGTCGAATAAGCTCGAAGAGGTCGACGAGGGCGGCGTACCGGATGCCGGCGACGTTTACACGGAGTATCCCGATCCTCGTCACAATCAGTTCACCTGGAACGAAACAATAGTGAAGTTAAGGGCGTTAACGAAAAGTCAGCTGAAAGAACTCGCTGAGCAATCAGGCATCTCAATAACGACGCTGAAGGCGTGGAAGCGAGGTCGCCCTCCACATCCGAGTAACCGTCAAAAGCTTACGGAAGCGATCCGTTAGCGCTTTTGCCGCCGCTTATCGAGCTTGAACAGCGTTTTCGAGATGCCAGCCTGCATCCGTTCTTCGGCTCGAAACTTCCACCAGTTGTTTGCATTCCGAGCGGCTTCGTTCCATGCGACCGAGTCGAGCGCCCATTGGCGGCGGTCGTCCGGATCATCGCTTAATAAAGTGGGCAGTCTCAAACCCCGCTCCAAACCTGGACCTAGAGAGGCTATCCACTCGGCGATCGCTGGCACGTCGGCGCGCAGTTCGGAATTTAGCCTCAGCGTTCCAATCTCGCCGAGTCGAGCTAAGACCAGCGCATATACGGTACGTAACGCTATCATAATTGGCGTTACGAGTTGCTGCTGCGAGAACTTCGCCCTATTCTTCTTATGTTTTGGATGCCAAAAGTGGTTTCGTTCTGAGCGCACCGCGATCCACGCCTTCCTCACCCATGAAGAGCCGCGTAGCCTCGCCTTTGAACCGTGTCTACGCCGACCGCGAAAAAAGGGTGTCAAGAGCGCCTCGATCCGCGGTGTGAGAACAGACATCGAGTCCCTTCGCATACCGCGCTTCCAGATAACAAGAGTCGCCGCCTTGGAGAATAGCGACTGCTGCAGCGCCGGCGTGACCTCGGGAGAATCATTCATCGCCAAACGCAAGGCAGCTAGCGCATCGGCCAAGTAACGACCCTTTGGTATGCTCAACGCTCTCAACAAGGCCGATGCGAATTCCAGGTTGGCATTTCGATGGTAATCCTCCGCGTGCGCCGGTCTAACAAAGAAGTGGCTGGCTACGTCAACACCGTCCATCACCTGTCCATGCATCCGGGGGCGTATTTCGGTGAGACTGCCAGCGCCCGTCGTAAGGTCGTATCCGGCTGCCCTAAACGTCGCCGAGTTGGCATACCAAGCGCCATTCTCTATTACGGTGGCGAACATCAAACAGTCAACTGCATGGAAGGCGTGGCCGAGTTCTGCCCGATCAGCCACGAGTGCGACGAGTGGTTCGAGATGATGTGGCTCGCGCATCGCCGCCAGAGCTTCCTGCACAGCGCTCTCACCTGCGTTTCTTGCGCCGAATACTCGGCGAACCTCCGTTATCGCGTTGCTGACTGTCGAGTCGTCCAAATACATACCGGCGTATCTTCTCAGCGCGTCAGCTTGGGGCGACGGCAGCGATCGCAATGCATCGGCATAGGGCACGAACTCAACATCGCCTACGACGAGGCGGTCAGCATTGCGAACCCAAGGCAGCAGAATTGCGAACAAACCTCGTCGTAAGTTGGCACAAGGATTCAGTGTGCCTGCAGATGGGAGCGCGCCGTCCTTTGCGCGCAGCGCGACCGGGTTGCGCCGCTCGAAGCGGTCGAAGTTGTTTTCTGCTAGCGCTTGAGAACGATGAGATACCAGGCTATCATTGGCCACATGGCGAGATGCACAGCCCCCGTACATGGCCATCGCACATCGAGTGGTCGAGCGAACTGCCCTGCATGCGGGGGCCGGGGCTACGGCCGCTACGGGTACGGTTCGTATTCCGCCCCGTCTTATTATTCCACGGGAAGTAGCGGGAGCGTTCGGAGCAGCGGTGGCGGCGGCTCCAGCAGCCGAAGCAGCGCAAGGCCGAGGTGGTCGCCAGCCGGTTCGACCGTGATCTACACGCCTGCCGAGGTGACAGCCCTCACACCGTTCCGGGAGAGCTTCGAAAAGCGAGGGCCCTACGGCGAGCGTCGCGACTTCTTTCTCTGTCACGCGTGGGACGACCGGAGAGGCCCGGCTAAGGATTTGCACGATCAGCTTGAGTCAGTCGGTGTCTCCGTCTGGTTCAGCGAGAAAGATATCCCACTCGGTATACCGTTCCTCCGCGAAATAGACAAGGGACTGGCGAAGTCGAAAATAGGGATCGTTTTGGTGACGCCTGCGCTACTGGAACGCCTTAGAGCAGAAGCAGGGAGCATCGTCGACAAAGAGCTTTCGGCACTGCTTGCTCGCGATCAACTCATCCCCGTTGTGCACAACACGACATATGAAGCTCTCCGCGATGTTAGCCCCATGCTCGCTTCACGAAATGGGCTGAACACAGCAGAAAATACAATGGCGAATGTAGCGTCCAAGCTCGCTGAATTAGTCGCCCTCCCGGCGTAGGTGCTACGGCTGAACGTCCCGGCCAACTCTCGAACCGTCAGAGACCTGGCAGTGTGATCCTTAATCCTGAGTCGGCGCCCGAGGAACGCGTAAAAATTTGTTGGACACTGTATCTACTGCGGCGTCACGGGAGATGTAGCAGAACTGGGTGACGAGCATGTAGCGCCGGCTGGACTGATGGGAGTGTTCATCTTAAAAAAAAAAGCGTCATGCAAGAAACACGAGTGTGTCACATCGTTTTTTGAAGGTAAGGCGATGCGCGGCGTTTTCGGCGCAGTCCGTGAACTTGAGGGTATCGGGAGTAGCCGCCGCAAGCAGAGGCCCCCGAACTATGTCGCCTATGAAAACTCCGACGGCACAGTGGAACGAATTGAAGTTGATTTATTCCAGCTCCCGTACATTCTCGCAATGCCACTGTTACCAATCCCTGGTATACTAGCTGGGCGAGATCGTAGTGCAGGGTTTTCGCCGAGGATCAAGGCTCGAACTCACACGCATGACGCCGCTCAGCGCCGGATACAAGAGCTAGAGGCAGCCGATCCACTAGGGCGCAAGCTAATTTGGCATTTCGATTTTGGAAATTTCACAAAGTTCATCGCCAAGGTCAGTTATTGTTACGCCGTCTTCTTTATGGGAGAAGTCTTCGAGCCTCTTATCTTGGATCTGATCTTAGCCGATAAAGACGACGCATTGCTCGGGCCATATTTTGTCGGAATGGCCTTTAGCCAGCCGGGCGTTCGGTATCCGCCGCTTCCAACTAAGCATAAGTTTTCGACCATGGTTCGCGTCGAGAAGATTGGAGCGTCGCACTATGTCATCGCTCGTAGCCAGTTCTTCAACGATCGAGGGATGCCAGTTTACGATGCCGTTGTTGGAATGATTGGGCGTGACGTGTTCGAAAAATACGCAGGCAACTAGCGCTTTATCCGATCCCCTGATGCTGCTCGCCGCGCTAGCGTAGCGTCGTAAAGCCTCGCAGCTGCGCAGCCCGTCGCCGATCGGCGTAACGCATTGCAGCCTCGCGCGCGCTCGCAGTCTCGCGGCTTGGATTCGGAAAGCCTGGCGCTTAACCCGCAGCGGCTAGGATCGCGGCAGCTTAGCCGGCCGCGCCCTCTCCCCGCTGCCGATCGGCCATACGTCTAAGCCGCTAGTCCAAAGCGACGATCCAAGCTGCAAGGCGTTAGGCGGCCGCGATCTAAACTGCGGGACTGCTGCGAGCTAAGCCGCGGCGCTGCGAGCTGTATGCAGCTGCGCTGGGAGCTACGGGCGCCGATATCGAGGATGATGCGCCCTAGTGCGATGCGCTGGCTAGGGCCTCAGTGCGAACGCCGTGCCACCGATGACGCAATTGTACGAGCCGTAGGTTCCCCCGCACTGGGTCGTGCCATAGAGTGTTCCGTTGAGGTCGATGAGTTCGTTGATAGGGCCGAACCCGTCGCCCGTATAGCCGAAGCTGTGTAGCACCGTCTCTTCGCCGCTGGTCGTAAGGCTGAACACCGTTCCAACGCGAAGCGCGCCGCCTGCGAACGTCGTGCCATAGAGCGTACCCTCGACGTTAATGAGTCCTCCCGAGGGGTTTTGGCCATCGCAGCACTGCGAGCCGCTCTTTCCAAAGCTGTAGAGTACCCGGTACTTGCCGCCCGTCGTCATGCTGAATACGGTTCCATATCCGTTCACGCCGCCGTACGTAGTCGTGCCGTAGAGCGTGCCGTTTACATTGATCAAAGAGCCGTTGGGAGAGAATCCGTCGTAACCTTTTCCGAAGCTATGAAGCGTTTTCACCCTATCCGTGATCGTCATGCGATAAAGCGTTCCGTGGTCGCGGTAAGCACCGCCTCCGTAGGTAGTGCCGTAGAGCATACCGCCGACGTCGAGCAACCCCCCCGCTGGGCCGCAGCCGTCCGTACTGGGGGTGCAGAAAACGTGCAGCACTTTGACCTTGCCGCTCGTCGTCCCGCTGAATACGGTTCCATTGCCTCTTCCAGCCGCACCGCCAGTTAAGGTCGTGCCGTACAACAAGCCGGCGACGTAAATGAGCGGCCCCGACGGAGAAGCTGCATAGCCCGGCCTCCGGCCGAAATTGTGGAGAACCTTTTCCACACCACCCTCCGTGATGCTGAACAGGGTTCCGATGCAGTACGCGGGGTAGTAGCCGTTCTGCGTCGTCCCGCAGTAGGCATTGCTAGAGGCAGTCGTGCCGTAGAACTTACCGTTGACTCGAATCAGAGCCCCCTGAGGGTTCCAGCCATCCGATCCCTGACCAAAACGGTGAAGTACCCTCTCCCTGCCGTTTGTGGTGAGTGTGAACACCGTTCCGCACCAGTTGCTCGCTCGCCCACAGTAAACTCCGCCGCCCCTGCCGGTTACGCCGTACAGTAAGCCGTTCGCATAGATCAAACTGCCTTGGGGGAAGCTGCCATCCGCGCCCCCGCCGAAACTGTGCAGCACGCGATAGCCCGACGCGCCGTGAACTTGCGCGGGAGCGATGCCAGTGCGTGGAACGAGTTGCAAAGGCGCTCCGGAGCAGCCCACGATAACGCTGAGCGCGAAAGTCGTTGCCGCCCATGGGAAAGTTCGAGCCAGCATTACGCATCCTTCCCGGCAACACGGCCGCCGCCCGGCCGCCGATAAAACCGCCGCGAAACGCCGGATGCCTTGAGTTGGGACCATTCTGTAGCGCGACCAAAAACCCGCGCGCGCGAGGCCGCATGGCGCTGGGAAAGCGTCGTAGCTTCGGGCCTAGCCGCCTCGCAGCTGCAACCCGGCGCCGATCGCATTGCTTATTGGAGCCTCGCAGCTTATCAGCGACGCCTCGCAGCAGGCCGGCAATTTCGCACTCGCATTCGGGATGCTTGGCGCTTAGATCGCCGCGCCTTGGATCGGCGTGCCTCGCCGGCTTGGTGAAGGGGGGTCCGTTTTGAGTTGCTTAACTCCTATCCCGTTACGCAGCTGCGCCGTGGCAGCGTTTGAACTTCTTCCCACTGCCGCATGGGCACAATTCGTTTCTGCCGACCTTCGGTTGTTCGCGTTGCATCGGTTTCGCCGGCGATTCGTCGTCCTTATTCGTGTGCAACTGCGAAACGCGGCGTTCGGAGCCGGGCGCTGGGCCAAGTATCTGTTCCAACTGCTGCGTCGCGATGTTGCCGCTGCCGCCAGTCATCGGCTGCGGGACGAGTTCACCCGAGGGAATCGGCTCGAACTGCGGACCGGCCTGATACGCCATCATCTCTTCAGGCGGCGGCCCGTGCTCGATCTGCACGCGGAACACACTTTTGATCGCTTCGTCGGCGATATTATTCTTCAGCGACTCGAAGATCTCAAACGATTCTTTTTCGTACTCGACGCGCGGATCTTTTTGTCCGTAACCGCGCAGCGTGATGCCCGTCTTGAGATGATCCATCACGTACAAGTGATCGACCCACTGACGATCGATGATCGGCAGCAAGAGATACCGCTGCTCGACGACGCGCATCACTTCCGGCGTGACTTCCTTCTCCTTCGCCTCGTACGCTTCGATCGCGCGCTCGCGCAATAGCTTGCGAATCTCTTCGCGATCCTTGTGCTCGAGATCGCGCGACGCTGACGCTCGCCTTCACCGGAAATATCAACTCCAGCGCATTGAGCATCTCCTCGAGATCCCACTCGCTCGGATGCGCGTTCTCCGGCGCGTTTTCCTCAACGGCTTCGTCACTTTCCCTTCGAGCGTCTGCAGCATGAACGTACGTGAATCGAAACGGCCTTCGAGAATCGCGCGGCGGTCGCCATAAATGACCGAGCGCTGCTTGTTCATCACGTCGTCGTACTCGAGAACGTGCTTGCGAATCTCGTAGTTGTGCGCCTCGACCTTGCTCTGCGCGCGCTGAATCGAGCGCGTCACCAGCCCCGATTCGATCGGCTGCTCGTCGGTAAAGCCGACGCGCTCCATGATGTTCGTCATGCGCTCGCCGCCGAAGAGCCGCATCACTTCATCTTCTAACGACACGTAGAAGCGCGACGAACCAGGATCGCCTTGGCGTCCGGACCGTCCACGCAGTTGGTTATCGATCCGCCGGGATTCGTGCCGCTCGGTTCCGATGATGTGCAGGCCGCCGTTACTCGGCGACGCCTTCGCCCAGTTTGATATCGGTGCCGCGGCCCGCCATGTTGGTCGCGATCGTGACCTGGCCGTCTTGCCCGGCGTCCTTGATGATCTCGGCTTCCATGCTCGTGATACTTCGCGTTGAGGACGTTGCATTCGACGCCTTTGCGCCGCAACATCGCCGCGAGCGTTTCGCTCTTCTCGATCGAGCGCGTGCCGACCAACACCGGCCGTGCCTTTGTGATGCTCGGCAATAATCTCGTCGACCACCGCTTCGAACTTCGCCCGCTCGCTCTTGTACACGATATCGGAATGATCTTTGCGGACCATCGGCATGTTCGTCGGCACGACCACGACGTCGAGGCCGTAAATGTCGCGGAACTCGCGCTCTTCCGTTTTCGCCGTACCGGTCATGCCGGCGAGATGATCGTACAGCCGGAACAAATTCTGGAACGTGATCGTCGCGAGCGTCTGGTCCTCGCCGCGAACCTTGATGCCTTCCTTCGCTTCGATCGCCTGATGAATGCCGTCGGAGTAGCGGCGCCCATGCATCAAGCGTCCGGTGAACTCGTCGACGATGATGATCTCGCCGTCCTTGACGATGTACTGCTGATCCTTATGGAACAGATTCCACGCCCGCAGCGCCGCGTTGAGCTGGTGCGTCAGCTCGATGTTGCGCTGCTCGTAGAGGTTCTGGATGCCGAGCATCTTCTCGACGCGCGCAACGCCCGCTTCCGTAATCGGTACCGCATGCGCCTTCTCGTCGACCGTGTAATCCTCGTCCTTCTTCAGGCGCGGCGATGATCTGCGCGAACTTCTGATAGAGCTCGGTCGCCTCTTGCGACGGTCCGCTGATGATGAGCGGCGTGCGCGCTTCATCGACGAGAATCGAGTCGACTTCGTCCACGAGCGCAAAGTAGAGCTCGCGCTGCACGAGATCTTCAACCTGCCACGCCATGTTATCGCGCAGGTAATCGAAGCCGACCTCGTTGTTCGTGACGTAGGTGACGTCGCAGCTGTACTGCTCGCGCCGTTGCGCCGAATCCAAACCGTGCTGGATAATGCCGACGCGCAGACCCAGGAACTCGTAGATCGGCCCCATCCACTCCGCGTCGCGCCGCGCGAGGTAATCGTTGACCGTGACGACGTGCACGCCGCGCCCTTCCAACGCGCGCGCGTACACCGGTAGCGTGGCGACCAGCGTCTTGCCTTCGCCGGTCTTCATCTCGGCGATGCGACCTTCGAAGAGCACTTGACCGCCCATGATCTGCACGTCGAAGTGCCGCATGCCCAACGTGCGTTTTCCCGCCTCGCGCACGACCGCGAACGTTTCGGGCAGCATATCCTCGAGCGACTCGCCGTCGGCCAGACGCTTGCGGAACTCGGCGGTCTTTGCTTTGAGCTGCTCGTCGGATAGTGCGGAGAACTCTGCTTCGAACGCATTGACGGCCCGCGCCGTGCGGCGCAGCCGCGCGACTTCCCGTTCGTTCCCGTCGACTATGCTTTTGAGAAATGCCATGAGACCGCAAACCGCCTTACGGTACGATGCCTATACCCGTAACCGCGCCCGGCGACGTATAGTACGTTGGTCGGTTTACGTTGCCTTTAGAACCGGCTGGAAAGACGAGGATGATGCCGCTCCCCGATTTGGTCGAGTCCGCGACGTAGATCACGCCGTCGGAGTTGACTTTGATATCGGTCGGTGCGTTGAGCTGCGTGTTGCAGCCGCGAATGGTCCGAATCGGCTTGGTGAACGGAATCTTTTTGTTGTACGGCGGGAAGACGTAGATCGCCGGACCGCTGATGCGAACTGCAGCCGGCCTTGGGAAGTCCCTGATCGACGATATAGATGTCGCCGCCTTCGATCGACCGCCACGCTATACGGCGTGACGATCCCGTTCTTCGTTCCGATCGCAAAGCGCGGATAGACGTTGACCGGCGTGGGGGTCGGTGACGGCGTATGGTCGGCGTTGACGACGGCGACGTGGACTCGGAGAGCCGGTCGGGTCGGCGTCGGCGTCGGCGTCGGCGTCGGTTTGGGCGTCGGGGTCGGTTTGGGCGTTGGCGAAGGCGTCGGCAGGAGGAACTGTTCGACGGTCGCGCCGCCGATGTTGGCGACGTAGATGTGGCCGCTGCGGTCGATCGCGATGCCGCCCGGAATCTTGAGATTGGGATGCGGTCCCGCGATGGCTTGATACGGCGAAGCGGCACCCGCGCGTGAAGAGCAGAATCTGGCTGGGATAGACGTTCGTCGGGATGACGTCGGAGATCACCATGATGGGCGGCGGCGGCTACGGAGCCGGTCGGCGCCGGACTGGGATATCGCGGCGTAGAACGCAATGCCGCGCGGGATACCGGCAATGGATTCGGTGAGCAGCGGATCCACGTCGCCGGTGGCCAGCGCTTCGAACTCGACGAGCAGCGCGCTCTTCGTGCTCGGGTTGTAGTTGGTGACCCAGAGATTTTGGCCGCGGTCGAACGCAAGATACTGCGGACCGTTGAGCGTGGTGTTGGCGCCGCCGATTTGATACGCCGGACCGCTGCCGCTACTTGGCGCTATTGGAATAGATACTGATGGCGTTTTGATTGCTGTTGCGTCGCGTAGAGCGTCTTCGATGGGAAGTACGGTCCCACGTTGATGCCCTGCGTCTGCCCCAAGTTGCTGCAAGCCACGATGGCGGCAGTAAGGGCGAGCGCGACAAAACCTACACTAAGCTTAGGCAGCATGCTTTCTCCAGGGTTCCCGCAGCGAGGTGACTTTCCTCGGCGGCGACCCGATGCGTAAGGAACCAAACGGCGGCTATAATAACGATGACGACGACGAGAACGACGAGGCGGCGGCGAGTCCGCCGTCGCTCGTATGCCGGCCTGCTCGACTCGACGTCGATGATCTGACGCGGCATAGCCTTAAACCGCCCGCCGCAGCGGATGGTTGAGGTCGGCGGTTCGGACGCTGTGCAACAGCTCGCCGACGGTCACGAATCGATACCCCGCCTTCTTGAAACGCCCCACGACCTCGGGAAGCGCTTCGATCGTCGCCAGCTTTCCGCTATGCAGAAGTACAATTTCCGGTGCGGTCGCGTGCGCGAGCAGATGGCGCTGCAGCGCGCCAACCGTCACCGTTCGCCAATCGCCGCTGTCGTCGGTCCACAACACGACGTCGTAGCCGAGCGCCTGCGCGATCTGCAGCGTCCGCTCGGTATATCGTCCGTGCGGCGGCCGCATGTAGATCCGCACCGCCGGATCGTGGCTCAGCGCCCACAAGACGTCGCGCCCGCGCAGATATCTCCGACTGCACTTCCTCCGGCGATTCCAAATCGAGATCCGGATGCGTGAGCGTGTGATCGGCAATCTCCTCGCCGTCCGCTTCGATACGGCGAGTCAGCTCCGGCCATTGCATCGCATCGTCGCCGATCAAGAAGAACGTCGCGGGAACCTGCAGATCGTGCAAAACGTCGAGCAGCATCGGCGTGTAAATCGGATAGGGTCCGTCGTCGAACGTTAAGGCGATCAACCGGGGACGCTGCGAGCGGTCTCCGCGCGGCTCGTGCATCAGCCGATAGAGCCGCGCACCGATCGCATCCGAGAACTCGAGATGCACGTTCGGTCTGCGGCGTTACGATCGCCGGCGTCACGTTGCTCTTGTGCACGAGCACGCGCCATCCCGCGCCGAAAATAGCCACCACGATCGCAATGGCGATCGCAGTCTTTCACGCCGTTGTTCATTGTTGTGAGACGAGCGATGGAGCGTTGGCGGCGTCGGTGCCGAGAATCACCGTGACGTCGCTGCTCGCAATGGCTGTGGGCGGCGCAGCGCTCGGCGACGGATCCGTCAACGACGACCGCGTTATGGAGCGCCTTTGGCAGCGCCGCAGCGCACTTTGGCGCCGGCAAACGTCACCGTCGAATGTTCGTGCACCTCGGTGGAGTTGTAGTCCGAGCGGTCCGCGTTGCCGACCTGACCGATCGTGAAGCCGGCCTTCTGCAGTTTGGCCGCCAAACGCGCGCGCCGCACCAGGCACGCCGCTGCCGTTTTCGACGTCAACGCGCAGCGTCGCAGGCGCGATCGCCGCCAAGCGCCGTCGCATCCGGCGATGCGACGCGGAGCCGGCGGCGCGACGAGCATGGACTGCACGAGTTGCGCGCGCGCTTGCGTATCGGGCACCAGCGAATCGCCGTAGTTCGGCAGATTGATATCGTCGGTATACGGGACTTGCTTGCTGACGATGCCGGAGGGCGCCATGCCTTGGAAATACGTCGCAAGCGATAACAGCTCGGAGTCCGAGAAATCGGTTTGAACGTATTTGTGGAAGACGCCGATGAGATCGCCGATATGCATTAAGGTATTGAAACGATCGTTTTTCAGTCTTGCCACCATCGCGTGCAGCACTTGCTGCTGACGCATGATGCGGCAGGGATCGCTGCACCAGTCGTGGCGGAAGCGCATGTACGCGACGGCCTGATCGCCGTTGAGATGCTGCATGCCTTCCTTTAAGTGAATGTGCAGATGGCCCCAGGTATCATCGTAATCGAGCGTTTCGCCCGTGCAGTCCGTTTTGTAACGCAGGCAGTTCGAGTTCTTGACGTCGACGTCCACGCCGCCGATAGCGGAGATCAACGGCTTGGTCGCGTCAATGCGCAGGACGGCGTACCGGTCGAATCCCGGAATACCCAGCCAGCCGGCGATCGACGCTCTTTGCTTCTTTGACGCCGCCATCGGATTGGGCTTGATTGATCTTGCCCTGCGTCCCGTTGGGCAGCGTGGCGATCATGTCGCGCGGGATGGATAACTGGTAGATGCGTTTGTTCGCAAAGTCGAGGTTGACCGCCCAAATAGCGTCGCTGCGGGAGTTGGTCGAAAACTCTTCGTCCTTATTGGTGTAGTCGTAGTCGAGCCCCTCGACGAACACCAAGAGATTCTGCCGTCCGAACACTTGCTGCGGCGACGGCACGAAGATCTGCTCGAACGCCGTTACCGGATTCTTGTGCTCGACGATCGTATAGCCGGCAGCGACCGAGATGAGGCCGAATCCAACGATGAGTAACGCGAGCGCGATTTTGCTCTTGATCAACTCGTGCAGAGCTCCGGAGCACGCACACTGCCGTAGTAATCGAAGGCCTCCGAACGCTCGAGCGTCACGTCAACGAACTCGCCAATCTGAGCGTTTCCTGTGAAATAAATGCCGCCATCGACACCAGGCGCTTCACCTTGCGAGCGCCCGAACCATGCTCGCTTTTGATTAAGAAACTCTTCGGCGAGCACGCGCACCGTCGTGCCGCAGCGCGCTGTGCGCGCGTCGCTGCGACGCAATGCGTTGCGCTTCGCGCAGGCGAATCAAACGCCGGCGCCGCTCGCGCGCATTCGACGCGATCGCCGAGCGTCGCCGCCGGCGTGCCTTCCTCGGCGCTGTACTCGAAGAATCCAACGCGATCCAATTGCGCCCGTTCGATCCAGCGCTCGAGATAGGCGACGTGCTCTTCGGTCTCGCCGGGAAAGCCGACGATGAACGTCGAGCGCATGGTGATGCTGCGGAACGCGCGCGCGAAAATCGCCGATGATCTCCAAATAACGCTCTCCATTGCCGGGGCGCAGCATCGCGCGCAGCACCTCGGGATGCGCGTGCTGCAGCGGCATGTCCATGTACTTGCAGACCTTCGGCAGCGTCGCAATCGCGTCGATCGAGTTCACGATCGACCGTTGCGGGATAGAGATAGAGCAGGCGAATCCATTCGATGCCCGTCGATATCGTGCAGCCGCTCGAGCAATTGCGCCAGGCCGCCGCGGCGCATGCCGCGATCGCGTCCCCACATCGAGGTATCTTGCGCGATGAGAATGAGTTCTTTGGTGCCGCCGGCGGCCAGCGCGCGCGCTTCGGCGCAGATCGACTCCATGCTGCGGCTGCGAAACTTGCCGCGCAGCGCCGGGATGATGCAGAACGTGCACGGATGATCGCAACCTTCGGCGATCTTGAGATACGCAGTGGCTCGCGGCGTCGTAACCAGCCGCGGCAAAAAATCGTGTTCCGGTTCTGCCTCCATCGCCAAGCGCACCGGCTTGCGGCCGGCTTCGACGTCGGCCAGCAACTCCACGATGCTCGCGTACGCGCCGGTTCCCACCACGCCGTCGATCTCCGGAATAAGGCTCTGCAACTGCTCGCCGTAGCGCTGCGCCAAACAGCCGGCAACGATCGAGTTGCTGGCCATCGCGCTTGCGCGAAGCCTGTTCGAGAATCGCTTCGGTCGATTCTTCCTTTGCCGGATCGATGAAGGCGCACGTATTGACGACGACCGTATCGGCGCGCGTTGCGTCGGATTCCAGCGCCCAACCCGCTCCGGCAAGCTTGGCGATCATGACCTCGGTATCCACGAGGTTTTTCGCGCAGCCCAGGCTGACGAACGAGACGCTGCGGCATCGACGTCTTACCTAACGATAGTTGACGAACTGGAGCGGCAGCTCGAACTCCATCGAGCGCAACGACGCCATGACCTTCTGGAGATCGTCTTTGCTCTTGCCCGAGACGCGCACTTGTTCGTCCTGATACTGCGCCGTCGACTTTCAGTTTGAGATTCTTGATGTGCGCGAGCAACGCGCGGCTTTGATCCTTCGAGATGCCGCTGCGCGGCGTGACGACTTGACGTACGGTGCCGTTCGCCGCCGGTTCCACCGCGCCAAACTCGAACGCGCGCAGATCGATCCCGCGCTTGACCGCCTTGCCGCCGAAGACGTCGACGACGTTCTTCATCTTCAGCTCGTCGTCGGAGATCAGCGTGATCTTCTTGCCGTCGTACTCGATGCTCGTCTTGCTGTTCTTGAAATCGAAGCGGTTCTCGATCTCTTTGCGCGTTTGGTTTAGCGCATTATCCAGCTCTTGGCCGTCGACGCGTGAAACCACGTCGAACGACGATTCGCTCGCCAATCGTTGCTCCTCGTTTTAGAGAGTGAAGTTGTGCTCGACGACGTCGCCCGAAGCGCCGAGCTTGCCGCGATCCTTGCCGTCAACGTAGACTTCGACGCCGCCGGCGTTGCCGATGCGCACCAGCGCGTTCTTACCGTGGAACGTCTTCGACGTGCCGGCCGGATACGTACCCTCCATGCTAACATTGCCGTCAACGGTGACTCTGAGCCACGACGGCGGCCGAGAGCACCAGCGCCAAGCTATTGGCGCCGCCCGAGCGCCGGCGCGCGCGTCGGCGTAGGGACCGCCGCAGCCGGCGTCGCGGTTGCCGACGGCGAGCGAGGGGCCTCGGCAACGCGGGGGTCGAGCCTTGCTGCGCGCGCAGCGCCAGCTCGTTATAGACGACGAAGGCGATGAGAATCACGGCGACCGCGCCGGCCACCCAGATCAGCGCTCCGCTCGGCCGGGTTCGCGGTGCGGCGCTTCGCTGCGATCTCGTGCGGTACGTCGCGGCGGGCGCGACGTCTTGCGTCCGGTTGAACTCGGCGACCGCCTCCTCGGGATCGATGCCCAAAAAGCGCGCGTAGGTGCGCATGAAGCCCCGAGTGTAGACGGGCGCTCCGATGGCATTCCAATGCTCGTCTTCGATCGCGGCCGAGATAGACGGAGCGGATGCGAATCTGTTCGGCCACGTCGGAGAGCGTAAGACCTCGAGCCTCGCGCGCCGCACGAAAGCGTTCGCCCAAATCTTGTGAGCCCGAAGCACTCCATTGCTTCGGATTTGAGTTAGATTCGCTCGTAATGTTATCCTGTTCGATTAGATGCCGAAACGAGCGCGTCATTGCTGCGATGAGCGGCGGAGTGGACTCCGCCGTCGCCGCCGGTTTGCTGGTCGAAGCCGGCTACGACGTCGTCGGCGTTACGATGAAAATGTATTCCGCAACGCGGCCTTCGTATGCAAAAAGCTGTTGCGGGAGCGACGATTTCGACGATGCGCGCCGCAGCGCTGCGATGCTCGGGCATTCCGCACTACGTCTTGGATTTTCAGGAAGCGTTCCGGCGCGGCGTCGTCGAGCGATTCGTCGAGGAGTACGCGGCAGGCCGTACGCCCAATCCGTGCGTCGCCTGCAATAACTTCGTCAAGCTCGGCACGCTCGCGCACTATGCCGATCGTCTCGGACGCGCGGTACGTCGCGACCGGTCACTACGCGCGCGTCGAACATCGCGACGACGGCGCGCATCTCTTCCGCAGCCGCTGCAGCAAAGATCAAGCATACGCGCTGGCGCAACTTGCGCCCGCGCAACTCGACCGTTTGCTCTTGCCGCTCGGCGATCTCGATAAGTCGCAGACGCGCGAGCACGCGCGGCGGCTCGGCTTACCGGTTCACGACAAAGCGGAGTCGCAAGATATCTGCTTCGTCGAAGGCGCGCGACTATCGCGACGTCGTGGCGCGCTTGCGGCCGCAAACGCTCGCCGCCGGTACCGGTCGTCACCGACTTGCGGCGAACGCATCGGCACGCACGACGGCATCGTCAACTACACCATCGGTCAGCGCGCGCGTCTTCCGGCCAGCAGCGACGGGCCGCGTTACGTCGCGCGCATCGACGCGGCTACGAACACGATCGTTGCCGGCGATGCCGACGATCTGTTGGCGCGACGGCTGCGCGGCGACGAAGTGAATCTCATTCGCCCGAGCGCTTTGCGGCGGGCGCTGCCGTTGCGGTGCGGGCGATGATTCGCTATCGCGCCGAACCGGCGCAGGCGGCGCGCGACGCTTCAGCCGCGACGGTACGCTTACCGTTGAGTTTGAGCGAGCCGCAGCGCGCGATCTCACCCGGTCAGTTGGTCGCGCTTTTCGATCAGACGAGCGATGAAGTGCTCGGAGCGGCGACCATTCTCGCGTCATCCTAGACCGACGGCGTATTCCAGTACGTATCGCGGACGATCGGGCGGAAGCCGGCGGTGCGTAATGATGCGTTCGAGATCGCCGCGCGTCGCTTCGTTGGTGCTGCCGGCGTCGTGCACGACCTGCTCTTCGATGATCGTGCCGCCCATGTCGTCGCAGCCGTAAAAGAGCGCCAGCTGCCCCATCTTGAGACCCGGCGTGAGCCACGACGCCTGCAGGTGCGGAAAGTTATCGAGATAGAGCCGCGAGATCGCCAGCACGCGCAGGTAATCCAGTCCGGTCGATTCCTTGCCGCGCAACGGCGTCTTGAACGGCACGTAATACCACGGAATGAAGGCCGTAAAGCCGCCGCGCTCGTCCTGCAGTTCGCGCAGCACGTGGAGATGCTCGATGCGTTCGGCGGGCGTTTCGATCGAACCGAACATCATCGTCGCGGTCGTCGGCATGCCGAGTTCCTGCGCTTCGCGCATGACGCCAAGCCATTCGTGCGGCTTGACTTTGCGCGCCGAGATGCGTTTGCGCACGCGTTCCACCAAAATCTCCGCGCCCGCACCGGGCAGCGACTTCATGCCGGCGTCTTTGAGGCGCGCGAGCACGTCGCGCGTCGATGATGCCCTCGACGTGCGCCAGGCCGACGATCTCCGACACGGAAAGCGAATGGATATCGGCTTGCGGATACTCGCGGCGCACGCGATCGAAGAGCGTCTCGAACCAGTCGATGCCCAACTCGGGATTGACGCCGCCTTGAATCATGATCTGCGTCGCGCCTTGATCGACGCGCGTACTTCACGCGATCGAGCACCCGATCGTGCGACATCGTGTAGCCTTCGGCGTGATGCTCCGGGCCGAAAGAACGCGCAAAAGGTGCAGTGCACGTTACAGACGTTGGTGTAGTTGATCGTCGTGTCGACGACGTAGGTGACGACGTCGGGATCGTGCATCGCCATGCGGCGCGCGTGCGCCGCCGCGCCAAGTTCGTGCAGATCGGCCTTTTCGTAGAGCTCGACGCCCTCGTCGAACGTCAGACGGCCGCCGCCGGCGGCGCGATCCAAGAGATTAGCGAGCGGCATACGCCCGTTGCTCCAGCGGCTCGGGCAGCTGGCAATCGCGCCGATTGCGACCAACTCGCGGCAGTATGCGGCCAGTCCGTTCTGCGCGGCGACGTGGAACATGAAGTTCAGCTTGCCGTAGTAGTGTTCGTAGAACCCTTCGGGTCGCGCGATCGTCCGTTGCGCGAGCGCGACGACTGTCGGAGCCGATGCGCGCGCGACCAGGTGTACGCGTCGGTCAAAGCGTGCATGCACGCGCCGATCGCTGCCGGATCGCGTTCGAACGACGTCGCGGCGCGCCGCCCAGACCGCAAAGACGGTCTGCAAGCCGGTCCATTCGTGCCACAGCGTCCCAAGATCGTAGCGCTGCGACGGCGGGAACGTTTCGATGGCATCGATCGCCGCATCGCCGATGAGCAGCGCGGCGGCGCCGGCCCGCGCGCGCGCCAACGCGTCGGCTTCCTCTATATACTGCGGGCGCACGCCGAAACGGCGCTCGAGAATCACCCGCAGCAGATTATAGCCGCTCGCCGATTCCGCGCTAACGTAGATCCGCTCGCCGATCGAGCTGCGACGGATGCTGCGGACGAAACGAGCACGACGGAAACCACGTCGTCACGCGCGCCGATGCAGAGATCGGGCAACAGCACGAGACGCTCCCAGTTCGCCGCCCAGGTGAACGCGCTAATCGGACTGAGATCGAGTCGCCCGTCGAGCAGCATCGCGTTCAAACGCGCCGGCACGTCGGCGTGCAGCGTTCCCGGATAGCGTCAATGCGCCTGGCATCGAAGGCCGCGTAGATCGGCAGATCGTTCGTATATTTGATGCGGCCGCAGCGCAGCGTCATAGCTGTGCCACCGGCTGCGCTCGGCGCGGCACCGCCGCGCGCTCGGATGCGCTGGCGGGGTCCAGTCCCAGGCGAACTCGTCGTAGGTCGAGTTGCGGCGCACCGGAACCCAGCCCGCTTCTTCGATCAAACGGCGGAACTCGCGGTCGTCCACGTATTGGCCCGAGCGCGTGCCGGCGGCGTGGTAGATCATCTCCTCGTCGGTGGAACCGTGCGTGCCGTCCATATCGTCGGCGCCGAACTGCAAGGCGACTTGGCAGACCTTCAGCCCTTGAATCATCCAGTACGCTTTGATGTGGTCGAAGTTGTGCAGCATCAAACGCGCGACCGCAAACGTTTTGATGTCGTCCAGGCCGGTCGTCCAGCCGCAATACGACAGTTCGTTGCCGTCGGGATGAAACGCCAGCGGAATGAACGCGTTGAAGCCGGGCGAGCGATCCTGCGATTCGCGTAGACGAATCAAGTGATCGACGCGATCTTCGATCGATTCAATGTGCCCGTAGAGCATCGTCGCATTGCTGGCGATGCCTTGGCGATGCAGCTCTTCGTGCAACGCCAGCCAGTTATCCGCCGACACTTTGTTGGGGCAGATCTTCGAGCGCACCGGCTCGGCGAAGATTTCGGCCGCGCCGCCGTTGACGTTGTCGAGGCCGGCGGCTTTGAGTTCGGCGACGATCTGCGGAAAGGTCATGCGATGGCGCTTGGCCATGTACTCGATCTCGGCCGCGGTGAAGAGCGAGAGTTGCACGTGCGGCAGCGCCGCTTTGAAACGCCGCATCAGCGGCAGCCAGTAATCGAGTGAAAGCTGGCGCGGATCGTGGCCGCCGACGATGTGGATCTGATTGAAGTTGCTGCCCGTCTCCATCGCCTTGGCGAAGACCTGATCGGCCGTCATGCGGAAGACGCGCTGCGGCTCTTTGAACTCGTCGGCGGCAAACGAACAGAACGTACAGCCGGCAAAACACACGTTCGTCGAGTTGATGTAGCGGTTGAGAACGTAGAAGACTTTCTTGCCGCTCTTGCGCTCCTTCTGCCGGCGCGCCAGCAAGCCTAAGCCGTGAAGATCGCGCGTGCGATACAGCGCGACGCCGTCCTCGAACGACAGCGGCGTGCCGGCATCGAGCTTGCGCTCGACTTCGGCCATCGATCGGATCGGTGAATCGCATCGTTCTCCTATTCTGCCGTTGCCGAGAGCCGCCCCGCAGTCGCTGCGCGAACAGCCGGCGATGGCCAGCGGCCAGCGCAGCGACGAAGCGCGCCGCCAGCAAAATGCCGCCGGCGATGTCGGTGACGTAGTGCGCGCCGAGCGCGAGCCGCGACCACAGATACGCCAACGCCAAAAATGCCGAGCAGCGCAGACGGCAGATCCGCATCGTGCCGCGCAGCGTGGATTCGAAGCGTACAGCAAGCCGGCCCAAAGCGCAGTAGAATCCGGCGACGATCGCCGCATGCGAACTGGGATACGAAAACGCGGTTTCGTGTTTGACGACCCAATGCGAGCGGCCGCGGCGCGCGCAAAAACGTGCTGGAACAGGTCGGCGCGCGCGCCAACTGACGAGCAACAGCACGATACTGAGGATAATGCGCGTTCGCCACGCCGGGCAGACGCCAAGCGACGATCGAGAGCGCGATGCAGATGGGAGCAAGGACATGAACGTAGCACGACCACGTCAACCACCATGCGACAAGAGTCGAGCGATCGAAGAGCGTCGCCTCCCAGTACGCGACAAAGAGCGCCGGCTCGCCGTGCGCGACGACGTACGTAACCGAGCGCGAAGAACGCGAAGCGAGCGCACGCGAAGCGCAGCGCGCCACGGCTTAATCGCCCGTTGCAAAGAGATCCTGTTGCGTATCTGCGGAGCGGCCCAAGCGCGGCGCCATGATCTCCAACTCGGCTAATCCGACGAGAATCTTGCGCGGCTTGGTGCCCTCGTGCTGACCGACCACTTTGAAATCCTCGAGCTGCTTCATCAAGCGCACGGCGCGCGGGTGGCCGATCGAAAAGCGCGATTGCAGCGCCGCCGTGGACGCGTAGTTCGTTTCGATGAGAAACTTCGCGGCTTCGTAGCAGAGCGGATCGCTGTCTTTGCGGGCCGCGTCGTCGTCGAGCGGGAACGACTTCCACGTCGAGCAGATTATCCGGACGCGATTGACCGGCCCAGAAATCGACCAGCCGATTCACCTCCGGCCCGGTGATCAGCGCGCCTTGCGCGCGAATCGGCTTGGGCGCGTCGATCGGCAGATAGAGCATGTCGCCGCGTCCCAGCAGCCGTTCGGCGCCGTTCATGTCGAGGATCACGCGCGAATCGGTCTGCGAACTGACGGCAAAGGCAATGCGCGACGGAACGTTCGCTTTGATGAGTCCGGTGATGACGTCCACCGACGGACGCTGCGTCGCGACGACGAGATGGATGCCGGTCGCACGCGCGAGTTGCGCGAGCCGCATGATCGTCGATTCCACCTTGCTGGGCGCGACGAGCATGAGGTCGGCGAGCTCGTCGATGACGATGACGACGTACGGTAGGCGTTCCTCGGGATACTTGGCGTTGTACTCCTCGATCTTGCGCACGCCGGCTTTGGCGAACCGCTCGTAGCGCACGTCCATCTCTTTGGTCATCTCGAAGAGCGCGCCGGCGGCGAGACGCGGATCGGCGATGACGTCCTTGATGAGATGCGGGATGCCGTTATAGACCGTCAGTTCGACACGTTTGGGATCGATCATGAGCAACTGCACTTGATCGGGCGTGGCGCTGACCAGCAACGACGCAACGATCGTGTTGAGGCAGACCGATTTCCCGGCGCCGGTCGCGCCCGGCAACCAAGAAGATGCGGCATCTTGCAGAGGTCGCCGAAGACCGGCCGGCCGGTGATGTCTTTGCCGAGCGCCATCCACAGCGGCGGCACTTGTCCGCGATCGGGAAGCGCTTCGAGGATTTCGCGAATGCCGACGATCGAAACGGTTTTATTCGGAACTTCGATGCCGATCGCCGATTTGCCGGGAATCGGCGCTTCGATGCGCACGGCGGTCGCCGCCAGTGCGAGCGCGAGATCGTCGGCCAGCGACGCGATGCGCGAAATCTTGACGCCGCGTTCGGGTTTGAGTTCGTACCGCGTAATGGACGGACCGCGCTCGATGTGCACGACCTTTGCGCCGACGCCGAAACTCGCCAGCGTGTCTTCCAACACGTGCGACCGGCTCGATTCGTCAACCGTCTTCGTTTTGCGGCACGTCGAAGAGCGAGAGATCGGGAAGCCGATAACCGCCGGCGTTCGCTGCGGCTTCGGGCGGCGGTTTGCGACGACCGGATTTCGGCGCAACCTGCACCGGCCGACATCTCCGGCATCGGCTCGATTTCGTTCTTCGTCGATGGCCGGCACCGAGACGATCGGTTCCAGTTGTCGACGCGATCGGTTGCCGGTAATTTCTCGTCACTCGAGCGAAGGCGACGGTTTTGGCGTGCGGACGCAACTGCGCGGCAAGCATCATCGCCGCGACCGATCGTTTTCTTGAGGCTGGCGCCCGTGAGCCAGAGCGTCAGCGAGAGCAGCGCGACCAGCAACAGCATCGTGGCGCCGATGCCGCCGACGAGCGCGTGCAGCGCCCACCAGATATTTGCGCCGACGATGCCGCCGCGTCGCGTTCCACCTGCGCCGAGCAGCGCATCGAACAGCAGAAAGTACGCCAGCGCGCTGCGTGCCCAGCGTCGCGATCATGCGCGGAACGTTGATTTCGAGGAAGACGATGCCGCCGACGAGAGCGAGCAGCACCGGGAAAAGCGGCGCGACGCCTCCAAAGAGTGCGCGCAGTTCGGTCGCGGTGCCACGGCCGACGGCGCCGGCCTGATGCGGGAATGCCAAGGCGATGCCGCAGAGAATTGCAACGGCAATCGCCGCGATTCCGACAATCTCGAGATTCATCCGGCCCCTGGCAGTCGCTTTGCGACGGTTGCGCGCCATGGGCAAGTCTACTTCTTCAATTCGAGCGGGAGTTCATTTTGCCGACACCTACGCTCGTCGTCCTCGAAGGCGATCAGACCGGACAAGAACTGTTGGCCGAAGCATTGCGCGTTCTCGACCCGCGCGTCACCGGGTTGGAGACTGCGACTTCGAGCGCTACGATCTGTCGCTCGAGAATCGGCGCGCGACGCAATAACGGCGTCGTGACGGAAGCGGCTGACGGCGATACGGCGTCACGCATCGGACTCAAAGCGGCGACGATTACGCCGGAGCGGTCACGGCGACGTCGGCTCGCCCAATCGCATCTTGCGCGAAGCGATCGGCGGCAGCGTCATCGTGCGCACCGGACGCAAACTTCCGCGCGTCGTGCCGATCGCGCGGCATTCACGCGCCGATCTCGGTCGTGCGCATGGCGGTCGGCGACGCGTACGGCGCCAAAGAGTGGCGCGAAGGCGACGGGCATGGATGAGATCGCCGTGCCGCACGGAAACGATTTCGCGGCGCGTCTGCCGCTACGTCTGCGGAGTTCGCGTTCGTCCAGGCCGGCAAAATGGGCGCCACGGTCTTCGGCGGTCCGAAGTTCACGGTGAGCCCGGTGTACGAAGGCATGTTAAAGGAAGAGATGGATGCGGCCGCGGCGCGGCATCCGCACGTGCCGTACGATCCGCAGCTCATCGACGCGACCTACGCCCTGCTGCTCTCGACCGCCGGCGATCGTCCGCTGGTGATTCCGTCGCTCAATCGCGACGGCGATTGCCTCTCCGATCTGGTGATGCAGTTGTTCGGCTCGATCGCGGGGGCGGAATCGGTGCTGCTGGCGTTCCCTTCGACAGGCTCAGGGAGACTGCGTTGTCGCCAAGCGCGGTGATGGCCGAAGCGCCGCACGGCACCGCGCCGCGTCTCGAGGGCAAGAACGTCGCCAATCCGCTGGCGATGATCTTGGCCGCGGCGGCGGTCGTCGGCTACATCGACGACCCGCGCGCCGCCGACGTTTCGAAGGCGATCTACGATGCGGCGATCGCAACGGTCGCTGCCGGCACCGTTACGGCGGATCTGGGCGGGCATGCGAGCACGACCGAGTTCACCGACGCAGTGATCCGCAGCGTCGCGCCGAACTCGCCCCAGCACCGTTGAGGAGAGTACGATGCGGGTTTCCGTTTTGCTGGCTATGGTCGTTTTTATCGCGTGCGCCTGTAGCGTGCGAGCGCCGATGTTGCCGACTGCACCGGTCGCGCAGAGCGCCACAGTCGACGAAGCGCAGGGCGGCCATCTTTTCGTTACCGATCCCGGAACCGGCGAGGTGTACCTGTACGACGTTCCGTCGCTCAAGTTACTTACGATTTTGCAAGGATTCAAGAGCCCGCAAGGTGCGTGCGCCGACGATGCAGGCGACGCGTGGGTTACCGACAATCGTGCCGACGAAGTTTACAAGCTAGCGTACACCGGTAAAACGCTCGGCCAGCTTGCCGATGCGTTGGGTTATCCCGTCTCGTGTGCGTGGGACCCTAAGACAGGCAACCTTGCGGTAACGAACTACATCGACACCGGGAGCAAAACCGGCGAAGTACTCGTCTACCATCACGCGACGGGCTCCCCTAACAGCTACACCAACGTGAAGCAATACTACTACGATTACGCCGGGTATGACGATGCGGGCAATCTGTACTTCGACGGGAGCACGGCGTCGGGAACGTTCGTGCTTTCCGAACTGCCGTACAACAAAGAAACGGCGCAGACGATCAAGCTGTCGGGCGCAAAGATCTTCGATGCCGGAATGGTCCAGTGGGATGCGGATTCCAAACAACTCGACGTCGGGGATCAGAACTGTCTGAACGCGGCAACGTCATGCATTTACCAGTTCAAGATCTCCGGAGGCACAGCCATTGCCTCACGCGAGATCGAACTGAAGACGTCCACCGGAACCCAAGTCTGCGACGTCGCGCAGGCTGTGGTTTCTCACGGTGCCCTCTACGGCTCGGACAACGACTACTGCGGCTACGCGAAGACCGCCACGTACGGCTGGCCGTATCCTGCAGGCGGCAGGCCCAGTCACGACCAGAAGCGCGGTGTCTCCGAACCGATCGGCGCCGCTATCGCCGTGCGGCCGCAAGCGCCGCAGCGCAATCTTAATCCGAAGAAACTCGATTTACTCTACATTGCGGAAGGGACCGGCGATGTCGCCGTGTTCACGTACTGGCAGAAGACACCGGTCGCCACCCTGACCGGTTTTTCCAAGCCCGAAGGCGAGTGCGTCGATAAGGACAACGACGTTTACATCACCGATTCCGGAAACGACGAGATCTTCGAGTACGCACACGCCGGTAAAAAGCCGCTGCGTGTGATTGCGGACGCGCCGAACTCAGTACCCTATGGATGTGCCGTCGATTTCGTGACCGGCAATCTCGCGGTGGCGAACGTCTCCAGTGGCACGAGTGGTACCGGCAACATCGCCATCTTTGGTAGCGGGAGCAGCAAGCCGGCGATCTATACGGACTCGGCCATTTCCGAATTCGCGGCGTGTACGTATGACGACAAAGGAAATTTGCTGGTAACCAGCGGCGATAAAGGTTCCGCACTTTCCTCGTTTGCCTGGCTGGCAAAGGGCGGTAAACGGCTGGTCAACCTCGATATTCCGGGGCGAGTCAAAAGCTATCAATGGGAAGACGTGCAAGGCCTGCAGTGGGATGGGCGCTACTTCGTCCTGGATGAATACGATGCTGCGGCTCGGATCGCAATTCAAAACGCACAGGCGTATTACGTCGGCGAAACGGTCTTCGAAGACGAACAAGTACAGGGCCCGTATTGGATCTACAATGCGAATCCTCGCAAGCAAGGCACCCAGATCGTCGGAATCTATGGCCACCAAAGCTATGGCGAAGTTAACTACTTCGAGTATCCCGATGGCGATTCAATAGGGTACATCGCCCAAGGCATAAGCGACGTACGGTCACTTGCCGTGAGCCTCGGAAAGGAGCACTCATGAAGGGCCTGCGCTTCATCTTGGCGATGCTGGTCGCGGGTTGCGGTGCGTCGCAACTGCCGCACAGCGGCACGCTTCCAGCTTTAGCTCCGAATACGTACTCCAACCATCACACGTTCCGCTACGTCGGCAAACGGCGGCAGGCTTTTAGAGTGCCAAAAGACGTTACGAAGCTCCACGTTGTCGCGATCGGCGGTGAAGGCGGCGGCTCTACCATTGCATTTAGTGGACGTGTTACTGCGGTTATACCGGTTACCGCCGGTGAACGGTTGTTCGTCCGCGTCGGCGGCAACGGAGCATTAGAGGCCGCAGGCTACAACGGCGGAGGAAAAGCGGGGGCAAACGGCTTCAACAACGGTAACTCCTACGGCGGCGGCGGCGCATCCGACATCCGCGAAGGCGGCGACGCCCTGAAGAATCGTGTTCTCGTCGCCGGCGGCGGCGGCGGACAAGGCGGGTGGGACCAATTCACTCGCCGTGCTTTCGGAGTCGGCGGCAAAGGCGGCAGTTTAACCGGTGGAACGGGCGGCACCGGATTCGGGGACTACTACACCAGTTACTATGCGTTCTGTACCGATACCGTAAAATACGAAAGTTACGGTGGATGCGGCGGCACGGGCGGTAGCGCTACAACGGGTGGCGCCGGTGGCGTCGGCGGGGAAGGGCCCTTCTGCTACGGCACCATGGGATTCGCCGGATCCCTTGGCGCCGGCGGACAAGGCGCGTCGTCCGGTAAGTCCTCATCCGGCGGATACTACTATTGCGGCGGCCTGGGAGGCGGCGGCGGCGGTGGCTATTTCGGCGGCGGTGGCGGCGGTGAGGGCGCAAGCTACGGGAGCAGCCCGATCGGCGGTGGCGGCGGTGGCGGTGGTGGTTCTTCGTACGCTGAGAGCGACGCTACGAACGTTCATATGTGGCAAGGCTGGAAAAAAAATACCTACGCCCTCGTCGTTTTGAGCTGGTAACGCCGTGTGAAAATCTTGGCGTTTCTCTTCGTCACAATAGTTAGCGGCTGCGGCGCTTCATCGCCGGCTGTCAACACATCATCGTCGAGCGCGACACCCTCCACATACGCCCATCACCAAACGTTTCGTTATATTGGCAACAAGAAGCAAACGTTTAAAGTACCTGAAGAGGTCACGCAAATCTCCGTCGTGGCGATCGGCGGAGAGGGCGGGGGATCAACCGTTTCGCACGGCGGCCGCGTGACCGCGGTGCTTCCGGTCGTGTCCGGTGAGATACTTTACGTCCGCATCGGGGGAAACGGCACGATAGCGGGCGGCTACAACGGTGGTGCGGACGGCGGTGCTGGGTATTTCGGCCACAACGGCCAGGCCTTTGGCGGAGGCGGCGCATCGGATATACGCGAGGGCGGCGACACGCCGGCAGATCGCGTCCTCGTGGCTGGCGGCGGCGGCGGCCAAGGTGGCAGCGGTGGGTATGGGACCGGCGGCACCGGTGGAAAGGGAGGCGACACAATCGGCGGCACGGGCGCGAGCGGCGGAGGGGGCGGCTACGACTGCAACGGTAGCGGCGGAACGGGTGGAACACAGAGTTCAGGCGGCTCAGGCGGCGCCGGCGGTGATTGCGAGTACCGAGGCAGTTCCGGCACAAACGGCGCCTTACTGTTGGGAGGCGTAGGCGGCGGCGGCAGGACGAGCCGCAGTTACAGTTATGGGCCGGCAGGTGGCGGCGGTGGCGGCGGCTTCTACGGCGGCGGCGGCGGAGGAGCCGCAGCGATCTTTCCACTCGGGAGCGAGGGCGGTGCGGGCGGAGGAGGCGGCGGCGGATCGTCGTTCGTCGAGCCAACCGCAAAAGACGTTCATATGTGGCACGGCTGGACAAAAAACGACTATGGCTTGATGGTCATTCGCTGGTGAGACGCATGCTTAAATATTCCGGAAGGCACTCCGCGACGTTCGCAGCGGTCGCGCTGCTACTAACCGCCTGCAGCTCGGCACCGCAGCCGATCACGCCGGGCGCCCGTCCGCAACATCTTTCGCGATTTCGATCAACGTGGATGCTGCCTGAAGCGCGCGCTGAGGATCTGGTCTACGTCTCCAATCAAAACGAATTCAGTGCGCTCACGCAGATCGGCGTCTACTCATTTCCAACCGGTAAACTCGTCGGAGAGATATCGACAAGCTCCGAGGAGTACGTTGAAGGGCTTTGCTCCGATTCGAGCGGCGACGTTTGGGTGCTGGGTTGGACCTCCAACGGTCAGTCGTTCTATGATGAGTTCGGCCACGGCGAAAGCCGGCCGTCCAAGAGTATTATCGCTGAAAGCGTGCCGAACGGCTGCGCGGTCGATTCTTCGAACCAAAACCTTGCTGTCGCAAACTTCGATGATTTCGCAATACCGGGAGGCCGCGGCGATCTCGCCGTGTATCAAGGAGGCCAAGGCACACCGGTAAACTATTACGGCGACACGATCCAACATTATTACTATTGCACGTACGATGGCAAAGGGAATCTTTTCGCAACCGGCGATAACCGCGCACTCAACGAACTTGCGAAGGGAAGCGGCACAGTCCGCAACGTGTATCTGAACCGCAACGTTATGCCCGGAAGCCTACAATGGGACGGAACGGATCTCGCCATCGTCGCGTTGGGTAGCGGTAAAGGCCCGACGATCGTCGACCGCGCTACCGCCTCGGGCTCGAACGCGCAAGTCGTCGGAACCTCGCGGCTGCAAACGCCCGGCAATAAAGGAACCTATCTCACCGTGCAGTTTGCAATCGGTGGCGGCGACATCATCGGTCCTGGCGCGACAGCGGGGGGCCCGCAGCGTGCGATTTACTTTTGGAAGTATCCGGCCGGCGGGAAAGACACGAAAGCGATAATCAGCGACAGCAGCAACTTCTACGGCGTCGCGTTCAGTGTCGCGCCGAAGTTAGGCATGCGATGAAGCTTCGAATCATCGCACTTGCCGCGGCACTTGCGGGATGCAGCGTCGTGCCCGCGCAGGCGCCGATCCACACGTCACTTCGACCCGCTACGGGACGGGGTTCCTGGATGACGCCCGCAACCTCATCGAAGAATCTGCTGTATCTTTCGGCTTACGACGCGGTCGACGTTTACGACTACGCAACGAGCACCGAGGTTGGATCGCTGACCGGGTTCGACCACGCTTCGGGATCGTGCACCGACGCCAAAGGAGACGTCTTCATTACAAATACCGGCGACGCCGACGTTCTGGAATTCGCACATGGCGGTACGAAGCCCACCTATGTGATCGATCCGTACCCGTACCCCGTCGACTGCTCGATCGACCCAAGCACCGGCAATCTCGCCGTCGTCAATGAGTACGGAGCGTCAGAGTATTCTCCGGGAAACATTGCCGTGTACGCTCAGGCGAAAGGCACGCCCAAGGTCTACAAGAGTAGTACGCAGTTGCTTTCGGCAACATACGACGCGAAGGGCGATTTGCTCGTTAGCGGATCGGAAAGCAACAACGTAAACTATGCGGTGCTTGTCGCCGGCGGCAGCAAACTACAGACCGTCTCGCTGCAGCAGTTCAGCGGTACGTACGCATCATGGGTACGGTGGGACGGCGAATACTTCGTCGTCGAGGTTGAAGGGCAAGACTTTACGCCGCTCTTCGTTATGTTCACCTTGAAGGGTACATCGGCGACCGAAGAAGGCTTCATGGCGGTGAATAAGACCGCTGAAGGCGAGGGGCCATTTTGGCTCGGAAGGATCAACGCACCCAAAGGGCGTCGCCGCGCAAATCAGCTCGTAGCGTCCCCGGACGATTCAGGGGTCATGTTTTGGGACTACCCGGAGGGCGGGCTCTACGTCTTCCGCTTCGGGAGCGAAGACCAGTACGGCGGAGTAACGGTTAGCTCCAAGGGGGGATGAAAGCGCGTCGCGTCACCGCTATCCAGGTGCCGCTGCGCGGTTTACCCGCGTGCACATCTGGCAAGGCTGCAGATACCGTCGCTACACTTCCATCACCACCGGAATAACGATCGGACGGCGCTTCGTGCGAACGTGCACGGCGCTCGCTAAAGCGCTGCGAATGTGTTCTTTCACCGAGTTGACGTCGCGCATCGCGTCCACCGAGATGCCTTCGATCGCGCGCACGAGTTCTGCGCGCAGTTCGTCGAGGACGCCGCCGGCTTCGGGAAGATAGAAGACGCCCTTCGAGGTGATGTCGGGGCCCGCGATGACGCGGGCCTCTTCGCTATCGATCGCAAGGACCACCATCATGATGCCGTCGTTGGAAAGCGCTTTGCGATCGCGTAATACGGCTTCGCCGATGTCGCCGATGCCGGAACCATCCACAAAGACGTGGCCGCCGTACGTGCGTCCGACCTTATCGCCATAGTCGTTCGTAAACTCCAGAACGTCGCCGTTTTCGACGATGAAAACGTTGCCCGGCTTCGACGCCCGTGCGCACGGCAAGCTTTTTGTGCGCGGCGAGCATGCGATACTCGCCGTGTACCGGCACGAAAAACTCCGGGCCTCACTAAGTTCAGCATCATGAGCAGTTCTTCTTGCGACGCGTGCCCCGAAACATGCGACCGTCCGTCGGTGCCGTGAATGACGACCGCGCCGAGTTTGCGCAAGATTGTTGATCGTCTTGTGTACGCTCTTCTCGTTACCGGGAATCGGCGTCGCGCTGATCACGACCGTATCGCCCGGAACGATCGAAAAGAGTTTGTGATCGCGCACCGACATGCGGCTTAGGCCGCTCATCGGCTCGCCTTGGGAACCGGTCGTCATCACGACGATCTGCTCGGGCGGATAGTTGTTGACGTCCTCGATCTTGATAAGCGTATCGGGCGGAATGCGCAGATAGCCGAGCTCGGTGGCGAAATGCACGACGTTGCGCAGCGACCGTCCGAGCAGCGCCAGCTTTCGCTTGAAACGCACGGCGTGATCGGCGGTCTGCTGAATGCGCGGCACGTTCGATGCAAACGACGCGACCACGATGCGTCCTTTGGCGTGCGCGAAGATCGAACTGAAGGCTTCGCCGACCATCCGTTCGGAAAGCGTATGCCCCGGCCGTTCGGCGTTAGTGGAATCCGAGAGCATGCAGAGCACGCCTTCGTCGCCGATGCGCGCGATGCGGGAGAAGTCAGCCGGTTTGCCGTCGATGGGCGTTTGGTCGAACTTGAAATCGCCGGTATGAAAGATCGTGCCGACCGGCGTTCGCAAGCGCCAGCGCGCACGCGCCGGCGACGGAGTGATTGACGTGCACGAACTCCGTGTCGATCGCACCATATCGCACGCGGCTCCCCGGCTCGACCTGCACGAACTCGACATCGCCGAGTTTATGTTCTCGCGACTTCGCTTTGATCAGCGCGATGGAAAGCGACGTCCCAACGATCGGCGTCTGCGGAAACTCGCGCGCGAAGTATGGAATGCCGCCGATGTGATCTTCGTGGCCGTGGGTCACGAGCACCGCGCGCAGTTTGTGCGGCGCGTTCTCGCACGTACGTGAAATCGTTGATGACGACGTCGACGCCATACATCTCGTCGTCCGGAAACATCAAACCGCAATCCACGACGACGAGATCGTCGTTGGTCTCGATCACCGTCATGTTGCGGCCGATTTCACCGCAGCCGCCAAGCGGGACGATGCGAAGGTATGGCTGGGTCGGGGGATCGGCGAGGATCAGCGCGTCGGTGGTCACGTGGCTTCTCTTTCCCGCCAAGTCTTGCGCGCCCCGCGGCGCGGCGTGAATTGCGCTATGGAGGTACGACTTATGACGCTCGCGCTGCTCCTCGCGCTCTCGTTTGCCCACCCGGCAGCCACCGCGTCGCCGCCGCCCGTTTCACCGGATGCGCTGTATTCGCGCCGCGCATTGCGCCGCGCAAAGCTCCTCATTCAAATGCGGGTGATGCAGTTGAGCGAGGAACGTTTGGAGTGCATCCGCGCCGCGCTGTTGCGTCGGCTGCCCGACGCGCTGTGGGCGGAAGTTCCGTCGCCCGACCGCGGAATCGCCGACGCGCGCGCCGCTGCCGCGCATTGTGAGGACCTCCTCAAATTCTAACGCGGCAACCGCCGCTCGAGTAACTTTTTGCCGGCGGCCGGGTAATGGCTCCATATGAAAAGCCGCGTTCTTCCTACCCTCATCATTGGGTTGGTCGGTGCCGTCATCGGCAGCTTCCTGATGATGCTGTATGCCAGCAGCCATTTCGGCGGAGCGACCGGACCGGATCGCACGCCGCCGGCTATTGCCGCCGTTCCGCTCAGCGGCGTGAGCGACCAAGATCGAATCGTCAGTGCGGTCAAGCGCACGAAATCATCGGTCGTCGCCATTACCGAGCAGGTCAACGGCCAGGAAGTCATTCCAGCCGACCCGTTCTTCCAACAGTTTTTCGGCGGTCAAGGCCCTAACATCGCGCAGCCGTATCGCGCCGAGGCATCGGGCTCGGGATTCGTCATCGACGATCGCGGCGACATCGTCACCAACGCACACGTGCTGGAACCGCCCAACGGCGGCCGGGTCACGAAGCTGACCGTCGTCTTTGCCAACGGTGATCACGTGCCGGCGCACGTCGTCGCATACAACGTCGCGGCCGACGTCGGCATCCTCAAAGTGGACGGCTACTCGAAGTTGCCGCCCGCCGCTCGACCTCGGCGATTCCACGCGGCTCGAACAGGGCCAATGGGCGATTGCGATCGGCGAACCGCTGCAACTGCAGCAGACCGTCACGGTCGGCGTCGTCTCGGGCTTCAATCGCCAAGAACCGATTCCGACTGAGAACGGCGGCGAGATCGACTTCAAGGGTCTTCTGCAGACGTCGGCGCCCATCAATCCCGGGCAACTCCGGCGGCCCGCTCATCGATATTGACGGCCAAGTGATCGGCATGAATCAGTCCACCGTGCGCTCCGCATATGCGCAAGGCATCGGCTTCGCGATTCCGTCAAACACCGTGCGCAGCGTCATCGCGTCCTCTGGAGAAAAATCCCGGCGCGCATCAAGGGACCGACACGGGCTTCCTCGGCATCTACATGGCCGAGCTAACGGCCGGCGTCAAGAATCAAATCGGTTATAACGGCGGTTCGGGCGTCGCGGTGCAGCAAGTCTTCTCCGGCTCGCCCGCCGATCAGGCGGGCATTCAACCGGGCGACGTCATCCTGCAAGTGGACGGCAAGGTCGTTCAACAACGTCAAGGATCTCCATAACTACATCAGCTCCAAAAAGCCCGGCGATACCATCCGCCTCAACGTCTGGTCGCAAGGCATGAAGAAGTTCGTCGCGATCAAGCTGGGCGAAACGCCGGCCGCGCAACCGCGAACAGCAGCAGCAACAGCAACAGCCGGAAGAGCAGCAACCTTAAGAGTCGAGTTCCTAGCGGGAAGCCCCTGAGCGTAGCTCAGGGCGCACGCTCCTGAGCGAGGCGCATCACGCCGAGTAGAAGGGGCCCTGCAACCGCGGGGCCCTTCGACGTGTCTGAATTAGTGAAACAACTTCACTACCGCGTCGTGTATTATGGTGCGGTAGCATCCGACGTGTCCGTAAGCGGCAAGGCGTAGCCGGCCCCGGCTGGTAGGCTCTTAACCTCGGCCGAGAGACGGGAAGACCCGGCGTAGCTGGTCCAGGACGCATCGGAAATCTTTTTACAACGAGGTATAACGTTTCATGGCAAAAACGGTCGGCATCGACCTCGGCACGACGAATTCCGTCGTCGCCGTGATGGAGGGCACGTCGCCCACCGTCATCCCCAACGCCGAAGGTTCGCGTACGACGCCTTCGGTCGTGGCATTCACGAAGACCGGCGAGCGTCTCGTCGGCCAACTCGCAAAACGTCAGGCAATCACCAATCCGGATCGCACGATCAGTTCGATCAAGCGGCACATGGGTGAGGCCGATTACCACGTCAAGATTGACGGCAAGGATTACACGCCGCAAGAAATTTCGGCGATGATTCTCCAGAAACTCGTCAACGACGCGAGCAACTATCTCGGCGAGCGCGTGACCAAAGCGGTCATCACCGTGCCCGCCTACTTCAACGATTCCCAGCGTCAAGCGACCAAAGACGCCGGCAAGATCGCCGGTCTCGACGTGCTGCGCATCATCAACGAGCCGACCGCGGCCGCACTTGCGTACGGCCTGGAAAAGAAGGGCAACGAAACCATTCTGGTCTGGGATCTCGGCGGCGGCACGTTCGACGTCTCGATTCTGGAAGTCGGCGACGGCGTCTTCGAAGTGAAGGCGACCAACGGCGATACGCGTCTCGGCGGCGACGACTACGACCATCGCGTGGTGGAGTGGCTCGTCGATCAGTTCCGTCGCGATCAGGGCATCGATCTGAGCAAAGATAAACAGGCGATGCAGCGGCTCACCGAAGCCGCGGAAAAAGCGAAGATCGAGCTGTCGTCGGTCGTGCAAACGAGCATCAACCTGCCGTTCATCACCGCGGATCAAGAAGGTCCCAAGCACCTCGATTACACGCTGACGCGCGCGAAGTTCGAAGAGCTGACCAGCGATCTCACCGATCGTTGCGTCGGACCGTTCCACAACGCCATTGCCGACGCGAAACTCGACGTCTCGAAGATCGACGAAGTGATCATGGTCGGCGGCGCGACGCGCATGCCGGTCATTCAGGAACTCGTTCGCAAACTCACCGGTAAGGAACCGAATCTCACGGTCAATCCCGACGAAGTCGTGGCGGTCGGCGCCGCGATTCAAGCCGGCGTGCTCTCAGGCGAAGTGCGCGACGTGGTATTGCTCGACGTAACACCGCTCTCGCTGGGATTGGAAACGCTCGGCGGCGTCATGACGAAGCTCATCGAACGCAATACGACGATTCCGACCAAGAAATCGCAGATCTTCACCACGGCCGAAGACGGTCAAACGTCGGTGGACATCCACGTGCTGCAAGGCGAACGCCCGATGTCGCAGGATAACAAGACGCTCGGACGATTCCGTTTGGAAGGCATTCCGCCGGCGCCGCGCGGCGTGCCGCAGATCGAAGTGACGTTCAATATCGATGCCAACGGCATCGTCAACGTGAGCGCCAAAGATCTCGGCACCGGCAAAGAGCAGGCGATCACCATCACGGCCTCCACGAATCTCAACAAAGATGAAGTGGATCGCATGGTTCGCGATGCCGAGTTGCAAGCGGCGACCGATAAGGCCAAAAGCGAAGAGGCCGAGGTGCGTAACGACGCATCGAGCCTCACCTACTCGACCGAGAAGTCGCTCAAAGAGGTCGGCGACAAACTCGACCCGGACGCTCGCGGTGAAGTCGAACGACGCTTTGGAAGAACTCAAGCGCGTCAGCGAAAACGGCACGGTCGAACAGATCAAGCCCGCGATCGACGACGCTGCAGCAGGCCAGCTACAAGATGGCCGAACTGCTCTACAAGGCCGCGGCGCCGCAAGGCGACGGTGCTGCAGCGGGCGGCGACGGACGGCGCGACGCGGCAACGGCGCGGCGAACGGCGGCGCCGCTCCGAACGACGACGTCATCGACGCCGAGTTCAAGGAAGCTAAGTAATCGTCGAACAGCTCGAACCATATGTTTGACGATGAACTGAAAACCGAAGCCGGCGAGGCCGTTATCGACGCGGATGTGCCGCAGGAAGCATCGCTCCAAGAGCAGCTTTCTGCGGCCAACGCCCGGGCCGACGATAACTACGGCAAGTATCTTCTTGCCGTCGCCGACTTCGATAACTACAAGAAACGCATTCAGCGCGACCTCGACTCGCTGGTCTCCGTGCGCCGGCGCATGCTGCTGGAGCGATTTCTTCCCGTCCTCGATAATCTCGAGCGCGCGTTGCAAAGCAATGCCGGAAGGCGATCAACTTCGCGGCGGCATCGAGCAGACGTTGCGGGGTTTCGAAGCCGTGCTCGCCGGCGAAGGCGTAAAGGCGCTGGACGTCAAGGGCAAGCCCTTCGATCCTCATTTAGCCGAAGCGATCGGGACGTCGGCCGCAGCCGACGGCGAAGCCGACGACACGGTCGTCGAAGTTGCCGAAAAGGGTTACGTCATGGGCGACGATCTGCTGCGCCCGGCAAAGGTGATCGTCGCTAAGCGCGCGAGCGAGTAGGTAGGCTCCTCGGGATGCCTATGAACTTCAAGGACTACTATTCGCGTCCTCGGCGTTCCGAAGAATGCTGCGGAGAAAGACATCAAGTCCGCGTACCGCAAGCTCGCGCGCAAATGGCATCCCGACGCCAATCCCAACAACCCCAAAGAGGCCGAGGAGAAGTTCAAAGAGATCTCCGAGGCCTACGAGGTTTTGGGCGATCCGGAAAAGCGCAAAAAGTACGACGTTCTCGGCCCGAACTGGCAGCAAGCCGCGCAGCAAGCAGAGCAACAGCGCCGCTATCGCGGCAACGCCAACCCCGAAGACTTTCAGTTCGATATGGGATTCCGGCGGCCCGAGCGGCTTCTCGGATTTCTTCGATATGTTCTTCTCCGATATCGGCCGGCGTTCGGGCACCGGACAACACCGGCGCCAAACCACACGCGCGCGGCCGCCGCGGACAAGATCTCGAAACGACGATCGAACTAACGCTGCGCGATATCTTCGACGGCGGCACAAAAGCCGTCTCGCTGCAGATCGAAGACCTGTGCCCGCGATGTCACGGTAGCGGCACGGAGAGCGGCCATCTTTGCTCGCAGTGCCACGGCACCGGACGCATTCTGCAGAACAAACGCTTCGAAGTGGCGATTCCTCGCGGCGTCGGCGACGGTCAGCGCATTCGCTTAGCCGGGCAAGGCGGCGCCGGCATCAACGGCGGTCCGAACGGCGATCTGTATCTCATCGTGCATCTGATCGACGATCCGGTGTATCAACGCAAAGGCGACGATCTCTACGTGGATCTGCCGGTCAGCATCTACGATCTGTTGCTCGGCGGCGAAGTGAACGTGCCGACGCTGCGCGGCCAAGTTGCCATGACGATCCCGGCAGGCACGCAGAACAACCGCCTGTTGCGGTTACCCGGCCGCGGAATGCCGCAAGTGAAAGGCGGTGTCAGCGGCGATCAGTACGTTCGCGTCATCGGGCAGTTGCCGCAAAATCTCAGCGATAAAGAAAAGAAACTCTTCAAAGAACTCGCCGCGCTGAGGAACGGCAAGGCCTAAGCCGGAGCACTCGCCGTCCGGCCAGGTGACGCGTCGCTGCATCCGTAAACTAGCAGGCTTCATCCCGTGCTATCGAACGAGGAGTTCTCGTGAATCGCATTCTAAAGTTTGTCGTGCCGATCGTTGCGGCGCTCGCAGTCGCCGCATGCAGCGCAGGCGGCTCTTCGAACGTTCCCGCGTCCGACTAATGCCGCGACTGCCGGCGCCTCAGTGGCGAGCGCAAGCGCTTGCGCGCCCCGCGTGCGGCGAGCCGAAGCCCGGACGCGTGCATTGCTTGGCGTTCGTGGAATCGAACGCGCGCCACGATACCAGCGGTTACGGCTGGACGCGCAAGACATCCAAAAAGCCTACAATCTGCCTTCGTCGACAAAAGGCCGCGGCGAGACTCGTCGCCATCGTCGATTCGTACGACAATCCCGACGTCGCGTCGGATCTCGCGGTGTACCGCTCTCATTTCGGATTGGGAAAGGCGAAGTTTAAGAAGTTCAACCAAGAAGGCCAGCAGAAGAACTATCCGCCGGGCAATCCGGGCTGGGGCGTCGAGATCGATCTCGACGTCGAGATGGTTTCTGCCGCTTGCCCTAAGTGCACGATCGATCTCGATCGAAGCGGGCAGCTCGGCCGGCAGCGACAGCGACGCCGCGGAAGCCGAGGCGGTCAAACTCGGCGCACACATCGTCAGCAACAGTTGGATCTGCTACGGCTACTCGTGCACCGTCTATCCGAACTACTTCGATACGCCCGGCGTCATCTATACCGCGGGTTCGGGCGACGAAAGCTACGGCGTGATCGGACCACCGATGGCCTACACGACGGTGGATGCCGTCGGCGGCACGGAGCTTTCTTAAAGCGGCTCGGGTTATAGCGAGACCGTGTGGGATGGCGCCGGTTCGGGCTGCACGCAGAAGTGAAGAAACCGAAATGGCAACAGGATCCCGGATTGCTCCAACCGCACCGACGCCGACGTTTCGGCGGTGGCATGGAACGTTGCGGAGTACGACACATACGGGGGTTCCGGCGGATGGTTCAGCGTCGGCGGCACGAGCGTTGCGACGCCGTTGATCGCCGCGGTTTACGCGCTTGCCGGCAACGCCAAGTCGCAACACGGCCCAAATCGCTTTGGACGCTCAAGAAGAACGTCTTGCAAGAACTCGCTGCACTACATCAGCACGCGGCAGTAACGGCTCGTGCGGGGGCACGTACCTCTGCACGGCCGGCACCAATCAGTTCGGAACCTACTCGGGACCGGCCGGCTGGGGAACGCCCAACGGCGTCGGCGCCTTCTAGCGCTCTCGGCAACCAGTGCACCGGGAGGTGGTTTATCGAAAGACCACCTCCCTTTCTTTTGCATTGGGGACTACATGATCAAAGAGATCGCCTTTACGGCTTACCCCGCCAAAGACGTCGCCGGGCTGCGCAAATGGTACGAAGATATGCTCGGCCTCAAGTTTTCCGGCCCGTACGAACAAGACGGCATCGAAAAATACAACGAAGCCAACATCGGCGAGCGGCTATTTCAGCGTGCATGACGCACGAATGGATCGAGCGCGAACCCGGCAGCGCCTCGGGCATCGTCTTTGAAGTGGACGACATCGATAAGACGGTCGCCGATCTCCGCGCTAAGGGCGTGCAAGTTGAAGATCCGTACGCGACGCCGGTCTGCAAGATCGCTTCGTTCAGCGATCAAGGAAGGCAACAAAGTCTCGCTCCATCAGGTAACCGTTCCGCACTAGCCCGATGATGGCCGGCCACGGGCTGATGTGGTCGAACATCTATCAGCCCGATAAACCGAAGGTCAAACGACGCGTCAACTGGCGCCGGTTGGGAGCGCTTTTCGCTCCGTACTGGCGCCAGCAAACCATGGTACTCGCCTGCATCGTGGTCGGTTTCGGCGCTCGGACTCGTTCCCGGATTCGTCGTCGCGCACATCATCGACGCGGCGCTCCCGCACCGCAACCTTCGCGAACTCTCGATCGACGTCGCCATCATTCTCGTTTCGGCGTTACTGTCTCGGCCGGATCGGCGTGCTGCAAGGTTATCTCAACTCCGTCGTCGGCGAAGGGATCATGCGCGACATTCGCACGAGTCTCGTCGCGCATCTCCATCGCATGCCGCTGAACTTCTTCACCGGCACGAAGACCGGCGAGATCATGAATCGCGTCAGCAACGACGTCGACAACGTGGACAACGTCGTGACCGGCACGCTGACGAGCATCATCACCAACGTCGTGCTGATTGCGACCACGTTGGTCGCAATGTTCGTCTGGAACTGGCGGCTGGCGCTCATTTCGATCGTCATCGTCCCGCTCATGGTCTTTCCGCTCGGCCCGGTCGGGCGGCGCATGTACGCGATCCGCCGTAAGACGCGCGAGAAACGCGACGAGATCGAATCTATTACGCAAGAGACGCTCTCCATCTCCGGCATTACGCTCATCAAGTCGTTCGCGCGCGAGGCGTTCGAAAAAGCGCGCTTCTACCAGGTGGGCACGCGGCTCATGCATCTCGAGATCGACCTGGCGATGGTCGGCCGCTGGTTCATCGCGATGGTCACCGCCATGGTCGTCGTCGGCCCGGCGCTGGTGTGGCTCGGCGGCGGATGGCTCGCGATCGCCGCGGGATTGCAAGTCGGCGTCATCGTCGCGTTCGTTTCGTTCATTCAAGGACGACTGTACGGTCCCGCAGCGTCGCTCGCAGGCATTCAAGTGCAGATCGTCAGTGCGCTGGCCGTCTTCGAGCGCATCTTCGATTACCTCGACATGACGACCGAGCAATACGATCCGCCTGACGCGATCCGCTTCCGGAAACCAACGGTGAGATCGCGTTCGAAGAGGTCGTCTTCTCCTACGGCGGCGATCGCAACGTGCTCGACGGCATTACGTTCCAGGTCAACCCGGGTGAAGTCGATTGCCTTCGTCGGCCCGTCGGGCGCGGGCAAGACGACGATCACGCAACTCGTTCCTCGCTTCTACGATCCGCAAGAGGGCCGCGTGCTGGTCGACGGTCACGACATCCGCCACGTCACGCTGGAATCTTTGCGCCGCGACATCGGCATCGTCTCGCAAGAGACGTATCTCTTCCACGACACGATCGCCAGCAATCTACGGTACGGTAAGCCCGACGCCACCGACGCAGAACTCGAGGCTGCGGCGCGTGCGGCCAACATTGCGGACTTCATCCTCTCGCTTCCCGACGCGTTCGAAACCATCGTCGGCGAGCGGGGTCACAAACTCTCAGGCGGCGAGCGCCAGCGCTTGGCCATCGCGCGCGTGCTGCTCAAGGATCCGCGGATTTTGATTCTCGACGAAGCGACGAGTTCGCTCGATTACGAAAACGAGGCGGCGATTCAAAAGGCGCTCGAAGTTGCGATGCGCGGGCGCACGAGCCTCGTCATCGCGCACCGGTTGTCGACCGTTCTCGCCGCCGACACGATCTTCGTCGTGGATAACGGACGCATCGTCGAGTCGGGGCGCCATGCCGCACTATTGGCTCGCGGCGGCCTCTACGCTCGGCTCTATCGAACGCAGTTCGCTACACTTTCGGCTTAGTACGCTCCGGCGCGGATCCCCCAGTTGACCTGATTGATCGCCTGACGGATGAGGCTCATCGCCTGCACGCGATGACCGGCTTTATCCGGCCTTGCTTGATTCAGCTGGCTATACGCTGAGTTGAGATAGGAGCGCGCGTTAAGCATGTGTCCCTGTACTGCCAGCGCCGTTCCCGCGCCAATCGCAAAGAAACCGAGGGCGCAGATGACGGCAAGTACTGCCAAACGCATTTTCGAAAAGGTCATGAGTGTTACTGAATCTCCATAATCATCGGTGCAACGGGTACGTGCAGCGACGGTTCCGTCGCGGCTTGGATTTCTTCAATGGTGATGCCCGGCGCTAGCTCGCGCAAGACGAGCCCTTCGGGCGTCACGTCGATAGTTCCCATGTCGGTAATGATGCGGTTCACGACGCGGCGGCCGGTGAGCGGCAACCCACATTCGCGCACGATCTTATGCGCGTTACCTTTGGCCACGTGTTCCATCATCACGATAACGCGTTTGGCGCCATGAACCAAATCCATCGCGCCGCCCATTCCCTTGACCATTTTGCCGGGAATCATCCAGTTTGCGAGGTCGCCGCGCTCGGAGACTTGCATGGCACCGAGCACTGCCAGATCGATGTGGCCGCCGCGTATCATGCCGAACGACAGTGACGAGTCGAAGAACGACGCGCCCGGAAGCACCGTGACGGTCTCTTTGCCGGCATTGATGAGATCGGGGTCTTCCTCGCCCTCGTACGGATAGGGACCCATTCCGAGAATGCCGTTCTCGCTCTGCAGCGTCACGGTAATATCGGGCGGAACGTAGTTAGGGATCAGCGTCGGGAGCCCTATGCCGAGATTCACGTACTGTCCGTCGCGCAGTTCTTGTGCGACGCGCGCGGCGAGTTGGGTGCGGGTTAGTGGCATCCTACACTCGCTCGGGATGGCGCGTGGTGACGCGTTCGATGCGTTTGCCTTGCGCGCCGACGTGCACGATACGCTGCACAAAAATGCCCGGCAAATGCACGTGTTCGGGATCGACGGTGCCGGGTTCGACCAACTCTTCGACCTCAGCGATCGTTATTTTGCCGGCCATGGCGCAGAGCGGATTGAAGTTGCGCGTCGCTTTGTGAAAGACGAGGTTCCCTGCGCGGTCGCCGATGGAAGCGCGCACCAGCGCGTAATCGCAGACGATCCCGGTCTCCATGACGTATTCACGGCCGTTGAAGACGCGCGTCTCCTTCTTCGGCGACGCGAGGGCGACGCTGCCATTAGAACCATAGCGCCACGGCAATCCGCCCTCGGCAACCGGCGTCCCGTCGCCCGCCGGGGTAAAGAAGGCCGGAATACCGCAACCGCCCGCCCGCAAGCGTTCGGCGAGCGTGCCCTGCGGGACCAGCTCCACTTCGAGTTCGCCGCTGAGATATTGCCGCTCGAACTCCCGATTTTCGCCGACGTAAGAGCCGGTCGTACGCTTTATGCGCCGGTTGTCCAGTAAAACGCCCAGCCCCCAGCCGTCCACACCGCAGTTATTTGAAACGGTCACCAAATCACGGGCGCCTTGCTCGAGCAGCGCCTCGATGAGGTTATGCGGAATTCCGTTCAGGCCGAAACCCCCTACGGCGATCGAGGCTCCGCTCGGAATATCCGCCACGGCCTCGGCGCAGGACGCATAGACCTTCTCCATGCCGCCCTATTGCGCCGACGGAAGGCAGCCCGCCTTCGTGGAGAATAGCGCGGTTATGGCAACCGTACCGATCGAAATGCAGGGCAACGAAGACGAGGCGATGATCCTCCAGATGGTGCGCGAACTGGTGGTCGAGAAAATCGCACCGCGCGCGGCCGCTATCGACGAAAGCGGCGAGTTCCCATGGGACGTCAAGGAGCTGTTCGCGCAAAACGATCTCTTGGGCATTCCGATACCGACGGAGTACGGCGGTCTCGGTGGAACGTTTTTGACGTACGTCAAGGTCGTCGAAGAGATCGCCAAAGCGTGCGCGTCCAGCGCGCTCATCGTCGCCGTGCAAGAACTCGGCATGCTGCCGATCATGATCGGCGGCAGCGACGAACAAAAACGCCGCTTTCTGCCGAAGATCGCATCGGGCGAGCACCTCGTCGCCTACGCGCTCACCGAAGTCTCCAGCGGTTCGGATGCGCTGGGTTCGATGCGCACGCGTGCGGAAAAACGCGGCGACAACTACCTGCTCAACGGTCAGAAAATTTGGATCACCAACGGCAGCGTCGCCGACGTCGTCTGCGTCTTTGCGGTCACCGATCCACAGGCAGGCTCGCGCGGCGTATCGGCGTTCGTCGTCGAGAAGGGCACGCCGGGGTTCAGCGTCGGCAAACTCGAGAAGAAAATGGGCATTCGCGGTTCACCGACGGTCGAACTCATCTTCAACGATTGCGAAGTTCCGGCCGCAAACCGCCTCGGCGAAGAAGGCGAAGGTTTCAAGATCGCGATGAAGGTGCTCGACAAATCGCGCCCCGGCATTGCGGCGCAAGCGCTCGGCATCGCCGCGGGTTCGCTCGATCAAGCGACGCAGTATGCAAAGGACCGCGTCGCGTTCGGCAAGCCGATCGGTCAACATCAGGGCGTCGGCTTCATGCTCGCCGACATGAAAACGGAGGTCGAAGCGGCGCGTCTTTTGCTCTATGAAGCCGCGAAGCGCTGCGACGCCGGCGGTCCGGACGTCACGCTGTGGGCCGCGATGGCCAAGCTTAAATGCGGCGACGTCGCCATGGCAGTCTCGACTGACGCCGTGCAAGTGTTGGGCGGCTTCGGCTACTCCGTCGATTATCCGGTCGAGCGCATGATGCGCGATGCCAAGATCACGCAGATCTACGAGGGCACGCAGCAGATACAGCGGCTCGTCATCGCCCGCAATTTGGTGGGCAAAGGGAAGTAGTTACATGGAGGCTGCGACCGATGCGGCCTCTTCTTCGGTCCAATCCGCGCCCAGCGCCATAACGGCATCGAGCCGTTCGCCGAGTTCCTCCCGCAGCGCAGCGACGACGCGATCGTATTCTTGCTGCTCGGTGTGTTCGCGCCCGGCTTGCAGCGCCTTCAAACGAAGATCGACGAAGCCGAGCAACATCGCCGCGCGCTCGCGATTCGATCGCATCTGCGACGAATCGCTATAATCTTTGAGCGCGCCGACGGCAGCCAGATGTTGCAGCACGTAGGCCGTCAGCACGGTCGACTTTACGAGCCGCGCGACCGTCAGCGCATCGCCGGCATGAACGCGCGCATCGTCGAAACAGTCAATCGCGATCAAATAGGCCGACATATTGCAGAGATCGTTGGCGACCGATCGGCGGTTATTCCAGGCGCGATGCCCCGCTAACGCTTCTTCTGCGCAATGCAACGCGGTTTCCACGTCACCGGCGGCAAACTCGATCTCTGCGAGATTACCGGCGATCGAAGCGGCCGGCCGCTCCATATTCAGCGCGACGTAATAGGTCAGCGCTTCATCGTAGAAACTGCGGGCGGCTTGCGCGTCACCGCTGCGCGAACGCAGCGTTCCCAAATCGGCTAAAACGACGGCCTGGAGCCGGCGGTTCTCCAGACGCCGCGCATCTTCGAGTGCCGTGCCGAGGAATGCTTGGGCTTCGTCCGATTTGCCGAGCGCGCCCAGGGCGGTGCCTGCGGTCTGGCGGGCTCGCGCCGCTTGCAGATCGTCGAGGTGCCCGGCCGCTAGCGCGCGCTGAGCCGATGCGAGCGCGGCGGCGTACTCACCGAGCGCGCTGCACAGCTCCGCCTCCGCGAGATGGAGCAACGCGGCTTGCGTCGTCGTGCTCGTATTGCCGCACGCTTCGAGCGCCAGCCGCATCCAGTTCCGACCTTCGACGGGCGCGAGCAAGTACCAGATACGGGCGAGAGCTGCCGCTAATCCACATCCGAGGATCACGTCGCGCTTCTCCACGAGCGACCAGTTCAGCGCAGCGCGAAAATTGTCGATTTCCGTCGTTGCCAGCCGAAACCACAAGCGTTCGTCGGCATCGTACCAATCGCGATCCAAACGCTTTGCCAGACGCAGACAACTTGCAGCGTGACGGTGCGCGATAGTTTCCCGCTCGCCGCGTTCGGCGAGCTTCTCGAACGCATACTGGCGCGTCGCCTCGAGCATGTGATAACGCGCGTCGCCCTTTCTGAAGTCCGAGAGCACGAGCGACTGTGCGATGAGCAACGACAGCAGTTCGAGGACATCGCTCTCTGCGAGCCCGCCATCACCGCAGACTGCCATCGCGCCTTCCAGCGAGAAACTGCCCGCGAAGATGGAGAGCCGGTCGAAAAGCAGTCGCGCCTGCGTCGAGAGCAAGCCGTAGCTCCAACCGATGACCGCGCGCATCGTCTCGTGACGCGCTATCGTATGTTGACCGCTGGGTGAAAGCACGTCGAAGATGCGATCCAAGCGCTCGGCAATCTGCTGCAACGAAAGCACCGTGGTCCTTGCGGCGGCAAGTTCCAATGCAAGCGGCAGACCGTCGAGATGGCGGCAAATCTCGACGATGGATCCTATGTTCTCGGCGTCGATCGTGAAGCGCGCATCGGAGGCCTGCACGCGATCGACGAAGAGCGCGACAGCGCCGTACTGCAGCGCTTCCTGTGGGGAAAGGTCCGCTTTATCCGGCACCGAGAGCGGCGGTATGCGGTAGACCCGTTCGCCGGTGACGTTGAGCGCCTCGCGGCTCGTCGTAAGGAAGCCGACCTTCACGCAGTCGCGCAAAAGCGAGCCGACCACGCGACGCGTTTGGTCGATGACGTGCTCGCAGTTGTCGAGAACGATCAATAGCTGCTTTTGCGACAGGTAGGCGATCAGCGTGTTGAGCAGCGGCGTGCGCGGCGATTCCTGTAAACCCAGCGTCGCAGCCAATGCGTGTGCGACGAGTTCGGGATCGTTGATCGGCGCGAGTTCGACGAACCAGACGCCGTCGGCAAACTCGCCGAGCAATCTGGTTCCAACCTCGATTGCGGAGCGGGTCTTGCCGGCGCCGCCGGTACCTACGATACTGACGACCGGCGCGCTCTTAGCGAGCGCGACAACCTCTTTGACGACGCCCTCGCGGCCGACGAACGAGGTCAGTTGACGCGGCAGATTATGCGGGGCTTGCGTCTCGTGTTCTTGCAGACGCGCGCCGCGCGCATGTCGCGCCGAGCGTTCGAGCAAATCGCGCACTTCCTGCGAAAGCGAGAGCGCGTCAGCGATGCGTTCCAGCGTTTTTGGATACGGAACCTTGCGATAGCCGCGTTCGAGAGCGCTGACTGCCTGGACGCTGATCAGGGCGCGATGGGCGAGCATCTGCTGCGAGAGACCCGCTTTAAGACGCAGGTCTTTTAGCAGCGCTGCGAGGTCTTCTACCGACATTCGGCTTCGTTCAGCCGAAGGTCAGTCCAGACGCCCGACTAAGTCCGTGGAACGCCGTGCTGGAACGGGATACGTCGCCGTTCGGGTCGTCGCAAAACAGGATGCGGCCCGGAGCTGCCATTGTAGGGTTTGGTTTCGTTTCCATACAGTTGCGCGCTAAAGGAACTCAGGTTCTGTTCCTGTTTTGGGGGCTGCACCGCAGGTGCGTGCGCCGACGCAAACGGAATGCCGGCGTTGGTTGCACCGCAACCGCCGAGCAATGCGAGCAATGCGAGCACGGATGGGAAAGCTATATTTCCGAGACGCGGAATCATACTACACTCCTTCCCAGCGGCGGGCGTCTTCCCTGGTACTGCACCGCCGGCTCGGAAGAAAAATTACTCGCTCCGCACCCCGAGACGGTGCGGAGCGGGCCCTTCGAAGCTCCTGGAGGGGGCCGCTAAGTTGCTCCATTGCGGCCCCCGAGGCAGGGAAACAGTTCGATGAGGCAGTCTAGCACCGCGCCGCCCTACGCAAATCATGCAGTACGCAGTGTGTCGCGAAGTGTGTGAGCGATTGTGTGAGTGCCTATCGGCGCAGCGCGTTCAGTCTCTTAATAATCACCGGGGTCGGGCAGAGCCGGCTCACGGGACAGTCGCGGCACCGCGGCGTCGGCGCCTTGCAGATTTGCCGACCGTGCAGAATCAGCCAGTGCGTGCAATCGCCCCATTTTTGTGGCGGCACCAACTTCGTCAGATCGCTTTCCACCTGACGCGGATTGGTGCCGATGGTGATACCCAGGCGATGCGCCACACGGAAAACGTGCGTATCCACGGCCAGGGCGGCCTCTTGAAAGGCCGCGGCCATCACGACGCTGGCGGTTTTGCGGCCGACGCCGGCGAGCGACTCCAAACTCTCCCGATCGGGCGGCACGTGCGAACCAAAGCGGTCCACCAAGTCGCGCGCGCAGGCGATGATGTTTTTGGTTTTCGTGCGGAAGAAACCACACGACTTGATGATGGCTTCCACATCTGAAGGATGCGCCTTTGCGAGTTTTTCGGGCGTCGGATACTTCGCGAACAGATGCGGTGTGGTCATGTTGACGCGAGCATCGGTGCATTGCGCAGAAAGAATCACCGCGATGAGGAGTTCGAACTCATTGCGATACTCGAGCGCCGTCGCCGGGTCTCGATATAGTTCTTCCAAAATTGCGAGTTGCCCGCGAGCGGTGGCGCGGGTTACTTTCTTGCTGGGAAACGGAATACGGGGCACTAATCCGGCACGATCGCTGGTGTGACGTCAGTATGAGGAAAATCGCTGCCTTTGAACAGAAGCGTCTCCTTCATTGCTTTACTGAGCGCATACGAAAAACAGTCGCCGAAATTTAAGCCGGCGCGATGCCCGCTCCCCTTTCCGAAATCGCGATAGGCCTCTCGAGCGAGTCTTGCGTGGGCTTCAGTGACCGGTTCAATCGTGATCTCGGCTTCCCTAATGATATCGTCGAACCGGCGGCTTGCCACGGGATCTCGTCCAGCATCGATGACGATTGCCGTTTCTGCATACGTGACCGCCGACATCCGCCTGGATGACGCGTCCTCGATCGCATTGGCATAACTCAGGGCATCGTTTTCGGCATGCAAGATAGCGACCATGGCCGACGTATCGACGATCACTTCGGCAGACCTCGCTCGTTGTAGAGCAGCTTGCCGTGATCTAGTGCACGCGCGCTTCTCGGCAGGTGCTTCGCGCAGTCCTGACCGATGGCGAGGAGGCGCTTAGCCAGTGTACCACCTTTAATCCGGCTGACGCGTTGAAGCCGTTCCCGGACAGCTTGCGTTACGGCTGCCGTTACGCTCTCGCCCGTGCGCGCGGCGAGCTCTCGCGCGAGCCGGTGCGTTTCTTCATTCTTTATGTTAAGACTCATGGTGCTACCTTCCTCCTCGTACAATCTACCATTCTACCCCATCAGCTCGCAATAACGATGGCTTTCGCTCGATGGCGACTACTCGGCCAGCGCGACCCGCTCGCCGTCGCGTGCGAGCAACCCATCGCGTTGTAACGCCGAGACGATCTCATCGAACTCTTGCGCCGACCGTTCGCTGCCGCACGTCGCGTGGAGATCGAGCAGCGACATTTTTCGCCCCGGCGGAAGGTCGCGCAGCCGGTCCACGATGCGCCCTCTGGCATACCGGCGGCTTTCCTCGTACGGAACTCGAACGCGCCGCCTTGCACTGCGAACAGGCGCTTCCATCGGCGCGGCAACGCAATGCTTGCGCAAAGGACAGATGCTGCACTTTGGCGCGCGCGACGTGCAGATTGCCGTTCCGAAATCCATTAGTGCGGAGTTCCAATCGTAGGCGCGCCCGCTTGGAACCAACTTTTGCGCGTATTGCAGTATTTCGCGGCCGCGCGCCTTTCCGATTGTTCCTTCAACGCCGAAGATAACGCGGTGGACGATTCGCCGCACGTTGGTGTCGACCGGCGCATCGTCGATATTGAAAGCGAAAGCGCGAATCGCGGCAACGGCATACGGACCGACACCGGGCAACGCGCGGAGAAGCGCCGGATCGGAGGGAAGCCGGCCGCCGTATACTTCAACAACCGTTCGCGCCAAGCGCTGCAATCGAACGGCGCGCGAGTTGTAACCCAAGCCACGCCACTGACGCAGCACGTCGGATTGGTTTGCAGCCGCCAGTACGCCGAAGTCGGGGAATCGCTCGACGAACGCTTCGAAGGCGGGGATGACGCGATCCACCTGCGTCTGCACCAGCATGAACTCGCTTACGACCGTGCGGTACGGCGTGCGCGACGTTCGCCACGGCAACGCGCTGCGGCCGTGACGGCTATACCAACGCAGCACGATGCGACGCACGGCGGGCAGCGCAGTCGAAGAGGGCATGGGGGCGCCGGTTCGCGGCCGTTCGTGGGGAACGCTGCCGATATTAGGCGAAGCCAGGAGCATGAGCACGCAAAACCAGTTCGATACCGCCGTTATCGGCGCGGGGCCCGGCGGCTACCACGTCGCCATACGCCTCGGCCAGCTGGGCAAGAAGGTCGTCTGCATCGATCGCGACGAGGTCGGCGGCGTTTGCTTGAACTGGGGTTGCATACCGACAAAAGCGTTGCTGCACGTCGGCGAGGTCATTCGGCACATCGAACATGCCGGCGCGATCGGACTGGACGTTCCAGCCGCAAAAGTAAAGCCCGAAGGCGTCGCAAAGTTTAAGACCGACGTCGTTAATGCCAATGTGGGCGGCGTCAAGACGCTTTTCAAGGCAAACGGCGTCGAGTTCATCAAAGGCGAGGCGTCTTTCCGTTCTCCCAAAGAGATCGCGGTCAAACGCGAAGGCGGCGAACAGATGACGATCTCATGCGAGAACGTCGTGATCGCCACGGGGTCGGCGCCCGTTGACGTTAAGGCATGGCCGCGCGACGGCAAAACGATCATCAACTCCGACGACGCCGTCAAAGTCGAACGCATTCCGAAGAAACTCTTGGTGATCGGCGGCGGCGTCATCGGCCTGGAGTTCGCCACGGTTTACCGGCGCATGGGCGCAGAAGTGTTGGTCGTCGAGATGCTGCCGCAGATTTTGACGGGCACCGATGCGGAGATCGGCAAGACGCTTGGGCGCATCCTCAAGAAACAGGGCATCGAGATTCTGCTGAAGACGTCGGTCGTGCATCTCGAGAAGCACGGGAAGGGCGTGCGCGCGGTCATCAAAGGCGAGGGCACCGGCGACAAAGAGGAGACCCGCGAGTTCGACATGGCGCTGGTAGCGGTCGGGCGGCGGCCGGTCACCGACGTTCTCAATCTTGATGCCGCCGGTCTAGCGACCGACGATCGAGGCTTCATCGCCACCGACGCGCAGCAACGCACGAAGATTCCGAACATCTTTGCCATCGGCGACGTCACGGGCCAGCCGCTATTGGCGCACCGCGCTATGAAACAAGGGGTTGTGGCGGCCGAAGTGATCTCCGGCGACCGCTCGGCCGCGTTCGATCCGGCCGCGGTACCGAACTGCGTCTATACGGACCCCGAAGTGGCGACCGTCGGCCTCTCAGAGGAAGAGGCAAAGGCGAGCGGCCATGAGGTGCGCGTTGGAAAGTTCCCGCTAGCGGCCAGCGGCCGCGCCCGCACCATGAACGAGACGGACGGCATGATCAAGCTCGTCGGGGACGCCCAGAGCGATCTGCTGCTGGGGATGCATATCGTCTCGCCCCAGGCCGAATCGTTGATCGGTGAAGGCGTGATGGCGCTGGAGATGGGCGCCACGCTGGAAGATATCGGCCTTTCGATCCATCCGCATCCGACGCTCACGGAAGGCATTATGGACGCAGCCGAAGCCGCGCACGGCAAGGCCATTCACATCATCAATCCCAAACCCAAGACGCCGGCCGCCGTTTGAAGCAAGCCCTTCTACTCGACCTCGGCCTCCGAGGTTATCGTGAGGTCTGGAATCTGCAGCGGCGGATCCATGCGGCGGTCGAGGAGGGCCGGTCCCTCGATACGTGGATTGCCGTCGAGCATCCGCCGGTCGTCACGCTTGGGCGCCAGGCCAACCCTGCCAATGTCTTGCTATCGCCGCAGGCGCTCGCCGAGCGAGGGATCGAGGTGCTCGAGATCGAGCGCGGGGGCGACGTAACCTATCACGGCCCCGGCCAGCTGGTGGTGTATCCAATTATCAAGATGGAGCGGTTTCGCGAAGTGGTGCCGCTTGTGAGATCGTTGGAGAAGGCCGTGATCGACTGCTGCGCGCGATTCGGCGTAACGGCCGAGCGCTGGCGCGAACACGCCGGCGTGTGGGCCGGAGACCGCTGCATCTGCGCGGTTGGTTTGGCCGTGAAGCGCATGGTCTCCATGCACGGCCTCGCGCTAAACGTTTCGACCGCGCTCGACTACGACTCCATCATCAAGCCCTGCGGCTTGCGCGACCGCGGGATTACCTCGCTTGCGGCGGAGACGGGTCACGACATTTCGCTCGACGACGTACAGAGCGTGCTTTTTGCGGAGCTGGCCAAAGAGTTTGAGGTTTCTTTTTCGCACGAACGCGCGGCGGTGGCATGATCGAAGTCGATTTGGTGTCGCGCCGGAAACCGGATTGGCTGCGCGTCTCGTTGCCGAGCGGACCCGATTACGAACGCGTCAAGAAACGCGTCGCCGAACTCAAACTTCACACGGTGTGCCGGGAGGCAGCGTGTCCGAACATGGCGGAGTGCTGGGGCGCCGGCACGGCGACGATTATGATTCTCGGCGACACGTGCACGCGCGGCTGCCGATTCTGCAACGTTAAGACCGGCAATCCCCGAGGCGAAGTCGATTGGCTCGAACCGCTGCGCGTCGCCGATGCGGTCCGCGATCTGGGTTGGAAGATATCTGGTCGTGACGGCGGTCGACCGCGACGATCTGCCCGACGGCGGGGCATTGATCTTCGCCAACACCGTGCGCGCCATTCACGAGCGCGTGCCGGAAGCGCGCGTGGAGATCCTGAGCGGCGACTACCGCGGCGACTTGAGCGCGGTGGATATCGTTCTCGATGCGAAACCGGACGTTTTTGCCCACAATTTGGAGACGGTCCGCAGGCTCACGCCGCATGTCCGCGATAAACGCGCGGGATACGACCAATCGTTGCGCGTATTGGCGCACGCAAAGCAGCGGGCGCCGCAACGGTACACCAAAACCTCGCTCATGCTCGGCTTAGGGGAGTCCGAAGCCGAGATCGAGACGGCGATGGACGACGCGCGCGCGGCCGGCGTCGACATCTTCACAATGGGACAGTATTTGCAACCTTCAAAAAAACATCTTCCGGTGGTCGAGTTCGTCACGCCGCAGTGCTTCGACCGTCTCGGCCGGCTGGGCCGCAGCAAAGGCTTCCACCAGGTGGTCTCAAGCCCGCTGTCGCGCAGCTCCTATCACGCCGAACAAGCCTTCTGATTGATCTACCGTTCTTTCCCGCTGAGCGCGCTTCGCTGACGTGACAAAAGTATTTCTCACGCGGCCAGTTCTGGCTGCGGTGTGTTCGCTCGTCATATTGATCGCCGGACTGGTCGTCATTCCGACCTTACCGCTGGCGCAGTATCCGCAGATCTCCCCTCCGGTCGTAACGATCAGCGCGACCTACGTCGGCGCGGCGCCCCAAGCCGTCGAAGCGCAGGTGACCACCCCGCTCGAACAAGCGGTGAACACCGTTCAGGGACTGCGCTACATCAGCTCGCAGAGCACGCAGGGAACGTCGACGATCACCTGCACCTTCACGCTCGAGACGAACCTCGATATCGCCGCCGCCGACGTGCAGAACTTAGTGCAGTCGGCGATCGGGCAGCTTCCCGCGACCGTTCAACAAGTCGGCGTCCAGGTGAGTAAGAACTCCGGTTCGTTCGTTTTGGGCATCGCGCTCACGTCGGACACGGCGAAGTACGATACGCTCTATTTGAGCAACTACGCGCAGCTCAACGTCGTCAACGATCTCTCACGCGTCGCCGGCGTTTCGCAAGTGCGCATCTTCGGCCAGCGGCAGTACGCGATGCGCGTCTGGATCGACCCCTCGAAGCTCGCGCAGCAAGGGCTCGATGCCGGCGACGTCGTGACGGCGCTGCAAGAACAAAACGCGGAGATCGCCAGCGGCAGCATCGGCGCAGCGCCCGAATCGCCCAATCAACCGTATACGTACACCGTCAACGCAGTGACCCAACTATCGTCGCCGGAGCAGTTCGCCAATATCATTCTTCGCGCCAATCCGGCGGGCGGTTTCACGCGCCTTGGCGACGTCGCGAGAGTGGAGCTGGGCGCCCAAGATTACAGCAGTTCCCTGCGCTTCAACGGCAACGCCAACGTGGTAGGCATGGGCGTGCTGCAGTATCCGACCTCGAACGCGCTGCAAGTCTCTAAGGGTGTGCTCGCCGAGATGCAGCAGCTTTCGAAGTCCTTCCCCGCCGGAATTCACTATAAGGTCGCCTTCAATACGACCGATTTCGTCGCCGAATCGGTGCGCGAAGTCGTGATCACGCTGCTGCTCTCGATCTTCCTCGTCGTTCTCGTTATCTACGTTTTCTTGCAGAATCCGCGCTCCACGTTAATTCCGGCAGTGACGATTCCGGTCTCGCTAATCGGCACGTTCTTCGTGATGAAGATCTTCGGGTTCACGATCAACACCATCACATTGTTTGGTTTGACGCTGGCGACGGGACTCGTCGTCGACGATGCCATCGTCGTAATCGAAAACATCGCGCGCCACATCGAGATGAACAAAGGTCGGCAGAGCGGTATCGCCAGCGCCGCGGAGGCGATGCGAGAAATTCAAAGTGCCGTCGTGGCATCGTCGCTGGTGCTGTTAGCGGTCTTCGTTCCGGTCGCATTCTTCCCGGGAACGACCGGACAACTGTACAAGCAGTTCGCGCTCACCATCGCCGCGGCCATTTCCATCTCGCTCTTTCAGGCCTTGACGCTGGCGCCCGTTATGTCGGCGCGACTGCTCTCGGGGGAAACCGAGTCGACCTTCGTCTTCTTCCGCTGGTTCAATACGGGCCTGGCGCGTTTCCGGCGATGGTACGGATCCGAGCTTCCGCGCGCGTTCCGTTACCGCTGGCTAGTGATGTTCGTCTTTGCGATCGCTCTGCTCGTCACGCTCTTCATGTTCGTGAAAACGCCCAGTTCGTTCATTCCGGCCGAGGATCAAGGCTACTTTATCGTCCTGATTCAGGCACCTGAGGGCACATCGCTTGCCGCCGAAACCGCAATCTCCGAGAAGGCCGAACAGATCATTCGCAGTCAGCCGCAGGTGCTCAATCTGTTCAACATCGGCGGCTTTAGTTTCAGCGGGTCGTCGCCGAACCGCGGTTTGATGTTTTGCCTGCTCAAGCCGTGGAGTCAGCGAAAAGCGGCGGCCGATAGCATCGACGCGGTCATTCAGCGCGTCAACTACGGCTTCTTCAAACAGATTCCGCAAGCGCAGCTCTTCGCACTGAACCCGCCGGCGATTAACGGCGTCGGCAGCTTCGGCGGATTTCAGTTCGAGTTGGAAGACCGCGCGAATCTCGGCCTGCCGGTGCTCATGAAGACCGCATACGAAATCATGGGCGCCGCAGCGCAAGATCCGCGTCTGCAGAACGTCTTCACCCAGTTCCGCATCAACTCACCGCAAGTCCAGCTCGATATCGATCGCAACAAAGCCAAAGCGATCGGCATCTCGCTGACCGACATCTTCGATACGCTCGAAGTCGACTTAGCGTCGCTGTACGTCAACAACTTCACGTATTTGAATCGCTCCTGGCAGGTCGACGTGCAAGCCGAAAATCAGTTCCGCAATCGCGTCGAGTCGCTGCAGAACCTCTACGTGAGTTCCGGATCCGCGGCCAATAGCGTTACCAGCTCGGCGAGCCCGTTTGCATCCCCGGCGCCGTTCAGTCCAACGGCCAGCACGACGGCTACCGGCGCGGTCATGACGCCGCTTAGCGCGCTCGTCAGCATGCAGCAAGTGCAGACCGCTCCGGTTATCTCGCATTATAATCTCTATCGGAACATCGAGCTGAACGGCAACAACGCTCCCGGCCACGGGTCCGGTGAGGCGATCGCCGCGATGGAGGAGATTGCCAACAAAGTGATGCCTGCCGGCATGAGTTACGAATGGAGCGGCCTGCAGCTCGACGAGATCGCATCGGGAAGTTTGAGCACGATCATCTTTGCCCTCGGCTTGGTCTTCGTCTTTCTCGTGCTCTCCGCGCAATACGAAAGCTTCATCGATCCGCTCATCGTGCTGCTCGCCGTGCCTGCGGCGCTCTTCGGCGCTCTTGCTTTCATGAACTTCCGTCATCTTCCCATCCCGTTTTTGTCCGATCCGAACCTCGCGCAAGACGCGTACGCGCAAGTCGGCTACGTCATGTTGATCGGACTTGCGAGCAAAAGCGCCATTCTTATCGTCGAGTTTGCGAATCAGCAGTTGCGCGAGGGAGCGAGCGTCGTCCAAGCGGCATTGCGGGCGGCGCAGACGCGACTGCGGCCGATTTTGATGACCTCTATCGCCTTTATCATCGCCGTTCTGCCGTTGGTGTTTGCATCGGGTGCGGGAAGTGCGGCTCGTCATTCGCTCGGCACGGTCGTTTTCGGCGGTATGCTCGTCTCCACGTTCTTAAATCTGGCAATCACTCCGGTGCTCTACGTCATAATTAAGTCGTTAGAACTGCGCGGAAAGCGCACCGGAAAGGATTTGGAATCGTTTAGCCCAACGTCCGGATGATTATGCGCGGACGTTTTCTTCGCGTCGCTTACGCAACCATAGCGGCACTTTCGTTAGCAACGTTTTCCCGGCCGGCACTCGCTGACGGCACCGCAGACGTTTACGAGCGGTCCATTTTGCCCGGCGCCAACGATGCGATCAAGAGCGCGATGCAGCGACCGGCCAAGGCGCAGCAAAAAGTTGCGCAAGCGCCTCCCGTTTCACAGCAGCCGATCGGACCGTATATCGGACTTCCGCTCGGCTTTAGCGGAACTGCCGACATCACGTCTGCGTATCCGTACGGCAACGTCGGCTCATACGGCAAGGCGTGGCTTATGGGCGGCTTCGATCTGTCGGCGGCATACGGCTTCAACTGGTCGACGCGTTTGGTCGCGAGCATGTTTCAGTTGCAGCACTACCCGCAAGGATTCAATAGTGGGCTCGTACCGGTCTATCTCGCGGGATTCCGCAATCCGGTAGGTTGCGCCGACCTCTCCAACGGCACTGCGTGCGGACCGGGAACCGGGCGTAACATCAATGTGAGCACCAAAGATACGTTTGGCGTGTTCATGCTCGAGAAATTGTTCACGATCAAGTCCGACAAGTTGCCCGGCCCGGTGCCTATCGTCATATCGCCCGCCTACGTCGCGCGCGGCGGCCAGATCGGTTTTTCGCCGAATAACAACGACGTCGTTCCGGTGACTTGGAACCTGCCCGACGGACCGGTTGAAAATATTCCGGTACGCACGGCGCAGTACTACGCCGTCGCCATCACGTTGCCGTTTCTCAAGACGCCGAAGATGTTCGGCACGTTTACGGTCGCACCGCAGTGGCTGGTGCACACGGCCGGCGCCAATACCAAAAACGCGATGCAGTTGCCGCAAGTTCTCTACCTAGAATACACCCCGTCGCCGACGACGAAGCTCTTCTTCGAGCCGCAGAGCGCACGCGATTACTTGCCGACCGACCAATATCCCGAGCATATCGTCGCCTATTTCTTAGGCATCAGCCAACGCCTCACGCGCTACACGTTCGTCGCACTCGTTCTCAACAGCGGCGCCACGACCAACGAAGGCGCCGACGGCGTCATCGGCATCAAATGTCTGACGGTCCAACAAGCGCTCAACAACGCCTGCGGTTTGGACGTCGGCGGCCTGAAGGCGACACAGCTGCAGTTCCAGCTCGGCATCGGCACGCCGACCTATTTCCCGTTGTAACGATAGACAGAGGCTACTTTTCGATGAGCACCAGCAAACGATTTCTCGCACTTCTCACGCTCGCGGCGATGACGGCTTGCGGCGGCGGATCGTCGCTGCCGAACTCGGGCGCGGCGCCGTTGATCTTGCACGGGCGGCACGCTTCGCCGCAGTCGTCCATCTTGTCGAGCATCGTCGGCGTCGGCGACAGTTTGACAGCAGGGTATCAATCCAACGGATTTCTCGGCGAAACCGGCGTTACGGTCAAGATCAAGTACAACGAGTTTCATGTGGCACCAGGTCAAGAGAACGGTTTCTGGGCCGACCTTTGGGAGCAGGCCTCAGGGTTGCCGTTAGAGGGCGCAATCGCCAAGGTTTACGATCCCTCGACAAGTCCATTGCCTCTGATCAAAGGACCCGGTCTAAACAACCAGATCATTCCGGCGTTTAAATACACCGATCCCATTCAGGAAGAGAAGTACGGCAACATCTGCACCGATAATCACGGTTTCAATAACGCTGCCTACCACCTCAGAGGAATAACGCGCGTTCGTATGGATCCAACGTCCAGCAACGTTCGCAACGTCGGTGTCCCCGGCATGACCCTACATGAGGCCAACGTCCTCCATGCGCCGCAAAGCGACACGTGCCAGCAGCTTCCCGGAATCGAAGGATTGCTCAATCTAGTGGTCGCGGATGAAAGTGAATCGTTCTGGCCGGTGCTCGGCAACTTCACACACTTGGGCGGAAATCTCACCGACGTCAATGCTGCCGCCTCACAGCATCCCACGCTTGCGACCGTCTGGCTTGGCGCAAATGACGTGTTGAAATATATGGGCAGCGGGGGCCGATTCCACGGCGGCGACGACAGCGCAGGTCAAGCCGAGAGCGACGTCCGCGATGCCGTTTCAACGCTTCAACGCGCCGGAGCGAAAGTCGTCATCGCAAATATTCCTAACATACTTCGCGTTGGCTACTTCCAGCGAGTTACCAATCCGTCGAGAAACTCGCAGATGCAAAATTCAAACCTATGCGTACTGCCTGTTAAGCTATCTGGATAGCTACGTTAGCAAAGCGAAGGTAACGCAGATCGCCGATCGCTACCACTTGTCGACGCCGGGCGGTTGCGTCCCCGCGTCCACTACGAAGCCATGCGGATATCTCACGCTTCAGGGAATTATTGAGATTGCTCAGTACGATACCTATAGCTTTCCACAACAGTTCCCCGACCTGGATTGCGCGAATCCGGCGCCGCATTGTAAAGCCGTCCCAGGAAGTGGTTTAGGCAACTACTACATTACGCCGGAGTTTGCCGGCAAGGTTCAACAACTGAACAACATCATTAACCAAGGCATCAATGACGCCGCGACGGCATCGCACGTGCCGCTGGTCGACGTCACGAGCGTCTTTGACGGCATCGCCAGCGGCGATCCATCCAACCCGTACTTTAAACTTGCCGCGTCGATCAGCCCAAAGAACAAGTGCTGCGAACTCGGCTATTTCTATGGATTGCTCAGCTTCGACGGTTTGCATCCTTCGAACACCGGATATGCGCTCATCGCTAACGTTTTCATTGATGTCATCAACAAGGCGTACGGAACGAAGATCCCACAGGTGGACGTTGTAAAGGTCTACAACGGTACGCGCTGTTCGAACACGACGTACTGCTATCCGGATCCTTACGCGCCGCCTAACGATATCCCCGGCTGAGTAGCGTGCTGACCTGGCTGCGCCAACTCGCAGCGACGGTCGGCCGCTTCGATCGCTCGGCGCTCGAGCCGGGCTTCGCGTTACGCTGCACCGTCGGCGTCGCGATTCCGCTGGTCGTCGCGGCGGCAGTGGGACAACCCGCGATGGGCGTCGCCGCAGCGATCGGCGCCTTCATCACCGGCTTCACGTCACTTCAAGGCATTTATCGAACCCGCGTCCGCGCTATTCTTTTTGCCGCGTTCGGCATGGCGCTGACGGGCTTCATCGGTGCGCTCGCCGCCCACTCGCTACCGGGGCTCGTCGCTGCAACGCTGGTTGCTGCATATCTCTGCGCCGCGACCGGTCAGCTCGGACCCGCGGCGGCGACGGTTTGCCTGAACTCGCTCATCGCATTCATTCTTTTTTCGAGCCAAGCGCTTGCGCCGCCGGCTGCACTCGAACAGTCGGCGCTCATTCTTGCCGGCGGCCTCATTCAAACGGCGCTCGTCGCAATCGCCGCGCCGTTTACGCGCCTGGGCAACGAACGCATCGCACTGGCCGACGTCTACACCAAGCTCGCCGATTACGCCCGTTCGGCGGCGCACGGTTCGGCGGACTTGCCGCCGATTACGCCGTTGGCGACGGCACGACAGATTTTGGCCGACCCGCAACCTTTTGCCCGTTCGGCCGAACGTGCAAGACTCAATCGTCTGCTCGAAGATTCGTTAAGGATACGCGCGCAGCTTGGAGCGCTTTCGGCCGCTGGCGCGATTCCAGCCATCGTACCGCAGCGCCTCGAACACATTGCCCGGCTTCTATTAGGGAGGGCCGCCGACACCGCTGAGGAGTGGCCTGACATCCCCGAAGCGCCGGATCTCGCGCGAGCGTTGCGCGACGCGACTGCGGGTGCACGCATTCTATCGGGCAGCGGACTGGCGCACGGCAATCTTCTCTCCAAACCACGGCCAGGACCGTACGTGGATACGCACATCGAGTGGCTCAGCCGCGATGCATTGCGATTCGCAGGAGTACTCGGCATCGCGATGGTGCTCGGGCGGCACTTCGCCGCCGACCGCGGCTATTGGATTCCGCTCACCGCCGCCATCGTTTTGAAGCCCGATTTTCAGACGACGTTCGTGCGGGGTTTCGCGCGCATCGGCGGCACGGTACTCGGGGCAATCATCGCGACGCTGGTGCTCGCAGCGTTGCGCAACAATGCCGGCTTGGAGATCGCCGGCATCTTGCTCGCGACGGGAATCGCCTACCTCACATTTTTTCCGAACTACGCGATCTTCACCGTGGCAATTACGTCGTTCGTCGTCCTGGTGCTGCACATGCGCGGGCTTCCCGGAACGACAACCATTGACGCGCGGCTGCTCGATACGCTCGGCGGCGGCGCATTGGCGATGCTAGGCTATCTGGCGATGCCCTCATGGGAAAACCGGCGAACGCGCGCTCTGCTGGCAGACCTAATCGAAGCCCAGCGCGACGTCGCCGTTGCCATCCTTAACGCTTATCGGCAGCCGTCCGCTGCGTCCAAAGCGGCGATGGCGCGCGCGCGCAACAGGGCATGGCAGGCGCGCACTGCGGTGGAAACGTCGCTCGACCGCTCGCGCCAGGAGCCGAATCGACCGCACACGATTGGCCCGGGACGAGCATTACGCATTCTAGCCGCGACGCAACGCTTTGGTTTGGCGAATCTGGCGCTCGAAACCGCGATCGACGCTCCGCTGAGTCCGGGCTTTCGCGACGCCGTCGGACAGGTGGCGGAGCCACTTTCACGACGGATGAATGAACTCGCGACGGCATTACGCTCGCCGAAAAGCGCCATCGAGGACACACCGGCACCGCCTGGGATCGAAAACCTCGTATCGCCGGGCTCGACGACTCAGGAACGCTTCGTAGCCGAGCGACTTCGAACATACGTGGAAGCCACGAATGCGATCGCGCGTCTTATTGGGTACGCAAAGAAAGATACAACGACGATAGAAGCATGATGCAATTGCGCTTAACGCTGGCCGTCCTCATTGGCATCCCGAGTACCGGCGTCAGGTGGACGGAACGGAGTATCTTTGCTGGACCGACGATGGCGGCGTTGGTCTGTTCTCGCAGCCCTATGGCCTCCGCTCGCTGACCGCTGGTGCGACATCACTATTCACGCTGGCCGTTACTCTCTCGGCCTACCCGGCTTCACTCGACGTGCTTTGGCGATTGTCCGTGGGCGGAGCGCTCGCCGCTACGCGTAAATGCCGCGGAGCAGCGACGCTTTCACGACGCGATCGATGGCCAACGTATACGCTGCGGTACGCAACGTCGCGTTGCGCGAGTTGCGGATATTGCGGATCGCGTGGAGGTTGGATAGCAAAAAGTCTTCGAGTTTCTCGTTGACCTCGTGCTCCTTCCAAAAGTAGCCCATGCGGTCTTGCGCCCATTCAAAATAGGAAACCGTTACGCCGCCCGAGTTGGCCATGATATCCGGGATCACGTTGATGCCCTTCTCCCGGAAGATGCGATCGGCTTCGGGCGTCGTCGGTCCGTTTGCGCCCTCGACAATAAGCTTTGCTTGAACTTTCGAAGCGACTTCGGCGGTGAAGACCTTTTCGAGCGCAGCGGGGACGAGCACGTCGCAGGAACTCGCTAACAGCTCCGCATTGGTGATCTTGTCGCCGCCTTTGAAGCCTTCGAGCGTGCCGTACTTCGCCGTGTGCTCCATGGCGCTGGAAACGAAGATGCCTTCCTCATTATAGTAGGCGCCCGTCACGTCGGAGATGCCGACGATTTTACAGCCGCGTTCCTCGAACAACTTTGCCGCGTACCGCCCGACGTTGCCGAAGCCTTGAATGGCAATCGTCGATTGCTCCGGACGCAGACCCATTTCCGCCATTTCATCCAGCGCGCAGATCGTTACGCCACGGCCGGTCGCTTCCACGCGTCCGCGCGAGCCGCCGATCTCCACGGGTTTTCCGGTCACGACGCCGGGCATGTTCTGACGCACGTGCATCGAGTACGTATCCATAAACCACGCCATGACTTGGGGCGTCGTATTGACGTCGGGAGCCGGCACGTCTTTGTCCGGGCCGACGACTTCGACGAGTTCGGCTGCGTACCGGCGAGTAATGCGTTCGAGTTCGTTTTGCGATAGCGTCGCGGGATCGCAGGTGACGCCGCCTTTACCGCCGCCGAACGGAAGATCGACGACCGCACACTTCCACGTCATCCAGAACGCCAGTGCAGTGACTTCGTCGAGCGTCACACCGGGATGATAGCGGATACCTCCCTTTGCGGGGCCGCGCGCGAAGTTGTACTGCACGCGGTAGCCGGTATAGACTTCAAACTCTCCCGAATCGCGCTGAAACGGAATCGAGAAAATGATCTGGCGCGACGGATGCGTGAGAATGCGCCGCATGCCGGAATCCAATTCGAGCAGATCGGCGGCCTCGTTGAAATACGCGATAGCGTCGCCGAAAACGGATACGTCCCGAACCGAGGGCGCGGTATCCCGAAGAGCAGTCGTCATAACGTTCTTTTTCCCGTTATTAGCGCCGGAGGCCCTTCGTTTACACGTTGAATCGGAAATTCACGACGTCGCCCTCGCGCATGACGTAATCCCGGCCCTCGCTACGAAGGCGTCCTGCGGCACGCAGCGCCTCCATCGTTTCGAACTCCACGTAATCCTCGAACGAGACGATCTCCGCGCGGATGAAGCCGCGTTCGATGTCGCTGTGGATGGCCGCGGCGGCCGCTGGGGCTTTGCTGCCCTTGGGAATCGGCCAGGCCCGGGCTTCCTTTTCGCCGGCGGTCAGGAACGTCATGAGGCCGAGCAGATCGTAGGCCTGTGCCGCAAGATCGTCCAAACCGCTGCGCTCGATGCCGAGCTCGCGCCGAAACTCGCCGGCGTCTTGCTCCGAGAGCCCCGCGAGTTCGGCTTCCACTTTGCCGCTCAAGATCACGGTTCTGCCGGCGTGCGTTCGCGCGATCTCTTGCACGGTTCGAATCGCCGCCACGTCCTGGCCGACTTGCCCTTCGCCGACGTTTGCGACAAAAAGCACAGGCTTTGCCGTGAGCAAGAATGACTCCGCGGCGACGCGCGCTTCGAGCGAGTCGTTCGGAAAACTTCGAGCGGGGCGGCCGTCTTCCAGCGCAGCCGCCACTCGTTCGGCGGCCTCGAAGTGGGGCCGCAGCTTGGCGTCCGCCCGGATCTCTCGTTCGAGCTTCGGCAGGCGTTTGCGCATCGTCGCAAGATCGGCGAGAGCGAGCTCGATGCCGACGATTTCGGCGTCGCGCAGCGGATCGATAGCGCCCTCGACGTGGGTAATCTCGTCGTCTTCGAAACAGCGCAACACCATTGCGATGGCATTGGTCTCCCGAATGTGACTCAAGAACGCGTTGCCAAGACCTTCGCCCGCGCTCGCGCCGCGCACCAATCCGGCGATGTCGACGAAGCGCACGGTCGCCGGAACGACGCGCGCCGCATTAACCAACCGCTGCAACACCGGCAAACGAGAATCCGGTACGGCGACCTCACCAACGTTGGGATCGATGGTCGCAAACGGATAGTTTGCCGCCAGTGCCTGCGCCGAACGCGTGAGCGCGTTAAAAATGGTCGACTTTCCGACATTTGGCAGACCGACGATTCCACAGGAGAGTGGCATACCGAGGACGCCGGTTCGTCGGTCGGCAAGAAAATCCGGCGCAGGTGTCGGATACGTCTAACATGCGTCAGATGAAGGTCGACAAGCTGGGTATCGACCTCCTCACCCACGATCCCGTCGTGATCCTTAAGGACATGGACGGTACGCATTACCTGCCAATTTTGATCGGCCCCTTCGAAGCGACCGCGATCGCGCTTGCGTTGGAAGGAGCGCCCGTGCCGCGCCCGCTTTCGCACGATCTGATGCGCAACATTCTCGAGAGTTTAAGCGCGAATCTCGAACAGGTCGTGATCCACGACATTAAAGATTCGACCTTCTTCGCCAAGTTGATCGTGCGCACCGACGGCGAGCTGCAAGAGATCGACGCCCGGCCCTCCGACGGCATCGCGCTGGCATTACGCGTGCCGGCGCCGATCTTCGTCTCCGACAAGATCGTGCTCGAAGAATCGACGCAAGAAAAGAAAGTCATCGACGAAACCGAGATGGCGCGCTTCAAAAAGTTTCTCGACGACTTAAAGCCTTCGGATTTCAACCGCTAGCAACCACTAATCCGTGCGCGTGCGCCAGCGGCGAATGGATTCGGTTTTGGCTCGTCACCGTCACTTCGGAGCCGGTGATCTTGGTGACGAGACCTAAAGTGTGGCCTTTTTCCTGAGCCGCGATGTCGGGTTGCGGGTGCTGGGTTACTACGTACATGTGCCGGTCCCATAGGGGACTCGGCTTGGAAGCGTTGATTTCAGTCTCACCATAACGCGAGTGAGTGGCAACCCGCTCCCTCTCCAGGCAGGCGTCATCTCTGGAGCCAAGCCCCCGCACGCAAGACAACGCCATGCCTGGGTGAAAAGACCGGCCCATGGCAGGGCAGTTACGCGCCGAGATCGGCGTCTTCGGCGGGTCCGGTTTCTATTCGCTGATCGAAAACGCGCACGAAGCCTGGGTGGAGACGCCCTACGGTACGCCCAGCGACCAGGTCGCAGTGGGCGAAATAGCCGGACGGAGCGTCGCCTTTTTGCCGCGCCATGGCAAAGACCACCGCTTTCCGCCGCAGGCGATCAACTATCGCGCGAACCTCTACGCGATGAAAAGTTTGGGCGTACAGTGGATCATCGCTCCGACCGCCTGCGGATCGCTGCTCGAACGCGTCAAGCCGGGCTCGATGGTCGTCTGCGATCAGCTCGTCGATCGTACGAGCGGCCGCAAGGATACATTGTACGACGGTCCAATCACGACGCACGTCAGTTTCGCCGATCCCTATTGCCCGACGCTGCGCCCGATCGCGGTGGAGGCGCTTCGCTCGCTGGATATCGAGACGCACGATCGCGGAACCGTCGTCGTCATCCAAGGGCCTCGCTTCTCCACGCGCAGCGAGTCCAAGTGGTTCCAAAGCCAAGGTTGGGAAGTCATCAACATGACGCAGTATCCCGAATCGTATCTCGCGCGTGAGCTTGAGATGTGCTACGTGAACATCTCGCTCATTACCGATTACGACGTCGGCATCGAGGGCATGCCGGCGGTCTCACATCATGAAGTGATCGAAGTGTTCAACCGCAACAACGATCGCGTGAAGAACGCAATCGGCGGCATCGTGGAGCGGATCCCGGTCCACGCCGACTGCTCCTGCCGGCACGCGCTGGAAGGGGCGCGCTTCTAAGAACCTTGCGACTGCGCAAGATCGACGTGGCGATGTATCTCAAGGCGGTGCCGCTCTTGCTGCGCCACCCCACCGTTTTGGTCATGCCGTTGCTGGCGGCCGTCGTAGATCTGCTCGTATCGCAAATCACGCCCTACTTTACCGATCCTCTCGGTGGGTTGGGCGGCTTCATCTTCGCCATCGTGGTTCAGTTAGTATACGGCTTCTGCTTCGGCGTTGCACTGATCGGCGCAAACAACGTGTGGCGGAACCGTCGCGCGAGCTTCGACGAAGCGTGGGAAGAGGGCCGCAGCAAAGCTGGCGGCATTCTCATCGCCACGATAGGTTTTTATTTTCTCGTATACGCCGCAGGTTACATCGGGTCGTTTCTCGGCGGCGGCATACTGCAGATCGTGCTGCAGCTCATCGTCGCCTTCTTCTTGATCTACGTTATCCCGGCGGCCGCGATCGGCGGCATGCCGGGCAACTTCGCTATTGGTGCGTCATTTCGCGCGGTGCGCGAAAACGTGCTGGGAGCCGCCGTGCTTGCCGTGGCGTTCGTCCTGCTGTGGATCGAAGTGCCGAGCTTCATCATGCTGCACCTCGGACAAGGTTTGAGCGTCGTAACCTACCAGCTGGTGCTGGCGGCGATTCGCGCCCTGATGCTCGGCTATCTCGCCTTTCCATTTGCCAAGCAGTATGACGATGTCGCGTTTCGGGGCTACTGGTAGAGGCGAGAGCCGGTCCGCCGATTTGGTGTAACTTTTAGCCGGCCATTTTCGCGCGAGCGCCGAGGTGGTCTCCGAAAAGCCTTCTCAGGTATTGCATGTCATTCGCCGGCACGCAGGCGAACGGTACGAGCACGAACATCGTATTCGCATAGATGAGCAAGAAGCTGCGCCGGGTCTCGACGAGTTTATCTACCGCGGCCCACGTGTTTGACGATGTAGCGCGCCCGCTGCGATAATCAAAGCCGGTGGGCGTAAAAATATACGTCGTCTCGCCGTTGAGCAGATGTGCCTTATACATCTTTGCGGCGATGCCGTGAAGGCTCCCATAGTACAGAATGACAAGCATGACTGAACTGGCAACGGCAAAGACGATGGCTCCGCCGGAACGATCGAAAACCAGATAGGCAGCGTTGACGATCGCGAATGCCGCAATGGTTCCCGGCCAACTCCATGAGTGCCACCGTTGCCAGCCGTACGCCTCGCGATAATCGCCGAGTCATTCACGCGGGCAACGTCAGCGCCATACGTATGAAATCCGCGACCAGCGTTGGACTGACGTTGGTTCGCGCCAGACGCTGCGCTTCGTCGAGGTTACTCAGCACCGCAGCCGCTTTGCCTCCCGTTAACGGAGGCAGCGCCCGCAGACGTTCCGCCAGATCTATCGAAAGCAGCGCGATCCCGCCGGTGCCGGCGACGATCCAATCCCGCACCAGCGTTTTGATCGTTTCCAACCCTTCGCCGAGCGTTTCGCGCGTTGCCCAGACATCTTGAGGTTGTTCGCCGCCGACGCTTTCGAAAAACCAACGAACGACCTGCGCGCGCAGCGATTCTTCCTCAGGTTGCAAGATGGAGAGCGCGCGCGTCGCGCTCCCGCCCGAGAGCGATGCGCCGTACTCCGACTCCCGCTCGTCGTAGCCCATTTTTCGCAGGATCTCGCCGACTTGCGCGCGGTTGAGCAACGGGAAGCGCAAGTTAATGGCGCGTGAGCGGATTGTTGGCAGCAGTTGACCCGGCGCAGCCGACGTCAACACGACGATTGCGCCGGGCGGCGGCTCTTCCAAAAACTTCAACAACGCGTTGGCCGCCTCGCGCGTCGCGAACTCCACGTCGCCGAGCAGCAAGATGCGCAAGCCGCCAACGTACGATTGCAGCGAAAGCAAGCGCACCAGATCGCGTGACGTGAGTTCGTCGCTTTCAAAGAATCCGGAAGACCTTTCACGATCGCCGATCTTCAGCGTGCCGAGGTGTTCGAGAAAATCCGGATGGCGCGCGCTCTCGGCGGCAAAGAGCAGGCAACTCGAACACGTTCCGTCGTAACCGAGAACGCCGTCTTTGGCAGCGGTACAGAGCAGCGATTGCGCCAAACGCCGCGCGAAGGTTTTCTTGCCGACGCCCGATTCGCCGGTAAAGAGGTACGCGTGCGCGAGCGTGTCGGGGGTCACCGAACCGAAGTAACGGCACGGACCGGCCGCGCCTATGACGTTGAAATGTAGTTCCATGCCGCCTCGGCGACGCTCTGCGCGGGCAGCGTTGCATCAATAATCTGATGGCGCGGCGCGCGCGCCAGTTCGAGATAGCCGCGGCGAACGCGCTCGTGGAATGCGTCATCTTCCCTTTCGATGCGATCCTCGTCGTACGCGCGCTCTTGCAGGCGGTTGCGCACCGCGCTCACCGGCAGATCGAGCAACAACACGAGATCGGGCTCGACGCCGCCGGCGGCATAATCGCACAGTTTGCGCAGCGCGTCGAGATCGAGACCACGTCCGTAGCCTTGATACGCTAATGTCGAATCGGTGAAGCGGTCGCAGAGCACCGTGCGACCGGCGTCGAGCGCGGGACGCACGACTTGCGCGACGTGCTGGGCGCGCGACGCGTTTGCGAGAAGCGCTTCACTGAGGGCGGAAATCTCCAGCGTGCGATCGAGAAAGATGGTTCGGACGGCATCTCCCATTGCCGTTCCGCCCGGCTCGCGCGTCGATAGCACGTCGCGTCCTTCGATAGCGAAACGTTCGAGCAGGCGTTTGAGCAACGTCGTCTTACCGCTGCTCTCGATGCCTTCAATAACGATGAACACGTTGAACCAGCCTCACCAACGAAGAATCACTAAACCGTTAGCGTTCTTGCCTTTCGGTGCGTCCGCGGTCTGAGAACCGTACGCACTGCTCTCCACGTACGACGAGCCGCCACCACGGCCGCCACCCGGTGGTCCTCCGTTGTAGCCCTTGGTGGTCGTACTGCCGTACCCGCCCGCACCACCGAGGCCGAGGTCACCTTTGGATCCGGGCGCCCCCCCACGATACGAACCGTGGCCGCCGGTCCCGCCCGAGCCGCCTCGACGCTGAGTGCCGCCCGAACCACCGCCGCTACCACCGGTACTGGTTTTGCTACTGTCGTTGTCACCGGGTGCGCCGTTGCCGCCGCATTTGTTGCCGCCGCGACCACCCGCGCCGCCGACGCAGTAGTACTCAGCGAAACCTTGGCCGCCGCCACCGGCAGCCACGACGATACGGTCGCCAAGTTTGTCATTGCCTCGCCGGATATCGGAAGCGCCACCGCCGCCATTGAAACCGCCAGTCGCGGCGGAGCCTGTGCCGCCGACGTAAACGGCCAAGACTTCCCCGGATGTGACGGGTATCGTGGCCGTCACCCGTTCGGGGACGCCCCCGTGGGACCCGACTCCGCGCGCACCGTGCGCGGAGACGCTAGCGGCGCTCGCGGTAAGCGGCGGCTGCGATCCACCACAGCCTGCGAGCAGTGCTGCAGCGGCGCTGACGCTCAGCGCGTACCGACTGAAATTCAACACGAACGTTCTCCGGTGCTTGGCCGCTGTCAGGTCGACGAGAGGTCGGTCAGTTTAAAGATGCGGACGCGCCGGTTCGGTTCCGAACCGGTGCTGCGCGATTGCAACCGATAACGCTCGGCCACCTGATGCTGCATCCGCCGAATATACGACGTTTGCGGGGACAACTCGATCGGCGCGCCGTTGAGCATCACTTTGTAGACGGCCTCCTCGGCCTCGCGCATAGCGATCTCTTCGTTGTCGATCGAGCCGAGGTTGAAGACGTCGCGCAGTGCGGCTTGCACCTGGGTGGTAGTATTCGTCTTGATCGAATAGATCGGGACGTTGTCCGATGCGATCTGCTTGAGCTTCGGCTGCTCTTTGCGTTCGAGCGTCTTGAGCGTCATCACCACGTCGGCGTCGTCCCAGTTACGCGCGATCGAGGCGTTCACTTTGAGATTCGCAATGGCCCGCTCGATCTTGTTCCGCGAAACGCCGTACGGAAAGATCGAAAGGGGGCGCTCGCGCTCGTCCGCGTCGCGGTCGCCGATATCGTAGGCGTCGGCAAAACGCGGCATCGATTCCGTCTCGGCCTCTTGCACGACCGTCACTTCGCCGCCGGGATGACGCTGGCGAATCTCCGGCTGCGGAGCGTATCCACGCAACAGGCCGTCGATCACCTCGGCGACGTTTTTGTGAATCGCCATGCGGTCGCGATCTTGAATCTCGATGACGACGTCGAAGGTGGGCGGCGCTTTGCGCTCCAGCACCGTCTTGCGGGTGCCGCGGCGGCGCGCCTCCTCATCGGAGAGCGTCACCGCGCTAATACCGCCGACGAGGTCCGAGAGCGTCGGATTCATCAAGAGATTCTGCAGCGTCTGCCCATGTGCCGTGCCGATCAGCGTGACGCCGCGTTCTGCAATGGTGCGCGCAGCGGCGGCTTCGGCTTCCGTACCGATTTCGTCGATGACGATGACTTCCGGCATGTGGTTCTCCACTGCCTCGATCATGACCGCGTGCTGCAGTGCGGGATCGGCGACCTGCATGCGCCGCGCCAAACCGATGCCGGGATGCGGAATATCGCTATCGCCGGCGATCTCGTTCGAGGTATCCACGATCACGACGCGCTTGCGGTCTTCGGAGAGAACGCGCGCGCACTCGCGCAACATCGTCGTCTTGCCGACGCCGGGTTTGCCCAGCAAGCACATGGATTTTCCGCCACGCACCACGTCGAGCAGAATGTCGATCGTTCCGTAGACCGCGCGCCCGACGCGGCAGGTGAGGCCAACGATCTTACCGGTGCGATTGCGAATGGCGCTGATGCGATGCAGCGTCTGCTCGATCCCCGCGCGATTGTCGGCCCCGAACGGCGAAATACGCGAGCAGACATGTGCGATATCTTCGTGACTCACCGGCGTCTCGGTAAGATAGATGAAGTCGCTCTCGAAGCGCGCTTCCGGCGGACGCCCTAAATCCAAAACGACTTCGATGATATCCTCGATATTTCGAAGCCGTACCAGCGCTTGCCGAATGGTGAGCGGGAAGATGTCGAGGAGTTGGGAGAGCTCCCAACTGGGCGAAACCGAGTGAACCCTGACCGCCACTGAATGCCCCCTTTACGAGCCTCTCGGGTTATTCCTTCACCACGCGAATCACGCGCAGCTCATCGTCGAACGGCCCTTGGATGCGCACGCCGGCCTTGAGTTCCAGTCGAAGATAATCCACCGTCTCTGCAGTGATTTCTTCGCCGGGAGCGATCACCGGAATGCCCGGCGGATACGGCGTGAGCGTTTCGGCACAGATTCTTCCCACTGAATGACGGAACTCCACGAACTCGGTCTGCGCTAAGAATGCGTCGCGCGGCAGCATACGCATCGGCGGAATGCCGGGCATGTGAAACGTTCCGCGTTTGAGCCGCTGCTCGAGGATGCCCGACGGCGCAAACATGTCGATGGCGCGGTCGTCGCGGGCAAGTTCCTCGAACGCGTAGATCAATCGTTCGGCGGAGTCGCGGCGGGTGCCGATCGTAATGAGCGCGACGACGTTGAAGAGATCGGCCAACTCCACTTGGATGTTATACCGCTTGCGCAGGATCGCCGACGCCTCGTAGCCGGTATAGCCGAGCCCTTTGACGGTCACCGTGATTTTCGTCGGATCGAGATCGAAGATGCCTTTGCGGCCTTGCAACTCCTCGCCGAAACAGTAGATACCCTCAATGCGGTTGAGGCGTTCGCGCGTCTCGTTTGCCAAGGCGATCGTGCGCGACAACAGCTCGAAACCTTCGGTCGCCATCTGCTTGCGCGCGACGTCGAGTGAGGCGACCATCGGCAGATTGGGAGAGGTCGAGAGAAACATCTTCAGCACAGACTGCAGACGATCGAGCGGCACCCGGTTCCCGCGATAGTGCAGCATCGCGCATTGTGAAAACGACGACAGCATCTTGTGCGTCGAGTTGATGGAGATGTCGGCACCGGCGGCCGTCGCCGAGAGCGGCAAATCGGGATGGAAGTGAAAGTGCGGGCCCCACGCTTCGTCGACGAGCAACACCTTGCCGGCATCGTGCACGATGCGTTCGATATATGCGAGATCGGCCGCCGCACCGTAATAGGTGGGCGAGACGAGATAGACTGCGACGAGGTTGGGATGCGCGGCGATCGTGGCGGCCACCGTCTGCGGCGTGACGCAATGATCCATGCGCAGTTCTGCATCGACTTCGGGCTGCATATAGATGGGGCGCGCTCCGCTCATGACCAGTCCGCCGAGCATGGACTTGTGCGAGTTGCGCGGCACCGCAATCTCGTCCCCGGGATTGACGGCCGCCATCATCATGCACTGATTGCCGCTCGTCGAGCCGTTGATCAGAAAATACGAATAATCGGCGCCGTACGCGTCGGCGGCTAACTCTTGCGCTTCTTTGATTGCCTCGGTCGGCTGCAGCAGATCGTCGATGCCGGGCATGGGCGTGAGATCGATCGCGCAGACGTTTTCCCCGACGAACTCGCGGAAGGCGAGATCCATGCCGTGGCCTTGCACGTGACCCGGCGTATGAAACGGGATGACGCCGGCCTCGACGTAGTCGAGCAGCGCTTGGAAGTACGGCGCCCGGCTTTGATCCAAGCCCGGCACTGCCGGCTCAGGCGAGGACTTCGAAACCGAGTCGGTCGAGCATGGCGAAGTCGTCTGCATCGCTGCGCCCCTCCGTCGTGAGATAGTCCCCCAGCACGATGCCGCTTGCGCCGCTGCGCATCCCGACGTCTTGCAACGCTTGCAACGTCACTTCCCGGCCGCCGGCGAACCGCACGAGTGCCGAGGGCAACGCCAAGCGCGCCATGGCGACGAAGCGCAACGCTTCAACGGGATCGAGCAACGGTCGCGCCGCCATCGGCGTACCGGGACGCGGGTTGAGAAAGTTGATCGGCACTTCTTGCGGCTGCAACGCCTGCAGCGCGCAGAGAAAGTCGAGACGGTCGTTCAGCGCTTCACCCATTCCGATGATCCCGCCGCAGCAGAGTTCGAGGTCGTGTCTCTTCACAAGAAGACACGTTTCCCATCGCTCCTCGTACGTATGCGTCGTGCAGATGCTCGGAAAGAAACGCGGCGAGGTCTCCAAGTTGTGATTGACCTTATCCACGCCGGCAGCCGCCAGATGCTTGAGGTGCCGCTCGTTGAGGATCCCCAGCGACACCGCAACGGTGAGCGGCAACTCGCGCTTGATCGCCACGACCGCTTCACAGACGCGCTCGAGCAAACGCTCCGACGGGCCACGCACCGCTACCACGATGCAGAACTCGCCCGCGCCGCGGCAGATGCGCGACGCGCGCCGCTTCGACAAAACCTTCGACGCTCGAAAGTTGCTCCGGCTCGACATCGGTGGCATAGCGTGCGCTCTGCGAGCAGAAGTTGCAATCCTCCGAACAGCCGCCGCGCTTGGCGTTGTAGAGCACTTCAACGGCAATGCCGTCTCCGCAATACTGCGTGCGCACGTCATCGGCCAACGCCAGGAGCTGCGGCACGGCTGCGGCGGGCAGCGCGGCAAGTTCGGCAAGCAGTTCGCGGCCGGCGGCTTGCCGGCGTTCGAGCAGCTCGAAGCGGGCGCGTTCGATAGCGGGATGCGTCATGTCAGCGCTCTTGCTTCACCAAAGGTTCAAAAAGCGCTGCCGCTTCGGAGACGGAGGCGGGCTCGTCTTCTCGGTAGGCAACCACACCGAGGACGAGCGAGTGCGGCTCGAGCGCGCGCATGACGTCGGCCGGTAGTCGTTCGCGGTGCCGCACCATCGTTCGACCAGCGCCACACCGGCAACGGGGACGCGAGATCGTTGCAGCGCTGCAACGTCAGCAGTGCGTGATTGATGCAGCCGAGCCGCAGTCCGACGGCCACGACCGCCTGTAGTTTGCGCGCGCCGCAATGTCGCCGATCTGCTCCCGCTCGTTGAGCGGGACCATGATGCCGCCCGCACCTTCGGCGACAATGCAGCCCGAAACGGCATCGAGCTGCGCGGCAAGCGCACCGGCTTGCAACGGCGGCATGCCGGCGTCGAGCGCTGCCGACCATGGGTCGGCCGCTTTAGGAAGCCGAGCAAACTCGAGCCAGGAGCTCGCCGGCTAAGCGCGCCGCGCGCTGCGCGTCGCCCTCTTCCTCGATGCTCAAGCCCGTTTGCACGAGTCTTCACGACCGTCGTCTGCAGGCCGCTCTCGCGCAAAGCCAATGCGAGCGCGGCAGTAACGCGCGTCTTGCCGACATCCGTGTCGGTGCCCGTTACGAAGTAGCGGTGCACCGCTGCAGCTCGGCGGCGAGCAGCTCGACGTGTTCGGGCCGATGATCGCAACGCAGGCTGATGCGTAATCTCGACGTTCCCGGCGCAACCGTCGGCGGCCGGATAGCAGGCACGTACATGCGTCGCTGCAATAAACGTTCGGATAACGCGAGCGCCTTTTCTTCGTCGCCGACGATAAACGGGACGATTGGGCCTTCCCCGTTCGCCATGCTGAGCATCGCACGAAGCTGTGATGCGTTCTCGCATAAACGAGCGCGACGGTCGTCTGCCTCCCGCGTGAGGTGCAACGCAATGCGCGCCGCCAGCGCGAGCGCGGGAGGCAACGCGGTATCGAAGATGAACGAACGCGCGCGATTAACCAATAGTTCGACCACACTCGCCGGTCCGGCGACAAAGCCGCCGAGCGTTCCCAACGCTTTCGAAAGCGTGCCCAAAACGACGATGCGCGGATCGGCAAAGTCGCGCGCGAAGCCGGCGCCTTGGGGGCCCACGACGCCCAGTGCGTGCGCTTCGTCAAGCAACAGGATGTCGTCCTCGCGCAAGGCGTTCAGCAATGCGGAGACGTCCGCAACGCGGCCGTCCATCCCGAAGAGCGTTTCGCTCACCACCAACGCGCCGGCAGTTTCAGTTCGGTCCGCCAGCGTTGCACGATCGTAGATCGCGCGCGACTTTTTCGTCAGCCGCATACCGTCGATGAGCGAGGCGTGGTTCGAGCGATCGGAGAGAATCGTGTCGGTAAGCTCGCCCAGCACGGGGATCGTTCCGATGGCCGCAGTGTAGCCCGAAGAGAACAGCAGCGCCCGTTCGCGCCCGAGCCATTGTGCCAGTTCTTCTTCGAGCAAAGAGAGTTCGCGATTGCGTCCGGAGAGAAGGCGCGCGCCGCCGGAACCCGCACGTGTCGCGTGCTTGAGTGCCTGCACCACCTGCGGCTCTTTGCCCATGGCAAGATAATCGTTGGACGAGAAATCAATAATATCTGGCGGCAGTTGCCGCTCGGGCAGCTCACGATAACGCCGCTCCTCGCGAATGCGCGTCAGAATAGGCGTTATTCTGTCGAGATACACAGCGACTCGCCGAGTGCGTCGAAAAACGCCTCGACCTCTTCCTCTTTTGAACAGAGCGGCGGCACGAACTGCACGACGTTGCCTATCGGGACGGGTAAAGTGGCCCGCCGCATAGAGCGCGTCCACGATCGGCCATCCGTCGCGGTCCACTTCGATGCCGATCATCGTGCCGCATTGCCGTACGTCGAGGACGCCGGGTAGCGCGCGAATTTCGCGTAAACGGCGTTGAGCCAGCGCCGCAATCTTTTTCGCTCGCGAAAGCGTCTCTTCGCGATCGAAGAGGTCGAGTGACGCCAAAGCCGCCGCACAGGCGATCGGATTACCGGCATACGAATGACCGTGAAAGAAATGCTTCTGCTCGGAACGCGCACCCAGGAATGCTTCGTAGATTCTCCGGTGCGCCAAGGTTGCCGAGAGCGCTAACGCGCCCCCCGTCAAACCTTTGCCGACGCAAACGAAATCCGGCGTCAACGGCGTCTGCTCGAATGCGAACATCGTGCCGGTTCTGCCGAAGCCGGTCGCGATCTCGTCACAGATGATCAGCGCCGATGCGCCGCGCAACGCGTCGTACACCTCTGAGGGCACCAGACGCATGCCGGCCGCCCCTTGCACCAGCGGTTCCACGATAACGGCGGCAATGTCGCGATCGCCTAAGACGTTTGCATCGTACGGCCGCGTTTCGAACGTCACTCCGGCGAACCGGTCCTTGAAGTCGCCGATATCCGAAAGGCTCATTGCGCCGACCGTATCGCCATGATAGGCATGTGTGAAACGGACGAAGCGATTGCGCTGCGGTTCGCCGGCGTTTTGCCAATACTGCACGGCCATCTTGATCGCCGCCTCGACCGCGCTCGAACCATCCGAGGCAAAGAACGCGCGGTCCATTCCGGCGAGCGCGCAGAGACGTTCGGCGAGCGTTTCCGCAACGGGATTCGCGGCGCCCAGCAACGTCGCGTGGTCGAGAACCGAGGCTTGCCGCGCGATCGCTTGCACGATATGCGGATGGCAGTGCCCGTGGATGGTCGTCCATACCGAACTGATCGCATCGTAGATTCGCCTTCCGTCCGCATCCCACAGCCATGCGCGTTCTCCGCGAACGAACGTATGCGCGCGCGTCTCGTACTCGCGCATTTGGGTGAAGGGCAGCCAGAGATGGCTCATCAGCCGTGCGACGGATGAATCGCGGGCGTATAGCCGGCGCGCAAGATCTTCACGATCGACGGCGGTGTCAGAACGTCGGCCGATTGTTGCCGCTGGAGCGGCCGTTTTGCGATGTATCCGCCGGCGGACCATTCGTGCAGCGCCGCGTTCCACAGTAAATGCACAATGCCGTCGATTGCGACGTACGTTCCATCCGGTAACTCGCCCAGCGTTGCCGAGTACGTGCGCTTTTTCTTCCCATCGAGACGCTCGTCGTGCAGCACGGCGTCCATCGAATCGGCGTCATCGGGGGTCTTTATGGACTCGCGCCAAAAGCTCCGAAAGCGATTGTAATCGGTGCGCCGGCATTCCGCACAGGGGCGATGTCCCGCGCTCAACGCCGCGGCTTCATCGAGAAAGAAGAGTTCCGTATAGCGGTGCGGCGTCATCACCGTGCGATACCGCCCGCGAAACTCCAGCACGCACGCGATCCATCGCTTCACTTGAAACGGCCGGACGATGCGCCGACCGTCGTCGTGCAGTATGCCGCGATTTCCCATCATCGTTCCGCGTCCGGGCAATGCGACGACTTCACCAAATGGATTGACGCGATTCTGAAGCGGCATTGTAGCCCGCTTTCTCCCAGGAAGCAGCGCCTCCCGCGCGTAAGGCTGCGCGAAGATGGGCGCGGGGCCGATACGTTTTGTGTTTCTTCCGCTGTTTGTCTTGCTATTGTTCGCGTACGGGGAAACGGCGAGCGCGCGGGCCGCCGTGGAGTTCTGCCCCGCGACCGCGAGCGTCGCAACGCCGGCCGACGCCGCTTTTGGAGCGCCGTCGCGGACGTTTAACTACGATATCACGGCGCTGACGCCGCACATCGTTACGGGGACGTTGATCGCCGACACGACGGCCGGCTGGTACGCCTGGAGCGTGAACGGCGTCGCGTTAGGAAATACGACGCGTTCCTGGCGACCGCAGTTTCTGCCGCGCCAGTTCTACCTCAAACCCTATACGATCGCCGCATCGCCGACGCTGGCCGTCATGTTTCCGGTCGCGCTTGCGATTCGGCACATGTGGTTTACTTCTGCCGGCGCAACGCAATGCGACGTGCCATCGTTCGACGCTGCAAGCGACCAGGTACCGCCAAACTCCGATGAGGTCGGGGCGATCCCCTCGCCGCTTTACGCCCTCGCGAATGCTATGCCGGCGCAGCCTCCGTTTGCGTTCAACGGATGCGATCGACCATTTTCCAGCGGGACCGTCCAGAAGGCCGTTTCCCCGGACATACGCAACGTCATGGGCGGAGTTGGCGACCAACTGCTCGCGGCCACGGTGAAAGTAGCGCTCGACCCAACAGGCCACATCATCGAGGCATGGATTTTCGAAGGTTCCGGTAATGCAGGTTTTGACGGTGCGGCGCTTCGCGCCGCGCGGCTATCCGCGTACTCCGGTTCCGTCTCATACTGCCGTCCGGTAAACGGCACGTACGTGTTTATTGCGAACCTTATTCCAGGTAGCTAAGCGGGAGCTTCGATGCGCTCCTCGATCGAGACGTTATACAGGAAGAGGAACTTGCCCCACTCGTCGGGCAGCGTGTTGCGCTTGATCTGAATCCAGGGAATGTACTTCGGCTGACGCGGCTTTTTCTGCAGCGTCATGTTCGCTTCGTGCGGCGTGCGGTTGTTCTTGCGGTTGTTGCACCGCATGCACGCGCAAACGAGGTTCTCCCAGGTGGATTCCCCGCCGCGGCTCTTCGGGATGACGTGATCGACGGTCATCAATCGATCGCCCCGCAAGCCGCAGTATTGGCAACTGTGGTCGTCCCGGATGAGGACGTTTTTCTTGGTCAGCGCGACCTTTTGCATCGGTCTGCGGATGTAGTACAACATGCGAATAATCGACGGCATGCGCATTTCGTAGGTCGGCGACGCCAGCATGCGCTCGCGACCATGCAGCATCTCCGCTTTGCCGGCGAAAATCAGTTTGACCGCACGTTGGAAGCTCGTGACGTTGAGTGCTTCGTACGTGAAGTTCAGCACGAGCACTTCGCTCATTGCGCGAGACTCCGAATGCGAGAGCGAGGCATCTTAAGTGCCTCGCGTCCGAACAAACGTCATTCTCGTTTCGGTTAGCATCTGCGTGATGGCTAACCGTTCTTCAGGGCGCAGCCGTTCTTTGACCCGTTCGAAGGCAGCGGAGGCGACGTCGATCGCTACTTCGGCCGATGCGTGATCGGCCTTTCTGCCGTCTTCTTCGGTGAGATAGGCGTGCGCGGCCAAGGCGAGCGTTGTGATGACTTCGCCCAACAACGGCTCGACCGGCGGAATTTGACCTTGGAATCCGCCCGGCGTTTCGGAAGAAACGGTCCGGCTAGCCATTTCGCGTGAATTTACGCCGCCGTAGAAGCCTTCCCTTGCTGCGTCACCATGTTCAGAAAATACCGATGCACGCGCGCGTCGCCGGTCAGCTCGGGATGAAACGCGGTTCCAAGGACGTTGCGCTCGCGCACCATGGCGCCCCGGCCATCTCGCTCGGCCAAGGTCTCTACCGCCGGACCGCAACGTTCGATCCACGGCGCGCGGATGAAGATCGCCGGAAACGCCGGCGCGCCCAGCGCTGGAATTTGCAGCGGCACCTCGGCCGATTCGTTTTGCCGTCCGAACGCATTCCGGCGGATTGTGATATCGATGAGATCCAGCGTCGGCTGATCGAAACCAGCGACATCGTGGGCGGCGACGATCATGCCCATGCACGTTCCCCAGAGCGGCATGCCGGCTCTCGTACGCTCGACGATCGGTTGGCGTAATCCGAAGCGATCGAGCAACTTCATCACGGTGGTCGATTCACCGCCCGGAATAACGAGCGCATCGACGCGCTCTAGGTCATCCGGCGTTTTTACCGATAACGTACGGGCGCCGGCGCGGTCCAGCGCGGCAATATGCTCGTCAACATCGCCTTGTAACGCGAGCACGCCAACGGTGGACCGCTCGTTCGTCATGGCTGCGTCCTGAGGCCAAACGGTCCCGGGGCGGGAACCGAGACGATGATCTCCCTCGCCGTGTTATTCAATGTCATAGAGTCGCGCGTAACGTGTTCGTCTACGCTTTCCGGCGGGCACGCCAAGTCGGACGAGAGCCAGCCGTGGTACAAAACCTGAACCGGTTCGTTTGCCGACATATTTTCCGGGCAGACGCCGGCTTTCGCGTCGTCGCTTCTGGCTGCCGCGGCCGCTTTGAGGAGCTGTTTGGCCACTTCGAGCGGTATTCGAAAATCGTGTGCGACGATATGTGACGCGGAGAACGAGGCTCGTCCGTTGGAAGCCACGACGATCCGGTACCCGTGACCGTTGGTCGAACCGATGATCGTTGCTGTGTCGGTGTTACACCCAGCTATAAGTGCGGCCAATGCCGGCGCGAGCACGCCAACGCGCGCATCAGTTGCCACGTGACGCCATGAGCTGCGCCTCGCCGAGCTGGCGAATGTCCAAGCCGGCCATGGCCTCTGAAGCGCCCAGCGAACGGCACGCTTCCAGCACGACGGCCGCATCCTTGAAATGCGTGGTCGCGTCAACGATGGCTCGCGCGAAGCGTTTGGGGTCGTTCGACTTGAAGATGCCGCTGCCGACGAAGATGCCTTCGGCGCCAAGCTGCATCATCAACGCGGCGTCGGCCGGCGTCGAGACACCGCCGGCGCAGAACAGCACGACCGGGAGCTTTCCGTCGCGTGCCACCTCGGAGACCAACTCGTACGGTGCGCCTAAATCGCGAGCGCGCGCGACCAGTTCTTCCTTCGGGGCGACGTGCAGGTCGCGAATCGAATCACCGATCGAGCGCATGTGGCGCACGGCCTCGACGATGTTGCCGCTGCCCGCTTCGCCTTTGCTGCGAATCATCGCCGCGCCTTCGGCGATCCGGCGCAACGCTTCGCCCAAGTCGCGGGCGCCGCAAACGAACGGCGTCGTGAAGACCTGCTTATCCACGTGATACTTTTCGTCGGCGGGCGTGAGCACCTCAGACTCGTCGATGTAATCCACGCCGAGTTGCTGCAGGATTTGCGCTTCGGCAAAATGGCCGATGCGAATCTTCGCCATCACCGGGATGGTAACCGCATCCATGATGCTGCGGATCAGCTCGACGCCGCTCATGCGCGCGACGCCGCCGGCGGCGCGAATATCGGCCGGAATGCGTTCCAGCGCCATGACCGCAACGGCGCCGGCTTCCTGAGCGATTGCGGCGTGTTCGGGCGTCACGACGTCCATGATGACGCCGCCTTTGAGCATCTGCGCGAGCCCGCGCTTAACGGTTACCGTTCCCTTTTCCATACATCCATTCTAACAGCCGTAACTACCCCGAAAGTTGTGACCTCATGGCGAGGGCGAAACCTCGGGCGACGTGCCGTCCTCGGGCGAAGCCGGGACGCCGTCCGGCGGCTGTTCCGACGGGGTGATCGTCGGGAGTGGGCGCTGCCGCCAAATCGGAATGTTCGGATTGGGCGTCGGGGTGGGTGTCACCACCGGCGTCGGCGTGGGCTTGGGCGTCGGCGGGAGCGTCGGCAACGGCTGGGGCGGCACCCGCGGGTCCGGAAAGTGCGGATCACCGGCGGCAGACAGGGCCTGCGAGCGCTTCCAGTTCGGACCATACGGCTGGGGCGACGCGTCCGCGCCTGACGGCAGCGGCGTGGGAATGATGGATTGGAGTTGCTGTTCGTTCGCCTGGCGCAAGGCATGATCGCCCATCCGCTGGCCAAGCGCAACCGCCAGCAGCAGCACGATAGCACCGGCGGCCACGACGAGTGCGGGAAATTTCATGCGCGCACGAGTGGCCGCACGACGTCGAGCTTGGCGGCCCGGGCACGATGCTCGCTCGGCTTGCCGATAAGGTGCACTTCGCGGAGTTCGCCCGCCGCCATATCGACTCGTGCCGAGTGCCCGCGAAATTCGAGCAGCACGTTGCGCGGCCGGTCCAAGTGGTTGCCCACGAAAATACGGACGGCGCCGCTCTCATCTTCGAAGGCTATGGCGCCGACTTCAACCGGTGACGTGCTGACTTCGTCGCTCACGTCGCGCCCCGCATAGATGCAGGTGAACGGCTCTTCTGCCGACAGCTCCGGCATATTACCGTAGATGGTGTTGCTGCGCAGATCGATCACGTACGTGCACCGGCGGCCGCCCCAGTGCACGCGGGCGGCAGCGATCCATTGCCAGTTCGTCGGGCGCAACGGCGCCAAGTGAGGCCGGCCGCTCGTACGATAACCGTCCAAACCGCCAACCGTCTCGGCGACCGCCCAAAGATACTTTGCGCCGGTCCACGGCGAGAGATACATGCCGCGGTTGCTGAGCGAGCCGCCGTCGAACCATTCCGCAAACTCGCCGGGCACGGTGTTGCGGGGACTTCCGCCCTCCATTGCGGCGTACGTCAGGCATAAAAAGCGCACGGCCTCATCGGTCATATCGTTGCGCGCCAATGCAACGGCATACCACAGTGTGAGATCCGGCCAAATGCCGCCCAGCAATCCAAATCCATACGACGGGAAATACCACGCATCGGCCGTTGAAATCGTGCGCAGGCCGACCGGCGTAACGAAATCCGCCTCCGCCAAACGCGCGAGGATCGCGCGCCGCTGCTTCTCGTCGGCGATGCCGAAGAGGACCGGAAAGATCTCGTCGGCGGTAAAGTTATCTTGGTAGTTGCCTTCTTGATCGTAGTTGAGCACGAAGGCGCCGGTGTCGTCGTTGTACAGATAATCCATCATTGCGGCACGCATCTTCTGAGCCTCGCCGCTATATTTTTCCCAATGCTCGTTATCGCCGATGACCGCACAGAGCATTGCCGCCGACTCGAGCGCGTAAACCGCTTCGGCGTTGATCTCCGTGACCGCGCCATCGAGCGTGTAGTACGGAATGATGTTGCGCCACGACGAGATGCCGTGCATATCAACGCCCTTGGCGCGGCAGACCACCAGGCCTTTTTCGTCGCGCTGCGAGAGCATGTAGTCGGTGAGCCGCACGACGAGATCGACGTGTTTGCGCACCCATTCATCGTCGAGCGTCGCATTGTAATGATGCAGCATCGCGATGAGGTGCAGCGGCGTGTCGTCGTTGATATTCAGATCGTAATCGGTTTTGTAGCCGCTCACGCCGCGCACGTACTCGATCATCAAGCCGCTATCTTCGGCCGCCGAGTTAAACACTTCCAAGGCGTTGCGGCTAAACTCGGGCCAAAAGTAATCGAAGCCGTGGACGAACCACGAGGTGTCGCGCGAGACTAAAATGTCGGACGGCGGCGAGTTCGTCGAGCCCCATCCGTGCGGATACTCCTTGACGATGCGCAGCATATTGGCTTTCGCCCACACGACGCCGCGGCTGATCTCGGGCGACGGCGTCAAGAAGCGCGCGTCGGCGAGACGCTCGTTGAAATAGCTCTGCGTATCGTGGAGCGCGCGCGGATCTGCCAGGAGCGCTTCGAGCACCGGACGGCTGTGGTCCGTTCCGTCCTTGTGATACACGACGGCCAGGCGCAGCGACTCACGAGCACCGGCCGCCACCGTGATGCGGTAATCAAAAGCGCCGAAGATCCGGCGACTGACTAACTCCGCCTGCTGCGGGGTAACGTCGGCAACTTTTGCCCCGGAGTCGCCGGCATCGAGGGTCGCCCGCCGCATGGATTGCAACAACACCTGCTCGCGCAACGACAACTGCACGGCGGCCGGGGTACGGGAACCGCCCCACCAGCGTTCGCCCCCGGTTTCGAGGTTGCGGGAACACATCAAGCGGCCGTCGTTCCAAGCGCGCACTTCGTGCTCGGGCTCGCCGTAAAAGCGTTGGCCGACGAGCATCGCCCAAGGATACAGCGAGATGTCGATGTCGCCGGCACCGGGATTGTACAGCGTCACATCGACGACAAACGAAACTGCGCGATCGAAACCAGGACCGTGGGGAACGTAGAAGGCTTCGGTAACGTGCACCCGGTGCTCGAGCGTAAACTCGGAAATCTGCGCGTACGGCAGAAACGTGAGATCGCGCTGAATCTGATGCGGGAAGAACGTTTGGTCCGACAACCGATACGCGATGTGGTGGGTGCCAAAAATGATCTGATCGGTGTCGGCATCCCAGAGGCCCCGCACGCCGCCCTTGGCGGTGGATTGCGCGTATGATTTGTAGTTGCCTAACAGCAGCCCGTACGGCGTTTGCGCCTCGTTTAAGACATAGGCGCAAAATTCGTTCCGCTGCGCATCGTAACTCGGGCCCATCCGCCCTCGTACTGCGGCATGGGACGGAGAGGCGCCTTCTGCCGCAACCGCCAACCGAAGCGCGGTGCAAGCGCCGGCGAAAATCAATCTCACGCTGGAAGTGTTGGCGCGGCGCGCGGACGGTTACCATGGAGTTCGCAGCGTCATGGTACCGCTCGAACTCTCGGACGAGCTGACTGCCGAACCGAGCGACGCCTTCTCCTTTGAATGCGATCGCCAGGATCTGGCAGCCGACGACAATCTCGCCGTCGCCGCGTTGCGGTCCGTCTTCGCGCAAATGCCGCCGGTCCGTTTACGCTTACATAAGCGCATTCCCACACAAGCCGGCCTGGGCGGCGGCTCGAGCGATGCCGCGGCGGTGCTGCGCATGGCGATGAACGGCGCCTTCGGCGCGGCGCCGTCGTGCGATTGGCTCAGCGTCGCGCGCTCGCTCGGATCCGACGTTCCGTTCTTTCTCGCCGGAACCGCTGCGCTGGTGGAAGGCACGGGAGAACGCGTCACGCCAGCGGGCGCGTTGCCGCCGTGGCATGCGTTGATCGTTAAGCCTCCGGCGACGGTTTCCACGGCTGATGCGTATCGCGCAATCGACGAATCCGCGCGACCGCAGCGTCCGCGCAACGATTCCGTCTCGATACAGATGCTCGAGGCACTGCAGCGTGGCGATTTCCCGCTGGTCGAAGCGTTGATGCAAAACGACTTCGACGACATTATTTCATACAGAACGCCGGAGATTGCCATCGCGTTGCGCGCACTGCGCGACGCCGGCGCGAACAACGCGATGCTGGCGGGTTCCGGTTCGTGCGTTTATACGATCTCGCTCGAAGCGGCTACCATCGCCGCGATCGCGCGCGCGCTACGTCTCGCCGGAGGTTACGACACCTTCGTTACGCGATTTGCCCTTGCGCCGGACTGGCGGGCGGTTTAGCCTCCGCCCACGCCGAAGGCGGCAGTCTAAGATGGAGGTTCCCTCATGAAAAGTCTTCGTCACTTGCAGTTATCTTCGGCTGTGGCGGCGATCGTGGCACTCGCAGCCTGTAGTGCAACGCAAAACCTCTCGCCAAGCACCGCCGCCGGCTCGGACTCACGCGTCGCAACGAAATTCACCGCGTCGTATTCCGGAACAATCAGCGCAAATGGAGATTGTTCCAGCACCAAAACGTTCACCTATAAGGGCACGGGGCGCTCAAAATTCCTGGGTTCAAGCAGCGAGTTGATTTCGCTGACGTGGAACTGCGGCTCCCAGGATGTCGCCGGATCGGCGACCCTGACGAGCACCAAACATCCGCGCAGCAGCATCACCGCGAGCCTGAGCGGGACGCACGTCACGAATCCTTGCGACATGCACCCCCTGTCGTTCACGATAACCAGCGGTACCGGTCGACTCCGAAAAGCTACGGGCAGCGGCACTCTCGTTTTTACCGAAGCTTCTAGCTACTGTCTTTATAACCAGTACGCCGACAAATGGCGCGGAACGCTAAAGACTTGACCGCGCGGGTTTGGCTCTTACCTACTTAATGAAGGTGGTCGCCGAATTGCCTTTTTGGTCGGTGACTTGAATCTCGTTAGCCGGTCCGCTGCCGCAAGCCGCACCCTGCGGGACGACCGTCCAGGCGCCGCCGGTGGTAACCGGCGTTTGCACGACCCAGCATGTGCCCTTGACGGTATCCGCGGTGAACTGTCCGGTATAACCATCTTCCACCGCCGTCAGCGTAAACGGTTTGGTCAGCGGTTCGGTGGCGGGGCTGGACTGCGTGCCGCTCGGGGTCAGCTGGATCACGTTCGGCATGAAATTGTTGTGCGTACAGGAAGCCAGTACGAGCGATGCGAGGACAAGGCATGCCGGCCGATTCATGGTCGGAACGTTCGGTTAATGCCGCTTTGGGCCATGCTTAATTTACGATGAATGCGGTCGTTTTAGCCGGCGGACCGCTCGACGAGGTGGCGCGCGTCGAACCGGGAGCGCCGAACAAAGCGTTCGTGCATATCGGCGATCGAACGCTGCTCGGACGGACAATTGCGCCCCTCCGGGCGAGCCCGCAGATCGAACGCATCGTCGTGGTGACGCCGGCGGCCATGTGGGAACATCCGGATCTGCGCGACGCCGACGATCTGCGGCCCGACGGCGTGCGAATCACGGAGAGTCTTCGTAACGGATTGCGCGGGCTCGATCCCGGCGCCGACGTTTTAATCGCGACGTCCGATCTACCGATTCTGAGCGTCGAAGCGGTCAACGATTTCGCGGCGCGGGTTCTCGCGCTCGACGCCGACGTCGTATACGGCTGCGTCGAGCAGAGCGCGCACCTCTCGCGCTTTCCTGACGTGCCGCACACGTGGGCGCGGATGCGCGACGGCACATTTTGCGGCGGCGGCTTGGCGGCGATGAAACCACGCGCACTCCCGCGGCTCGAGCATTTCATCGAGCGCCTCGGCGCGGCGCGCAAGCATCCGTTCAAGCTGGCATCGCTGTTCGGTTGGGACGTGCTGGCACGTTTCGCGCTGCGTCGCCTGACGATTGCCCAAGCCGAAGCGCGCGCCACGCAGATCCTCGGCGCGCCGGTGCGCGCGTTGGTTTCTTCGTATGCCGATTTGGCGGTCAACGTCGACCGCGCCGGCGACGTGGAACTGGCTCGCGGACTGGTAGCGTCTAGGCCGGCGAGCGCCAACGTTTGAAGAGTTCGTTCGCAATGCCGAACTGATCGAGCGACTTACCGACGGTGTGCGCGATAAGTTCTTCAACGCTTTGGGGATTGGCGTACATCGCCGGCACCGGCGGCAGGATAACTGCGCCGATCTCGGCGAGCGCCGCCAGCGTGCGCAGATGGCCTAAGTGCAACGGCGTCTCGCGCACGACCAACACGACTTTACGCTTCTCCTTGAGACAGACGTCGGCCGCGCGCACCAGCAAGTTGTCGTTCATCGAGTAGGCGATAGCGCTCGCGCTCTTCATCGAACACGGAATAACCAGCATACCGTCGGTGAGAAACGAGCCGCTGGAGATCGCTGCGGCGAGATCGTCGTCGCGGTGCGCGACGTCGGCGAGGCTCTCGAACTCGTCGGCGGTCATCTCGGTTTCCAACTCGATCGTGCGGCGGGCGGCCGAAGTAAGAACGAGATGCGTTTCCACGCCGCCGATCGCGCGCAGCGCTTGCAACGCCATATAACCGTAGAGACTTCCGCTTGCTCCGGTAATGCCGATGATGATACGCCGCATTGCCAAGCCCTTATACGCGCAATGCAGGGGCGCCTGGTAGAAGCTGTAACTCCATCTGCGTGTTCGTTGACGATGCCGTCAAATGGCAACGCACGGGCAGCGAGACATTCCTGCTCTCCATGCTGCGCGCTGCGGAGTCGGGCGTTCCGCACGATATCGGCGCAGCCTATGCGACCTTGGCATCGCGAACGGGCAACGTGCTCGACGCGATGGAAGCGGGGCGTCTAGCACTTCCGCCGGACGAGCGCGACGCCGCACTACGTTTCGTGCGTCATGCCCGACGCGTCGGCGCGCTTCCCGACGATCTGTCCGAAGATGCGCTGCGCGAGGCGATCGCCGCCTGCTTCGATCTTCGGAGTTCCTCCTTCGACTCGCCGCGCAAATCGCGCGTCGCCCAGGATGAACGTCTGGCCGAAGAGATCGAACTGCTGCAGCCGATGGAGCCGGAGGAGCGCAGCGGCGTACCGGGCTGGCAGCGTCACTTCAGCGCCTCGGCGCTCAACTTGTACGCCGAGTGCGAACGCAAGTGGTTCTACCGTTATGCGTGCGCGTCGGTTGAGGATCCAGGATCTTCCGCATCGGCCTATGGCACGGCGTTTCATTCCGCACTCGAGGATTTTCACGAGCAGTTCCCGCGCCCGAACGCCGCCGACGAAGCGGCGATGCGCCACCTCGTGCGTCAATACGTAACCTGGGCCTTCGAACGGCAACGCGACGGATTCTCAACGCGCGTCGAGTTCGAACTGCAGGTGCGGCGCGCGCAACGCACGGCGCAACGCTATGTGGATTGGCTTTTGGCCCAGGCGGCTCAGGCGCCTTTTGAAGTCATAGGCCGCGAGGTTGCAGCCGAGATCGATCTCGATGGACATGCTTTCGTCGGCTATATCGACCGTCTCGACCGAGAGGAACGCACGGGCGAAGTCGGCGTCGTCGATTACAAGACCGGCAGCATCGCAGCGAATGCCGCGGAGTACGCCGAACGCGTTCGGCGCTTTCGCGACTTTCAATTGCCCTTCTACTACTGGGCGCGCACTGCGGCGGGCGACAACGTTGCCAAGCTCGTACTCATTCCACTCAAGGACGCGCTGGTGGACGTTCGCCCGGTCGTTTTGGAGGTCACGAAAACGATCGGGATTGACGATCTCACGCGCTCTCGCAAACGCATGGTGGAGTTGAGCGCCAAACTGACCGCCGGCAATGTCCGCGGTTTCGCCACCGCGCAGAACGCAGCGGCGTGCACCTACTGCGCGTATGCCACCGCGTGCGGCGAAAAGCCGCCGGCCGAAGCGCAGCGATTCGGCAGTTGATCGCACTGGATCTCGACCAGGGCCAGCGCGAAGCCGTCGAGGCGCCTTTCGACGAATGCGTCGCGATTCTCGGCGCGCCGGGCGGCGGGAAGAGCACCGCCTTGGCAGCCCGCATCGAACGCGCTCGCACGTTGGGCGCAGCGGAACCGCTGCTGATCGATCGACACTGCACGCTCTCCGAGTGTGCCGTGGCGATTCTGGCTAGCGCTTCGCGCGAGGTTACTCTTATCGACGACGTCGAGGCAGAGTTGATCTTTGCGCGCGCCTGCGTTCCGCTCTTCGAGATGCAGTGGGACGAGTTCGTGGGCGAACGGCTCGACCCCGAAGTTCCGGGCTTGCGAACGCCACAGCGATTCCTCACTTCGGCGTTTCGTTTGATTCGTCGCTTGGGCGATGCCAACGTGACGCCCGCCGAGTTTCTGAGCGCCGCGCTGACCGGCGCCACGGAGTTTTACGCGAACCCGCCAAACTTCAGCGATCCATCGCTGCTGGTTGCAACCAAGAATCTCTATCACGACTCGCTCGCCGTGGATGCCCCCGAACTGACGCGTCAGCACCGGCGTGAAGTTGACCTAGCGAAAATCCTCGCCAAACTGTACGAAACGTACGAGGCGCTGGCCGCGCAGAGCGGGCGCATGACCGGTCGCGACGCGGTGCTCGCAGCGACCAAACTCGTATGCGCATCGGCGGCCCGCGCACAGGCGTTGCGGGAACGCTACCGGTTTGCATTCGTTGACGACGCCCAAGAACTCACGGCCGCCGAGATCGCTTTCTTGCGCGCTATTTTCGGCGACGGGCTGACCGGCGTCACGCTCTGCGGCGATCCAGCATCCGCGGTGACACTCGCGCGCCGCACGCAGCCGACGGCGACGTTCGCGATGGCGACGCGACAAATCAAACTGCACGACGTGCATCGGAAGGCGCGCGTCGCGGTGCAGCGCCTATCGGGTCCATCGCAAGAAGCGGCGTTCATTGCCGATAGCGTCGTCGAGTGGATTGCAAGCGGGGTTCCTCCCGAACGCATTGCGCTGATCTTCCGCTCGGTCCGCAACGTCGAACTCTACGAACGCGCGCTGCTCGATCGTAACGTCGCCGTCGCCATCTCCGGCGACGTGAATCTGTTCGCCGACCGGCGCGCACTCGACGCTATCGCGCTTCTGTGGAACGTTTACGATCCGTTTCGTCACGATTGGTTGATGCGCACGCTGTCGGGAGCGCTTGGGCTCTCCGACGCGTCACTGGTTGCGCTCTGCGGCGATCCACCCGATCCCCAACGCGCGCTCTTTACCTTCGACGAGGAGCCGCCCCCGACGGCGCGCACCAGCCGTTGGAATGCCAAACGCGATCTGCGTTTGGGTTGGAACGTCGTTCGCGGCGAGGTCGACGACGCGCTGAGCGACGATGCGGCGCAACGCCTTGCGCGCTTCCGCATTCACCGTGAGGAATGGCTACGGGTCGCGCACTTGGCGGATTTCGCAACCTTGGCGCGCACCGTATGGTGTGAAGCCTTACCGCGCGAAGGCGAGTACGGGTCGGCCCGCGCCCGAACGCAACAACTGGTGCTGCGGCGGCTGCTGAACCGTTTGACCGCTTACGTCGCCGAACGGCAAGGCACCGAACTGGGCGACGTGCTCGAATATGCCGAACAGCGCTTGGAGAGCGATCTGGAAAGCTGTGAGGATCTGGCTGCCGGCGCCGGCTTCGTGCAGATGCTCAACGTCGACGCGGCGCAAGGCTTGCAGTTCGAACGCGTCGTCGTGGGCAACGTTCGCCCCGGCGCCTTTCCGCTATGGTATGCGCCCGAGGCGTTTCTGTTCAGTCCGCGGCTCGGGATGATTCCCAAAGAAAACGTCGGCGATGCGCACGCGGCTCGAACGGCGAAGTTCAGCTACTACATGTTCAAAAATAAAGCGCCGCAGCGATATAACGAACGCGAGCGGCGAGCGCTCAAGTATGCAATGGCGCGTGCGACCAACAGCGTGCTCGTCACCGCGTGGGGAACGCCGACCAGAGGCATTACTGCGCCGGAGTTGCTCGAAGAACTGCGGTAGCGCGATCACTACCAATCTCGTCCTGAAAGAGATCGCCCCGGAGACATACGCCCGCGAGGTTCTCCCACTGACCTTCGCGCTTTGGGCGGGACGGCGCAGCATGGATACCTACGTCGAGCAAACCTTGGAGATCGCCCGCGGCACGTACGGCCGGCGTCATTACCGGACGATTGGGCTCTACGACGGGGAGACGCTGGTAGCATCGTGCAAGCGCTACGAACGGCGGCTGTATAACGGAAGCGCAACAGTAAATGCGATCGGTTTCGGGGCCGTCTACACGCCGTACGCATTGCGCGGCCGCGGGTACGCCAGCGTGATGCTCGCCTGGGAACTGGATCGGGCACGCAGCGCGGGGGCCGGCGCGGCCTATCTTTTTTCCGATATTCGGCCGGAGTTTTACACCGCGTTGGGATTCACGGCCTTCCCTTCTCGCGACTTCACGTTACGCGCCGACGCGCTGCCGGCGCAACGATTGCAGCCGTCACCGTTGCGCGACGGCGACTGGAACGGCGTGCGCCGCTGTTTTGAAAGCACGGAGAAGTTGCGCTCCGCAGGCTTCGTTCGCGACGCTTCCGCATGGAGTTGGATCCGGATGCGCATGCAGCACGGTTCCGAGCACGACGCGGGGCGTATCTACAACCTTGTTGCGCGGCGCGGCCGTTCCATCTTCGCCTACGTGCTCGGCGCGCGGGCGCCCGAGCGCGATGCCTACATCCTAGGCGAGTTCGGATTTGCCGACGATGCGGGGGCGAATGCATTGCCCGCGCTGCTGCGCGCCGCGGCCGGCGATTTGCGACGGATCACCGGATGGGTACCGCCGTCCGCGGTGCGGCACATACTTCCCCGGGCGCCGGCACGCAAGCGTGAGCGCTCCATCCTCATGCTAGCGCCGCTGCTGCCCGCCGGACGCGACTTGGTTGCGGCCATCGCGGCGCGCGAACGCGGAAACTTCTGCTGGGTGACGGAACACATTTAGTCCTGTCCAGCGGGTATAGAGCGCACATGGATGAGAATATCGCCCCCGACATTGCCGACACGCGCAAGGAGCCGCTCGATCCTGCCGAAGCCGTTCGCCGCGAACGCGAAAAATACGGCGACGATAGCGCGAACGCCAATCGCGAAGATCAATACGACGAACACCACGCCGAAGCGGACGACATCGTATGAGAAAAGGCCGCCGGCGTGGTGTGCGGCGGCCCGAACGTTACGACGCCGACTTCGTGCAGTCGATGTGCGTCTTCGTCACGTGACCGGCGGGGTCCGTCGTCGTGATCTCGTCGGTCGTTTGAGTGTCACTCACCTTGGTGTAGACATCCGACGACATGGAACCGTCGAGTCCCTTCGTCGTCCAGGTCATAGCGTTGCCGTCCCAGCCGGATGACGTCGACATGCCATAGCCGCCGCCGTTATCGACTTCCATTTGCACCCACTGCTTCGCGGACGGATCGTACGTCGTGTACGTAGTCGAGTTGACCGGATAGTTGCGGTACTTGTCAAACGGCGGCGCAACGTCTTGGCTCACCATCCACGCGCCATCCATCCCGACCGTGGTCGTACTGCTGTCCGGACGCTTGGCGCCGCGCAGCATCTGGGTGCAATTCCACGTGCCGCTCGTGAACATCATCGAGGAGAAATCCGGGCGGCCCATGGGAACCGGCGTATACGAGGGCGCCGGCTGCGCCAGAGAGGCGACCGGCGCACAGACCAGGCCCAATGCGAGTGCCACTACGGCAAACGAAATGGAAGCTGCTTGCTTCATACGAAGACCTTTCTATTGGAAGCTTGTTCGCTAGGTAGAGGAAACAGCGCTTCGTCCTCTGAGCAATGCGACCTTGCTTGGAGTGTTAGTCCTGGCCGCGTGGCGGGTACGATGACGCTAGTCCTCAACAAGAAGCTCCGAAAACCTATCCGGCCGGTCGCATCTGGGACGACCGGCCGGATGCATCTTTCAAGGGACAAACCAAGCCGCCGTTAAACCGGTCGCCGCAGGAGGTAAGGAGCTTGTTACGATCTTCCGTGATTTTTGTTTTTGCAGCGCTGCTTGCAGCGGCGCCGGCGGCGGCCCAAATGGGTGCCACATCAGGTCCTTCGGACATCGGCAACCTCAGCTATTACGCCGGGACGTGGTCGTGCATGGCCGGCAACGCCGGTGAAAAGCCGATGCACGCCACGGCCGTCTTCACCTTGGATGCTGGACTGCTGCGCGAGTACGTCATGGTTCCGCCGGGTGGTCAAATGAAGTATCCCTACACGTTGCAGATCGCCATCACATACGATGCGAAGCATCACCGCTTCGTCGACGTGGGAGAGGGTAACGACGGCGGCTGGTGGGTGAGTTACGCGAAACCGTGGACCGGTACGGTCGAGTCCTGGGTAGACCATGCAAATAGCGACGGCTTAGGGCGCAACGTTACGACCCGGGAGAGCCACGACCGCTTCAGTTTCGTGAACTGGGATAAGGTCATGGGCGGCAAAGTCGTCTTCAAAGGCTACTGTACGCGCAACGCTTAGAACAGACCGATCTGCGCTGCGTCGCCCGGTACGAGCGACGCGACGCGCGTACCCAGTAAACGCACCGGCGCGCCGTCTAACGTGGCGCGCCGCAAACAATAGACGGCCGCACGAAAGATGCGGCGCGCATCGCGGGTCGGTTCGGCAAGATGCGTTTGGCGCCCGACGGTCGAGAAGTCACCGCGCTTGATCTTCACCGCGACGGTTCGCGCGCTGCAGTCGTCTTCGCTGAGTTTGGCCGCTAGCTCGCGCGCCTGCTCGCGCAACAGTTCCACCAGACGGTTCTCGTCGCGCACGTCGTACTCGAACGTTTCCTCCGTCGAGATGGACTTGGTCTCTCGATCGGTTTCAACGCGGCGAAGATCGCGGCCCGAAGCCAGGTCGCGAACCTCGTGCCACAACGAACCGAAGAGTTCGCGCAGGCGCGCGTCGTCGAGGGCGGCGAGTTCGCCGATGGTGCTTATTCCGTAAACGTTCAAGCGCGTCTGCATCTTGGGTCCGATGCCCCACAACCGGCCTACCGGCTGCGGCGAAAGGAACGCCGCTTCTTCACCCGGTGCGACGGCGAGCAACCCGTTCGGTTTACAGGTGTCCGAAGCGATCTTCGCGATCATTTTACCGCTCGCAACGCCGGCGCTGACCGTGAGTTGCGTGGCAGCGTTGATGTCGCGCCGCATCGCTGCTGCGAATGCGCGCGCAGCTTCAATCGTGCTTTCGCCGGTATCGACGAACGCTTCGTCCATGGAAAGTCCCTCCACGGCTCGTCCGCCGCGGCGAAAAATCTCGAATATCTCGTGCGAGACGGCGCGATACTTCTGCATGCTAGGCGGCACGACGATGAGTTCCGGACACGCCGCCCGTGCACGGTAGAGTGGAATCGCCGATCGCACGCCGTAGAGGCGCGCTTCGTACGATGCGGTCAACACCACTGCGCGACGGCTGCCGCCGGCCACGGCAACCGGCTTCCCTCGTAACGACGGATTATCGCGAATCTCGACGCTGGCGTAGAACGCGTCCACGTCGAAATGCGCGATTAACGTGCGCACGCGCTCGTTAACCGCTTGCGCCGCGGAGGATGGCTTTGATGGTCTCCATATTTCTTAGATCGTCGTCATCGCTGCCGGGCGTTTCAAGAATGGCCGTCTTGTCGCGCAGTTCCGGGTGGGCGAGCAATGCGCGGAAGCCGTCGAAGCCGACGTTGCCTTCGCCGATATGCCAGTGACGGTCGCGCGCCGCGCCGAGCGGCACCTGGGTATCGTTGAAGTGAAACATCAACACCCGCGCGATGCCGATCTCGCGTTCGGCCGTCTCGAGAAAACGCTCGACGCCGGCGGTGGAGTTGATCTCGTAGCCGCTCGCCCAGGCGTGCGCGGTATCGAGACAGACGCCGAGCTGCGGGTGATTCAGCGCGCGCACGAGCCTGCCGAGCTCCTCCAACGTCCCGCCGGCGAGATTGCCGGCGCCCGCCGAGTTTTCCAAAACGAGATAGACGCCGGGTTGGATATCGCGCAAGGCGGTTTCTAAGGCCGCACACATTGCAGCAAAACCCTCCTCGCGATCGCGCGTTCCGTACGATCCGAGGTGCGTGTTGACGAAACGTACGCCGCCGCGCGCCGCGACCGCAAGATCGTTCTGCACGAGGCCGAGGGAACCGGCCGCAATCTTCGGATCGGCGCTGGCCAGGTTGACGAGATACGCCGTATGTATCGCGCACGGATCGAGATCCGCTTCACGGCGCAACCGCGCGAAGTCGTCGAGCGCGGCGACGTCCATGCGCGCGATGCGATAACTGCGCGGGTTGCTCGAGAAGACTTGCAGCGCTTGTGCGCCGGCGTTCTTGGCGTGCTCCACCGCTTTCACGTAGCCTCCCGCCACGTGCACGTGCATTCCTACGCGCATTGCGTTGCTTTTCGTGACCTGAAGCACCCGGTCCTGACGTACCGCTGTGATAAACTCATTCGAATGGAAAAGTGGTTCCCGATAAGGACGCAGCGGTTACTGCTGCGCGAGTTTACGGCCGATGACGAATCGGACATCCATGAGTACGGCGGAGACCCGGTGGTTTCGCGCTACATGGATTGGGGACCTAATACGCCTGACGTGACGCGGCAGATTCTCCTCGATAGGCTCGTGCAGCAGCAAACGTGGCCGCGAGACGAGATCAATCTCGCTATCGAGCTTTCTGCAACGGGTAAGCAGATTGGTGCCTTTGGCGTGCGCATTCCTGACGCTCGCAACGGGCTTGCCGACTTTGGCTTCGTGCTCAATCGGCGTTATTGGCGCCAGGGGTTCATGACCGAAACGGCCGGCGCGGTGCTTGAGACTGCGTTCTCGATTATGGGGCTTCGGCGGCTCATCGCGACGTGTGACACGCGAAACATCGCCTCGGCACGCGTTATGGAAAAAATAGGAATGCGTCGCGAAGCACATTTCCGGCAAGACGTTTATCAAAAGGGTGAATGGCGCGACTCATACCTGTATGCCATTTTGAAGGACGATTGGCGCCTTTTGAATAGGCTCGAAACGACATCAACTTGACATGGCGATCGCTGCATCGGATGAAGAGTCGGTAGCAGCGAGGTTAAACTCGAGCGGCTGGCCCGGTTCGAGTTCGAGTTCGGGGAGATCGTCCAGCGACCGCAGACCGAACGACTCCAAAAAGAACGGCGTGGTTTTGTATTGCATCGGACGCCCGACGACGTCTTTGCGTCCGGCCTCGGCGATAAAACCGCGATCGAGGAGCGTGCCAACGACGCTGTCGGAGTTGACGCCGCGAATCGCTTCGATCTCGCCGCGCGTTACGGGCTGCACGTGCGCGACGATCGCGAGCGCCTCGAGCGCCGGCGTGGAGAGCGTGGTCTTCGGCGGCAGCAAGTATGCTTCGACCACAGCGCGCGTCAGCGGAGAGGTTGCGAAGCGGTAGCCGCCGGCCACCTCGCGCAATACGATGCCGCGCTCGCCGTACTCCGCCTCGATCTGCTGCAGTGCCGCGGCAACCTCGGATTCTTCGGCCTCGCAGAGCGCCGCGATCTTCGGAATGGAGAGCGCCTCGCCGGCGACGAAGAGCAGCGCCTCGATCGGCCGTTGTAGTTCCGAAACGCTCATGCGGCAACCGGCTTCGCCGCGAAGATGCTGATGTCGTCGAACGCATCGGGCTGCTCGAACGCGATGCGATGGCGCCGAATTAACTCGAGGATGGCAAGAAACGTCACCACGATTACTTCGCGCGTCATGCCGAGTTCTTCGCAGAGCTGTGAGAACTTCACTTCCCCCCGCTCCTTGACGCAGCGCACGATGTAATCCATTGAGGCGATGAGCGAAACGCGCTCGCGTGCGATGGAGCGCTTCTCGGGCCGGGCTTGACGCAGCATCGCGATAAACGCACGTTTGAGTTTCTCGGCGTCGATGTCGTAGCGCTGCGTCACGTCGCCGGCGGGGTCGCCCGATTCGCGATAGAAAAATGCGGCGGCTTCGCTTTGATTGCGGCGGAGCTCTTCCCCGAGCTCGCGGTACTTCGAATAGGCAATCAGCCGCCGCCGCAGATGCTCTTCCACTTCTTCGGGCGTCTCGACGGTTTCGTCCACGAATGCTTGCGGAATCGGCGGCAGGAGGGCTTTCGATTTAAGGAAGATCAGCGTCGCCGCCATCACGAGGTACTCCGCGGCAATTTCGAGGTCGCGGGATTCCATCGCGCGCACGTAGGCAAGATACTGTTCCGCCATGCCGGCCAACGGCACGGTGGCAATGTCGAGCTGCTGCTCTTTGATCAGCGTCAGCAACAGATCGAGCGGCCCGTCGAACGATTCCAGCCGGACGTTAAAGGCGCTCACGAGGAGACGGGGAGCTGTTCTTTGCTTTCCTCTACCAGCGGCGTGTCGCCAAAAGCGTCGGGATTGACTGCCAGAAAATCGAGTGCCAAGTCCACGAGACGTTTTTCGTTGACGTACTTGAGGGTTTTGCGCGCGGCGTTCACGTCGAACCACCGCGCATCGTCCACTTCATGATCGTGATTGGCCGGATTGCCCGACAGATAACGCATGAGGTAAAACGTCACGGCTTTACGGTGCTTGGCCTTACCGACGTAAAACCAGTACGTGATCTCGTTGAGTTTGGTGATGATCTCGCCCCAGCAGCCGGTCTCCTCACGCACCTCACGCAGTCCCGCTTGCTCGGTCGACTCGCGCACCTCGACATGGCCCTTGGGCAGCGTCCAAACGCGCGGCGGAGCGCCGCGCCCGATGAGCAACGCATCGAAGGTCGCGTCCCGTCGACGCAGCAGCAGGCCTCCTGACGACACCTCGTATTTGATCCGCATGGGTGAGGCCTAATTATAGCCTTTGGGCCCAAGAAGGGCCTGCCCGTCAGCCCGCCTCCTGGGCCCGTTTCTCAAGCGAGCGGACGATAGCGCTGGCCGCCTGCTCGGCCATGAGGCGCAGTTCCGGGACGGCCGTCGCTTCAAAGCGCGAACCTCGCGCCGGAGGCCCGGCGATCCAGAGCCCGGGAACGGGGCGTCCGTCCGTGTCGATGGCAGCGGGATCGCCGTCCGCCCGCAGGCCCAGGCCGCCGGGAGCGACCGAGAGGAGTCCCGCGTCGAAGAGCGCTGCCAGCGCAGAGTTCTTGCGGTGCCCGGAGGCGCCGCTCAGGCCGGTGCAGTTGACGATCCAGTCGGGCGTGAGCCGCGCGGTCGTGCCGTCGCGCAAGGCGAGCACCGCCGTTTTGCCTTCCATGGCTTCGAGCGTCCCGGCATGCGTGCGTAGCCGGCCCCGTTCTTCGTAACGGGCGCGCACAGCTGCTACCGATTGCGGCGCGCGATGGCGGCGGCGTTCCCAATGTCCCCGTAAGTGCCGTTCGAAACGTCTGCGCTCTTCCGGTGGCAAGCGCCGCCAAATGGCTTCCGCCTCTTGACGCACGGCGTCCACAACGGCACGCCAATCGAAACCGCGCCGGGCCGCATCGTCAACGTGGCGGCGAAAGCTTCGCAGGAGCGCGCGTGCACTGCGCGTGTCGAGCGCGGGAACGACGTCGTACGGTTCGATGTCCGCGTGCACTTCGGGATAGCGCCCACGACGCGACACGACGTCGACGACTCCCCGGTGACCGCCGTTTTCCAATGCGACCAAAACGTCGAGCGCCGTCAAACCAGCGCCTATCAGCAAGACATGCCCGCCGACCCGGCGATAATCGAATCGCCACGGATCGGATACGTATCCGGGATGCAAACGCACGTCATTCGGTAAGAAACTGTCGTCGGGCAACGGATTGCCGGTTGCGATGGCAACGGACTGCGCGATGTATCGTTCGCCCACATCCGTTGCAATCGTGAAAGAACCGTCTTGGCGGCGAACGATGCTCGATACGCGTTGCCGTACGTGCGTAAATCCCGGCCGCTCCAGTGCGCGCTGCGCGCACGCATTCACATACGCGCCGTACCGGCTGCGCGATTCGAAGGCATCTCCATCGCTCGCCGGTCCGAGCCAACGCTGAAAATGCGCCGGATCGTCGGGGAAAAGACTCATCATGGCAACCCGCGTGTTGAGCAGATGCTCGGCGTGGCGGGTGCCGTAGGCCGCGCCATAACCGAGCGTTTCCGGCTCGAATACTGCAAGCGAGACGCCGGCCTGCGCGCGACAAGCGAGTTGCGCGGTCACCGCAGAACCGCTAAAACCGCCGCCGATGACGGCGACGTCGCAATCGGTCACGCGAAGGCGATGGAAGAGAGCGTATCGTCGTACGTGCCGATGACGCTGCGACATCGCCCGGCAGCTTCATCGTAGACGAGATACGCGCGCAACGGTGCGGCATACACGTGCAGCGAGATCGCGGGCTGTGGCCCCGCGGCGCTGACGCGATGCAAATCGAAGGGACCGGAACGCAGGTCGAGATCGCGCGGATTTAGGAGCCGAGATCCGCGTGCTTCGACCTGCGCCTCGCCTGGGATGGTGCCGTCATCGACGCGCGCGTAATCGTCCACTTGCAGCGTTCCGATCATTACCGCCATCCAACAGTGCTGACCGCCATGATCGTGCAGGGCGGAACGTGCGTTGAGGTCCCAGTTGAGCAACAACATCTCGAAGGCGTCGTCGCCGTAGAGCAGCGTGCGCGTGTAACCACCTGGTCGAAGCGCCAGCGGCCGATTGGCCGGCCAGCCGTCGATGTTGCGCAGCAGCGCCTCCATCTCCGAATAGCTGCGATCGAGCGGACCGCGCGATCGCAATGCGGCTACGAGGGCACCGAGACTGCTCATGGCGTCGACCATTTAATGACTACAGTCACCTTTCCTTCCAACATGCAACCTAGGTTAACTTCCGAGACTGACGAAAGTAGCATTCGGAAGGGGTCAAAATGGAACAACGCTTCGACCGTCGGTTCTCGGCGATTGCCGCAAGCATTCTGCTTTCGGGTTGTGGCTTTTCCAACGGAATCCCCGCCCCAGCGCCCGCCGCGCGGCTTGTCAGAGCGAACGCCTCGAGTGGCACGCTCCTGTACGTCGCCAACGTTTCGGCGACCAGCGGTGTGGACATTCTAACCTTTCCGCATGGCCGGCACGTTGGGACAATCTCGGGTATCGGCGCTCCAGAGGGCGTCTGCGCCGACCGATCGGGACACGTCTGGATCACAGCGTCTCTGAACAGACGGACCTCTGCGCTCTACGAGTTCGCGCGCGGCGCCACGACCCCGCTCCGGACCGTCCGCAAAAAAACGCTGTTTGGTCCGTGCGTCGTCGATCCGCACGGCGACGTTGCGGTGTTGACCTCATTCGTTGGGTCGGCGGGTGCGGTTGAGACCTGGCCGCCATCGCTGAACGGCAAGCCGAACGTCATCGAGATTCCCTTGTTTCCGGCCTCCGGCGCCTACGACGGCCAGGGAAACCTCTATCTCACCGGCGTTGGGAACTCGGATCCGACGCTTGGCGTGTTGCCGAGCGGCAGCACTAAGTTCACGTGGCTTCGTCTGAGTAAACGCTATGATATAGCCTACGGCTGCCTCGGTTGGGACGGCACGTATGTCACTCTCGCCACTCATGCAAATGGTTCGATCATTGCCCGTCTGAAGATCCAGGGACGTATAGCGAAGATCGCGTCCACTGTGCATCTAAGCGGGTTCGCGTGGACCATGCAGTATGCGCTAGGCGGTACCGAAATCGTCGCACAGAACGGCGATAGCATCGCTCTTTACAAGTATCCTGAAGGCGGCAAGCAAAAGCGCGTGTTCCCCGGTTTCAGTCACCCGTTGGAAATGGCGATTAGCGCGCAATAGTCGTCGTCAGGCGACCCTCCATCGCAGATCCGGCTGGCGCGCGGCGCGGGTTTCATCAACGCGGCCAACCACGGTGGTTACCGGTGCGTCGAAGAGCTTCTGCGGATCGGTTTTTGCGGTCGCGACAATTTGGCGCAGTGCGTCGACGAATGCGTCGAGCGTTTCCTTGGATTCGGTTTCCGTCGGCTCGATCATCAAGCACTCGGGCACGAGGAGCGGAAAGTACATCGTCGGCGCCATGTAGCCGTAATCGAGCAACGCTTTGGCGAGATCGAGCGCACGGACGCCGTGGTCGCGTTTCAGATCTTGTGCCGAAGCAACGAACTCGTGACGGCAGATCTCCGGATACGGCGTTTCCAAGAACTCCGCAATTTTGACGCGCAGGTAGTTCGCATTGAGCACGGCGAGCTGTGAGACTCTGCGCAGGCCTTCTTCTCCGTTCGCGTATAGGTAGGATAAGGCGCGCACCGCGTGCGCGAAGTTGGACCAGAACGAACGCATTGGCCCGATAGATTTCGGCCGGTCGAAATCGAGCCGGAACTCGGTCCTTTCATCGTTCGCGCAAACGACGGGCGTGGGCAAGTAGTCCACCAGATGCGCGGCCACGCCGAGCGGGCCGTGCCCCGCGCCGCCGCCGCCATGCGGAATGGTGAAGGTCTTATGCGTGTTGAGATGCATGAGATCGAAGCCCATGTCGCCGGGGCGCACGTTGCCCATGATTGCATTGGCGTTGGCGCCGTCGTAGTACATCAAGCCGCCCGCTTCGTGCACCGCCGCGGCGATCTGCGCAATCTCGTCTTCGAAGAGGCCGAGCGTATTGGGATTGGTCATCATGCAGACGGCCGTATCGTCGCCGAGTATGGCGCGAATCTCGTCAACGCCGACGCGGCCGCGATCGTTGCTCTTCAAAGAAATCACTTTAAAGCCGCACATCGCCGCCGACGCCGGATTCGTGCCGTGCGCGGTATCCGGGACGATCACTGTGTTGCGCTGCGTCTCGCCGCGTTCTTTGAAGTATTTCTTCGCGATGAGCAGCGCGCCGAGTTCGGCGTGCGCACCAGCGGACGGGTTGAGCGAGAACGCAGCCATGCCGAAGAGCGAGCTGAGCGAACGTTCCAGCTCGTACATGACTTGCAGCGCGCCCTGCGCCAAATCGTCGGGCGTAAACGGATGCAGTTGCGCGAACTCGCGCCGCGTCGCAATGGCATCGTTCACGCGCGGGTTGTACTTCATCGTACACGAGCCCAACGGATAGAAGCCGAGGTCGATACCGAAGGTGCGCTCCGAAAGACGCGTATAGTGACGCACGACGTCAAGTTCGCTGTTATCGGGCAGCGGCAGGTCGCCGCGCAGTAGATGCTTGGGCAAGAAGGTATCGAGCGGTTTGCCGGCCTCGACGTAACGATTCGCGCGACCGTGTTGCCCGATCTCGAAGATCAGCGGTTCAGATGTGGGCGTGGACATTGAGCATGCTTTCCAGACCGGCGGCCAGGGCGTCGATATCGCCGGTCGTCGTGAGTTCGGTCGCAGTCATGAGGATGCAGTTTTCGAGTTCGGGGTACCAGCGCCCGAGATCGATGCCGGCGAGAATGCCGAGCCCCTGCAGCCGAGTAAGCACCTCGCTCGCCGGACGCCCGACGTCGGCAACGAACTCGTTGAAGAACGGCGCGTCGAACCTCATCGTCGCGCCGTCCACGTTTGCGACGGCGCTGGCCAGCTCGCGCGAACGTTGGAGATTGAGCGCCGCGACATCGCGAAGTCCGGTTTCGCCGAGCAACGCGAGGTAGATCGTGGCGATTAAGGCGCAATGCGCTTGATTCGTGCAGATATTCGAGGTCGCGCGTTCTCGACGGATGTGCTGCTCGCGCGCTTGCAATGTCAACACGTACGCGGTGCGATCCCGATTGTCAACGGTTTTGCCGACCAGCCTGCCCGGAATGCGGCGCATGTGCTCCTGCGTCGAGGCGATGAAACCGGCGTACGGACCGCCGTAGGCCTGGGCCACGCCGAAACTCTGCGCTTCGCCGGCGACGATCTGCGCGCCCCACGATGCCGGCGTTGCCAGCGCTCCCAACGAAAGCGCTTCGGCGACGACCGCGATGGGAACCGTGCCGCTGCTCCGCACGGCTTGCAGTGCGTCGCCGTCGAGGGTGTCTACCGCGCCGAAGAAGTTGGGCGATTGCAGCGCGATTGCGGCGTACGCTTTACTTCCGACGGCGTCCGCCAGCGCCGCCAAATCGGTCGTGCCATGCTCGTCAAACGCGATTTCTTCCACGGCAACGTCGAGTCCATCGCAATACGTGCGCAGTACCGCGCGATAGTTGGGATGAATTGCGCGCGAGACGAGGATCTTCTTTCGCCCGGTCGCGCCAAGCGCCATGATCGCAGCTTCGGCCAATGCGGTCGCGCCGTCGTAGACCGACGCGTTGGCGATCTCCATACCGGTCAACAGGCAGATGTATGTCTGCCACTCGTAAATCGCTTGGAGATAGCCTTGCGATACTTCGGCCTGATAGGGCGTATACGCCGTGAGAAACTCTCCGCGCATCGCGAGGGCCGCAATCGCGGGCGGCGCGTAGTGACGGTAACTTCCCGCGCCAAGAAACGTGCGGTAGTTGACCCCGTCGTTGCGCTCGGCGAACCGGTCGAATCGCCGCTGGATCTGGTATTCGGGCAACTCAGGAACGACCTCGAGCTTCGCCGTGAGTGCGATATCCTTGGGAACGCGCAGCAGATCGTCGAGCGAGCCTACGCCGATCGTTTCGAGCATCGCTTTGACGTCGCGTTCGGTATGCGGTGTGTACATGCCGCACCGGTTCTTCTCGCTCCGACTATGCCGACCTCGACGCTGGAGAGCAAAGTTGGCGAGCGGGGGGTTGGGAAAGCTCCGACTTACGTCGATGAAGGCCGTTCGTTCTTGTTGGGTACACCGCCAAGAGCTCGGGGACGCCGGTCACACCCTTTCCGCCGAACCAAAGGCACCTCTACGTCTTCAACGCGCCGTCGAGCGGCGGCAGTACGCCAACGGGAACATTGCGCCGCTCCGCACGATCTCCGGATCGAATACCGGCCTGAGTCGACCGTACGGCGCAGCACTCTACTGACCGCGACTACTCCGGCGCGGCATGCAACTGCGCCAGCAGACGCTGCGCGTTGGGCGCCGCCTCCGTGGCAACGAACACGTAGAGTGCGCCGTCCTTCGTGACGAGTCCGTGAGCGCCGGCTGCTTTCGCCCATCCGTGCAACTCGTTGGGATTTCCGATTGCCGCCCAGCGCACGGGGGCCGTCCCGAGTCTGCCGGCGTAGTTCAAATAGTCGGAGTAACTTTGAAACGGTATTGCGGCGACCCGCTCCCGGGAATCGAAGTTGAGATGATACACCCAAACGTAGTTGCCAAACACCATGCGAACGCGGTGTTGCTCGAGCATCGCCCGCAGTCGAATATCATCGTTCAACTGCGCGGTGAGATCGCTGCGCAGCGAACTGCCGGGGAGTCCATAAAAGACCAGATTCGGAACGCAGAGTGCCGCCACGCATATCACTGCAAGCCAGCGGCTCCAACGCCATAACGCCGCAATGCCGATGGCGCAGAACACCGGGACGATGAGGTACAATGGCCCGATGTAGCGCACCGTCCATCCGCGAATCGAGCCGGCCGCCGAAGCACTGAATATGAGGATCGAGGCCGCACACACGAGACCAACGAGCAGAGCGGCACCGCGATGGGCATTGCGGCGCAGCGCAACGCAGAAGCCGATCGCAACGACGGCATACGCTACGATCAAGAGCGTGGTTTCAGACCACCAGCCCGACGAGCGGAACAAGAGCTTGGGCAGCATATAGCTCAGCAGCCACCAGACGTTATCGAAGAATTGCGAGATGCCGGGAGCGGGACGCGACGCCCAGTTTTGCGTGAAGGTCGCGAAGTTTGATTGGAGGTTTCCGACGAGCAGCGGCGTCGCGCCGACAAGCGCACCGGGTAGCGCCTCAACGGCTTCGTTCAGCATACGACCGCGGCGGCGCAGCGCGATCCATGCGACGGCGGGGATGACGATCATCAGGCTTTGCAGTGAGAACCAACAACCCAAACCGACGCTCAATCCAAAGCCGAAACGATGGCGTAATGCGCCATCGTTGCGCCAGAGCGCTGCAAGCCACAGCGTCGCGGCGCACGACGCCATTATTTCGCCGTATCCCCACGGCGCGTACGTGACCGTCATGAACTGTTCCGACGGAATGGCCGCAAACACCAACCCCAGGCAGGCAAGACGTGGTCCCAGCGTCGCGCGCAGAAAGAGCAACGAGAAGACGAGATAGAGCGTGCTCCAGGTCAAGCCGGTCAGTGCCAGGCCGACTCTTCCCGGACCTACGAGATGAAAGTACGCGGCAGCAACGTAGCAACTCGCCGCGCTCAGCCGGCTGCCACCAGGAAAGAACGCCATCGGATGTCCTTGCGCGATGCGAAACGCACAGAGCCCCGAAAGCACGCCATCGGAATCGAACTGATACATCGCGATCGGAAAGTACAACGCGATGCGGACGATCAGGCCGGCGGCGAGAACCGCCAGGCCGAGCCACAACCACCGGTCGCGGCCCAGGAACTTAGGAAGCGGCGATCTTTTCGTATTCGGCAGCGTTGAGCAGCGATTTCGTCTCGTCGGCATTTGAGACGCGCACCTTCATCAGCCAACCCACGCCATACGGCTCGCGATTCACCGCCGCAGGATCGCCGTCGAGTGTGCTATTCACTTCGACGACTTCACCGGAGATCGGCGTGAAAAGATCGGAGACCGCTTTCACCGATTCCACGACGCCGACGTTACCGAACTGTTCGATGGTCGCGCCGACTTTTGGAAGCTCGACGTAGACGATATCGCCGAGCGAACTTTGCGCGTAATCGGTAATGCCGATCGTCGCGATGTCGCCCTCCATCTTCACCCACTCGTGCTCTTTGCTATAGAGCAGTTCCTCAGGCTGCGCCAACGGTTGCTTTCCTTTCTCATTGTGCGCGTTTGTAAAACGGCAGCGGTACGACGGTTGCGGGATGTTTCGTTCCGCGAATCTCAACTTCCAGCCGCGTTTCCGGCTCGGCGGCTGCCGCGGCGACCAGCGCCGTCGCAATATTCTTGTTTCCGACCGATGGACCGATGGAGCCGCTGCAGATCGCGCCCACCAGTTTCCCGTCGTGCCAAACGGTGTATCCCTCGCGCGCCGGCGCGCGCCCCTCCATAATCAGTCCCGCAACCCGGGAGTAGCCATCGGCAGCCATCTGATCTTCCAACGCGCCTTTGCCGAGAAACTCGGGCTTTGACGTCTTCACCGCCCACTTCAAACCCGCTTGAACGGGCGTGATCGCTTCGGTGAGCTCGTGGCCGTAGAGCGGCATGCCGGCCTCCAAGCGCGCAGCACGTCGCGCGCTCCCAGCCCGCACGGCTCCAGGCCGTCGGAGCGATGCTCTTCAAGCAACACGTTCCAAATGCGCGGCGCTTCGTCGTTGCGCAGAAAGAGTTCGAAGCCGTCTTCGCCGGTATAGCCGGTGCGCGCGATCGTTGCGGGAACGCCCTCGACCAGCCCCTCCGCACAGAAGTAGTACTTGAGCGCGTTGAGATCGACATCGACGTGCGGTTGCAGCATAGCAATCGATTGCGGCCCTTGCATGGCGATGAGCGCGCGCTTGCCGTGCCAGTTCTCGAGTTCGACGCCCGTCGTGGGAAGGTGCGCGCTGAGGTGCTGCCACATTTTGTCGGCGTTGCCGGCGTTGACGACGAGCATCCAGCGATGCTCGAGCCGGTAGAAGATCGTGTCGTCGTGCGTGCCGCCGCCTTCGTTGCAGAACGAGATTGTAGCGCGCTTGCATCGGCTTCATCGTGCCGACGTTGTTGGTGGTCAGCGTATCGGCCCAGCGCGCTACCATATCGCCTTGGAGAAAAAACTGCCCCATGTGCGAGAGATCGAAGAGCCCGGCGCGATGCCGAACCGCGTCGTGCTCGGCCAGGATGCTCGAATACTGCACCGGCATGTCGAAGCCGGCGAACGGCACCATGCGCGCGCCGAGACGCGCGTGCTCGTCGTGGAGCGCGGTGCGCTTATTCAATGACTGCGTTCGTTGACGGTGGCATAGGCGATGCGTTTCGCCTCGCTCTCGGACTTTCCGCTGGCTTCTTCAGATTCCATAATATGCTCCGCTTGGCGCTTTTCTTTTGCGCTATAGCGGTGTTTGTCGGGATTCTGTTTGTTGACCGTCGCATAGCCGATCGCTTCGGCTTCTTCGGTCGCGACGCCGCGGCGTTCTTCGCTCTGCTGCGATGTGTTCGCACTTGGCGATGTTCTTTGGGCGTATAGCGGTGTTTGCTCATGGTGTTGTTCTACCCAGCCTTACCGAAAAGCTTAAGCCGATTGAGAGATCAACGACGCGTACGTGCGGCTGGAGTCGGTGGCGACCCGCTTGAGCTCCGGATCGTCGTCGAGCGCGATATGGTAGAGACCGAAGTCGCTGCCGTCGTCGAACGGCAATCCCCATTCGCGGTTGGAGGTGATGCTCCAACAAATATACGCGTCGACCGGGGCGCCGCGCTGCGCGCGCCTTGCTCACCTGGTTGACGTGTTCGGTCAGATAATCCGGGCGTCCGACGCCCGACGCGCGCGCCACGCAGCCGTTTTCGATCACGATGATCGGCTTGCCGGGAAACTCTCGCGCCGCCTCTCGCAAAATCATATCGAGCGCGTTGGGCCAGACCGGAGCATCGGCGTACTGAAAATCCGAGGCGGCGCTGAGCCGATGCAGATCGCGCGGCCAGAACGACGGTACGCCCCAGTAGTAATCCAGGCCGACGTAGTCCAGCGTGCCGACGCATTCGCGCGGACAGAGAAACTCCGGCAGCTTTCCCGCCATGCCGAGATTCCACCAGTTCGTTCCCAGCAGGGTGGTAAACATCGCGATGCCTTTGCGAAACGCGAGCAAGCGCGTGCAGCAACGAACGGGTGGCGCTCAAGCGACGCGCACCGTACAGCGGCACGAACTCAACGCAGCTCTCGTCGCCGAAGATCAATCGTGCCATCCGGCGAGCGATCTCGGGCTCCAAACCTTCGTAGCTGCCGGATGTCGGTTCGTTCGCAGAGTTCGGGAACGCCCGGGATGCACGCCGACGCGCAGTTTGCCGCGCTTCTTGATGCGCTTAAACGTGCTGTCGAGAGCCGGCACCGCTCGCTCGTCGTCGGCTTGCGCCTCGCCTTCTCGACCGATGTGCGCTACGGTCTTGCGGTTCCAGACGTCGGGTATATCGGGACGCTCTTTGCGCAGTTCGCGAATCGCGCGATCGGCGACGTTGAGCAACGAACGACTGCCCAACGGCATGGCAACCGCAAAAGCCTGCTCGCTTTTCGGCAGCGCCGTCAACGACATGCGTTTCGCAGCGTATTGGCGCAGCGTGACGTCGTCGTCGAATACCGCGTCGCACTTCGCCGCGCTGCAATGCCGCAACCGCCGCTTCAACGTCGGGCGTATAGCGAATCGTCGCAGCCGTAAACCACCCACCGACGACGCTGGCAGGATGGGTATCTTGCGGCGACGGCGATCGTGCCGCGCCACGTCTGCGTATCCGGCCGGTACGGCCGCGCCGGCGGAATGCAAGATTGCCAGATTGGCGCGATAGTACGGCTCGGAGAAGAATGCGATTTGCAGCCGTTCGCGGCGTGATCGTCAGTTGCGCGATCGAACAATCGACTTTGCGTCGGCTGGTCGAATACGGATTGCGAGATGCGCGCCGCTTGCCGCTTCGCATCGTCGGGCGATTGCAGATGGGTGGCATTGCGATCGATCAAGCGCTTGTAGCCACCGCGGTAGTCCGAGAACGAGGGGATTTGCGCCCACGCGGGCGTGCGGATGCAAACCGTTTGATCGCTTCGCGCGCTTTGCAATGCGCGCGGAAGAGATTCGGAATGAGCGTGAGCACGTCGTCCATCTGCGCTTCGCCGCTTTGGTACGGCGGTTGCCCCGGCGGCATCGCATACGCGCGCATCCAAAAGCCTTTGATCCAGCCGTAGACGAGTTGATCGGGCTCGTTGAGCGTTACGTAATCGTCGATCAGATCGCCGAGGCGCTGCGCGACTTCAGTCGGCGAACCGCTCGACGCGATCGGGAAACTCCGCGATCGAGCAATCCGGCGCCGCCGCCGGCGGCTTGCACGTGCAGCGGCCAGGTGTTGTGCACCAGCGTGACGACCGCCGACATGCCGGCGTCGCGAATCGCTTGCAACACGTCGCGATAATGCGCGAACGCTTCGTCGTTCCAAACGCCGGGTTGCGGTTCCAGACGGGCCCAAGATAGCGATAAACGAAAGACGGTGCAGCCAAGCCCTCGTGCGAGCTGCGATATCCTCGCGATAGCGATTCCAAAAATCGGTGGCTCTGCCGCGCGGCACCAGAGCGCGCACGCGCTCCCACACATCGCGAATATCGTCGTGGCCGTCGTAGGCCTCGCATTGATGGTCGGCCGTTGCGACGCCGAAGCGAAGAGTGCGCGCCACCTGCGCGCAGATGCGCGCCGTTACGCGGGCATCCCTGTTCGGCAACGCGAACTGCGCGCGCATGCGATTTACGAACAAGACCTGCATCGTTACGGGCGGCGGTTCCGGCATCGGCAAGGCGACGTGCGTACGCTTAGCAAGCGAAGGCGGCCGCGTCGTTGTCGCCGATCTCGACCTTGCGTCAGCGCAAGCGACGGCCGACGAAATTGCCAAGGCCGGCGGAACGGCAATTGCGGCTGCAGTGCGACGTCGGAAAATCGGCAGACGTTCAGGCGGTTATCGCGCAAGGCGTTGCAAACGTACGGCGCGTTCGATCGACGGCATCGTCAACGACGCGGCCATGATGAAGTTCGCGCCGGTCGTGGATATCGCCGAATCCGATTTCTTTGCGGTGGTCAATACGAACCTCGGATCGGTCTTCTACTTCTGCAAGTACGGCGCTCCGCATATGCCGGCCGGTTCGGCAATCGTCAACGTGTCGTCCGTGCACGCCTACGCGACCTCGCCCAACGTCGTTTCGTATGCGTCGTCGAAGGGCGCCATCGAAGCGTTCACGCGCGGCTTCGCCATCGAAATGCAGTCGCGCAACGTTCGCGTCAACGCGATTGCGCCGGGCGCCGTGGATACGCCGATGCTGTGGAACAATCCCAACGTCAAGAGCGGCGTCGAAAAGGTCTCCGGGCCGATCGGCAAGCCGGAAGACCTCGCAGCCGCAATTTGCTTCTTACTCTCCGACGATGCGCGCTTCATCACCGGCGCGACGCTGCTCGCCGACGGCGGACGGCTGGCCGCGCTGCCGTAACGTTACAGCCTAAATGCTGATTGCGGCACCGCTGGGAACGCTTGCCGAGGTGAATGGGAGTGCATTCCGGCGGTGCATGCGGCCAAACGGGCTACCGCTGAGAAGCGATCACGACCGAGACCGGCTGGGAAAAGCCAGTGAGCGTTTTCGTTGGATTGCCGCCCTTGGGATACTTCCAGTACAGCACGCTCGGCGTGCTGCCGGTATTCGTCCCGATCACCCGGCCGCTGCCGGATTCGTCGAGGGCAAAGCCCGTCACGTCGGAGGATCCCGTCAAAGGCGTCGTGCCTTGCTTTGTTCCAGTGCTGCCGCTCACGGAAAACTCGTAGATCGTAGAACCTTGATAGCCGACGCCCTGATCGTTGACTACGACCAGCTTGCGACGTGCGTCCCATTGAACGCCACCGGCCGCCGTAATGCTTTGGTCGAGCGTAATCGTCGTAAATCTATCGCTCTTTGCGGGCAGTTCGGCAAGAACGAAGTTGCCGTTGACGGTGGTGCCGTCAACGTACAGATTGCTCTTATCGTCGTACGCGCACGAGCGGGCGAAGTAGATCGTGGTACTCGTGTCGTTATGCGCTTTGCCCTTCCCGTTGCGGAAAATCGCCACTCCGCCTGCGTTACTGTTCGTCGCTTGGGTCGCGACGGCGATGTCGCCGCCGTTCGGATCCACGGAGCAACCGCTCAAATAGTATCCGGGATCGGAAAGCGTATGGCCCGGCTTTTGAGAACCATAGCCATACTTGACGAGATCCTGGTTGTGGCCGTCGGCGACATAGACGTTGCCATTGAGGTCCGCGCATAATCCGTTGGTCGAGCCGAAGCCGGTGAGTACGAACTGCGTCTTTCCATTTGGATAGGAATCGACCACAACGTCACTGTTGCCGAGATCGGCGACGTAGAGCAAGGGCGACTTGAGCGAGGACGCCGCGGCAGTGGATACCGGAACGGCGTTCGACGCGCATCCCGCGACGAGCACCGTTACTGCCAGAATCGGTAGAGAACGAAGCATGTGATCTTTTTCCTTTACGGTGCGACGGGACGGCCCGAGCGTTGCGGTTTCTCCTCCGAGTAGGTATTGAGAAAGTCGAGCGTGGCATGGGCGACGATGTCCGTTCCGCTGCGGACGTACACTTCGCCGTAGACGATGCGGCGGCCGCCGCGCAACACGCGCGCTTCGGCAACCAGATCGTGCGGCGCTTTGGCCGGCGCCAGAAAGTTGCATTGCAGCGCGATGGTCGTCGTATCCTGATCGCGCCCGTAGATCGAAGCCAAGCGCGACGTAAAAGACGGTATCGCAGAGGCTGACGATCGCGCCGCCGTGCACCGCCCCCGTGCCGTTGGTGATTTCCGAACGATACGGCATGCGCATCACCGCCTTGCCGTGTTCGACGCTCTCGAGCTTGAGATCGAGCAGCTCGACGAAGTTGCTCTTCTCTTTCTCCCAGGCGTGCGGCGCTCCGGAAAAATCGATCGTCATCGTGTGAGCGTTCCTTTCAAAACGTGTCGCCCTCTGCGGAGAGCATGCGGCGCAGGTAGAGGGGCAGCGCGAAGAGCCGCCGGTGCGTCTGCGCGTCGTAGAAGAAACTTTCGCCGCTGCAGCGTCGCGCAATAGCGCTCCACGCGCGCCGCATCGAGCGCGGCGAGATCGACGCGATCGCTGCAGGCCAAGAACGCCCAATCGGTATCGAATGCCGGAACGTGCGTAAAGAACGACGCGACGTGCGCGTAGTGCCTGCGCAAGCGTGCGCGCCATCTTACAATGCAGAGCGGCATTGTGCACGGCGGCGGTGCTCGCCTGAAGCGCGTAGACGCCGCCCGAAAGTAAGTCGCGACTTGATGAGCGCGAAGACGTCGTCGTTGAAGAGCGGATGGCTGGGCGAATCTTCTAGCGGTTCGGTGAGATCGGAGACGATGGTGCCATACCGCTCGTCGTGTTCCCGAAGATAGGCGAGCGCATCACCGACGACGACGTTCGCGCGCGGATCGTCGAAGGCGCCCGCCGACCACTCCGGCAAGAATCGCTTCGCAACGTCCGACGACTTGGCCGTCGATATCCACCATCGTCGCGCGTTTGACGTCGCTGCAGCGCAGCGCTTCGCGCAGCGTCGCGCCTTCACCGCCGCCTACGATCAAGAACGTTGCTGCGGTCGGCCGCTGGCGGCCAGCGCCGGATGCACGAGCGTTTCGTGATAGATGCGCTCGTCGGTCTGAGCGCTTTGCGTATCGCCGTCGATGACGAGCATCTTGCCGAAGACGGGCGAACGAACGACGGCGATCTGCTGGAACGGCGAACGGCCGGAGAAATACACTTCATCGAGCGCGTGATGGTGCTGCTCCGTCGGTGAAAACTCTTCGACGTACCACTGCCACTGTTGCGTCTTGGGCATCTCCGGCGTACATTAGCGCCCAAAAAGAAGAACCCCGCCGCCGGCGGGGTTCTTGCGACGTGTCGTCGCGAGATCGCGCTACGAGAAGCAGTTTACCGCGAAATAGAGCGGCGATCTTCGGCGGAAACTCGAAGCCCTTGGGAACGTTGTACTGAACGATCGTCACCGTGTTGCCCTTGACCGTGACGCGACGCGGGAATCGGTTCCCAGAGGCGTCGAGCCCTTGCTGCCCTGCGTCAGAATGGCGGCGCCGCACGCCTTGCCCGGCAAACCTTTGCTGTCGGTGATGACGTACTTCAGAATCGGTTTGCCTTTTTCGGCGATCGGCTTGATCGTTTGCGAGCTTTGATTGACCGCCGACGGCGTAGACGAAGGTTTTGCCTTTACCCTTGTAGGCTGGAAAGGCCGTGCCCTTATATTTGCTCGACGTCGCCGTTCGTATCGGTCGCGTCGGCGAGCGCGACGGTGGCGGTGCCCTTCACGTTATTCTGCCCGATCGAGCCGCTAACCGTAATGTCGTCGTAGGCTGCCGAGCTTGAACGTCCCGCCTGTCGGCTTCACCTTGATCTTCGGATCGCACGCTCCCTTGAAGATCCAATGGTACTGCGGCGGGCTCGTCGCGCACGTCGTGACGTCGTCTCATGGACGCTCGAGGCTGCATCGCGTTGCTGCAACGCTGTTATCGGCGACGCTGGCGCGACGTGTTTAGACGCTCGGCGCTAGCGCTCGAGGTCGCCGGCACTGCCGGCGTTCTGTCCGGCGCAGGCCGCCAGCGCCAGCGCGGCGACCGCTGCGGGCGAGCCGGCCGAACCATGGAAAGCACGCATGAAATTCATGTTGTGTAGAGAATTGGACGGCAGACGCATCGCGCCTGCCGAAATGTGCGCCGACGAAAAGGTGATAATTGCCGATGATTGCGGTTATCTGCGGTTACGCGCTGCGCACGCTTGCGTCGTCGTTGCGCGAGACCACATGCGTAAACTCGCCGTCGCTTTTTTCGATGCCCGCGTTTGAGTTCGGTTGCCAAAACGCTCTTCGCGCGTAACGTGCTCGCGGCGTATTCGCAAGCGGCCCACGGGTTGGTATGGTCGCCGCACGTATAAAAATCCATCGCGGCGTAGCCCTTCTCGGGCCACGTGTGAATGGAGAGATGCGACTCGGCCAAGATGACCGTACCTGAGACGCCCTGCGGCTCAAATCGATGAAATGCGCTCTCCATGATGGTGGCGTTTGCAGCCTTGGCGGCCGCGATCATCATTGCGGCGATGCCGTTAATATCGGAGAGCAGCGCGGGGTGACAGCCGGAAAGCTCGCACACGATGTGCCTGCCGAGTGCCTTCAATTTGTACAGGTCTCCTTGACCCTGAGGAATCCCACCTCCGGACTTCGTCGGCTGGCGGCTGCAGTGCAACCGTTCCCCCGACCTATCGGCGAACTCGTGCCGGCGCTTTTGTGCGGTGCGCGAGCGGCTCGCCGCGATGGCGCGAAGGGCGCGCCCTCCCGTGTCAACCGTGGGCCGGATCCCCGACTCTAAAAGGAACCGGGGGTCATCATACCCCCAAGACCCCCCCATGTAAAGGGCCTTACCCACAGCGGTTTGGCCGAAAAGTCAAGCTAGCTCTTTACTATCTTGATTTATACTGGCCGTCAGCGAGTACGCTTTTAAGGTAATGGCAGTGAAATTGGACGCTCCGGTCAAGCCCGCGGAACTCATCGAGGACTATCGGCACGGGTTCCACGACACCGAGAACTACGTCTTCAAATCGGACAAGGGCCTGACGCGCGAGATCGTCGAGCGCATCAGCGCCATGAAAGACGAGCCGGAGTGGATGCGCGAGTTCCGGCTGAAGGCGTACGAGCTGTTCCTTGCCAAGCCGATGCCGACGTGGGGCGATACCGCGCGGCTGAACGAGATCGACTTCGCGGACATCCACTACTTCGTGCGCTCGACCGATCGGACCGAGCGCTCGTGGGACGACGTGCCCGACGACATCAAGCGAACGTTCGATCGCCTCGGCATTCCGGAGGCGGAACGGAAGTTTCTCTCCGGCGTTTCCGCGCAGTACGAGAGCGAAGTCGTCTACCACAGCACGACCAAAGCGCTCGAAGAGCAGGGCGTGCTCTTCTGCGACATGGATACGGCGGTCAAGCAGTATCCCGACATCGTGCGCAAGTATCTCGCGACGGTGATTCCCGCGGGCGACAACAAGTTTGCCGCACTGAACTCGGCGGTTTGGTCGGGCGGTTCGTTCATCTACGTCCCGCCGGGCATTGAGGTCGCGATGCCGCTGCAAGCCTATTTCCGCATCAACGCGGAGAACATGGGCCAGTTCGAGCGTACGCTGATCATCGCCGATAAAGGCGCCAAAGTGCACTACATCGAGGGCTGCACCGCGCCGAAGTTTTCGACGTCGTCGCTGCACTCCGCGGTCGTCGAACTCATCGCGATGGACGATGCGTCCATTCGCTATACGACGATTCAAAACTGGTATCGCAACATCTTCAACCTCGTCACCAAGCGCGCGGTCGCGTACAAAAACGCCACCGTGGAGTGGGTTGACGGCAACATCGGCTCCCGACTGACGATGAAGTATCCCGTCGATCTATCTCATGGGCGAGGGCGCGCGCGGCGAGATTCTGTCGGCGGCGTTTGCCGGTGAAGGCCAGCATCAAGATGCCGGCGCCAAAGTGATTCATGCGGCGCCGCGCACGACGAGCGTCGTGACGAACAAGAGCGTCAGCGCGCACGGCGGCAAGACGACGTATCGCGGTTTAGTGGAAATACATCCGGGTGCGGTGGACGCGAAGACGCGCGTGCGCTGCGACGCGTTGATCATGGACGACCAATCGTCGAGCGATACCAAGCCGACGATGAAGATTCACGAACAGCGCTCGACCGTCGAACACGAAGCCAGCGTGAGCAAAATCGGCGAAGAGCAACTCTTCTACGCGATGTCGCGCGGGCTCTCGGAAACCGACGCCGTCGCCATGATCGTCAACGGCTTCTTCGACTTCTTCGTCAAGGAGTTGCCGATGGAGTACGCGGTCGAGCTGAACCGTTTGGTCAAGATGGAGATGGAAGGCGCCGTCGGTTAGCATTGCTCCGTTAGCTGGGCGCCGGAATAGATTTCGATCACGCCGTATCCTGCGCCCGTAATCGGCCTTCCGGCAAACACGTGCCCTAGATTTGAGAGCACGCCGCCGTACGCACCCTGCGTTGCCGTCGTCGAGCATGGCGGAAGCATCTCCGCCAGATGTCCTACGGTCACGATTCCGTATGCGCTGTACGGTTGGCCGGCCTGAATGTCGCTACTCGTCAGTCCGCCCGTCGAGCGAAACTTGGCTTTGAAGCTTGTGCCGGCGAGGAAGTGCAGGTTGAGATAAAACATCGCGGTTCCGGAGCCCAGTTGCGGATCGTCGTAGACATTCGTGGTCGCACTGCGCAGGACGAGTTTTACCGGTCGATCGACCGCCGGATATTGCAGCGTTCCGCCGTAGCCGTGGAATTCGGGAATGCAGAAATCCGATTCTCGCGTCTTGAGCGTCACCTTTAACTGCGCATACTTCTTCGTCATCTTCTGACCGTCGCACCGCGGAGGAAGCGTCACCCCGCTCACCGCGGCAGGAGCTTTTTCAGGTAGCGTCGCGGCATTCGCGCAGCCGGCGACGGCAAACGACGCTATCGCGGCAACGATCTTGAACGACGCCATTCTACACCTTCTTCCGGAAACAGCGGATTGCCATGGCTTCACACATTCTAGCGCGCATGAGGCTCTCTGAACACCCACGCAGAAGGAAGCGGCGAGGTTACAGCTTTGGCGGTATGGTTTCGGACGGCTTTTGCAATGCTCGTGCTCGTGCCCGCGCTCGCTGCGGCAACGGCGAACGTTCCCACGACGATCGCCGAGAGCGTGGCGCCGATCTCTATAGACCGGTGCGCCGCGACGTTCGAGCAAACCGCTGACGGCGACCGGGTGACGGACTACGTCGACTTTACCAACGTCAGTCAAAAGATCGCTACTGACGTACGCTTTGCCTTACGAGTTCTGGATGCCGACGGCATGCCGCAACGTACGATAACCGACGATCGTGCCGGCCGTTTCGCTCCCGGCGTTCCGATCAACAATCCGATTGCGGCACACGCCGCTCTCGATGCCTTACCGACATCCGCGAAGATCTCGTGCGCCGTGCAGAGCGTCCGCTTTGACGACGGCACGGTCTGGCATGAAGGGGACGGTCCGATGGGTAGCGGCCCCGTCTTTACGCCACCCCCGCAAGCGCCGGCGACGCCTTCCTGGCACTTTCCGGACGCAGCGCCAACCCCGTAACGACGGAATCCACGCCCGTTCGTCAAAGAAGCGGCGATGCGAGCAATAACTCTTGCAATCATCGTCTGTTTGGCCGCGTTTCCGCGTTTCGCCACCGCACAAACCGACGATACGGCAGCGATCTTATTTCAAGACGGTAACTTCGGTGAAGCGGCGGCCGCGTACGAAGCGTATCACGCCGAACATCCCGAAGACCTCACCTCGCAGTTGAATCTCGGAGCGATCCGGCTCTATGAGAACGACTTGAATGCAGCAGAACCGCTGTTGCGCGGCGTGCTGCGCGCCGATCCGAAAAACGATCGCGCCGCGCGACTGCTCGGCGAACTCTATCGCCGGCGCACGGAGGCGGAACGCCGCACGCGCGTCGAGGGCGGGGAAGCGATCGTGCCGTTCGTCACCGCCGATCCGCTGCCGGTCGTGCGCGTCGTTGCCAACCGCACGGCGGCAAACTTCGTGGTCGATACCGGCGCGGACGTCGTCCTGGACCCGCGTTTTGCATCCGCTATCGGGGTTGCGACCGCTTCGGCCGGCGTCGGCACGTTCGCGGGCGGCCGGCAAGCACCGATGCGCAGCGGCATGCTGCGTTCGCTCGCGGTGGGCAGCGCGGTTGCCGACGACGTGCCGGTGCACGTTATGTCGACTCCGATATCCTCGCTGTTTCCAAACGTGAAGATTGAGGGCGTGCTCGGCACCACGTACTTCGAACGATTTCTTGCCACGATCGATTATCCCAACAATCGCTTGATATTGCGGACGCGTTCGCCCGAAGGCTCGGCGGCATTTGAAGCGGCTGCCGCGCAAGCGCATACGTCGGTCGTTCCATGCTATCTCGTCGGCGACCACTTCGTGATGGCGGTTGCGCAAGTGAACGACGCGTCGCCGGGACTCTTTCTCTTCGACTCCGGTTTGGCCGGCGGCGGTCTAATGCCGTCGCAGTTGCTCGTGGACACGGCCGGCATCGCGCTCGATCGCGCGCACGCGAGTGCCGGCGTCGGTGCCGGCGGCCCCGTGCAAGCGATACCGTTTACCGCAGGTCAGATCGCCGTCGGAACGACCGTGCAACGCAACGTGCGCGGTCTCTTTACGCCGGAAGGCTCGCCGTTCGGTCTGTTCTCGTTTACGGTATGGGGCGCGATCTCCAACGATTTCTTACGCCACTACGCATACACCGTGGATTTCGACGCGATGAAGTTGCTGCTGACCGACTAGTACTTTCACGGCGTGAGCGAGAAGACCGTTCCGCCGTTGTCCGTCCCTCCCTGTTCGGTCGTTCCGTAAAGCGTGCCCTTGACATTGATGAGGGCCGCAGCAGGGCGCGCTCCGTCGGTCCCGCCGGAGAAACTGTGGAGCACCGTCTCCTTACCGAGGCGCGTCATCGCAAAGACCGTTCCGCACGCAACTTGGCTGCCGCAGAGATACTTGCCGCCTTCGAAAGTTGTGCCATAAAGCGTGCCCTTCATGTTGACGAGGCCGGCTTGTGGTTGCACGCCGTCTCCCGAACCACCAAAACTGTGCAGCACCTTTTCGGTTCCGGACGGCGTCATCAAAAAGACCGTTCCATCGTCGTTTGCGCCCCCTTTAGTCGTCGTGCCGTACAGTGTGCCGTTGACATTGACGAGGCCGGCTTCCGGGTGTTCGCCGTCTCCGGCGCCACCAAAACTATGCAGCACGGTTTCCGTTCCCGCCGGCGTGATCGAGAAGACCGTTCCCTCGTCGTTTGCGCCCCCGCTCTCGGTCGTGCCGTAAAGCCTACCTGCGGCTTGTATGAGCCCTGCGTAGGGAAAACCACCGTGACCGTGCTTCGGAGCGCCTTTGAAGCTGTAGACTACCATCTGCGTGCCGGCGGGCGTGATCGAAAAGACGGTTCCACATCCAGCGTTGTAGTGTGTGCGGAAGCACCGACCCGCGCCCCCTTGTGAGGTCGTGCCGTAGAACGTGCCGCCTACATTAACGAGCGCCGCCAGCGGGTATGCGCCGTCCGTCGGGGGTCCTTGAAAGCTGTGCAGCACGGCTTCCGTACCGGACAGCGTGATCGAGAAGACCGTCCCCGCGCCCTTGGCGCCTTTTCCGACGGTCGTGCCGTAGAGCGTGCCCTTGAAGTTAATGAGGGACGCCTCTGGATCTGCGCCGTCGTCCGCGCCGAAACTGTGCAGCACCGTCTGAGTGCCTAAACGCGTGATCGAGTAGACGGTTCCTTCGCCGTCGTAGCCGCCACTGACGGCCGTGCCGTACAATGTGCCGTTGACGTCGAGCAAAGCCGCTTGCGGGTTAAGGCCGTCTGGCCCGGCGAAACTGTGGAGGACGCTATACCCCCGAGCAGTCCCATCGTGGCGAACGCAGTCGAAGCATGCAGCGCCAGTGGCCGGCGGCGATCCGCCGCAGCCCGCGAGTGCTGCAACGAAAACGCAGCTGCTTAGCAACTGCCAAAGAGTGCGAAAGTTCATCATCTTCTTGTTTCCTTGCATGCGTAAATAGTTGCCTTTAATCGGCGATGCTTACTGCCGAACCGGATGGCTGCATCGGCTGCGAGCCTAACGCCCTGAATGGCGCGCCGCCTGACGGATAGTGCCAATAGCCGAACCTTGACTCCGGACATATGTCGGCTCCAACGATCGCGCTGCCGCGCGTTCGATTCACGGGAGTGTTCTTATCTCCAACGACAAAAGGCAAACCAACGACGGAAGGAAAGTTTTTGCACGCGGGGTCATCGCCCGCAAGTTTGGTTTTCCCAACCACCCTGAGCGCGCCGCTGCGACCTATCGCTATTCGGAGCAGTTCCGTTGAGCCACGCGACCGGGTGAGCGTGAGTACGATGTTACGCCCGTCCCAAACCGCACCACCTCCATCACCAAGCGAATGATCTAACGTCGCGACCGCCAGCTGCGACGATCGCGCTAAAAGCTCGCACGGGTCCCAGCGTTCGTCACTTGATGAATAGGCGAAACCTCCCTCGACGAGAACGTTCCCGCGATCGTCATACGCCGGCGTCAGCAGTTCGTAGCAGGTATTGTTTGAGTATATGCTCGGCTCGCCACGAGCGTTCTTCCAAATTTCAAGCTCGTCGGGACCGGAACGACTTTGGGCGGTAACGGCAAGATCACCATTGGTGCTGATTGCGCACCCGCCCGGAGATATGGCTCTCACGCTCCCGATCGCCGTTATGCCGCCGTGAGCATACTCCGAAACCGTATCGGCATCGAGGTCGGCAATCCAGACGTCGCCCTTGCTATCTACACACTGTCCCCAAGGGCGTTGAAAGCCTGATAGCGTGCCGACCAAATCACCAGAGTTATAGTCATACACAAGCACCTGACCGGCAGAACTGTTCCCGTCATCGGAAATGTACAGCAGTCTCTTGATGGTCTTCGCCTCCGGCAGCATCCACGACTTGGAAGGATCGGCATGGGTTGCGATCGCGGATCCTTGCAAGATCGCGCCCGGCACGGCGATCGGCGGCTGCGATCCGACGCACCCAGCAAGCAACGCAAGAGCAACGCTGAGGCAATATGCGCAGCGGCGTCGTCCAAACGTAATCATGCGTTTGTCCCCCTGAGGCTACGAGTTCTCTTTAGTCTTCGGTGACACTCCGCCCAGTCCCAGCGCAGTAAGTAAGGCCGACGTTGCGGTGCGGCACTGACCTCGATTAGCGGCCTACAGCAACCCGAAGCTGCAGTAATTAGCACCGCTGGAACGCTCGAGCGTTAAGCGCCGAACTAGCTTTGGCGTTTTCGCTTGCGCGTGGCCGCGGCTTTGCGCGCCGCTTTCTTCATGGTGCCGCTCCGCTTCTTCGTAGCCACCGCTTTACGCGCCGCCTTCTTTGCGCTGCCCGTGCGTTTCCGTTTGGCGCCCGTTTTGCGCGCCAATTTTTTGCGACCGCGCTGCGGGTGCACGCCGAAATCTTTCGCCGACGTTTCTTCCAAGGTCGACGCCGTAGTGCTTCGCCGCCTTTTTGATGTTGGCAAAAGCGAGTTCGCGCTCTTCTTTCGATACGCCGGTGACTTGATCGAAACGCGCTGCCGCATTGCGCACGTGTCGCGCATCGGTCAGCGGCTCCTTACGCTCCTTGGGAAACGCAAAGACGCTATCGGGCAGGTCGCTTCGTTCGGTCAAGCGCCCGTGCTTTTCGTGCGGTTTCCAGGTTGCTCTCATGTTACGCATGTACCCTCCCCGTGGGAAGCCGTAAATCGGGGTAGGATGGAGCAATGAGCACTTTTGATATCGGTGGTTTCATCGCGCGAGAGATCGAAACGCGCGCGGCCGATTCCGGACGGCGCATCCGCGCGACGGCGCAAACGCTCCGACGTGGCGGACGATCTGCGAGAAGATCCCAACACGCGCGTTGCGGCCGACCTCGCAATGCAATGCTCCGGACGCTGTGGCGCGTGCCGGAACCTACTTGGAAAAGACGCCGCTGCACCAGATGATCGCCGACGCCGAGCAGTTCAGCCGGCGTCGCCCATGGGCCGTGGCCACGGTCGGCTTAGACCGCCGGTTTCGTCGCCTCGCGGCTCGTCAAATCCACCGCCGCTCGGCGGCAGTTCGACGCAACGTACTACGGAGGAAACCAATGGAACGCAGGAATGAAGAGACGCCGGTCGTCCGCCGCAAACCATCAAGGGGCGCGTGTTTAAGCGCCGTCGGACTCCGCGCGCACGCACGGCGGCCACGCAAGCTGCGCAACGTAACGGCGATGGCGCGCAATCCGCTCGGCATGGCGATCGGTTCGGTCGCCGTCGGTTTTCTCGCCGGAATGCTGTTGCCCGTTACGGCGGTGGAGCGCGAGCGCATGGGTCCCTCGGCGAACGCTTGAGCGACAACGCGAAAAGCGCGCAGCCCAGCGCGATCGAAGAGAGGAAATGCGGTCCATGGTGAAAGACGACGGGTCGCTAGCCGGCAACTCGTCGTTACAGCGGCGCTGCTCGACGTCGACGGTACGCTGGTTGCGAGCAACGACGAGCACGCCCAGGCGTGGGTACGCGCGCTGCATGCGGTACGGCTATAACGTGGATTCGGCGCGCGTCCGACGCCTCATCGGGATGGGCGGCGACAAGATTTTGCCGCAGATCGATGCGACGCTCAAAGAAGGGCACTCGAGCCGGCCGACTCGCATAACGAAGCTCCGTCAGCGCATCTTTTTAACCGAGTACGCGCCGGCGTTGCAACCGACCGCCGGGAGCACGATCATTGCTCGAGCGCTTGCACGAGCTGCAGATTCTGCGTGTCGTTTCCACGTCGGCGAACCGCAAGGAACTGACGGCGATTTTGCGCGCCGCCGGACTTGAGGACGCGATCGATCGAACGACGACCTCGGACGACGCGGAAAGCTCCAAGCCCGATCCCGATGTCGTTCACGCCGCGCTTGCGAAGGCGCAGGCCTCGCCGGAGGAAACGTTCTTTCTCGGCGACACGCCGTACGACGTCGAAGCGGCGCATAAAGCCGGCGTACCGGTGGTTGCGGTGCGCTGCGGCGGCTGGCGCGAGCCCGATCTCGCCGGCGCGCAGGCGATCTACGACGCGCCGATGGATTTTCTGGCCGACCTCGACGGGTTTTTGGGCAAGCGTTTCCCCCGTTAGGCGGCGAAACAGAGTGCATGACCACCCGCCGAGCGGCCGCTTCCGCTTTAGCATCTCCGATGCTGAGCGCGTGCGGCAGTTCGTTGCCGTACATCACCGACGTCAATGCCGGCAAGTTGGCCAACTTTACCTGGATCACGCCGGTCTGCGACGACTCGGACCACGTCAACTGCCCCAAGGGGTACGGGCCTTCATGGGTTGCCGCGTTGGTCAATACCATCGGTCACAGCAAGTTTTGGGACTCCACCGCCATATTTATTCAATGGGACGATTGGGGCGGGCTCTACGATCGCTCGGCTTTCGCGTTCCGCTCCTGAAACCACCAGCGTGTTGCGGTTTGCCGAAGACCTTTGGGCGCGAAGTTCGCAACATTTCGCGGACGATTATTTTACTCCGGATTACGAATAGGATACTGACATGCGATTTTTTATGGCCCTAGCGGCGTGCGCCGCCGTCGCGTTCACCACTTCGTGCTCGGCGCTCTCGACCGAACCTGCGCTCCAAGCGGGAGAAGCGGCGGCATCGAGCGGCCCGATCAACCGAGCGTTCGGAAACGGCGCGATCACCAATGGTGGTGATCGTGCAAGAGAATCGCACGGTCGACAATCTGTTCAACGGCTTTCCCGGCGCCGATACCGTCAAGATGGGGCAAAACCTGCAAGGCCAAACCATCGAACTGCGCGCGCACCCGCTTAGACGCGCCATACGACATGTCGCACAAACATTCGGCGTGGCTGGTCGATTACCACGGCGGCAAAATGAACGGCTTCAGACGCCGAGAGCGAACACTGCTATTCGCCCGGGCAGTGCCCACCGCACAACGTCGCGCCGTACGGCTACGTGCCGCGCAGCGACGTGAAACCCTACTGGGATATGGCGCTCCAGTACACGTTTGCCGACGAGATGTTCCAGAGCAATCAAGGACCGAGTTTTCCGGCGCATCAGTACATCATCAGCGGCACCTCGAAGATCTCCAACGATTCGCCGTATCGCGCCATCGAAAACGCCGAGAACGTTCGCGCGGGACGGCGAAGGCGGCTGCAACTCGCTTCCACGGACGCACCGTACCGACGATCGACGAGCGACGGACAGCCCGGTCCCTCGGTCTTTCCCGTGTTTCGACCGCGACTCGATCATGCACGAAATGGACAACAATCACGTGACGTGGCGTTACTTTCAAGAGTTCGGCGGGCGCCGGAGCAATGGCATGCCGTCAACGCCATCCGCAACGTGTGGGATAGCCCGAACTACGCGAACGTCAAGTTCCCCTCGTGCGCTCGCGCTCCGCATGGTGCGCGACCATAACGCTTCCGCAAGTCACGTTCATTACGCCCAGCGCGGCGAACTCCGACCATGCCGGCCGCAACGACGGCGGCGGCCCCTCATGGGTCGCATCAATCGTCAACACCATCGGCAAGAGCCCGTATTGGCCGAACACCGCAATCATCGTCGTGTGGGACGATTGGGGCGGCTGGTACGATCACGTGCCGCCGACGATCTACAACTGCATACGAACTCGGATTTCGCGTCCCCATGATCGTCATCTCACCCTATGCCAAGCGGGCTACGTCTCGCACGTGCACTACGAGTTCGGCAGCATTTTGAAGTTCATCGAGAATACGTTCGGGCTCAGATCGCTCGGCACGACGGACGCGCGCGCCAACGATCTCTCAGACTGCTTCGACTTCGCGCAGGCCGCAGCGAGAGTTCGTACCCGATCGCACGCAAGATATTCCGCCGCAGTACTTCGAGCACCAGCCGATCGACGACACGGCCCGTCGACGACGACTAGACGAACGTTACTCGTTATTCGGTATCCACCGGGTCGTTCGAAGGCCGTTCGTGCAGGAAGTGCGAGATTGGATATTTCGTTTAGAACGAGCGGAACTTGCGCGGACTTTTGCGTGAAATCGAACGCGTCGTCTAGGCTCGCCGCTCTGCCGTCGGTATAACCCTGCGATTGCGGCCCGATGGCGCCGGGCGGCAGACCAAAGACTTCTTCGATGAAGCGCAAGATGCTGCCGTATTCGTATTGCACGTGCGAGACGTAGCCTTGTTTGGCGTACGGCGAGATGATGAGACATGGAACGCGGATGCCCAAGCCCGCGGAAGTCGAGCGTCGGCGGTTTGGCGTTGTCGTACCAGCCGCCGTAATCGTCCCAGACGACGATGATAGCGGTCGTCGGCCAGTAGGGGCTTTGCCCGATCGCATTGATCACGCTGCCGACCCACGACGGACCTGCGCTGCCGTCACTTGGATGGTCGGAATCCGGCTTTGCTCGGCGTAACCCAATCGACGGAGGCAAGATTGCCATTGGTGGCATCTTGAGGACTGTGCGTCTGCGGCGCAATGATGTCGTTGCGTCCAGTCGGGACCGTAACGCACGTACTTCATCGCTTCGAACGGCTCCCACATGCCTGCGTGCAACCGCTTCGTGGCGTAGATCTTCCATGAAATGACGACCGGTCGAGCACTTGCGGCCATCGTATCCCACTGATCGAAGCACGGAAACGGGCCGCGATAGTAGTGCTCCTCACCGCCGCCGGTAATATACGAACTCGTCGTGCCCGGCGGTGAATCGCAATCGTCCCACGTCCCGTCGGGAAAGTCCACTTCGGCTTCAACGGGGCTGACTGCCGGATATTGTCGTTACCGGCGACCAATGTTAGGTGGCCGGTAAAACTGCCGCCGAACTCGGTAGGAAACATCTCATCGGCAAGAACGTATTGCTGGGCGATCTGCCAATACGGCTGGCTGACATTCGGATCGACGTAATCGTACGCTGAGTACTGGCCGGGCTGCCCAAGCAACGAAAAGCCGTCCATCTTGCCTTTATCGTAGCCGACGTGGGACGAGTGCCAGTTGTGCTGCAGATCCGGACCGCTGAACGTAATCTTCTTAAGCGGGACGACGATATCTCCGGCGGGACAGCCGCTCGTCGTCGTGCCGCGGTGCACGCGGACCGTTTTGCGGCGGAGGCTTCCGGTTCCAGTGGTTGTGGGTATCGCGCAGCCTTGCATGCGGCGCGTTGGCGCCGGGAAAGCCGGCGAAAAAGTTCTCCAAGGTGCGATTCTCTTGAATGATCACGACGACGTGCGATAGATAAGCGCTTGCCGGAGCAGCGGCCGGACCGCCGACCGGCAGCGCGCTCGCGGCGGGGCCCTGCAGCGCGTGGCTCAGTCCGGCACAGCCTGCGAGCAAAATGGCAATGGCCGCTACCGCCGCGTACTTCACGCCGCATCGTTCGCTCATCGTCACTCGGAGTCCGGCGGCACGTTGGAAGGTCGTTGATGTAAAAAGAACGAGAGCGGTTGCTCGGCCGGGATTTGGGCGTAAAGCGCGCGGCGTTTTGGTTGAAGTCGAAGACATCGGAGATGCTTGCCGCACGGCCGTCGGGCACTTGCATGCGGCGGCAGGTTCCAATTCTGCTCGATGAATTTGCACGATGCCGGCCGTTTCGTACTGCGTGTGGGAGATATAGCTTGCGTTGGCTCGACGAACCTTCGCGCGCGTAGGGCGAGACGACGAGCATGCGGAACGCGGAACCCTAGGCCGCCTTGGTCATCGAAGAACGCGGGCGATTCGTGATCGTAAAAACCGCCCCAATCGTCCCACAGAATGACGATGGCGCTGGTTTTCCAGTAACTGCTCTCGCCCGACGGCGTTGACGATCGAGCGACCCACGACGGCCCGTAGTCCACATCCTTATTGCCCTGCAAGCTCCTGCGGATGATCGGAGTTAACCGCGTCGGGCGTCACCCAACAGACCGCCGGCAGACGTTTGGCTTTGATGTCTTTAAAGATCTCCAAATCGCTGGTCGTAACGCGATTACCCCACTCGTGGCTGTAGCGCACCGCTTGTATCGCATCGAACGCATTCCAAATGCCGGCGGTATCGCCGCCGTGCGCGCTGCACGACCGGTTGCGTGTAGTATTTCCAGGGCACGTGTGCGGCATCCAGCGAGTCGCGTAAGCGTGGCATACTGATTGAAGCACGGAAACGGCCGGTGTTACTGCTCGTATTGGCCGTAGATCGTGAAGAGCGAGTGACGGTGTTCGGCGGCGCGTCGCAGCCCCACGGAAAGCCGGTGGGATTGTCGATGATGCTTGCGGTCGATGAAATGGCGGTGCCGCCGGCGATCAAGATCCTGGTGCGCGGTGAAACTGCCGCTGGCCTGCGTTTGATACATGTGATCGGCCAAGACGTACTGCTGCGCGATATCCCAGTACGGCACGATCTGCGTGGGATCGACGTACTGGTACGGATGCAGGCACGCGATCTTCGGTTGATTACCCGGAACTGGGATCGAGATCGAACCCGTCCATCGGATCCGCCATCGTAATCCACCAGAAAATCGGCGTAGCGATGTCCGAAATCGTCGCCGACGTGCCAGAGATCTTTTTCGACAAGCGGAACCGTTTCGCGCTGCAGAATCGGACACTGCGATAGCTCCGAGGGCGGCACGGCGGCGGCTTCGCCGGTCAGCGCTCCGTCGGCACCGGGAAACGTCGCGAAGAGATTATCGAAGCTGCGATTCTCTTGCACGACGATGATGACGTGGCGAATCGGCGTCGTAGGCTTTACCCGCAAGCACGGACGCTGCGGCTTCACGCGGCGTTCGCCGGCATCGGTTGGGCGCTCGAGCAGCCGGCCGCCAGCATTGCCAGCTGCGAGCGCGGCAATCCACGCGCGCATCCTTAGGACTTCTGGCGCTGCCCGCCGCTTGCGGGCTGCATAAGGGAACGCGCGCCGATGGATGGAACTTCCCATCCCATGATTCGCACGAATGTTTCCGCGGCGTCGCCGCTTCGCTCTCTTAGCCGCATGCGGCGGCGCGAACGTGCCGCTTTACGGCCCAGCCGCAGGCGTCGTGAAGCATCCGTCCGGCACGCACGCCGCTGCAGCACATCGTGGTGATCGTGCAGGAGAATCGCACGTTCAACAATCTCTTTGCCACATTTCCCGGCGTCACCGGCGCGACGACCGGCTTGGAAAAGATCGTCACGGGCACGCACGACCACGATCAAACAAATCAAACTCACTGAAACGCACCTGGCGGACAAAGTCGATCTCAACCACATGTACGCATCGTTCCTGACGGCCTGGGACAACGGCGCGATGGACGGCTTCAACAACGATGATCTTCAGCACGAAACGGCAAGCCGGAAGGCCTCAAACCGTACGAGTACGTCAATCCCAAGACGTCAAGCCCTATTGGAGCGATGGCCAAGCGAGTACGCGATCGCCAACGCGATGTTTCAAACGCAAGGCAGCGGCAGTTTACCGCGCATCAAGATCTCATTCGCGGCGGCACCGAGCTCAACACAACGGAGAGCCTGATCGACGACCCGACCTCGTCGGGCATACTGGGGTTGCGACTCGCCGGCCGGCATCAAGGACGTCGCTCATCACCACGGCAGTTGCAGTACGAGCCCGCATAAGGGACCGCGGCCGTGCACGACAGTACTTTCCCGAATCGACGTATTACAGGACGCTGCAAACGTTGCTCGACGCCAAAAGCGTGACGCTGGAAATACTACACGCCGCCGCTGGTCAAGAGACAAGCCCGGCGCGCTGTGGAACGCGTTCGACGTTATCGCGCTCGGTTCGCAACGGACCGGAATGGGGCACCAACGTGACCTGGCCGCAAACCAACGTGTTCTCCGACATCAGCAGCGGCAATCTGCCGCAGGTGTGCTGGGTGATTCCCGACGGTCTGGATTCCGATCATCCCGGCTACGCGCGCGATAACGGGCCTTCGTGGGTCGCGCAAGGTCGTCAACGCGATCGGTCAAAGCTCGTATTGGGATAGCACGGCGATTCTGGTGGTCTGGGACGATTGGGGCGGATTTTACGATCCGGTGCCACCGCCGAGCCGCGACACGCAAGGCGGTCCCGGTTTTCGCGTGCCGCTCATCGCCATCTCGCCGTATACCGCGTTCAACACGTCGGGCAAGTTCGCCGTACATTTCCAACACGGTGTACGGTTTCGGCAGCATCGTTCGCTTCATCGAAGATACGTTCAACCTCGGAAGACTCGGCACGACCGACCAAACATCCAACAGCATCGAGGACATGTTCAACTTCAGTCAAACGCCCCGCAACTTTACGCCGATCAACTCGAAGTATTCGCGCGCCTACTTTCTCCGGCAGGGACCATCGGGCGTACCGGTCGATACTGAGTGAGTACGACCCAACTACCTGGAGGAAAAGTCTCAGAATGAATAGATCGTGGTTTCGACGCGCTTTCGGCGTGTGCGTTTTGTCGTCGTCGCTCGCCCTTTCCATCGGCGCGGCAACGGCCGGCACGCTCGGCGGCGTCGCCGGAACGGTCACCGATGCGAAGACCGGCGCTCCGATTGCCGGCGCGCTCGTGCGCATCAGCTCCGGATCGGACACCGTCACGGTGACGACCAATGACAAGGGCCACTACATCGCGATGTCGTTGCAGCCCGACGACTATACGATCAGCGCCTCGAAGAGCCGGTTACGACGAAATCGCCGTTCACGACGAGAGACGTCGAAGCGGATCAGACGCAACAATACGATCTGCAGTTGACGCCGTCGGCGCCGCCGTCGCAGTAGATCGCCATGGAAGCCCCGCCAAACTCTTGGAAGATCGTCATGCTGCTGGCCGACGCGGCGCAGGCAGTGGCGGGAAAACTGTACGTGCTCGGCGGCGGCTGGTCGATGACCGGTCCGACGCCGACGCCGTGCGCCATCGCCATGAAGTTTGAAGTGCCGTGGGAAGCGGCGAATCGCCGGCACAAGGTGCGCATCGAACTGCTCGACAGCGACGGTCAGCCGGTGCTCGTGCCGGGGCCCGAATCGCCGCAACCGATGCTCATTACGGCCGATCTCGAGGTCGGCCGTCCGCCCGGGCATTACGCCCGGGACGCCGCTCGATTCCACGTTCGCCATCGGCATCGGGCCGATACCGCTCAAGCCGGGACGCTACGAATGGCGATGCACGGTCGTGGACGTCAACGTGACGCAATCCTGCGCCTTCACCTTCCGCGACCCGCAGCTCACCGTTCGCATTCCACCGGCGCAATAAGGCCGTTCCATGGGACGTCATCACGTCGCCGACGTTTCGGAGATACCGCCGGAGGGCGCGCGCCGCGTCGTGGCCGACGGTATCGAGATACTCGTCTGTAACGTCGAGGGCAAGTTTTATGCCATCGAAGATGTTTGCACGCACGACGGCGGACCGCTCGATCAGGGAACGCTCGAAGGCGCGTGCGTCGTCTGCCCGCGTCACGGCGCGACCTTCGACGTGCGCACCGGCGAAGCGCTCACCTTGCCGGCCGTTATGCCGGTGCAAACCTTCAACGTAGACGTCGAGGGCAACCGCATCTACGTCGACGTTTAGCGTCGCGTTGCGGTGGACGGCGCGCATCGCCGGCGCCGCCGTTGTGGCCGTCGTGCTGTTCGTCGTTCTCTGCGCGGCGTACGTTTTTGCCGGATGGTTTGCGCACGCGCGCGTCTCGGGAGCCGTATCGGGCCTGGCGCTTGCAGGCGCCGGTGAGCGATCGCGCGCGACGAGCGCGGCGTTCCGCACATCGCGGCCGCGAACGATCGCGATCTCATCTTCGCCCAAGGTTACGTCGAAGGCATCGGATCGTCTGTTTCAGATGGATCTGCTGCGCCGGGCGATGCTCGGGCGAACTGGCCGCAATCTTCGGGCCCGCTGCGCTCGAGCACGACGAACGCGAACGCGACGTACCGGTTCGCGCAATCGCGCAGGCGCAATGGGAGCGCCTCGATCCGGATCGTCGCGCGCGTTGCTGAGCGCATTCAGCGACGGCGTGAACGCGGCGATGCAGCGCGAGCCGCTGCCCGTGGAGTTTCGCGTGCTGGCGTATCGGCCGCAAGCCGTGGACACCGCAGGATTCGCTTGCGGTGGCGCATGGCGACGGTGCTCGATCTCACCGACGACTGGAACGATATCGCGCCGCGCGACGCGGCATATCGCCGGGGCGGCGCAACGCTTGTACGATCAGGCTCTTTCCGTTCACCGATCCGTGTTACGACGCGCCGGTGCTGGCGGGACTCTCGCACATCGCTGCCGGACCGTCGTGCAGACGCAGCGCCGTATCGTTGCTGCAGTCGTTGAGCGATCCCCGCGTTCCGGTGGGCAGCAACGAATGGGCTGCGGGGGCTGCGCACAGCAGCGACGGGCGCGCGCTGCTCGCCAACGATCCGCATCTCGGACTGCATATGCCGGGCGTATGGTATCTCGTCGATCTGCATTCGCCCGGACGTGCACGTTGCGGGTGCAACGCTGCCGGGATCTCCCGGCGTCGTGCTCGGGTCATAACGATCGCATCGCGTGGGGCGCCACGAACGGAACGGTGACGTCGTTATCGGCGTATCTGCCGCCGAAGCGGCTCGATCCCAACGGCTGGCAGTCCGAAACGTTCGCCGTGCGTTTTCATCCCGACGTCACCGCGCCGTACTACCGAACGCGCGACGTGTTCGGCGCGCGCACGAAAGGCGGACGCTTCGTGCTCGGTGCGCTGGGATGCGTATGCACAGCCCGATTCGCCGCTCACGACGTTCACGCGGTTGAATCGCGCCGCTTCGATGCGCGATGCGCTGCGACGCGTTGGCCACCTATCCCGGGCCGACGCAAAACTTCGCGCTTGCCGATACGAGCGGACGCGTGGCGTACGCGCTGGCGGGCGATATTCCGAACGATCCGGTGCGCGCGCGCTGGTTTCCACCCGGCGGCCGATCTCGCGCGGCGCTATCCGGCCGATTCCGTTTGCGCGTCTGCCGAAAGTCGCGCCGTCGCGCGATGCCGTCGTGTGGACGGCGAACAACAAAATGTACGCTGCACGGTTGGAGTGCCGTTCCGAGTCCGCAGTTTGCGAATCCGTATCGCGCGTATCGCATCGCGCAGTTGTTGCGCGCGCGCCGCACGTACGACGTCGCCTATTTTGCGGCGATGCAACTCGACGTGCTCTCGTTGCCGGAGCGCGAACTGGCGCGCGACGCGGGGATTGCGTGGGACGGATTGATGGACGGTTCCTCGACGCACCGCGACGGTGGTGGAGCGATTACGCGTGCGTTTAACTGCGGGTAAGGCGGGGCGGCTTCCCGCCGTGTTGAGCGATCCGCGCGCGATTCGGCGCGGCGCGCACGGCGCGCGCGAGCGCTGCGGTTCCGTGGCGCGTCGCCGGCGCCGATCCGGTCGAACATGCGCTGGCATCGCTCGGCATCACCGTTTTCAACGGCGTGACGCTTCCTGGCAACGGCGACGCGTTCACCGTTCACATGCAGTCGCCGGGCGCATCGCAGAGTTTTCGCGCGGTGTGGGACGTCGGCAACTGGGATGCCGGCGGCATCATCATTCCGCAAGGTGAATCGGGCGAACCGGGTTCGGGCCACTATACCGACGAAGCTGCGGCGTGGATCGCCGGACGGTTATGGCCAGCTACCGTTTAGCGATGCGGCGGTGTCGCGCGCGACGGTGAATACGCTTGACGTTGTTGCCGTAGGTTTCCAGGCGGGTTTGTCCAGCGGACCGACAAGGATAAGTTTGGCGCGACGCGGCGAACGGTAACGACAAAATGAACTTGCGGCGCATAGGTATTCTTGTTTGTTTGGCGGCCTTAATAGCGCCCCTGGCGCCGGCTGCTTCGTTTGGTGCAACCGAAGCGCAGTTCGCCAATCAGAACCTTCTCGGCGCGTTTAAGCTGTGGGGCGATATCAAATTGTTCGACCCCGAGTTGACGCGCAACGGCGTCGATTGGAATGCAGCGCTCACGCAGGCCGAACCGGCGATCGCTTCCGCACACGATACAGCATCGTATGAGGCGGCGATACAATCGTTAATTGCGCCGCTGCACGATCCGGCAACGCATATCGAGAACGATACCGCCGTTGCCGGCGCCCACATTTCGGAAGAACGCCTTGGTAACGCGACCCTCATCATTGTGCCGCACGGTATCGGGGATAGCCTGGGGATGCTCTCAGCGGACATTTGGAAAGCCGTTGCTTCCGCGGAAGGGGCCGCAATTGTGGTGGACCTGCGCGGCGTGAATGAAGCGAACTCTAACGATTCCGCTGCACTCAACTACCTATTCTCCGATTCGTCGCCGTTGCTGTCGCTCGTTCAAGGCACTTTCACGATGCCGCGGGAACGCTCGCGATCGTATTTCGGCTATCCGAGCGAAGTCAACGGCGGATACGCGGGTTATTCATCGCAAGACGTGCTATCCGAACCGGAGCAGGTCAAGGGAACCTCAAACGTTCCCCACACTTTCGCGTTCCTCGTCGACGAGAACACGTCGCTGCCGTCCCTGGCGTTGGGGATGGCCCAAGCCGGAAAAGCCGTGATTTCGAGCAGCCGTGGCAGGCCCTCGATCCTTGCAACAGGCGTTGCGAGCATGGTACTGCCCTACGGCGTCAACGTCACGTTTCGAACAGGCGACCTTGCGGACATCGCTCAGCCGCTGCAGATTGAAACCACGACAAGCGCGGGGGACGCCGTCATGCGCGCTGCTGCACCGCCGCACGCCAGTTACCCGACGCCACGAGATCTGACATCGAACGATGTGGAGTATTCCGACGTCCTCTTTCCGAGCGAAGCGATGCGCATGCTCGCGGTGGCCAAAATGTACAACGTCATTCGCTATTTCTCGCCCTATCGAGCATTGATGCATGACAACTGGGAGGCCGCTGCGCTGCAAGCGATTGCCGATGAGCGCACAGCAACGAATGAGCGGTCGTATCTTCTTGGTCTGATGAAGTTCTACGCACATTTACATGACTCACATGGCTTCTTCCGTGGCGCGGTCGTCGAGAACGAGTTTGGAGCCGGTGTTCCGTTTCAAGCCCGCTATCTTCATCGGCAGGTCGTGGTCGCGCAAACGTTTCTGCCCGCGAACGGCATGCAAGGCGTCAAGGCGGGTGACGTCATCGATGCCGTTGACGGCGTGCCGATCCGGCAAGCGATGGACCGCGTCGAGCAATATCTTTGCTCGTCCACTCCACAATCCGCAGATCACAAAGCCTTGTTACCGTCCGGTCAGCCGTCGGTTTTCAGCGGAGAGAAAGGTACGCCGATACGATTCGTCTTCCACGCCCCTGGTGGATCGCGACAGACCCGCAGCCTGGTACGCGATACCTTTATGCCGGTTCCCCCGGGGTACGAACCGACGTACTTCATTCTGCCGGGTAATGTCGGGTATGTCGACTTCGACCGGCTGCTTCCGTCACAGACCGGCGCGATGTTTGATGCACTTCAGAATACGCGATCGATCATCTTCGATAACCGTGGTTATCCACACGCCGCCGCCTGGACCGTAGCACCGCGTCTTGCGAATGCCAAGAAGAACGTCGCTCTTTTTTACACGCCGCTTGCACGGACACCGCTCGACGTTGAAGTGCTCGACGAGCAGCGGCTGCCGGCATATCAGGAGTTCTACCAAACCATTGCCGCTGCCCGTCCACGCTATATCAAGCCCACCGTGATGTTGATCGACGAGCGCGCCATCAGCCAATCAGAGCACAGTGCATTGTTCTTTCGTGAGGCAAATCACACGCTCTTCGTCGGGACTCCGACCCAGGGAGCCGACGGCGATGTAACCGGAATGGTGCTGCCGGGCGGAATAGGTGTCAGTTTCAGCGGTGAAGGCGTTCGGCACGCCGGCGGTGCGCAGTTGCAGCGCGTCGGTATCATTCCCGATGTGTATGCAGAGCCTACGGCGGCGGACATCGCCCGCGGCAACGACGTTGTTTTGCAAAAGGGTCTCGACGTCGCATTGCGGTCGGCCGGAGTCTCGACGGCACTCCGAAATATCGCGCTCACGCAAGAGCGTGCTCGAGAGTATGCCGCGTTCACGAAACCAGCCACGAGCACGGCGGTCTCATCGGTTAAAGGCACGCATGAACAAGCGCTCGCCCTTGCATGGAGAACGAACAGCACTGATTACAAAGGCTCGACAATTTTGCACGCCGGTTACGCCGGCACGCAAGAACTCAGGCTCGAAAACGCGACGCCGACGCCGGCTCAATCGTTCGGGTCGTTCGCCGCGTGGCTGCCTCTCGAGAGCTATCGCGACAGTACGATCCGCATTCGAGGCTACCTTCGAGCGGAAAACGTCACGAAGGGCGCCGGATTTTGGCTTCGCATAGACGGGCCGACACCTGCCTTTGACAACATGCAAAATCGTTGGTTGACCGGCACGACGGAGTGGAAGCCTTTCGCGATTGTCCTTCACGTGTCGCCTGACGCGACCGGTGCCTATGCCGGGTTACTGCTCGTCGGAACGGGAACTGCTGAAGCATCGGCAATCACCATTGACGTCGTTCCGGAGAACACGCCGACCACCAATATGTTCTAGTCTGCTTATAGTACTGCCGCCTCAGGAAGGATCTCGATCCCAATGAAAACCGCTTTTGCACTTCTCATGGCGATCGCCGGAGCAATTAGCTATCCCGCAACTCCTCGAGGCCACGCTCCGCAGACGTATTTCGGCACCACGGTTCGCGATCCGTATCGCTGGCTTGAGCACACAGAATCGGCGGACGTCAAGCAGTGGGTCGGATCTCAGACGACGCTTCACGTCGCGCGTGCTCAGCGACATTCCGAATCGCGACTTTTTTTACAAGACGATCACGCAATTAGGCGCAACGAGGAGCGATACGGCGCCTTCCGTTGGAACGTACGCGACGGTCTTTATGACCGGCTCGGGCAAGCTGATCGTCGAGCGGCACGGGATCAAACGTTTATTGCTCGATCCCAACCGTTGGGGGTCAGAGAAACAGCTGGCCGATTGGGAACTTTCTCCCGACGGACTGACGCTCGCATACGGCATTGAGATCGGCGGTAACGGCTGGGTGCGATGGCACACGATGAGTACCACAACCGGCAACGATACGGCGGGCGAAGTGATCGGCACGCCGGATTGGGCGCCGATCTCCTGGGCTGCCGATAGCTCAGGATTTTACTACGACGGCTACACTCTCGGAGCAGCATCCGCCGGCTGGAACGCCGATCGGCACCGGCTTTATCGCTCGCCTTCACCGTGTCGGCACCGCCCAGTCCGACGACCCCATCATGTACGAGCGTCCCGATCGCCCCACGCTGCTACCGACCGCGCGAGAAACCCACGACGGCAGGTATTTAATGCTCGGAACCGTCGGTGACGGGCCGCCCGACGCGCACGCGATGATCGTTAAAGACCTTCATCACGGTAACCGAACTGTCGCCGTCATCAACCCGCCTCATGATGAAACGTACGACTTCATCGATAGCGCGGGGAAGCGTTCTACTTTTTCTCCCACGATCAAGCGCCGAGAGGGAAGCTGGTCAAGGTCGATTTGAACAACCCAGCGCACGCGGAGGATGTGATTCCGCAATCCAAAGAGATTCTTGGGTCGGTGGTCGCCGTCGGCGACCGGTTCGTCGCGCACTATTTTCGCGATGCCGTCACGGATCTCGTGGTATTCAACCGTAATGGCGCGATGGTTCACCGCATCGCACTTCCGGGCATCGGAGCGACGACGGACATGTGGCCGGCAGGTTCGTCGATCGGCTATTACACCTTTTCGAGTCCGAGTTCGCCGCCGACGACGTATGCCTACAACGTGCACGCGAATCGTAGTACGGTTTACGGCGGTGGGCACAAGCCGGGCTTCAATGCTTCGGACTACGTTACCGAGGAGTTCTTCGCGCCATCCACCGGCGGTGTCCGCGTGCCGGTTTTCGTCGCCCATCGGCGCGGTCTGAAACGTAACGGAACGACTCCCACAATGCTCACCGGCTACGGCGCGCTTGGCGTATTTAACCAACCGATATGGCGCAACTACAGTGCAGCATGGCTCGAACGCGGCGGCGTATTCGCCGTTGCTTGCGTGCGCGGCGGCGGAGAGTACGGGGAGGCGTTGGCATCAAGATGGCATGCTGGCCAATAAGCAGCACAGTTTCGACGATTTCGCGGCCGCGGCAAGGCTGTTGATCTCGAAAGGTTTCGCATCTCCCGAAGACACTGTCAGCGTACGGTTACTCGGGCGGTGGTCTCCTCGCCGGCACGACCGAGGTTCAACATCCGGAACTCTTTTCGGCCGTCGCCGAAGAAGCCGGAACGATGGACGCCTTGCGAAGCTACGCCTATGTCGGCGAAAGCTTTTGGTCAAACGAGGTTGGTTCGCCGGTAGCGAGCGCGCAGCAGTTTCAGTCGATCTATGACTATGCTCCGCTCATTCACATCCAGAAGGGCCAAGCCTATCCGGCAACATTCGTGATGACGTCTCAGAACGATGCAAACGTGTCGCCTGCACATGCGTACAAGTTTGCTGCAACGCTTCAATGGGCGCAGGCAAGCCCCAAACCGATCGTACTCTATGTCGCACCCAACACCGGACACGAAGAAGCGATGACATCGCCGCGCGTATTAGGAGACACGGAGGCCTTTCTTTGGGCCTATAGCAGCTGAGCCGCGCATCGTGTAAGCGTCATCCGCTGATCGACGCCGGGTGATTCTGTTCAGCTTCTGTTGTGCGGTAACGGCATCGAACTTTTGACCCCCTAGCGGCGACCAGAATTGACCCCTCACAGAACGAGGGTGCTCCTCTCGAAGGATGGGCTTAATACACAAGTCCCTCCCCAAAAGGAGCACCGAAGAGGTTGATTACTTTGGATACATGGGAAACCATTCGGCTTCGCTGCGTGCGCGATCGCGAACCGGCCAAGACCGTCGCTCGTGGAGCTTGGGCTTTCGAAGAACACCGTCAAGATCTCGTGTAACTTGGGCAGGGGTGACCGTGGGGCCGTGATTTCCCCAGGAGGTTCGTTCGTGATCGACGACCGCCGCTATTTGCGCGTCATTCAACTGTGCGCCAAATGCGGGCATTTGCGCCGCGTAGTGCGTCACATTGATAATTTTCCCGGATAATCCGCGCAGCACGATTTTGATGTGCGCGTCGGCATCGCTGCCGTTTACGATCGAGCATTTCCACGAGTGTGATTCCAGCGATTTGATCGAGCCGTCCAACGCGCCGTTCCAGATCACCACGCGCTTACCGGCGTCCGAACAGCCGCGGCACTAATGGAACTCCCACAGCATTGCCCGCGTCCAGGCGCCACGGACCCGCGCAGCTTGATCGGTGCCGCGCAGAATATGCGCTTGCTGCCGTCCATCACCTCGTCGGGGAAATACAGCTCCTCGACGATGAATTTGGCGTTGCCGAGCAATGTTCTATGTGGAGGTCCCGCTTTGTTTTCGCGCCCGACCTTCATTTTCACCCATGGAATGCCGTTGGTCACCCAGCCGTGCAGTTGCGCACATAGTTGTTCGATCGTGTACGAGGTGAAGCCGCCGCTGCCGTAGATCGGTACGCGCTCGCGCGCCGCACCAAGCAGCGCGCAGACCGGCTGATCCAGAATCTTACCCTTGAGATCCCACAGCGCCACATCGACCGCCGAGATCGCCATCGACGTGATGCCGTCGCGTCCCAGATTACGCGTAACGTTGCCCATGTCGTTCCAGCGCACCAATCTGCATCGCGTCTTTGCGCAGCAGACGAGTGCGCAACATCGCGATGAGTTTCGCGGTGGCGATATCGGCGTACGTGTAGCCGATGCCCGTCCGTCCGCCGGCCTGTACCTCCACGTACACCAGCGTGGTCTCATCCCATTCGAGCGTCCCGTCCGATTCCGACGATTGCGTTGGGATGGTATACGCCTGGACCTCGATCGCCTCGATCGGATATTGCGCGCGCACGGCAGTCGCGGTTACAGCCACGTTTAGTGCTCGGCTCGATGCGGCAGCAGGCCGGCAAGCACGCTCTTTATGCTCTCCTTAATGACCCCGCCCTCGTCGGGGTCGCCCTTGCGCATCGCGGAGAAGAGGTTGTGCGCCTGTTCAAGCGTGATGTGCGGCGGCAGCTGTGCGATGTTCGGATCCACGACCGCGTCGTTGCGAGAGTTCGCCCGCGGTACGGCGCGCTGGCCGTAGGACGCGCGGCAGAGCGCCTCAACGTCCATATCCATATGCTTATGGGTGGCTAGCTGAAGCACGTCGGGGGACCTTTGAGCGAGCTCCATAAATGCGACTCTGGGCTTGACCATTGTGGCTCCTTTCCTGCCGGTAGTTCCTTTGCGAAAACAACCTTCGCCGAAAGCCACGATGGCCGCTCTCTTAGGCTACGAGGACGGCCCCTTCATACGCCACGGGCTGGGACATGATCTTCGTTTTGAAGTCTATTCGGTTATTTTCCGCTTGATGCGATCCACGGTCGACACAAACTTGCGAACATCGCTCAGCAAGTTTGGACTATCGAGGCAGGCAACGACGGCAAACTCCGTTACGCGATCTCCATCGCTCGCCGTCGCTACCTTGCCAGTGAAATGGGTGAAAAACGAGGACTTTCCGACGCCCTTGCGCCCTCCGCCGATCTTGCCGCGGTGTAGGACGTACGTCTTTCCGTCACGCTTTGATCGTGCGTACACTGCTCCCATTCTCCGATTTATACCCTTGATTGGAACACTCAGGTGGCATACCATATTACGGCTTCCACCTTCTAACGGATTCCCTAAGCCGTAAGTATTCCAAGGTCCTTCCCCATTTTCACCATCATCGAAGACCACCCACAAGTCGACCGCCGGAACGTAGTACATCTTGCCTAACCAGGTGTTGCCCTGGTGCCCCAAAGTCATGGTACGTGGCTTCGTAGCGCTGCTCACCACAATCTTTCGAAGCTTGCGCCGCGCAACCAAAATGTCGCTGCCATCTTTCAGAACCTTTAATTCCACCTTGATCTCCTTCGATTCGGTCACATGCCTTCTTTTAACCCTCGACGGCACTTCCAAATCATGCGTTGAACGACTATTGTATGGAACCATTATTTTGCCCACCCCCGGTTTCGGCCGGACCCAAAAACCGCGGTATATGGAATGTCTGCGGATCTTTCGTGATAATAATTTTATCCCAGCATACGTGCACAAAACACGTCGTCTTTGGTTCCAAGATAATCGCCATTGTTACTTCTCCTTTCGTCCGGCGCTGCGAACGATCTTCACCGCCGCTTGGAGTGCTCGCCCGGAGCCAGCGGCGTTATGGGGAGATCCTTTGGTTTCGTCGTCCTCGGGCGGTTCGTGCGCATCCTCGGAATCATCGTCTGGGAGCGAATCTACCTCAATGGAACGGAAGTCGCGTTTCAAGAATCCGACCTGCGCTTTGGCGCCTTCGGCACTCTCGCTGACTACCACAACGATCTGCCCATCCGCGGAGGCGTCGATGTTACGAGCGAATTCGCGGAGCGCAGCTTCGGCAGCCGGGTCATTGTCGTAGCAGAGATGCAGCGGTCTCGACTGGTGCCGGAGGGTAAACGTTAGACAAGTATTCATTTGAATCTCCAATAGCAAAAAATGGCCGCCGCTCTAAGAGCGTGGCCTGCAATTTAGGCTTTTCCCTAACGAGATATCGGGACCCGAAGGCGACTAGATTTTCTGTTGGGCTGCCTATTATACCAAATCTAAATGCAATGTCAAGCCTCTATTTAGGGGTCAATTTACGCCAATTTTCGACAAATTCTTACTAGCGGCACTAAAATGGCAATGCGTGCATTTTTTGCTTGCAGATCTTGAATAAAACGCTCTGCACTGCGCCTAGCACGCGCCGACCGGTTCTGCGTGTTGATTCTGCAGCAGATCGTCGCGTGAGATCGTTTCGAGGTTCTGGCCCTTGGGTTCGGGCAGCATTCGCCACGTTACGAGTAAACCGGCGATCGCAACCACTGCGACCGTTCCCATTGCACCGGGAAGTCCGTAGCGCGCCATCAATAACGGAAAGGCAAACGTCCCGGCGAAGGCGCCGATCTTGCCACAAGTCGCCGTGATGCCGTAGCTGGTCGTGCGCAAGCGCGCGGGAAAGATCTCGGCGGGGTAGACGAACGTCGTCGTGTTGGGTCCAAACTCGGCGAAGAAATAACTCACCCCATAGAGCAAGATGAACGGCACGACCGCTTGCGATCCGCCCGGCAACAGCGCGATGGCGGCAAACGCCATCGCCATAAAGAGAAATCCCATGCCTTGAATCGTCTTGCGACCCAAACGATCCATTGCGATCGCCGCGACGAGATACCCCGGGAACGCTGCGATGGCAAAGACGCCAAGCGTCACCCACGTATTGGCGATCAGGGATCCGTGGATATTGACCGCTTTCACCACGAGCGGGCTGGATAACGTATTACCGTAATAGGCGACGTCGAGGAGAAACCACGCTAAACTGGCGCCCACGAGCCAGCGTAGCATCACGCCATCTTTGGCGTACACCGCGAGATCTCGCAACCAATGCGCTTTCGGCTTATAGTTTTCGCGTTGCGACGATCCGTTGCGTACGCCGAGCGCGCGGCGCAGCGCCGCATCGGCTCCGTCGCGATCGCCGGCAAGCGTCGCAAACCGCGGCGTTTCGTGCAGCGAACGGCGCATGTACAACACGAACAGCGCCGGCACCGCCCCGAGCGCCAACATGACGCGCCACGCAATATCGTTGCCGACGCCGGCCGACAACAGCCCGATCGCAACGAGCGGACCGACGATCAAACCGACGCCTTGCATGGCGAAGACCAGTGAGATCAACATGCCGCGCACGTTCGTACACGCATATTCGCTCATCATCGTCGCGGTAACCGGATACGCGCCGCCGATCGCTAAACCGAGCACGAAACGAAACAAAACCAGCCACCAAAACGACGGCGACAAGCCCGACGCGATCGCGCCGACGATCAGCACCACGACCTCGAGCGTGTAAATGCGTTTGCGCCCGAAAAGGTCGGCGAGCCGCCCGAACGTGACGGCCCCAACGGCCGCGGAGAGCAGCGACGCCGAACCGAGCATGGAGACCTGAAACGGCGACAGGTGCCAGATCGGTTTGAGCAGTGTCAGCGCCACACCCAATATGAATAAATCGTAGGAGTCGGTGAAGACTCCCATGCCGGAAATTAAAATGAGCTTCCAATGGAATGGTGTGATGCGCGAGTTGTCGAGCGCTTCGAAGGGGTTGTCCACTCCGGGTTAGCGTACCCACTCTAGCTTTCCCCGAACGCAACGGGGTTGGCGCAGGTTCGGTCAACCGTCGAGGAAGCGAGGCGTTCCCTGTTTGCCGCGTTTCGCGCTACTCCGCCGGGGGTACCGCTACGACATGCAAATCGATGCAACGCTGTTACCCGCGCGCGGAAACGATGCGGTAGAAATCCTCGAGAACGATCATCAAGTTATCAAAGGGTTATTGAATCAATTGGTGAGCGCTTCGGGCGCCCAGCGCAAACACGCGATCGAGCAACTCGTCGGCGCACTGACCATTCACAATGCGACCGAAGAGAATCTCGTCTATCCGGCGCTCAACAAGGTTGCCGGCAGTAAACTCGAGTCGCAACATCTCTATCACGAAACGATGGAGGCCGATCTCCTGCTCTTCGAGTTGGACTCAATGTTAAAAGAAGGCGACGATACCGAGTTTGCTGCCAGAGCCAAAAAGTTTCAGGATGCGGTTCTTCACCATATCGATGAGGAAGAGCACAAAGCGCTTCCGCGTCTGCAGAATGTCGACGCCGAGCACGCGCAGATCTTGACCGATTCGGTCAAACACTTTCGCAGCTCCATTCACTTCACGACTGCGGCCTAACGCCGGGCCGCTGCGAGCGACCGCTCAAGCGTCCGATCGAGCGGCTCGCCGCCGTTCTCCCATCCTTCCACGAACCGAAGGGCAAAGCGCTCCTCCGGCGTTAAACCGCCGGAGCCGCGCTTTGCATTGCGCTCGCCATTGTGCGGCAAACAATGGTGTTCGATGTAGGTTTCGAGCACAGCCGGATGCACGTAGGCCTTCTTACAGACGGCCGGTGTATTGCCCAATCGCCCCGCAACGCGCTCCAGTGCCGCAGTCAGGTTCGCCTTCGCTTCGGCGAGATGAGCGGCCGGCTCGGCGAGTGCGCCGATGCACTCCACGGTGCCGATCCACGTGCGAAAGTCTTTCGCGGAGAAATCGTCGCCCGCAATCTCGCGGATGTATTCGTTGACGTCGTCGGAGTCGACGCGTTGCACGGCCCCGCCGTCGTCCAGATAATCAAATAGCTCTTCGCCCGGCAAGTCGCGGCAACGCTTGATGATTCGCGCGAGTCGCTTATCGTCGAGCAGAATGCGGTGCTGCTTGCCGGTTTTCCCGCGAAAGTTCAAACGCACTTTGGAACCTTCCAGCCGCACGTGCCTCGAGCGCAGCGTCGTCAGGCCGTAGGAATCGTTGGCTTGCGCGTACTCCTCGTTGCCAATCCGTATGCCGGTCGCATCGAGCAGCGAAACGACGGCCGCCAGAACCTTGCGGCGCGAAAGTTCGGGACCGCCCAAATCCCGATCGACCGCCTTGCGAATCGTCGGGAGCGCCTTGCCAAACGCGACGAGGCGATGGTACTTGGCTTCGTCGCGCACCTCCCGGAAGCGCTTGTGGTAACGATACTGCTTTCGACCTTTGGCGTCACGCCCGGTTGCTTGAAGATGCCCGTTGGCCTTTGGCGAGATCCAGACGTTGGTATAGGCCGGCGGCACGGCGAGCGCTTTGATGCGGCGCAACTCCGCTTCATCGGTAATTTGCGAGCCGTCGGAAGAGAAGTACTCGAAGTGTTTACCACGCTTCTCACGGGTGATGCCGGGATGACGATCGTCGAAGTAGCGCAGGCCCGCCTCGCGGGCCGCTACTGCCGTATCGTTTGCTTCCGCTATCACCTTGGCTACGATTCCCGCGATGGCTCAACGCCAAGCGGGCACACGTCAGGAACCGACGCTCACCGCCACTGCTACCGGATACTGCAAATGGCTTGCGTGCTTGAGGGGTTGACCGCCCCCCGGATAGGGATAGACGAATAATGTGTTGACGCAGGTATCCGGCGCTGCGACCTTGCCGGAGACGATCGCGAACTGTAAGATGTCGCAGTTCTTCTGCAACGGAACCGTCGCGACGATCGTTGCGGTCGACCCGGTGCCGAGGGCAAGATCGTCGATCGCGGCTGCATGCTTGCCGCCGTACGACTCATCTCCCACGGCGAGATACTGTCCGTCCCACGCCATGCCGCCGGGAAAGCCGATCGTGCCGCTCACGGCAATCGTCTCGAAGGTCTTTCCGAGATACGGCAACTCGAGCAGCACGAACGCGTAGTTGCTGTCGAGACCGTCCACGAACAGATCGCCGTTTGCGTCGTAGGCGCAAAAGTATGCGACCGCAAGATTGGAAGCATTGTAGACCGTCGGGGATCCCTGCGCATCGGTGTACAGTAGAACGGCGCCCCCGCTCGACCCCTTCATATCGGTAACCGCTAGATTGCCGGTGGTCGGATCGACCGCACAGGCAAGCGGCAATGAGGCGGCCGAATCGTCAAGCGTGGCGATCGGTTTGCGGCCGCCGCGAGCGAACTCCATCACGCTCGTGGACTTCGAGTTGACGACCCAGACGTTCCCGACCGTATCCGCGCACACGCCGGCCGGATCGCGAAAACCTTTGATTCTGGCGACGCGGTGGAACCCGGGATAGTTCAACACCGACACCTGGTTGATGCCGCCTTCGGAAACATAGATGAGGTCGCTCGCCGTGGTGTTGGGACGGGCGCTTGTGCGATTGCTTGGGGCCGGCGCGACATTCTGCGGCATCGAGCCGCCGGCGCAGCCTGCGACAACGAGGGCCAGCGCGACACCACCGAATCGCCGAACATTGCGCCGCTTCACAGGCATCACGGCGATCTGCTGCATGTGCGTGACCTGCGGCCCGGTATCCAACCAATCCTTCCAGCGGGACCGCGAAAGGTTGCACGCGCAGCGTCAGGGTAAGCACCTTTGTAGTGATACGCATCGGCACGAGCGGCTGGGTGTACGGCGATTGGCGCGAGCGTTTTTATCCGGCCGGGCTCGCTCAGCGCAAATGGCTCACGTATTACGCCGAGCGCTTCAACACCGTCGAACTGAACGCGACGACGTACCGCCTGCCGAAAGCCGAACAGGTGCGCGTGTGGTGCGATGCCGTGCCGCCGGATTTCCGGTACACCGTCAAACTGAGCCGGCTTATCACGCACCGTCGCGATCTGCCTCCACGCGTCGACGAGTTCGTCCGCAACTACTTCGAGCGCGCCGCCTGTTTCGAACCGACGAAGCTTGCTCAGATTCTCGTGCAGTTTCCGCCGTATCTCGAACGCGACGACGCGCGTCTCGAACGGTTCCTCGATAAGTTGCCGTCCGAATATCGCTACGTCGTCGAGTTTCGCAACCAAACGTGGTTTACCGCTCCGGTGCGCGCACTGCTGGAGCGGCGCTCCATCGCTTTCTGCATTCACGATTATCCCGGGCTGCGAGTTCCGCGCTGGATTACCAGTCCAACACTCGCATACGTCCGGTTTCACGGTGCCTTAGGGCTCTATTTCGGGTCGTATTCGCGGTCTACTTTACAACGATGGGCGCAACGGTTGCGTGAACTCGAGGCGGCGGCGGGTCAGGTCTATGCGTACTTCAACAACGATACGCTCGCGGCCGCGCCGCGCGACGCGCTGCGTCTCGAGCGTCTGTTGGGCACGCGGCAAGCCCATGCTTCGCTGCGCGTTTAGCCCCCGTACTGCGGGGCTATAAGCTACCGGACACCCGTAATTTAAAGAAAGAAGAGCCGTGACCAAAACGCTCGACGACCTGTTCTACGAAACGCTGCGCGACATGTATTACGCCGAAAAGAAGATTCTTCGCACGCTTCCCAAGCTCGCCAAAGCCGTCAACTCGAACGATTTGCGGGAAGCGTTCTTGCATCATCGAGACGAGACCGAAGGCCAAGTCGAACGGCTCGAAGGCGTCTTCGACCTTATCGGCAAGTCCCCACGCGCCAAAACGTGCGACGCCATCGACGGCATCCTCGAGGAGGGCAGCGGAGTCATGGAAGACTTCAAAGGCAACCCTGCGCTGGATGCCGGTTTGCTCGCCGGCGCACAAGCCGTGGAGCACTACGAAATTTCGCGTTACGGCACGCTCATTACGTGGGCGACGGAACTTGGCGTGCCCGAGGGCGCCAAACTCATGAAGCAAACGCTCGAACAAGAGATCAACACTGACAAACTGCTGACGAAGATCGCGAAACAGGCCGTCAACGAGGCGGCGCGCGCGAAACGCTAAGTTGATGGACGGCGATGCGGGGTTAGCTCAAGCGCTCGTCGATGGCGATGCCGTCATTCTGAGTACCGGCGCGACGGCGACGGTTCGAGGTTCTTATCCGCAAGGCTATCGCGGCGACGTGCGCATCGTTCTGAATGGTGTAGAGGAGTTGGAACGCGCCGACGCGCTCGTCGTCGCGCATTGGCCGCCGAATGAGCCGAGCGCGGCCGACGGCGCGGCCATCGAGTCTTCAACCGAATCCGCGCTTACGCGGGCGCCCAGCCGCCGCATGCAAGACTAAGCGCCGCGGGCGCGGGCCCGCTTACCCCGGCGTCTTGGCGAACGAATCGTGCTTGAGCGTAAACTGATAGTGCGCGCTATACGCCGTATTCCCGCCGGTCGAGACCACCTCATCGCGAATCTTGTCCGGCACTTCCATCGCGCGGTCGTAGTTGATCGTGATGGTCGACTGTTCGCTGCCGAAACCGCCGTTATGGAGATCCATTTTCCGAAGCTCTTGCACGACGACTTTCTTTCCGTCACCGGCGTCGACCAGCGTGAAGTCTTCTTGCAACGTAAACTGCGACGAGTTTTCGGTGCGCTGCCAATGGCCTTGCGCCGACCACGGCGCACCGTCGATGAACTGACGGCCTAAATAACCGAGCAGCACCCATTCCGCCGCGCTGGGTGCGGGAACCGACGGACAGAACACCGACGTGTTCCCGTAGACGTGGCATGTGTACGCTTGTCCGGGCCGCGGCTGGTTTTTCACTTGCTCCCAAATCTTCACGATGAGCGCGCCGTCGGGCGCGACCGACAAGACGTCGACGAACATCGTGCCGTCGCCGCCATTTGCCGCCGAGAGATTTCCCGCGCCGCTGGCGGTTTCAACGCCGCCGTTGATGCCGTTGTATTCATACGACGACATGCCTTGCGTGGAGACGCTGAATGCGAACTCCAGATGGCGCAGCGGTTTTCCCGTCGCCGCTGCCGGTGCCGGTGAGGGCGTTTGCGCAGTGAGAAGGGCAACGCCGCAAAAAGCCAGCGTCAGAGCAACACGAGCACGTACCATAACGCAAAGTTGTGCGCCGACTCCCCGTCGTTCCTGTTTGCCGGCCGGAAAACGGGGGAAGGGCCAGTTTGTGAACGGGCGTATGGCTCGGCGCATCCTCGCGGTGAACGTTCGGTCCGGCGGCAACGTGACGACCATCCCGGAGATGGTGCGCCGCGCCCAGCAGCGTGACCCCGAAACCCTCGTCTTCTCCGAATATCGCGATACGACCAGCGGCGCACTTCTGCGTAAGAAGACGCACGATTGCGGATTCGTTCATCAAGCAAGCACGGAGGGCTTTCGCGGCAACGGCGTGCTCGTCGTCTCGGAACGTCCCTTCCAAGCAACGACCAATCCGTTCGGATTGCCCGAGGACGAGTACCCCAATGCGGTCCTCCAGGCGGCGTTCGGCGACTTCGATCTCTTCGGCGTTTATTTACCGGGCCAGGATCGCAAGCGGGCGCATTTGCGCTGCCTCATCTCGCTCGCGCGGCGGTACGTCGAGCGCGACGCGCCGGCGATATGCATCGGCGATTTCAACTCGGGACGCAGCGATACCGACATCGAGATCAACGTTCGCAGCGGCACACTGCGCGACGAGTTCAGTACCGACGATCTCTATCGTGAACTGGAGAGCGTTTGGACCGAAGCCTGGGCCTATCTTCACCCCGGCGAGTTCGAGTTTAGCTGGTATCCGTTTCGCCGCGATCCTCATTACGTCAGTCGAGCCGGCTGGCGTATCGACAAGGCGTTCGTGTCGCCGGCGCTCTTACCGCGCGTCGTGCGCGCAGAATACGATCATCTATTTCGCCTCGATCGCCTAACCGATCACTCCGGATTGGTGGTGGAACTCGCCACTCCGGCTTTTTCGGAGGTGGTAGCCTAGGTCCGCAGCGTTGAGGATAGCGATACGCAGCCGAACGGCGAACGTAGCATCGCATGCAGGATGATAGACGCCGGAACATTCGCAGCGACGCCGTGTGGGAGCCGATCGCCGGCTATTCTCGAGCCGTGCGCAAGGGCGCCTTCATCTTCATATCGGGAACCACCAGCCCCGGGGACGATGCGTATGGGCAAGCAAAAGGGGCTATCGATAAGATTGCGGCGGCGCTCGCAGCGGCCGGCTCGTCACTCGAAGACGTCGTTCGGACGCGCATGTTCGTCGTCAACATCGGCCAATGTGAAGCGGTCGCTCGAGCACACAGCGAGGCGTTCGGTTCCATTCGGCCGGCGACCACGATGGTCGAGGTGCGCGCACTCATCTCCCCCGAGATGCTCGTCGAAATTGAAGCGGATGCTGTAGTCTCTACGGCAGATGGGTAAGTGCGCTTCACTTGGAGGTAAAGCACTGATGCCAACCGATGACGCCGCGAGAAAAACGGACGAGCCGAACTTCATTCAACAAATCGTACGCGAGGTCACCGCAGAGATACGACACGAGATCCATGTGGCCAAAGACGAAATGTCCGAGAAAGCAAAGTCGGCGGGCGTCGGCGCCGGCATGGTCAGCGCTTCTGCGCTTACGGGCCTGATGACGCTGGCATGCCTCACGGCGTTGATCGCGGTCGCATTGTCGCTGGTGCTTCCCGTGTGGGGCGCCGTCCTAGCCGTCACCATCGTTTGGGGCGTCGTCACGGCGTGCCTCGCGCTACTCGGCAAAAAGAAGGTTGAGGATGCAACGCCCTTTGTGCCCGAGCACGCCATCGAAAACGTCAAAGAAGACGTCGCCCGCGTGCGACGCAGGACCAAACGTTTATGAAAGAAACGCTGAAGCATGACCGATTCGGAACTGCACAAGTTTGCCGGTGCGCGCGTTCGCCTAACCTATCGCGGCCAAACGCTCGTAGGTAAACTGCTCGAAGGCTTTACCGCGCAACTCGACGTCGACGCGCCATACGCGCTGCAATGGTATTCCGACAATCCTTCCTTAGGTGCTTTCAAGGAAGAGCGGATTACGCCGATCCAATCCGCCGATGCGGTCGAAGCCATCGAGCACCCCGGGCTAAGGGATGGCCCTTGCCGAATGTTGTTCCGATGAGCAACATTGAAGTCGCGACGACGACCGATATCGCGCTTGCGAGCTCGCTCGAAAAGGTTTTTCCCACCCTCGCCGCTGCCCAGATCGACCGCATCGCCGCTCATGGCAGCACGCGCACCGTGAGCGCGGGAGACGTCCTATACGAACAAGGCACGGCGAACGTGCCGTTCTTCGTTCTGCTTTCCGCCGAACTGGAGGCAGTTCGTCCGACGGAACTTGGAAAGCGTCTGATCGAGTTGCGCGGACGCGGCCAGTTTAGCGGCGAGATTAACTCGCTTTCCGGGCGGAGGGCATTGCTCCGGATCTCCGTTGCGAAATCCGGCGACGTGATAGAACTGGATCGTAAAGGCTTGATGACGCTCGTGCAGACCGATGCCGAGATCGGCGAAATCATCATGCGCGCTTTCATCCTTCGCCGTGTGGGCTTGTTCACGTCGGGAATAAGCGACGTCGTGCTCATCGGATCGGCGCATTCAGCGGGGACGTTCCGTTTAAAAGAGTTCCTCATGCGCAACGGGCATCCGTATTCCTATCTCGACCTCGATCGCAACCCCGAAGTCGAAGACCTCATGAAGACCTTCAGCATCGCCGCTAACGAGATTCCGGTGCTGATTTGCCGCGGCGCGAACGTCTTGCGAAATCCGTCGAACCGTGAGATCGCCAACTGCTTGGGCTTCAACGAAACCATCGACGAGACGCATATTCGCGATCTCGTCGTGATCGGCGCGGGACCTTCGGGACTCGCTGCGGCGGTCTACGGCGCGTCGGAGGGTCTGGACGTGCTCGTCATTGAGACGAACGCTCCGGGCGGCCAAGCCGGCACCAGTTCCCGCATTGAAAACTATCTCGGCTTTCCGACCGGAGTGTCGGGGCAAGAGCTGGCCGCAAGAGCATTCACGCAGGCCGAAAAGTTCGGCGCTGAAATGCTCATCGATCGCGTGACCAGTTTGGCGTGCGACCGTCAGCCCTATGCCGTCCGCCTGGAGAGCGGCGCAACGATACCGGCACGAACTATCGTCATCGCGAGCGGCGCCCAATACCGCCGGCCGCCGTTCGAGAATCTCGAACGCTTCGAAGGCGCCGGCGTGTATTACGGCGCGACGTTTATCGAGGGTCAGGTCTGCGCGGGCGACGATCTCGTCATCGTCGGCGGCGGAAACTCAGCCGGTCAAGCGGCGGTCTACCTTTCCGGCATGGCGCGAAAGGTTTATATGGTTATTCGCGCCGCCGGATTTGCAGAGAGCATGTCGCGCTATCTCATCCGCCGCATTGAGAACACGCCGAATATCGAAGTGCACCCGCGGACCGAAGTCATCGCGCTCCAGGGGGACGATCACCTTACATCAATTCGTTGGCGCGATAATGAAACCGGAGCTGTCGACGAGCTTTCCGTTCGGCACGTGTTTTTGATGACGGGCGCAGAACCGAATACCGCATGGCTCGCCGGCTGCGTTGTGCTCGACGACAAGGGCTTCGTGAAGACTGGTTCGGAGCTCAATAGCGACGACCTCGCAGCGGCGCATTGGCCGCTGTCGCGACCGCCGTATCTGCTTGAAACAAGCCTTCCCAGTATCTTTGCAGCGGGCGACGTGCGCGACAACAGCGTCAAGCGTGTCGCGTCGGCCGTTGGAGAGGGTTCCATCGCGATCTCGTTCGTGCACCAAGCGTTGTCGCGATGAAATGGCTCCCGGTGCTGGACTCGAACCAGCGACCCATTGATTAACAGTCAATTGCTCTACCAGCTGAGCTAACCGGGACGCGTATTTTTTTGGCAGGGACCTGGTTCAACGAGTCGGCTTCTCCCCCTCCCTTACTCGAACTCCCACAGCATCGCGCGCGTCCAGGCGCCGCTGCACCCTGAAGCTTCACGGGCGCCGCGACGAACAGCCGCTTGCGCCCGTCCATGACTTCGTCGGGAAAGTACAGCTCCTCGACGATGAACTTGCCGGTGCCGAGCAGCGCTTTGTGCGGCGGGCCGGCTTTCGCCGGATCGTTGTAGCCGCCGAGGCTTACGGCGTCGATGCCGACGCCTTTGACGCCGCGATCAACGAGCAGCTGGCGCGCCTCGCCGCTCAGGTAGACGTAATCCGTCAAGAAACTCTCGCGTGTTGCTCGCGCGATGCCCGCAGCCGGTATTGAGCAGCACGATGTCGCCGCTCTCGATGCGATCGGCAAAGCGCTCGACGTCCGTCGCGCTCGATCGCGCTGCCGGGCTTCTTCTCGCGCAGATCGAGCACGACGCGCCGGCCCGACGTACGTTTCGAGCGGCACCTCGTCGATGTGTCGCCGTCTTCAAAAAAATGAAACGGCGCGTCGCAGTGCGTGCCGGTGTGCGTGCTCATCTCGACGATCTCTTTGTTGACGCCCTGCACCGCCAGCATATAGAGCGAGCGAACCTGCGCCGGCCGCGGATTGACGTCGGGATACTGCGGACAATTCGAAAACACCGGTTGGCTCAAATCGTAGATACGGCGGGGTATCACGATTCGCTCGCCTCCCAGATCTTCGACGAACGCCGTCGCATTGCGCATCGAGCACCGCATCGAGATCGCTGCGCCAGATCGAGTCCGGCAGCGACTCGCCCGAGAAAATTTCCAGAACGTAGGGACCGCGTATAGCCGGTCTGTCGAACGGTGCGCATGATCGCCGGCGTTATCGATAATGCCGTCGCCCAGGCACGACGCGATCGGCGGCCGAACGCGGCCGGTGCCAATCGCTCACCTGCACGAGAAAGATGCGGTCGCCGCACGCGCGAATGACGTCGTGCAGATCCGGCGTTTGGAAAACGTTCCAGGTGTCGAGGCAGATGCCCAGTGCCGGATGATCGACGCGCCGGACCAGTTCCAGCGCCTGATCGAGACCCCACAACGCCGTGTCGGTATTGAAGAGCACTGGATTGAGCGGCTCGAAAGCGATGCGCATGCCGTGCTCCGCGGCGAAGTCCGCCAGATCGGCAAAGCGCGATAGCGCCGTTTCGTACACATGGCGCGTATTGCCGCCCGGCGCGCGCCGGTGATCACGACGAACGGACGCCCGGCGGAACGTGGGGCGCGATGCGCTCGATCGCCGTTTTGATGTGCCGAATGCGATCGTCGGGCGCGTCGGCTGACGGCGCCAGACTATCGGGGAAAAGCGAGTGCACCGTCGACTGCACGGAACTGACCGTCAGACCGTACGCTTCGCACACTCTGGAGTTGCGGCGCGTAGTCGTTGCGGTTGAGTTTAAACTCGCAGACCTCGATCGCGTCGACGCCGTGCGCGGCATACCGCTCGACGTCGCGCTCGAACGGCCACGGCCACGTGGTGAACTCGCTGACGCCGAAGCGATCGAGCGCGCCGTTCATGCTACACCTCCTGCGCAGCTCGAGCACGCAGAAGCCTTTGCGGTCGAGCTGAATGGCGAATGCCGCGCTCGAACTGCCTCGGCTGTCGAGCGCGCGGCATCTCGATCCAGCGCGCCGCGCAGACTGTTGAACGATTTGGCAGCGATACTGCCCGCGTAAGATCGGCACGTAACCGCACGATGTCGTAATCGTCCGGTCGAGCGTATTGCCGACGAAAATCGCGAGATCGTTCGCCTCTGCGCAGCGCGATGGCGACGGCCGCATCGCCGTCGACGCGCACGTGCGTCGGTGACGTCCTCGTCGTACGATCTCGTACGTCGAGATGCTGATCGAACCGGAAGTTCGCGTAGATCTTGAGATCGGGCGTGCGCACGACGAACCAGCTTAGCGTCTTGCCGGCGAGCGGAAGATTGCGAACGCCCAGCCACTTCCAATCGGGCGCCAGCCGCGGGTTGACGCTCGGCGAGCTGCCGGAAAGGTCGAGCCCGGCGGCGCCTTCGATCGCCGCCCACAGATACCGCGGCGGAAACCACGGCGAAAGCATCATGCCTTGATTGGCGAGCGTCTCGCCGTGCAGCCATTCCGAAAACTGCCCCGGCACCGTGTTGTTGCGTAGCGGGTCCTTCGAATAGTGGCCGAAAGCTCGTGCTCAGCGCGTAGGCCATGAAGCTCCGGGTTGAACGCGCGCCGCCGCAAACGCGTACCAAAATGTGACGCCGACCCAGACGCCGCCGAGCAGACCCGTAGCCGTGGGTCGGTCCGTAGTTGATGGCGTTGCGCGGCACGGTGTGGATGCCGGCTTCGCTCCAGAACTCCGGCACGCTCAAGCGGCTGATGATATGCGCCGCCGTCTCGTCGTCGGCAACGCCGAACATGACCGGGAAGACGAGATCGGACGTGACGTCGGTGCGCGGGTGGCCGTCGAGGTCGATGTTGAGATAGTACAGGCCGGTTTCTCGGTCGAGCAGATGCGCGTTGATCGCGGCGCGCAAGCGCTCGGCGTGCGTGCTTGAACTCTGCGCTTTCGTCGTGCTTCTTCAGCAGGCGCGCCATGTGCGACGATCGTCTGCAGCGCCGCGTAGCACTCCGAGTTGACTTCGGTCGTCGCGCCCGGAAAGCCGGTAGTCCTCGATGACGTTGCGCCAGCCGACGATGCCCCAGTCGGCGGTTCCGCGTCGCCGTGCACCAGACCAGCCCGTGCTCGTTGCGCTGCGAGAGAATGTAGCGCGCGGCTTTGAGCGCGTGCGGGATAGACGCGTTTGAGAAACGCGTGATCTCCGCGTCGTATTGTAGTGGTGCCAAAGCGCGAAGATCAGCAACGGCGTGTTATCGTTGATGTTGAGGCCGTAATCTTCGCGTCTTGCCGTTGCGAATGTCGTAGTACTCGACGACCATGCCGCTGCTTCTCGAGATGGTCCGCGTACCACAGCAGCGATTCGCGCGCAAATTCCGGCGTGATGTAGTCGGCGCCGAACGCAAACCATGCCGTGTCGCGCGCGACGCTGTTGTTCGAACGCGTCGGATCGTTGACGAAGCACCAACCGGTCGGCGCGAGCAACTGCGTGCGCAGCATGTTGGCCTTCGCCCACAGTACGCCGCGGTTGACGTCCTGGTATCGGGGTCATCACGACCGCGCGATCGAGGACTCGATCGTAGTGTGCGCGCGTGCGCGCGAGCGCCTCGCCGCTGCCGGGCACGCGGCGTAAGTCGCGCAGCGCCGCCGCGCGGCCGTTGACCGAGAAGGTCAGCGTGAACGTAGAACGCGTGCTCTCGACCCGGCTTGAGCCGGTGGCTGAGATGCAGGATGCCGAGCGGCCTCGCCGCCGCGTGCGAGCGTCGTGTTGCTGAGCGGGCCGGGCAATCGATGGCGCTGGCTTTGCCGTTGTCGCGTCGTCGATTTCGTAAGCTCGTCGGCTCGACGGACCAGCCGAAGACGCGCGACGACACGGTTCGTTGTCTGGTTCCAGGCGACGCAGCGCGCGATGCTTTTGGCTGTACGCGCGTGCGTACGTCGTGCTCGGTGTCGCCGCGCAACTGCGCGGAGGCGTAGGTCGCGATCTGCAGCTCCGCGTCGGTATCGTTGTGCAGTTCGACCGTGTAGTATGCTGCGGGCGGATCGACGCGCGATCCCGTGCGGCTTGCCGCTCAGCACGAAGAGTCTTCTCGCGCACCTGTCACGCCGTTGGAGAGCTCGAAAATGTGTTCTTGATGCTCGGGGTGGATGACGAACGTGCCCGGGAAGCGCCGCCAGCGGGATGCCGGTCCGGTCGTCCCAATGGTGCACGACCACCGTGCCGATCAGCATTTTACCCGCGTCGCTCGAGTAGAACTTTTCGATCGCGCCCGTCGCTTTGATGACGAGCACGCCTTGGGCGCGCCGAGCGTGCTGCCGGCGGCCATCTCGCTGATCGGCGATTTCGTAGCGTCGACATGCGTTCGCCCGACCCGATCGTCGTCGCGACGTGGTCCACGTTACAGGCTTCCGGACTGCTTGCGTCATGCCGCCGTCGATCACGTACGACGCGCCGGTGACATACGCGGCCGCATCGGAGGCGAGGAAGACGCACAGCTCCGCGATCTCTTCGGGCTTCGCCATGCGCCGCAGCGGAATCTCGGCGAGCAAGCTGCTCGTATCTCTGCCGGTCGCGCTTGAGCGGTGCATCCATCGGCGTATCGACGGCGCCGGGGCAGACGTCGTTGACGGTAATGCCGTGCGGCGCGAGCTCGACGGCGATCGTGCGCATCAACATGCGAATGCCGCCTTTCGACGCGCAGTACGGCGCGTTGGTCGGCATCGCGAGGTCTTCGTGAACCGAACGAGATGTTGATGATGCGGCCGCCGCGCTTTTGCTTGACCATGTGTTTGGCGGCGCGCTGCGAGCACAGCCACACGCCGGTGAGATTGACGGCGATGACTTTGGTCCACACGTCGAACGGCGTGTCGAGAAACGGATGCTTTTCCTCGATGCCGGCGTTGTTGACCAGAATGTCGAGGCCGCCGAAATGCTCGACGGTCGTGCTGCCACGAGTCGCTCGACTTCGTCGGTCGTTGCAACGTCGGCGGCGACGGCGTCGCGCTTTGCCGCCGAAGTTTTCGATCTCGTCGACGAGCGCATCTGCCGGGCGGCTCGTCGCCGACGATAGTCGATCGACGACGCTCGGCGCCTTCGCGCGCGAACCGCAAGCGCGATCGCTTTGCCGATGCCGGTGTCGCCGCCGGTGACGATGGCGACCTTATCGGCGAGCCGCATGACGCTCCTCGCTGCGTCTGACGCTCGCCGATCGAGCGCGACAGCCGTGCGGTGCTCGGCGGAAACGCGGCACCGAGCGTCCAGTCGAGCGGCGACGCGCGTCTTGTGTCCAAGCCCGGCAATCGCGCCGAGATAATACGCGCGCCACAAGCAGCCACGCCGGCGAGGCCGGCAACATGCGCCGCCCGGAAGTTCCGCCAAGCCGTAGCGGTCGCCGAGCGACGCCATCTGTCCGAGCTCGCGATAGCGAAAGTCTGTCGTCGTTGCTTCCCGCGAACCGACGCGACGATGTTGCGAGCGAGAACGGCCCTTCGCGAATGGCGTTTTGCGCGAGCGGCGCGTACGTGCCGCCGTCGGCGTTGGAACGGCCGCGCAATCGCCGAGCGCCCAGAGCGTGCGGCGTCCGTTCACGGCGAAATCGGCGTTGACGTCGATCGCGCCGTGCTCGTCGGTCTTCGCAGCCGAGCGTCTTGACGAGCGGCGACGGGCTCTTCGCCGGCGCCCAGAGGACGGTGCGCTTGCGATACGCTCGCCGTCCTTCGAGTTCGCACGCCGCGCGAATCGACCGCGCGCCATCTTGCGCATTCATGTGCAACACGACGCCGCGCTCGCGCAACGCCGCGGCCGCGCATCTTCCGAATTTCGCCGGCAGATGCGCCAGCAGCCGATCGCCGCTTCGACCAGATCGACCGCTACGCCTGCTTCGGTCGATGCGCGGATAGTAACGCAGAATCGAGTGCACGAACGCGTGCAGTTCGCCGGCCGCTCGACGCCGGTGAAGTTGCCGCCCACGATGACGAAGCGCAGAGCCGATCGCGCTCGATCGAGATCGCTGCGTTGCCGCAGCGACTTCGAGCGCACCGACGACGCGGTTGCGCAACGCTTCGGCGTCGGCGATCGTCTTGAGCGGCAGCGTGTGCTCTCCACGCCCGGCACGCCCATGGTCGACGCGTCGAACCCAGCGCGAGCACCAGCTCGTCGTAATCGAAGCGCTTTGCGTTCGTGCGTCAGCGGGATGTCGACGCGTCACCGTGCGCGCGCCGAGATCGATCCCGATCGCCTCGCCAAGTTCGAAGATCGTGCCGCGCGCAGCGCGGCTCGCAACGGCTGCGTGATGTCGCGCGCTTCGATCGAGCCGGCCGCGACCTCCGGCAGCATCGGCGTAAAGAGCATGAAGTTCTGCCGGCTCACCAGCGTCACGCTCGATCGCGCCGCGCTGCCGACGCGTTCGAGCTCGCGCGCCGTCGCGACGCCCGCAAACCCGCCGCCGAGGATAACGACTTCGCGTCGGCCATCGCTACGCTTCCACAACAGCAGACACGCGCGGCAACGGCGGCCGCCGCGACTAGCACGGCCAGCGCCGATCGACCCGCGCCGCGCGGCCGTGCGCGCTTCGCTTCGCGCGTCGGGCATGTAGCGCAGCTCCGGCAGGCGTCGTCTGCGATCGCGTCCGCGGTCGTCGAGCGCCATCTTCAGCACTTGCGCCGGATGCAGCGCCTGGCGGTCCGTCGTCTGCGCGATCTGTTCGCGGCAACTGAAGCCGTCGGCGACGATGATCGTGCTTGCTCGGCGGCTCGCGCACCTTCGGCAACAGCACGCGTTCGCCGACCGTCATCGACACGTCGTAGTGGCTCGCGTCGAACCCGAAGGGGCCGGCCATGCCGCAGCAGCCGGTGTCGGGGATTTCGTAGTCGAGCCCCAGCGCGTCGAAGAGCTTCTTCTCGCCGGACGTGTCGAGGATCGACTTGTGATGGCAATGCTCTTGCACGAGCGCTTTGCGCTGCAAGCTGCGGCGGCGCATACTCGGGCGCCTTCTTCGCCAGGAACTCGGTGAAGCAGATACGTCTGCTCGCTGCAGGCGCTTCGCGTCTTCGTCGGGCCCGAGCAGGTTGGTCATCTCGTCGCGAAAGACCGAAACGCAACTCGGCTCGAGGCCGACGACGCAGACGCCGGCGCGAATCTGCGGCGCGCAACGCGTCGAGCATCTCGCGCAGCATCGTCTTGGCGAGATCGAGCATGCCGTAATCGTAGAGCGGCCGGCCGCAGCAGAGCTGCACCGCGGGAATCGATGACGTGGAAACCGGCGTCCTCCAGCACTTCGACCGCCGCTTGCGCGGTCGTCGGATGGAAGTGGTTGTTCCAGGTGTCCGGCCACAGGATGACCTCGCTGCTTGCCGGCGTTTCGCGGGCGGCCGCTGCGCAAACCACGCGCGGAACGTCTGCGGCGCGAAAAGCGGAATGCGGCGCTGCGGCGCGATCGCGACGACGCGCTTTGGCGATGTCGCGCAACCCGGCGTCTGCGTCAGCGCGTTGACGACGCCCGGAGCGAGCGACGGCGATGCGCGCCCACCAATACATCAGGCCGAACGCGTACGCCGCGATCGGCCGCCGTTTGCGCTCGTAATAGTGCGAAAGAAACTCGGCCTTGTACGTCGCCATGTCGACGTTGACCGGGCACTCGCCCTTGCAGCCTTTGCACGAGAGGCAAAAATCGAGCGCGTCCTTGACGCCTTCGTCCTGCCAGCCGTCGCTCATCGGATTGCCTTCGAGCATCTCGAAGAGCAAGCCGCGCGCGGCCGCGCGTCGAGTACGCCTCTTCGCTGCGTCGCCATGTAGCTCGGGCACATCGTGCCGGCGTCGTGCTTGCGGCATTTGCCGGTGCCGACGCAGCGATTGGCGGCGAACGCGAAGCTGCCGTGGTCCTCGTCGAAACGTGAAGTGCGTCTTGCGGTTCCCAGGGCTCGTAGTCCGTGCCCCAGCGCAGGTTCTGATCGAGCTTATACGGATGCACGACTTTGCCGGGATTCATCTTGTGCTGCGGATCCCAGATCGACTTGAACTCCCAAAACGCTTCGACGAGTTCGTCGCCGTACATGATCGGCAGCAGCTCGCCGCGCGCCTGCCCGTCGCCGTGTTCGCCGGAGAGCGAGCCGCCGTGCTCGACGCAGATGTGCGCCATCTTCGTGACGAACTCGCGGTACTTCGCGATGCCGGCCGCCGTGAAGAGATCGAAGTTGATGCTGACGTGCACGCAGCCTTGGCCGAAGTGGCCGTAGATCGAGCCTTCGTAGCCGTACTCGTCGAGCATCTGCTCGAAACTTGCGCATGTAATCGCCCAAGCGCTTGGGATCGACCGCCGAGTCTTCCCAGCCCGGATAGTAGTCGGGCTGATTGGGAATTTTCGACGTCGAGCCCAGCGCGTCGTCGCGAAACGTCCAGAACTGCTCCTGTTGCCGCGTGCGTCGTCGAACAACTTCATCGGCGGCGGCTTGGCGACGCGCCTTGAGCGCATCCATCAGACCGCGCGCGCGGCTCGGCCGCCTCTTCTTTCGTATCGCCGCCGAACTCGCAGATCAGCCAGCCGCTGCCCTCGGGAAAGAGCGCGCGGCCGGCACTCCGATTCGCCTTTGAGTTCCATGTAGTGGAACATCGACGCCGCCATGCCCTCGAGCGCGATCGGACGTGTTCGTCGCAGAACGGCACGTGATCGGCCGCGGTTGCCAGATCCGGAAACCCAAGATCGACGAGCGTCGCGGTACGGCGGACTGTGAACGAGCCGAACCGTCGCCTCGACGACGGTGACGCAGGTGCCTCGGTTCCGACCAGCGCGCGCGCGACGTTGAAGCCGTTCTCGGGCAGGAGTTGGTCGAGCGCGAAACCGGAAACGCGCCGCGGAATATCGGGGAAGCGCTGCGCGAATCTTATCGGCGTACTTATCGCGCAGGTCGCTTGCAGCGCTGCGTAGATTTCGCCGCGCCGGCCGCCGGCCGCGATGATGCGCTCGAGTTCGTCGTCCGGACGTCGGTCCGACGCGCATGCGCAGGCCGTCGTAGGTGACGATCTCGAGCTCCTCGACGTTCTCTTCGGTCTTGCCGGCCATCTGCGCGTGCATGCCGCACGAGTTGTTGCCGATCATGCCGCCGAACGTGTTGCGGCTGTGCGTGGCAGGATCGGGTCCGTAGGTGAGATGGCGCTGCTTCGGCTGCATTGCGCAGGTCGTCGTTGACGCAGCCGGGCTGGACGCGTGCTGTCTTGCCGTTCCCAATCGATCGTCGAGGATGCGGTGCATGTACTTGCTGAAATCGATGACGACCGCGGCATTGCACGTCTCGCCCGGCCAGGCTCGTGCCGCCGCCGCGCGAGACGATGGGCGCGCCAAATCTGCGGCACGCCGCGAGCGTCGCGCTCGACATCGTCGCGCGTCTTTGGGAACGACGAGGCCGATCGGAACCTGCCGGTAGTTCGAGGCGTCGGTCGAGTACATCGCGCGCGTGCTGTCGCATCGAACCGCACTTCGCCGCGCACGTCTGCGGCGCAGTTCCTCAGTCCCGCAGCATCGACGTCGGCCGCATCGACGAGCCGGCGTGCGTGATTGGACGCGCATCCGTTGGATCGAGCAGCGTCGACGGCTTCGAGAATCGAATCATGATGGCCTTAAACGCATAGCGCTCCGCATCCGCGCGCCGCAGTTCCAGACCGATTCCCGGCCGCGTCGGATCGGACGCAGAGTTCGCCGTTCTGCGGGTCGGCGCGCGCCGTCGAACAGCATCTGCTCGATGCCGAAAGTGGTCGAAGAAGTACTCGATGTGGCGCAGCTGTTTGCAGGCCAGCGCGGCATGCAGGTGCAGATGCGGCGCGCAATGCGTCGAGAGCGGCACCATCGTCGTCTGGCACAAGCCCATCGACGGCGAGCAAGCCGCTGAAAACCGCCGCAGCGCGTCGCATCGGCCTGCAGCACGTCGAGCATCTCGCGCGTCGATCATCCGCGAGAACTCATACAGGCCGTAGCCATATTCGCCATCGGAGATCTCCATGCCGGGCGGCGCGTGCTCGCGCACGAAGCGCGTGCCGGCGATAGTCCTCGCGAAACACCGGCTCCTCGAACCACGTCACGCGCTGCTCGGCGAAGCGTCGCGCTTGCGCGATGGCCTGCCCGCCGAGTAGGCGCCGTTGGCGTCGACGAAGAGCTCGGCGACTCGCCGATGGCGCGCGCGCGGCCGCGACGCGCCGATATCGGCCGTTGGATCGCGGCCGACCTTCATCTTCACGCGCGGAATGCCGTCGTGCACCCAGCCGGCGACTTGCGCGCAGAGTTGCGCTTGCGAATAGGCCGTGAAGCCGCCGCTGCCGTAAACCGGCACGCGCTCGCGGACCGCCCCGAGCAGGTGACAGACCGGCACGTCCAGGAGCTTGCCCTTGAGATCCCAGAGCGCGACGTCGACGGCCGAGACCGCCATCGACGTGATGCCGTCGCGACCGAGATTGCGCGTCTTCGCGAACATGTCGTTCCAGCGCGCCCCTATGGCCATGGCATCGCGCCCACCACGACCGACGCAACATCGTTTCGATCAGCTTCGCGGTCGCGAGGTCGGCATACGTGAAACCAATGCCGCACGCGCCGGCGGCGCGACCTCGACGTAGACGAGCGTCGTCGCATCCCACTCAAGCGTGCCGTCGGATTCCGGCGTCGCGGTCGGGACGGTATAGGCGCGAACCTCGACCGAGTCGATGGTTGCAGCCGCATCCTCTCTCAAGGTCACGTGCTCGTACTCGCGGTATAACGTTGCGTGGTTAAACGTCTCGCTGGTAACCGCACTGAGGTAGAGATACCCAACGACGCCGACGACGTAACGCTGGAAGTCGACGGGAAACGCGTTTCGTTGACCAATCTGCGCAAGGTCTATTTTCCCGCGCTGAAACTTACCAAAGGCGATCTGCTGCGCTACTACTTTCAAATCGCCGGCGTGCTGTTGCCCGCACGTCGCGGGGCGGGCGATGGTGATGAAGCGCTATCCGCACGGCATCAACGGCGACTTTTTCTTCATGAAGCGGGCGCCGTCGCCGCGTCCGCGAGTGGATGCGAACCTGCGCGATCGAGCACGGCTCCGGCAACGTCATTGACTTTCCCGGTCATCGACGACCGCGCCGTCGCTGCTGTGGCTGATCAATCTCGGCTGCATCGATCTCAATCCGTGGTACTCGCTCTGTGAAGATTCCAACCGCCCGCTCTACATGCACTTCGATATGGATCCGGTCGAGGGTACGCCGTTTTCCGTCGTGCGGGAAGGCGCATTGATGGTTCGCGACGTGTTCGACAGGTCTGGGCATGAAGCCGTACGTCAAGACGTCCGGCAGCTCGGGCGTGCACATTTACGTTGCGATCGAGGTGGGCCCGACGCAACACGAAGTGTGGGCGATCGCCAAAGCGCATCGGCCATCAGATCGCTAAGGCGCATCCCGATATCTCATCGTCGGAGTATCGCAGTCGCAAAACGTCCGCAAGGCCGCGTACTGCGTGGATTACAATCAGAACGCCTTGGGCAAGACGCTAGCCTCGATCTATTCCGTGCGTCCCAACGAGAAGCCGCAGGTTTCGACGCCGGTCACGTGGGATGAGTTGGAAGCGGGATGCGAGCCTGGCGACTTCACGCTGCTCAACGTACCGCAGCGCGTGGCACGCATCGGCGATTTGTGGAAACCGTTGCTCGCCCAGCGCGGGCGCTTCAAACTCGATGCCGCGCTTTGAAGCGGCTGCCGTTACGCCCGCCGATCGAGCCGATGGAAGCGCGGCAGGTTGCGAGATTCCAACCGGCGCACAATGGGTCTACGAGCCGAAATGGGACGGTTTTCGTTGCGTTGCATTTCGCGACGGCGACGACGTCGAACTGGAATCGAAGTCCGGGCAATCGCTTACGCGCTACTTTCCCGAGATCGTCGAGCGCATTGAAACGCGCAAAGCGACGCACGTTTCGTCGCGGACGGCGAACTCATGATCAGAGACGGCGCCGTTGCCGATTTCGACGCGTTGCTGCAACGCATTCATCCCGCTGCCAGCCGCGTCGCCCGGCTGGCAAAAGAAACGCCCGCAACCTACGTCCTTTTCGACCTGCTCGAAGACGGCCGCACAGATCTTTCGCCCGAACCATTACGCAAACGGCGCGAGGCGCTCGAGCATTTCGTCGCCGGCAATTTCGCGAAGGATGCCTCGATCGCGCTTTCGCCGGCTACCGGCGACGTGGAGTTGGCACGAAAGTGGCTGAGCGGGAGTTTGGCGCGTCTCGACGGCGTCATCGCCAAGCGCGACGTCGCCTACGCGTTCGGCAGCCGCGACGCGGTCGCCAAAATCAAGCGGAAATATACCGCGGACTGTGTCGTCGGCGGCTTTCGCCGCAGTACCGATGGCGCGATCGCTTCGCTGCTGCTCGGACTCTACGACGACGCGGGATTATTGCATCACGTCGGGTTCGTCGGATCGATGAGCGCGCAAGAACGGGCGCGTGCCGCGGATAAGCTCGAGCGCATCGAAGAAGCGCCGGGGTTCACCGGCTCTGCACCCGGCGGACCGAGCCGGTGGCGACGGGGCGAGGAATCGCCGTGGTTTCCCGTCCGGCCGGAATGCGTCGTGGAAGTGTCGTTCGATCACGTCACGGGCCGCCGCTTCCGGCATGCGACGCGTTTATTGCGCTGGCGCCCCGATAAGGCGCCGCGTCAGTGCACGATGGAGCAGTTACTCGATCCGAAGAATCTACGGAATCGTAAGAGCGTGGGCCAACTGCACCGTAACCGCCGTCCCGGCAGGCACGACGATCGGCCAATGCCGTTCGTAGACGTACCCACCCACAGCCGTCGCAGTCGATTGGTGCACGCTTGAAGGACCGTTGCCGACATTCATCTGCCAGGCGATCGGTCCCGGCGTGATCGTGCCGTAGGGCACGCCGGCCATCGGCGGGAGTTGCTGCCGCTGTTGGTATTGGGCGACAGGATTGTAACGCACCACACCGCGGTTGACGACGTAGGCGGTAATCGGCTTCTTCTCGCCGTTACGCAAGTCGATCGTCGTCAAGAAGAATCCGACGCGCCCTTCATTGCCGCCCGACGGACGATGCACTTCGGTGATATAGCCGATGATCACCGCGTCGTGCAGCGCGGGCAACGACCTGTCGATGACACGCAGACGAAATGCGTGCCCGTAGGACAGCTTCGATGAATCGAGGCGCTCCTCGAGCACGCACGCGATGCGGGTTCCGGCTCGATACGTATGCGACGGGACAAAGCTCGTGGCATCGGCGCGGCCAAACGCAGAGAAGGCCGCCAATGCAACGGCGATCGCTTTAATTGGCGAAGTTCGGTACACGCAAATCTTCTCCCGAGATGGCCGTCGCCGACCGCAGTGCTTCAATGCGATCGAGCCGCTCCCACGGCAGATCGAGATCCGGTCGACCGAAGTGACCGTATGACGCGGTCTGGCGGTAGATCGGGCGGCGCAGATTCAAATGATGGATGATCGCCGCAGGGCGAAGATCGAAGACCTCGAGCACCGCTTGCGCGATCTTCTCTTGCGGCAGACGCCCGGTGCCGAACGTTTCGACCGCAACACTGACCGGATGCGCGACGCCGATTGCATAGGCGACCTGCACTTCACAACGATCGGCGAGCCCAGCCGCGACGACGTTCTTGGCGACCCATCGCGCGGCGTACGCGGCCGAACGATCCACTTTGGTGGGATCCTTGCCCGAGAATGCGCCGCCGCCATGGCGCGCCATGCCGCCGTAGGTATCGGCGATGATCTTGCGACCCGTCAATCCGGCGTCGCCTTTGGGTCCGCCGATGACGAAGCGTCCGGTGGGGTTGACGTAAATGCGCGTCGCCTCGTCGTACATTGCCGGCGGAATGACGTGGTCGATCACGCGATCGGTGATCTCGCGACGAATCTCTTCCAGCGGAATCTCGGGATCGTGTTGCGTTGAGACGACCACCGCATCGACGCGCACGGGACGATCGCCCTCGTACTCCACGGTGACCTGCGATTTGCCGTCGGGCCGAAGATAGGGAATCGCATCGCTCTTGCGCACCGCCGCAAGATGCCGCGTGAGATTATGGGCCAGTACGATGGGCAGCGGCATGAGCTCTTTGGTTTCGCGACAGGCGTAACCGAACATCATGCCCTGGTCGCCCGCTCCAATTCGCTCGAACTCGTCGTCATCGCCGGAACGTGCCTCCAGCGACGCGTCGACTCCTAATGCGATGTCGGGGGACTGCTCGTCGATGGAAATATTGACACCGCACGTCTCCGCATCGAAACCGATCGCGGAACGCGTGTAGCCGACTTCGCGCACGACCTCGCGCGCGATCCTCGGGATATCCACGTAGGTTTTCGTCGTCACCTCACCGGCGATGTGAATCTGTCCGGTTATGGCAAACGTCTCGACCGCTACGCGTGAGTACGGATCGTCTTTGAGCAGCGCATCGAGCACGGCATCGGAGATTTGATCGGCCAGCTTATCGGGATGTCCTTCGGTGACCGACTCGCTGGTAAAGAGCCGGCGGTATTCCATTACGTTCCCTCACTCCAAGACGCCGCATACTTCTCTTGTTCGGGCGTCAGGGTGTCGATCTCGATATTCAAGGACGCGAGTTTGAGCTGCGCCACTTCTTCATCAATCGCCGGCGGCACGTCGTAAACACGGCGTTCGAGATCGGCGTAGTTCGCAGCAAGATACGACGTCGCCAAGGCTTGGTTGGCAAACGACATATCCATGACGGCCGCGGGGTGACCTTCGGCGGCGGCGAGATTGACGAGCCGGCCATCGGCCAGAATGCAGATTTTGCGCCCGTCGTGCAACTCGAACTGCTCGACGAAATCGCGCGGCGTCGTGCTGCTCGGAGCGATGCGGCGAATCGCATCGAGATCGAGCTCGTCGTTGAAGTGCCCCGAGTTGCACACGATCGCACCGTCGCGCATGAGCTTGAAGTGCTCCTCGGCGATCACGTGATAGTTTCCGGTGACGGTAACAAAAATATCGCCGATCTTCGCAGCTTCGGCCATGGGCATGACGCGGTAGCCGTCCATAACCGCCTCGATCGCCTTGCGCGGGTCCACTTCGGTCACGACGACGTGCGCGCCCATGCCGGCCGCGCGCGAAGCGATGCCGCGTCCGCACCAGCCATACCCCGCAACGACCATCGTTCGTCCGGCGAGCAGCACGTTGGTCGCACGGACGATGCCGTCGAGCGTCGACTGCCCGGTACCGTAGCGGTTGTCGAACATGTGCTTGGTCTGCGCGTTGTTCACCGCGATGACGGGATACGGCAGCAGACCATCGCGCTGCATAGCGCGCAGACGGATGACGCCGGTCGTCGTCTCTTCGCAACCGCCGATCATGTCCGCAAACATCTCGCGGTGTTTCGTAAAGATCGTCGTCACGAGGTCGCAGCCGTCGTCCATCGAGATCTGCGGTTTGGTTGCGATGACCGATTCGATGTGCGAATAGTAGGTTGCGTGATCTTCGCCTTTGATCGCAAAGGTCGCGATGCCGTACTCGCACAAGGCCGCCGCGACGTCGTCTTGCGTCGAGAGCGGATTGCTGGCACAGAGCGCGATGTCCGCGCCGCCCGCTTGCAGCGCCAACATCAGGTTGGCGGTTTCGGTGGTCACGTGCAGGCATGCGCCGATGCGTATGCCGGCCAAAGGTTTGTCAGCCTCGAAACGATCGCGAATCTGCCCGAGCACCGGCATGTACCCTGCCGCCCAGGCAATGCGGGAACGGCCCGCTTCTGCGCGTGAGCGATCTTTAACGTCGCCGAGGACGGTATTTAAAAGCACGCGCCTTCGTTTCGTCGCAGCCGCTCGTACCCCCGCTGGATGTCAGCGCGAGATATGCCGGCCTCGCTTTTTGCTATGATACGCCTATGGAAAGCCTCGAGTCATATCTCGATCGCCTCGCTTCGGATGCGGCCGTTCCGGGCGGCGGAAGCGCCGCTGCGGTGAGCGGCGCGATGGCTGCCGCGTTAGTCGCAATGGTCGCACGCATCGCGGGCAGCAGTCCGCGCAACGCCCAACATGCCGAAACGCTCGCCATCATCGCGGAACGCGCGGATGACTTACGCGCCCAACTGACGCAAGCGCGCGCGCTCGACGAAGCAGCCTATTCGGCCGTCGTCATGGCGCAGGCGATGCCCAAGGAGAATGCAGCGCAGGAACGCGATCGACGCCAAGCATTGGACGACGCGCTCGCGCGCGCGGCCGAAGAGCCGCTTCGCTCGGCCAAGCTCAACCTCGAACTACTTGCGGTCGCCGGACGCCTCTTGGAGTTTCCCGTTAGCGCGTTGAGCAGCGACATCGGCTCGGCAGCCGAACTGGCCGCGAGCGCGTTGGCGAGTTGCGCGTACAACGTACGCGTGAACCACAAATACATGCGCGACGATGCAAACGATCACCTTGCAACGCGACGCGCTTCCACAAACAGAACCGAAGCGGCCAGCGCTGCTCGAACCAAATTCGCAACGGGAGCGCGACACGATGTCGCGCGACGGCGTCCGAGCGCTTACCCGAAGCTGCGCGCCCACCAAATCGAGGAACGGCGCCATATCTTCGGCGTCTACATCCATACCGACACCTTTTGTGTGGTAGCGAATGTCGTGAAAGTCCATGCCGGCCGTCATCACGAGACCGTATTGACGCGCCTTCTCGCGAAACTCCCGAACGTCGGCGGCATCGTGCAGCGGATAGAAGACTTCTAAGCCGCGCAGACCGCGAGTCGCCAACTCGTCGACGAGAATGCGGTCCTTCAAACGGCCGGGATGCGCGAGCACCGGCAGGCCGCCGGCCTCGGTAATTTTTTGAATCGCATGCTCGGGCGTCGTATAGAGTTGCGGAACGTATCCGGGCCGTCCGCTTGAGAGCGCCTCCCGAAACGCCGCATCGACGCTATCCACGATACCCAAGCGCACGAGCGCTTTGGCGACGTGCGGGCGTCCGATGGAATGCGCATCGCCGGATTCGCGCAGCACGTCGTCCAGCGTGATCTTGTATCCGGCCTCGCGCAGCTTCTGCACCATCGTCTCGGCGCGGAGGCGGCGCTGCACCTGATTGTATTCCAGCAGCTCGTTGATGGGCGACGGTTCCAGGGGAACGTTATAACCCAGAACGTGCACTTCGTTCTCGCGCCACGTCGTGTTGATCTCGATGCTCGGGATTACACGCGCGCCGGGCGGCGGCGTGAACCGGCCGTATGCGCCAAGCGTATCGTGATCCGAAATTGAGAAGAGTTCGACGCCGCGCTCTCCCATGAAATCCGAGAGGTCCTGCGGGCTCAACGTACCGTCGCTCATCAGCGAATGGGAGTGCAGATCAACCTTCAACGGTATTCTCTCGCTCGTCGGGGAGCTTGCGCCGCTCGACCTGCAGTGAAATGGCGGTGCGTTCGCTTTCATCGATAGCAACGAGAACGAACGACGGGACGCAGCAGACGTCAAACTTGGCGCTTTTAAGGTAACTGCGCGCGATGGCGACCGCCTTGATGGCCTGATTGATCGCGCCGGCGCCGACGGCTTGCACTTCGGCGGTCTCGCGCTCGCGCAGCACCGCGGCCAGTGCGCCGGCTACGGCGTTGGGGTTGCTCTTCGCCGAGACTTTCAAGGTAATCCCGGCGTTCATGCGATGCCTCGCAGATAGACGCGTTTGATATCGCGCGCGCGGCCGGAAGCCGGATCGATGCCGACGATGGCGGCGCAAAGTTGCTTCATCCCGCTCTTGGCAACGCTGAATCGCTCGGAGATGCCGGTTCTGAAGCGGTCTAAAACCGCCGTTGCATCCATACCGATAACGCCGTCCATCGGGCCGGTCATACCCAAATCGCTCAAATACGCGGTTCCGTTCGGGCAAGATCTGTTCGTCTGCGGTCTGCACGTGGGTGTGCGTTCCCACCACGCATGAAACGCGCCCGTCAAGGTAGCGGCCCATAGCAACCTTTTCCGAGGTGGCTTCCGCATGCAGGTCCACCACGATGATCGGCGTCTTAGCGCGCAGGCTTTCCAACATCGCGTCGGCGCAGCGAAACGGATCGTCCACCGGCGGCATGAACGTCCGTCCCATGAGATTGAGCACGCCGATGGTATGGCCGTTCACCGAAAACGTTCCCGCGCCGCGACCCGGAACGCCGGGCGGATAGTTCGCCGGCCGGATCACGCGATCGCTGCCTTCGAGATATTCACCGAAGTCGCGCTTATCAAAGATGTGATTCCCTCCGGTAATGAAATCGACGCCGCTGGCGAACATTTCTTCCGCCGTTTGCGCCGTCAAGCCAAAACCGCCCGCGGCGTTTTCGCCGTTTGCGATGCAGGCATCGATGTGGTGTTGCTCCCGAAGCAAAGAGAGGCACCGCTTGAGCGCCTCCCGTCCCGGGGAACCAACGACGTCCCCCACGATCATAAGGTTCAGGGTAGGGCTATCTATCGGCGAGCCGAGGCCTTCGCTTTCTTTTGATTTTTCAAGAAGTACACGAGAACGCGCTTCTCTTCTCGAAATCCCACCAAACTCTTCGATTGCGCGGGATCGCGCAACGCCTCAATGGCGTAGAGTGCGGCCTCGTCGTCGGCGGCAGGGTCGCCCTCGAAGTAATCTTCGGGCGGCGGATTGCGGACCAACGCGTCGCCGCACCAGTCGCAAAAGAAACTCACCTGCAGATCGAGCTCTTCCTTAGTGAAGCGTCTCCAGGTCGCGCGTCACGTGCACGAACGTCAGACCCACGGTCGCCTTCGCACTCGACGCGGATCACTGCGGGCTCTTCACGGCTAAGAGCCAGGAAACTCCGCACGTGGTCCTCGATCGCTTCCGAAAGCTTCGCGACGGCGGCGCGATCGTAGCGCTGGCGCACGGCGAACGTCAGACGAAGGGTCCGGTCGGCCGGTCCACACCGAATTGAAGTCAGCTCCGGAAAGCGCACGAGCAGTGCGCAAACCAGGCTGACGGTGTCGGCGTTTTCGACGAGTCCTCGCGTGCTCATGATTGACGTAATCTTCTTTCGTATACCACCGTGGCAGGGGTCGGACCAACCCGGGGGGCAGCCTCTTACGACGCGGTTCCCAGGTTCCCCCTCGGGTGCGCCTAGAAAAAGACCGCCGTGACCCTTCAGGAAGGTTCCGGGTGCCCTGGCCCTCGGGTTGCTTGCCTCCTTGGTCGCCCACGCGTCGGTCTATGGCCGCGACCACGCGGCCGGCGGCAATTACCACGCCCTCGTGCTCGAAATCGCCGCCGCGGGCGCTCTCGCCCTCATTGCGGTGACGTTACTCATGGGCTGGAGCGGCGCACGGAGCGCGGTCGACGGCAGCGTGCTGGCTGCCCGGCTGACCTCGCGCCTTCCCGGTTTCGTGCCGCTCCTCAGCGCGACCGTGCTGTGCTATGCCACGATCGAGCATTTGGAACCGCACCATGCCGATGCATCGCTCCTGGGCGCCGGCGTCTGCTTAACGGTCGCCTCCTGGATCGTCGCCACGTTCTCTCGTTGGTTCTGCGCGGTGGTGGCAGCGACGATGCTGCTCATCGCGGGATCGTTGTTCGCCGAGCGCAGGCGCGCGTGGTTTGTTTCCCACACCGCGGCACCGGTACCGCGTCGCATCCCGTGCACGCATCGCCGGTTCGCTCGTCCTCCACCGATCCGGATCGTTCGCCGGCGCCTAAGCGCGCCGCACTTCTCCACTCCTCTCCCAATCCGTTCCAAGGAGAATCATGATCCGGATCGCTCCGGCGCTTGTCGCCGTTTTTTTGATATTCATATGTACTGCGCCCGCACTCGCCGCAACGACGGGCCTCGTGCGCGGAACCATTACGGTCGATAACCGCCCGGCGCCCGGCGCGCACGTCATGCTCGAGGGCGAAGGGTCGCTCTTTGAAACCACGACCGACGCGCACGGCCATTACGTCTTCGCGCAGGTGCCGTTCGGCACGTACCGGCTGGTCGCATCGAGTAAGACGGCACACGAACTGCAAGTGATCATCGAGGTCGCCAGCGGCCAAGTGCGCACCGTGGACGTGGCACTCTCGACGCAGTTGCGCGAGATCGCCCAAACGACGGTCACGGCCCACGCCGGCGTCGAGGTGAATCCGCCGTCGGTCAGCACGGTTTCCAAGGCCGAGATTCAATCCTCGCCGGTCAACAATAGCCTGAACCGCTTAATCGAGACGCAGCCCGGCGTCGTGCAGTTTTCCTACAACGAGCCGGTCATCAACGGCTTTCACGGCGTGATGTACAACATCGACGGCGCGCCGCTGCCGCTGGCGACGACGTCGAACTTCGCAGAGATCATCGATCCGAAGATCATCGACTCCATCGAGTTGCTCACCGGCGCCATTCCCGCCGAATACGGCGGCGACCGCATGGGCGGCGTCGTGAATATCCTGAGCACGCGTCCCTCCGACTTGCCGGAGGGGACGTACGGTACGATCACCGGCGGCTTTGGGAATCAGGGCCAAGGCGTCGGAACGCTCGACGTCGAGTCGCGCTCGGGACAGAGCGAGTTCTTTCTCAGCGGCAAACGCCTATACCACCGACCGCGGCCTCGACGCGCCGACGTACCATGCCATCAACGACGCGGCGTCCAACTCAGACGAGTTTTTCCGAGCTGATCACGCAGGTGACGCCGCGCGACAGCTTGGCGTTCGACTATTCGAATCAGTTTTCGCAGTTCCAAATCCCGATCAACACCGACCCGAACAATCCGCTCGATCCCATCGTCAGCGTTCCGGGCACGCTCGACACCCAACTGGAGTCCGACCGGTTCGCCAATCTCAATTGGACGCGCACGTCCGCTGACGGCAACGGCATCTTTCAAGTGATTCCATGGTACCGTTCCACGAGCATCGATTACTTGGGCGATCTGCCGCTCGACGTGCTGGCCACCGAGCCGAACTTCAGCAACTGCCCGCCCTCGTGCTCGAACGACGTGCATCTCATTGGCCTCAACCAACAATCGTTTGCGAGTTACATCGGTCTGCGTGCGTCGGATTTTCGCGCCACGGCCAATCACGCTTGGAAGATCGGCGTCGACGTCAATCGCGAAAGCGCGACCGCTTCACAAGAGTTCGCGTGTTACTACGTGGATTGCAACTCGACCGGCGCGGTTGCCAAGCCGTATTACGCTTCGTACACCACGCCGCAAGGACAAGCCGGTTCACAGTTAGGGTTATACGGCGAAGATCGCTGGCAGATGAATCCGTACGTCCTTTGGAACTATGGCCTGCGGTACGACCAGTCCACCGGTTACGCGAGCGGATCCCAGTGGAGTCCCCGCATCGGCGTCAACCTTTGGGACGGCGGGAAGAACGTCGCACACGTGTACTACGGCCGTTTCTACGCTGCGCCGCTTTTAGAGGACGTGCGTCAGGCGTGCGTGCTGCTGCAAGCACAACAAGCCTGTTCGTCGGCGAATCCCGTTTACGACCTCAAACCGGAGAGCGATTCCTACTACGAAACGGGCTTCGTGCATACGTTCAACCCACAGTTGAGCGGATCGCTGAACGTCTTCCAAAAGAACGCCGTCAACGTGCTCGATACCACGCAACTCTTCAACACGCCGATCTTTGCCGTCTATAACAACGCCATCGGGATCGATCGCGGCGTCGAGCTGCATCTGCAGGATAACGAGCCGGACTCCGACCTCTGGTTCCTCAACGGCACCGTCTCGGGCTCGTATGCCGCATGCGTCTCGGGTTCGGAGTTTCTCTTTCCGCCAAACACCAACGCGCCGGGCGTGCCGTGCGTCGCCCAACTCTCCTTGGAAGACCACAGTCAAACGGTCGATGCAACCGCCGCATATACGCACCGATTCGGCGATGCGAAGAGCTGGTTTGCGACGCTTCAGGCCGATTACGGAAGCGGTTTTCCGGTGCAGTTCCAGGACGCCAACGTCAATCTCAACGGGACGCTTCCCGCCCATACCACATTCGATCTTGCGTTAGGACGCGACACGAGCACCGGACGGCCGGGCCGCGAGCGCGGATTGGGCTTCTCGCTTCAGGTGACCAACTTGCTCAACCATCAGTATCCCATCAAGGTCGCCAACGGCTTCAATACGACCCAAATTGCCAACGGAACGCAGTATCTGGTACGGGTTTCGGCGCCGTTTTGACAGGACTGTACCGTGACGCTGCGGGATACAGGGCCCCGAAGCGATGCGGAGTTTGGGTGGAGGAAAGATCGTCGTCACTGGGGGTGCCGGCCTTATCGGCAGCACGCTTATTTGGGCGCTCAATCGACGGGGTTTCGACGACATTCTCGTCGTGGACGCGCTGGACGAGACCGATAAGTGGCGCCACCTCGTGCCCTTGCGTTTTATGGACTACGTCGACGCCGCCGATTTTCTCGCATCCCTAGAGGATCGCGGCAACGACGGCATCGGCACGATCCTTCATTTAGGTGCTTGCTCCTCGACGACCGAACGCGACGCGGCTTACCTCATGCGAAACAACTACGAATACACCAAGCAACTCGCGCAGTGGGCGGTGGAGCATCGCGTCCGTTTCGTCTATGCGTCGTCAGCCGCCACGTACGGCTCGCTTGAAGCGTTGCTCTCCGACGAGATGCCGCTGGAAAACCTGCGGCCTCTCAACGCCTACGGCTACTCCAAACACCTTTTCGATCTGTACGCGCAACGCACCGGTCTGGCGAAACAGATCTGCGGGATCAAATACTTCAACGTGTTCGGCCCCAACGAAGACCATAAAGGCAACATGCGCAGCATGGTCCACAGAGCGTACGAACAGATTCGCGATCGCGGAACGGTGCGCTTGTTCAAGAGCGATCGGCCGGAGTACCGCGACGGCGAACAGCGCCGCGACTTTATCTACGTCAAAGATGTGGCCGCCATGACGCTCCACCTCGCGCAATGCGGCGCTTCGGGACTATTCAACGTCGGTTCCGGCATCGCGCATACGTGGTTGGATCTCATCCGGCCGATCTTTCGCGCGCTGGACGTGCCCGAACGCATCGAGTTCGTGGATATGCCGGCCGAACTGCGCGACAAATATCAATACTACACCTGCGCCGACATCGGGCGGTTGCGCGCCGCGGGGTACGATGCGCCGGTGACGACGCTTCACGAAGCGGTAACCGACTACGTCAGGAACTACCTGATGCCCGGCCGGTCGTTGGAACCCTCCGATCTGCCGGTTGCCATGCCGCTACCGGCCCCGTCTTAGAAAGGAAACTCATGCCTGGACCCAATCGCGCCGAACGCCGTCGTCACGGACGCGGCGCAAGCGCGCCTCCGCCGCGCCGCGATCCCATGATGCCGATCTACATCGGCGTGGGCGTCGCTTTGGTGGCGATCGTGGTGGTTTTCCTTTCGATGAACTGGTGGCAAAAACGGACGATCGAACAAGCGTATGCCACGCCGACGCCCGGTCCCAATGCGTCGCAGAAACCGATACAGCTTGCCGACGGCGAAACGCTCGGCACGAAAAAGTTTACCGCAAAGTTCCCCGATACACCCCAAGGCGGCCATGGCCAAACGGTCGACGGCGTAGGCTGCGGCGCGCAAGAGTACTCGGCGATGCACGTGCACACGCATCTTGCCATATTCGACAACGGTAAACAGATCGCAATACCGAGGTTCATCGGGTTTGCTCCGGCGCCGGGCAGCGGCGGCTGTCTTTATTGGATTCACACGCACGATTCCAGCGGCATCATTCATATCGAAGCGCCAATGCTCAGACCGCCGCAAGGCGGCCCGTACACGTTGGGCATGTTTTTCGATATTTGGGGAGAGCCGTTAGCGACCAACGACGTCGCGGGCATGACGGGACCGGTAACGGCCTACGTGAACGGCATGAAATACGATGGCGATTTAAAAGCGATTCCGATGGGCTCTCACCAGCAGATCGTGCTGGATATCGGGAGGCCGGCGCCGCCGCCCAACTACGCCTTCCCGGCGAACGACTAACCTGGCGGGTTGCGCACAACCTTGCGTAGCGCCGCGTCGAGTTCGGCGTAACCGATCTCTCCGTCGTCGAGATAGTCGATCTTCTTGTCGGTGCCGATAACGGCTAACGTCGGAAACCCGCCTTGCAGGTAGAGATTGGCAACATTGAGGAGCGGATCGTATGCGACCGGATACCGGACCTTGAACTGTTTGATCCAATTGAAGACGTCGAGTTCGGAAGAGTCCGACGATCCGTCCATCGCGGTGTTGCTGCCGGAGACCGCCACGAATGCGACGCGCGCGCGATAGCGATCGTAGAGCCGGTCGATGACCGTCGTTTCACGCTGACAGTGCGGACACCAGGTCGCGAAGACCTCGAGAAATACGGGCTTCCGAACCGCGTTCGAGATCGAAGAATCCGGCGTTCGTCGCGACGGTAAACTCGGGCGCGCGTCGTCCTAGCGCAGCCTTCCCGACAACCGGCGATTGCGAGGCCGCAACGATGCGCTTGCGCCCCGGGGCGAAGTGATACGCCAGCGCCGCGATCACAACGATGGCAATAAGGACGACGCCGGTGGCGATCTGTGCCGCCCGCCGATTCATGCAGCGCGCAGCTTTCGATCGACGGCCAATGCGCCGGGAGCGCCGAACGCGACAACGACCGATGCCAGCGCAAGACAACCGTCAAACGCGACGTGCGGCCAATCCGCCACCGCGCTCTCGCCCGGTCCAAAACAACCGCAGTTTGCGGGTATGTGACGCACGACGGCCGAGGCGATCGCAACGGCATAGACGACGAACTGCGCGGCGGCAACGATCGCCGCAGCGCGCGTAAAAAGCCCGAGCACCAGATAAGCGCCTACCAGAAGCTCGAAATACGGCAAGCCGATTGCCAGCGGTCCGACGATGGTCGCAGGCAGCAGGCGAAAACCGGCGATCGCGGCGGCCAAACCGGCGGCATGCCCGACTTTCAATGCGCCCGCAGCAAGCAGCGTCGCGCCGACGACCACGCGCACGACCAGTATGGCAGTGCTCACGCCTCTTTCGTTGTGTCCACTCCAGGAGAACCCCTGGTACAATGAATGCATGGTGTTCCGCCCGTCGCGGCTCGCGAGCTTGCTGCTCGCTGCATGCCTTGCGTGCTGCAGCGCCGCACGCGGCCGGCTCCGGATTTCACGTTGCGCGACGATGGCGGCGCGCGCTGGCAACTTGCGCGGCAGCGCGGTGACAGCATCCTGCTCGTCTTCGCGTACACCCATTGCAGCGATACCTGTCCCGCGACGGTGGCTCGTTTGGAACGCGCGACGACGCTGCTTGGACCGCGCGCGGACGTGTGAAGATCGTCGTCGTGACGGTCGATCCGGCACGCGATACGCCGGCGCAGATGCATCGCTTCCTCGCGCGCTTCCCGCAGCCGAATGGATCGCCGATCGTCGGATTAACGGGCAGCGCCGCGCAGATCGCCGGCGTGGAACGCGCCTACCACGTGTGGTCGCAACGCATGCCCGTGCGCGGCGGTCACTATGACGTGGCGCATTCCAGCATCGTCTTCGTCATCGATCCGCGTGGTGGAATCGCCGGCAATGCGCGACGACGACGATTCGCAAACCGAACTCTTGGCGTCGCTGGAGCCGACATTGCGATGAACGTGCTGCTCGCCGCCTTGATGACGCTCGTTCCCGTGCACGGGGTCGTCATCACGACGCTCGGCGATGGAACGGCGATCGTGCGCACGGATGCGGTGCCGCAGATGCTGCCCTCGACGATTTCACGCTATCGCATCGTGCCGGTGCAGCGTTTTGTCACCGGAACGTCGCTCGACGCATTGCTCGATCGTTCGACGCAGCCCGCCGATTTTACGCGGTGCGGTCGCGGCGCGCGTCTTTTCGCCGGGCCTGCCCGATACGGCCAAGACCGTGCCGGTCGATCTCGGGGGCGCCTTACCCGCCGCCCAACTCATCGATCAAAACGGCCGCCTGGTCGACTTCAATCGTTTCTTTCACCGGTAAGACGCTGTTGCTCTCGTTTATCTTCACGCGCTGCCCGGATCGAACGCTCTGTCCAGCCATCAGCGGCAAGTTCGCCTATCTGCAGAATCGACTCGATCCGCGGCGTTTCGCGCTGGCCGAAATCACGCTCGATCCTCCCTACGATTCGCCCGCCGTGTTGCATGCGTACGCGCGGCGCGTACGGTGCTCGCGATGGCCGATGGTGGTTGCTGACGGGAACCGGCACGACGATTCAACGTCTGCTCGATGCATTTCGCATCAGCTCGATGCGCTTAAGTGCGGATAACTTCTTACACGATGACAAACTTTTTATCGTGACGCCCGAGGGTCGCGTTGCGACCATCGTTCAAACGGGCGAGTGGGATCCCGGCGAGGTTATCGCACAAGCGCGCGGCGTTGCCGGAATGGCATCCAACCCGTTCGAACGCATTAAACTCGCGCTCGTTGCCGAAGCGGTGGCGATCTGCGGCGGCAGCCAGTTCGCCGGCATCGCGTTGCTCGAACTGACGCTCTTTCTCTTTTTGACGGTAACGTCGTTTGCGGCGCTCTGGGCGGTGGCGCGTCTGATCTGGTCGCGCGGCTAGGGCGGAGCTTCAATCCGGCGAGGGGAAGCGTAGCCTTCCCATGGGCGTCGAGCAGGCGGCATTCTTGGAGCGCGCCATCGAGCAGTATGGCAATGCGACCTACAATTTTGCGTTTCGCCTGACGCACAACGAATCGGACGCGCGCGACCTTACGCAGGAAGCGTTTCTGCGCGTTTATCGCGCCTGGCATAGCTTCAAACCCGGCACCTCATTCTTATCGTGGATCTACCGTATCGTCACGAATCTGCACCGCGACGAACTTCGCCGCCGCAAAGGACGTTATCTTGAGGAGATTCCGGAAGATCATGACACACAACATTTTGGGGCCGACCGGCCACTGGCCGTCGCGCCGATCGACGATTATGTCGAAAGCCAGTTCAGCGAACCGCTTGCCAGGGCACTGGACGAGCTGGCTTTCGAACAGCGTCAAATCGTGCTGCTCGCCGACGTCGAGGGCTTCAGCTACCAAGAGATTGCGGGCATCGCCGGCTGCTCGGTCGGCACCGTTCGCTCCCGATTGCATCGAGCACGCGGCGTTTTGCGCAGACTGGTCATGTCGCACATGAGTCCGCGAACGTGAACGATCGACACCCGAGCGCCGAGGAACTCGTCGATTATCTCCACGGCGAACTGCCGGTGACTCGTGATGCAGCGGTCGCGATGCATCTTGCGGCGTGCGGCAGTTGCGCCGAAGTACGGGACACCGAGGCCGCCTTAACGGAGATGGTCCGCGCGGTCGCGCACACCCAACAGCGCCCCGTGCCTCCGGCGTTAACCGCTTCCATTCGCGCGTCGGCCGCTCGAAGCGAGCAATCCCGTTCGATTCGGGTCGTGGTTAGCACGTCCGGCGATCGCGCTGCCGGCCGCCATCGCGGCGTGTCTTTTGATTTGGCTGGGCATGCGTTCTATTGGCATCAATCAACCAAGAACCACGATTGCGGCCGAATTACTTGGTGAACCACCACGCCATGTTCAGCGCGATCGCACCGTTTGCCGACGACGCGCCGATACCGCCGGCCTTTGCTTCCGATGATGCGCCGCATTAGCCTGGCGGCGGCCGCGGGGATCGTCGCCTGCAGCCTCTCACAAGCATCGCGCTTCGCAACCCGAGGCGGCGATGAACCTGCTGTGCGAGGCACTGGCCGCGCCGGCGACCGTCTCATATACCGGCGTTGTGGAAGCGATACGCATGAGCCGCGAGTTCAGCGAAGCATCCGTCTACCGTATCGAACATCGCGCTCCCGATCTGACGCGACGCACCTACACCGCGCCGCCGGCGCTCGATGGTGAATCGATCGTCACGCGGGCGACGATCAACTACGCCATCGACCCGAAGCGCCGTCGCGTCGGCGAAACGCCGAACGATTCGCCGGGGAGTCGCGATGCCTTCGCGCGCGACGCAGCGCTCATCCGCACGAACTATCGTGCCGTCGAACGCGACGGCGACAGTTTCGACGGCCGCCCAACGCTGAGCATCACGGCGGTCGATCGCTTCACCAACCGGCCTCTGCTCGTGTTACGCATCGATCGCGATACCAAACTCGTGCTCGACCGTCAGGAGCTGGACGTGAACGGCTCGTTGCGCAGCGAATCGCATTTCGATGTGGTTCGCTTCACGAACGTGCCGGCGTCCGATTTCGATATTCCCTCCAACTACACGTTGAGCAAAGCGACCCCGAAAAACCGCTCGAGCGACGTCGCTCGCGTCACACGGGAAGCCGGCTTCGACGCCCGCGCGCCGCGGCAGCTCGCCGAAGGCTTCGTCCCGCTCGAGGCGGACGGCGGCGCGGTTAGCGGCGTGCGCGATCTGCACGTGCTCTACTCAGACGGCGTGCGCGCGATCTCACTCTTCGAAAGTGCGTCGAATAGCCCGCCGGAAATGGGTCCGTTTCACCCGCAGCCGGTGCTCGTGACGGACGTTCCGGAGAGTATGCCGTCGACGGCGCGACCGCGCTTTTGAGTTGGAGCGACGGCACGCGATGCTACACGCTGGTCGGGGAGCATTACGCTCCCCGAGATGCAGCGCCTGGCGATTAGTCTACAGCCCTAAGGTCTAGATTTTGATGTTGGCCTCGAAGTAGGCTTGGAACGGACTCTTGACCGAGTTATTCAGACCGGATACCAAGTACGGACCTAACGCCGGTTCGTACGGATACAGCAGGAACTGCTGAATGTTCGTATTGGTATTCGGAATCTTCTGCCGCGATTTTCCGGTACCGATATACGAAGCGCTTCCATACGGATTGAAGGCATTGCCGACCGGAGGAATCAGACCGTTGCCGACGACGCCGTACGAACAGATGTTGCTGTCGTTATAGGTCCACGCTTCCTTCGAGCCGCCCCAACACGTGTTGACAATGTTGGCGAGTACTGCAGTGAGCGTGATTCTCGGCGACACGTCGTAGGTCGCCTGGAGGTTCACCATGAGCTCGTTCGGCTGGGTGAACGATCCGAGATCGTCGTAGACGCCGGTGAAAGGATCGGGAATAACCAGCGACGCGGGACAGTTTGCCGCATCGTACCGTGACTGTTGACGAGCGGAATGCAACCAGAAGCAGCCGGATCGATGCCGGGCGTCGTCTCCGGCGCGCCGTACTTGCCGCCGCCTTGGAACTGAACCGACGGCGTCAACGCAAGCTTATCCCATCGATAGTTGAGCAAGAGACTGCCGACGTAGGGTGAGTTGAAGGCATTGGCCGACGAACCGATGCCCGCCGGGAAAACGTCGTATGGTGCAAAGTTCTGTCCGGGGTTGATGAAGTTCTGGCCCGGCGTGTTCCAGTACGGGTTGATCACGGCGTTGTTCGCGCTGCACGGTGCGAAGGACTTCCCCGTTCTTCTTCGTGGACTTGTAACACTGGGCTGCGGGCAGGCCACCGTCGACCGAACCGCAGAGCGGGATGCCGTACTGGCTCTTTCCATAGAAAGAACCGCCTTTAGCGCAGGCTCTCGTGTACGCGTTGTAGTTGGAAATCGTCGCGTTGATCGGCGAAATGATCGTCGTACCGTTCGAAAGCGTACCGTAGCGCGTGTACGAGTTCGTATACGCAAACGACAGCAACCCCGATAAGCCGTTTCGCGTGAAATCGCCCTTTTGCATCTGAAACTCAACGCCTTCGCTGCGTTGGCTGCCGACGTTGAGACCCGAGATGAATCCGGTTGCCTGATTCAGATAGAAGTTTTGGATTTGGTTCTGCGTCTGCCGCAAGAACGGCGTGAGCTTGAACGACCAATCGGTGCCTTTGAAATGGTGTTCGAGTGAGAGATCGTAGTTGAGCGACGTCGGCGGGTCAACCGCCAATCCGGGGCTGGTGCGGCCGTACGGATAGAGGTTGGGGCCGAGCAGCGCAAACGGGATGTCGTTCTCGAGCGTATTGTAGATTTCATACGCCGTATTGGGCGCTTCCGTGTAACGGCCGAACGACGCACGGACCACGTTATCGGGGTTCACCGTGTACGTGCCGCTGAAACGCGGCTGCCATTCGTTGAACGTAAAGTTCTGATTCGCCGTATTGACGAGTGCGGCTGCATGGTATCCCGCGGGGCACGCCTGCGTCGGCGATAGCGCAACGGGCAGTTGCGACTTATCGACTTGACCGCCCGTGAGATTGTTGACGCACGTATCGAGATTGTATGCGTTGTACCAGAACTGGCGCGCTATGCCGCCGTTACCGTTCACGCTGTCGTTCTCGTCGATGAACGTAAACGAGTCCACGCGCACGCCGAGATTGAGCAGAATCTTATCGTTCGGACGGAACTGATCGGTCAGCGACGCCGCGGCAAAGCGTGGAACCACGTTATTGTAGGTTGCGTACTGCCCGTTCTCTGCAAGCAGGTACGCGCATGCCGTTTTGCCGGGGACGTTGGGGTCGTTGCAGTTTGGCGGCAACGTACCCGGGCCGCCGTAGGGCGATTGCGTGGGCTCGAAGAGTTGATCCCACGTTGACGACTTGGGCATCGCCGACACCGGGGTTGCACGTCACCGGATTGCCGCCACTCGGACCGTAGCAGAAGCCGCCGTACGGATCGGCCGCATTGACGACGACCGCAGCATTCGTGCGGTTGGGGCCGCCGAATGCCGGGAAATTGTTGAACATCTGGGTGTTGTTGTCGCGAATCGTGCTCGCCGTCGTGTAGTTACCCTGCAACGTAATGAGATTCTCCGCGATCGATCTGATCTTCGAACTGCGCGCTCAAGCCGCGCGTGTGCGAACTCAACTCATAATCTGGCGCCGTCGGACAGGCATAGAAGAACCCGGCGCACTGCGGGCCAACGAGATCCCACGTGCTGTAGTACGTGTAACCGTAGATTCGCGCGTAGGCCGTCGAGCCGAAGTTCTTCGTGTACTGGAGTTTGACGATCTCTTGCTGGTTCTGCGACGAATCCCGTTCGTCGTTCGGCACGAATCCGTAGGAACTGCCGGTCGTGAAGTCGCTCCACGGGCGGTTCGACGAGCTAAACGGATAAAAGTAGCGCGACGTACACTTCGGACCGATCGCGATGAACTGCGTTTGGCGTAAACGTTTGGCCGACGACGTTCTGACAGTTCCATTGCAAGCCGTCGATATACGGCGTCGTGCCGCCCGCCGGGAACGTTTCGGCGGCACAAGGCTCGCGAACGGATTGATCTGTCCCCAGCACTCCGCACCCGTTAAGTCCGAGGAACAACTGGGCGACGCCACGTCGTTGTTGGAGCTGTAGAACGAGTTGTCGAGATAGGAACTATCCCACATCAACTGGATGTCGTCGCGGCCGGCATCGTTACGATGCGGAATGCCGATGTGAATGTTCGCAACCGCGTCGCGTGACGCCACCTGCGCGAAGTTCATCCAGTTGAACGGCCCCAAGATAGTAGCCGCCTTCGGCATAGTTGATATTGCCCATCGGCGCCATCGGCTGGCCGAGCCAATTATCGTAGTTGGAGCCGTTCTGATCGTTGACGTACCGGAAGCTTTGATTGTATCCGGCAACGCCGAAATAGTACGAGAAGAGCCGATCGGGCGTCGCGCCGCCGGCCTCGATTTCAGCGCGATGATAGTACGTGGGCGTGCCGATGCCGAGCTGTGCGTCGGCAAAGCCCGGAAACGTACCGGTGCGGATGACCTGGTTGATGTAGCCGGCGAAACCTTGGCCTTCTGAGTTCGCCGGGTTGGCGCCGGTGTACACTTCGACTTCGGCGTTACCGAGCGACGATGCCGCACCCGAGGGGTAGTTGTCGAAGGACCGGTTCACGGGAACGCCGTCGAACTCGTAACCGACTTGGTCGAAGTCGCCGCCTCGAATGTGCACCGTATCGTAGTAACCGCTTTGGTTCGGCACGACGTACGCGCCCGGCACGGTCGAGATCGCGGAATAGGCGGAGTTTAAGTTGCCGCCGCCGCCCAGTGCCGACGCCGCGCTTTGCGTCGCGCTGTTGATGGAATAGATGTCGGCGGTCGTACCCGATTTCACCAATGCGCCGGCCGCCGCAGAGTAGACGCGCGCAATGGTGCGCAGCGCGCGCGGTAATCGCAGCGTCACCGTCTGCACCGTATCGGCGAAAACGACTTGGCCCGGAGCACTTTGTGAGGCGTACTCGGCTTTCTCGGCCGTAATCGTATACGTATCGGGCGCGAGTGCTAAGAAATGCAAAATGTCCCGAGGCGTCGGTGGTGGAGATTGCCTGTTGCGACGGACTCGTCGCGGTGACGCGCGCACCGGCAATGGGAGCGCCGTTACTCGAATCGACGACCGTTCCGGTGATACCGCCGGTCGTCGCCGAGAATGCGGTTAGCGGTTGTGATAAGAGGATCGTAAGCGCGACGAGGGCCGTCGCCAACGGACGCAGTGAACGCATCGAACACCTCCCAGCCGGAGAGCTTGTTACTCGCGCTCCTTCGTAGCCTGCGGTTCGCTTCCTTGAATAGCGGCCCAAAGACTGCGCCGCACGGGCGCAGTGAGTGCGGTCGACGGCACGCGCGGCGCTTTCTCTCTGCGGTCATGAACGCGCGCGATCGCCGCAATGGACGTCGTCAGCGCCGCCACATCGTAGCCGCCTTCGAGCACGTAGGTAACCGCGCCGCCGCAGTAGCGCTCGGCAACCTCCCGAATCGTCGCCGCAATCGGCGCGGCGGCTTCCACGCCGACACCCAAATCGCCGACGCAATCACCGGCGACGTAGTCGAAACCGGCGCTTACCAGCAGCACTTGCGGTCGAACGCGGTCCGCAATGGCCGGCAGTAGCTCTTGCCACACCGCAACGAACGTTTCGGTGGAAATGCCCGATGCCGGCAGCGGAACGTTCGCCACGACATCCTCGCCCCGGCGATAGCTGGCCGTACCGGTTCCCGGGTACGCCGGAAACGCGTGCGTGGAAACGTAGGAGAGACCGTCGCCGGCTATGGCTTCCGTACCGTTGCCATGGTGATAGTCGAAATCGGCGACCAGAACGCGCGTCTGCGGTCCGAGCGACGCTTGCAGGGCGCGTGCAGCGATGCCGACGTTATTGAACACGCAGAACCCCATGCCGCAGCGCGGTTCGGCATGATGCCCCGGTGGGCGCAATAGCGCAAAGACGGCCGCGCGCTGCGCGACCGCAGCCTGAGCGGCGACCACCGCTCCACCCGCCGCCCGTAAGGCCGCCGCATACGAGGCTTCGTCCACCAGCGTGTCGCCGGTGCTGAGATAGCGTGCGCGATCGAGGTGTGCGGTTTCACGGCGCACGAGATCGAGATACGCCGGCGCGTGCACGCGGAGAATCTCTTCATCGGTTGCGTCGCGCGCAGGAAGCACGCCGCCGAGAATACCGGCGGCGTGCAACCGCGCTTGCACGGCCTCAACGCGTTCCGGACGTTCCGGATGCGGCGTTGCGCGCAGATGATCCCCGCAGCGGGGATCGGTAACGAACTTCAGCCGGTGTGCTTGGCGGGCGCGCGGCACGAACCGGATGCCGCCTTCTGCAGATCGTTGTAGGTCTTGGTGCCCTTCTTGAGGTTGGGCATCGAGAGCAATCGCTTGTAGGTCGCGGCCGCTTTGGAACATTGGCGCGTATCTTCGTACGCCTTTGCCGCCATGAACAAGAACTGCGGATTGGCTTGGAGATAGTTGCGCGCATTCTTATCCAGCGCATCGAAGATCTGCGCCGCTTCCTTATAGTTCTTCAGTTCGAAATCGGCGCCGGCGACGCACCCAAGGGTCTCGGGCGAGCGCTGAATTTCGAAGCTCTTGGTACACGCGTCGCGGGCACCGGAGTAATCGCGTACGCGCGTATACGCCAATCCGAGCAGCGCATACCCTTGCGCGTCGGGCTGTGCCTGCGTCAAGCGGCGGAGATAGCTGATGCTATCGTTGATTTTGCCGGTTTGCATGGAGATCTCGCCCAACCCGAGCAGCGCGCCGGGATAGTTGGGATCGAGCGCCAGCGCCGCCTGCCACTCGTTGACGGCTTGGCCGAACTGACGCGCGGATGCGTAGTATTCGCCGAATGCGGAGAAACCCGCCGGGGACCTTCGGGAACTGCGTGACCACCTGCTGGAAGATGGCAACGCTTTGCGCGTCCTTCTTCTCCTGCGCGAAGTAGGCCGCTTTGCGAATGAGAATCGCCACCTTTTCATCATCGGTCGGTGCGGCAACCACGGCGTCGTCGTACGCTTCGCTCGTTCGAGCATCGTCGTGCTGGTGCGCGTAGAGATCGGCTTTAAAGACCAACGCCTGCAGGTTGCGCGGATCGATGGCCAGCGCTCGAGCGATGGTTTGTAATGCCATCGGTACGTTATCTTGTTGCGCGTACGTCGTCGCGATTTGCAAAATCGCCGACGTGTCTTTTGGACTGAGGGCGATGGCCGCTTCGAACTCTGCGCGGGCATCGTCGAAATGCTGTTCGCTGGCATAGACGCTGCCCAAGGTCATCAACGCGGCGGGATCGGTTTTATTGAACGTGACGGCGCGCTTAGCGATGCGCTCTGCATCGGCGCCTCGTCCCGCCCGCAAATAGATATCTGCAAGCGCGCGCCAGGACGCCGAGATTGATCGGGTCGAGATTCGAGGCTTGCTCGAGATCGTACGTGGCCGCTCGACCGTTGCCAAGTTGCTCTTGCGCCAGGCCGTCGTAGTAGTAGACCTGCACCGACTTGTCGCCCAGTTGCAGCAGATGCTGCGTGTACTGAATCGCAATATCGGGGCGATTGACTTGCAGATACTGCGCGGCAAGCTGCGCCATCGAAAGCTGATCGGTGGGATTGGCTTTCAACTTGGCCATGAGACGCGGAATAGCGACCGACGGCGGTTCGGGGCTCGCCGTCGGCAGAGCTGACGGCGAAGGCGACGGGCGTGGCGGCGGCTTTCCGCCGCCGAAAAGACCGGCTTGCGCCGAGGGCGTCGTCGAGGCAATGCCGATGACGAACGCGACGGCGGTCAGAAGCGATAAGAGCGATACGATTTCAAGCGAGACTTCCTTTAGCGTTTTCGATGAGTGCAGTGAGCTCCGGAACGATGCGAAACGCATCGCCGGTGACGAACAGGTCTGAAAACTCCGCAATCGGCGCCGCGCCATCTTTATTGATGGCCACGATGCGTGCCCGACGAACGCATGCCGACTTTGTGTTGGATGGCGCCCGGAAATGCCGACGGCAATGTAGAGATTTGGGGTTACGGTTTTGCCGGTTTGCCCGATTTGCAGCGAATACGGAACCCATCCCGCGTCGGCGGCGGCACGCGAAGCGCCGACCGCGCCGCCTAAGCGCGTGCGCGAGCGGTTTGAGCAGTGTGTCGAACGGCTCTGGACCGCCAAGACCGCGCCCGCCGGCGACGATAACGGGCGCTTCCTCGAGCGCGAGTTCGCCCGAGCCCTCCTCGACGTCGCGTTCGATGTCGGCGGCATAGTTTGCCCGACGGTTTTTCGAGCGTTTCGATGGTCGCATTCAGCCGCCCGCGGAGACGGTGAACGCGTTGGGCCGAACCGTAGCGACGCCGAAATCGTCCGGGACGCAGCGCGCAGTCGGTGATGAGTGCGCCGCCCAGCTTCGGGCGACACGCAGACCACCGACGCCGTCTTCGACGCGTCAATATCGACCACATCGGCAACCATGCCGGCGCTCAAGCCGCACCAACAGCCGGCCGGCGACGTCGCGACCGGACAGCGTGTTCGGAATCATGATGAGCGACGGTCCGATCGTCGCGCTGCGCGCTTCCAGATAGTCGACGATCGGATCGAGCAAAAAGCGCTCGACGTCGGCATCGTCGTTGACGCAAGACGCGCTCGAGCGGATAGCCTTCAGTTGTTCCGGCTAAGCGCGATCGGCGCCCGGCCGCGACCGCGGTTGCGCGTGCCGCCCAGAGCATCGGCGAGGCGGCCGCTTCGCTCGCCATCTCGAAGGTGACTTTGCGCGTGCCGCCATGGTGATGTTCGGCGTAGACGAGGACGTTTTTCATCGCTTACACCAGCCGCTTTTCGCGTAAGAAGTCGAAGATCGCTTGCGCGCCCGCGGCTGCCGTCCGTTGCTTCGACGGTGCGGCCCTTGCCGCGAACCGGCGGCGGCGCAAAGCTGCGCAGTTCCGTCTTGGAACCGTGGGTGCCGACCGCAACATCGAGGGAGAGATCGGCGAGCGTCTTGCCCGCAATCGGTTTTTTCTTCGCGCCCATGATGCCTTTGAGCGATGCATAGCGCGGTTCGCCAAACGTGAGCGCCGTGGTGAGCAACGCGGGCAACGGTGACCGGACGATCTGATAGCCGGCGTCGGTCTCGCGCTCGACCTCGATGCGATTTTCGCCCATTTCGATCTTTCGCGCGTTCGTAATGCACGGCAGACCGAGATGTTCGGCAAGCGCGGACGGCACGGCGCCGGTGCTTCCATCGTCGGTCAGTCCGCCCACCACGAGCAGATCGAAGTCATCGTGCGCAGACTTGCCGCCATTGCGCAGCGGTCGCCCATACGTCGCTTCCGGCTAAGTCCCTCGTCGCTCAGCACGACGGCGTCGTCGGCGCCCATAGCAAGCGCGCTGCGCAAGCGCCTCCTTCAACGCATCGGGCGCCATCGTAAAGATGGTGACGGTCGCATCGCCGCCCGCCCGCTCTTTGAGCTGCAGCGCGGCTTCCAGAGCGTACTCGTCGTACGGATTCAATACCGTCTCAACGCCGGCACGAACGAGCCGCTTCGTTTGCGGATCGATACGTTTTTCGGCATTGGGATTCGGGACGAGTTTGACCGTCACCACGATCTTCACGTGGCCGAGCGACCTCCTTAGGATAAGGAAGGGAGAAAGAGCGATGGGCTATTGGTGGTCGCCGGCGTGATGACCTGCCGGGCGTACATGAGACGAAAGGGCCGCCCAGTGGCCATGAGAACGGAGTCGGCATGCTTTTTGCGGCCGTTCTCCTCGCGCAAACCTTTGTCGAGCGGCCCTCGCGGGCAACCCAAGCGCAGCCCGTAACGCTCGTCGTCGATGCCACGCGCGCGGGCGACGGTCTACTCACCGTGCACGAGCGCATTCCCGCCAACCCGGGCGACTTCACGATCGTCTATCCGCAGTGGATTCCGGGCGAACACGGGCCGACCGGCCCGTTGAACGATCTTGCCGCGCTTCGCGATCTCAGCTGGCGGGCAACCGCTCGATTGGCGGCGGGATACTCTGGATCTGTACGCCTTCCACGTTACCGTGCCGTCGGCGGTGCGAGGCGATCGACGTCGACTTCGACGTCTTGATGAATGCGCCACGCGATGTGATCTCGACGCACGCCGTCGCCATACTGAACTGGAATCGCGCATTGCTCTACCAGGAGGGCATCGATTCGCATCACTACTTCGTGCGGCCGTCGATTCTACTGCCGGCGGGTTGGCGATTATGGAACGGCGTCTGCGCGGCGCACAAAGCGGCAATCGCGTCGATTTCGAGACGACGCCGCTCAATATGCTCGTCGATTCGCCGTTGGATATGGGGCGCTACGCGCATACGTGGAAGCTGTGGCAGGACGGTGCGGCGTTCGTCGAGCTGGACGCGTTCGCCGATCTGCCGCAAGATCTCGACATTCCGATCCTCAATGCTCGCGGCATACCGGCGTTTACCGGCCGAAGCCTTCGCAATGTACCGTTCGCGTCACTTCGCCGACTACCACGCATTGCTCACATTGAGCGACGCGATCGGTTTTCAGGGGATCGAACACCATCAATCCAGCGACGACCGAGCCGGAGACGATTTCCTCACCGATCCACGGCAAGCATTATCGGGCGGCGATCTCGTAACGCACGAGTTTTCGCACTCGTGGAACGGCAAGTATCGTCGTCCGGCAGATCTGACGACGCCGAACTATCAAGTGCCGCAGCGCACCGATCTGCTGTGGGTGTACGAAGGCATGAATCAATATCTCGGCGATCTGCTCTCGTTTCGCTGCGGGATCCGCGAGCCGAAGCTTTATCCGGAATATCTGGCGACCGTTTATGCCGACATGTCGAACGAAACGGGGCGCTCCACGACGCCGCTCATCGATCTCACGACCGGCGCGCCGTACTATTACAACGCGCGCGGCTCGTATGGCGCCATCCGCCGCAATGCCGGAGACTTCTACGACGAGGGTGAGCTGGTGTGGCTCGACGTGGACACGATCATCCGCGAGCGAAGCCACGGTGCGCGTTCGCTCGATACATTTTTGCAACGCTTCACTCAACCGGCGGTGACCGGGCCGATCGTCAAGCCGTACACCCGCGAGCAGGTGGAAGCGCTGTTAACTGAAGTGCAGCCCTACGATTGGCATGACTTCTTCGAACGCTACGTCTACCGGGTGAGCGCGCGTCCGCCCACAGACGAGTTGGAGCGCGCGGGCTGGCGTTTTCTCTACACCGCAAAGCCGAACGAGTTTCTGACCGCCCGCGACGAAAACGACGTCGAGGGATGGTACGCCGAGGGAGTAAACATGAGCGACGAGGGCGTCGTGAGCGACGTGCGTGAAGATTCGCCGGCGTGGCGCGCCGGCCTCGCGCCCGGCATGCACGTGCTCGCCGTGGACAACCAGCAGATTTTCCGGGGAGGTATGGCAGTATGCCATTCGGCGCGCGCAACATTCACCTGCGCCGATTTCGCTGATCGTCTCGCAAACCGGCTGGTTTCAGACGTTGTCCCTGGATTATCACGGCGGCCCTCGGGTTCCGCACTTAGAGCGGGTGCAAGGAACGCCCGACATGCTCGCTGCGATTGCCGCGCCGCATGCGAAATAGCGCCCGACTCGTCGCACTCGCGTGCTTGGTGGCCGGGTGCCATGCAACGACCGTCGTGCCGCCGTTGCAAAGTGACGCTTCGCAAGCGATGACTTCAGAAGGACTCGGCACGCATTCCATCATCGGTTTCAGCGTCGATACGCCCACGCGCGCCGTCACGGCCGCGCGCGAAGGGATCGGAAGCACGATTCTTTACGGCGGCGCGCCCGCTCGCAACAGCGCGTTAGAACGTGCGCTGGCAGCGCACGGCATCTCCGTCGTCGATGCCGGCATCTCCGGTTTTCTTTTCTACTGGGAGTGCCACCGCACGCACACGGTCAAACCACCGCCGAAGAGTTACGGGGAGAACGATTACTGCCGCACCGACGAAGATCCGCGTTTCAAGAACGAGGCCGTCGTCCTGCAGCGCACCGCGCAACTGCTGGAGAGCGACGCGCGGCGGTCGTACGTTGCAGGCTACTGGGTGCTCGACGACTGGCCGGGTTGGGATCCCGGCAGCGGCCGCGCATTACTCCAAAAGATCCACAACCTGATCGTCGCAAAAACGCCGAAACGTCCGGCGATCTGCGGTTTTGGAGCCGCCGTCAGCCTCCCGGGCAGGGTGGATTGGGATCGCGGTACTGCGGCCAACTATTCCAATGCGGGTTGCGATATGGTCGGATGGTACAACTATTCACCGTTCGGCCGGCGCAAACCGAGCCTCGGCAAGAGGCTCGATTGGAGCATGAAAGCGCTGCTTCCGGCCATGGCGCACTCTTTGCAGCAGCGCGGTTGGCGCATTGCAGCCACGCCGCTCTACGGTATCGGGCAAGCGTGGGGCGGAGCGTACGGCAAGAACCATTACCAGCCGGGTCTGACGCGCGAAGAAATGCTCGAGCAAGCCAAAGGCTTTTGTGGTTTCGGCGCCACCGATATCGGTTGGTACGCCTGGGACGACAGTGGATTTAACGGCCGAACGAAAACCCCGAACAACTCGACGTCCATTGCCGCCGGCATACGCGGCGGCATTGCTGCCTGCCGCGCTATATGGAAGCGCGGCTGACGACGGTCGATACCGGACCGTCGCGATCGGCAATTTTTTTCGTCGGGCCGGCGCCTGACGGATAGTCGAAGATCGCGACCTCCGACTTGGCTGCAACGACGACGCGAGGCCGGTCAAAAAAGACGTAGCCGCTGCGCGAAACCGTCGTAACGCCCTGGAGATGCGCCTTGGCCTCGGAAATTTTGAAACGATAGATGGCCGACCAGTTCGTCTCCGGCACTTCGTCGGTGATGTACGAACCGTCCCATCCGATAAAATGCAACACTTGAAAGTTCTGGAAGTGAATCGTCTCCAGAGCAGCGCCGCCCCGGGGCAGTTCTTCCAGATAGTAGTTGCTGTCGTATTCGCCATCGACGAAAAGATCGCCGCGGTCGTCGTACGCGCACGAGATGTAGGCATGTAAGCCGGTAAAGTATTGCGGCGTTCCCCTCGCATCGCGATAAACCGCAACGTTTCCCGAACTGCCCGGTTTACCGGTGCCGTCGTTGGCAACGGCGAGATCGCCCGTCAGGGAATCGATCGCACAACCGGCAGGACGGTATTGGCCGTCGTCGAGCGTGCGTTGCGCATGCGTACCGCCATGGACATATTCGACGATATCGTGGGCGCCGGTGTTGGCGATAAAAACGTCCCCGGCTGCGTCGGTGCACGCTCCTTGCGGATGCGTAAATCCCGACAAGGTTCCCACCGGCGTGCCGGCTGGATACTCGTAGACGCCGACGCTGTTATTCGTGACGTTAACGACGTAGAGCAAGTCGCTGCTTTGCGAGTGCGCCGTTGCCGCCGCTTGGGGCGGAACGGCGCGCGCCGGATCAGCGAATGGGCCGCTGCAGCCGGCTATCAGCGCCAGCGTCGTACTGGCCGCAAACTTCCCGGCGCGCATCTTCTTCCGCGCGACGGCGTGAAGCGTTTTCCGCAAGGACAGCGGGCCCGTTCGCCGCGCTGACGACCGTGATCGGAATCCCGTTGTAGTATGACATGATGTTCCTTTCCGTTGTGAGGCGAAAGCCTCTACTCTTTCTAACACTTCACTACGGATGAAAGTTCTGTCATGTTTCAGGCGACCGTCTAGAACGCGCCAACTCCATCGGGAGAGCCCCAACCGCCGCCGGCGCTATAGCGTTCGCCCAGTTCGAACAGGTGCGCGTGATGCGACGCAGGCACCCAGAAAGTTCTGCCGCCACGCTGTTTGGTCGAATTGCCGGCCAAGCCGAAGATGCCCGAAATGAAACCCGCGCCGACACTGGTGCCGCTGAGCGAAATCCATCCGGGCTCGGAATAGCTGTCGTATGCCGCCACATCGTCGGCGATCACCGAAACGTCGTTGCCCATGCGGCCCCGGCAGTTCTTCGCATACGGACTGTGACGCTGCCACCACGGTTTTTTCTCTCCGGTGGCGCAGCCGCCGTTCGAGCCCGACCAGACGGTTTCGGTGTAACCCCGCTTATTGTGCGCTTTGGCCAGGACGGTGCCGCCCACGGCGACAACGTCGTCGAAGGCAGCGGGAAAGCCTAAACCGCTTCCGCTTCCGGCGTCGCCGCTGCTGGCAACGTACGTTACGCCCGGCGTATCGTAATACGACCCGTCAGCGCCGCTGGTGCCGCTATAACTGTTACTGACGATGGTGGCGCCGAGCTTTACCGCCTCGGCTACCGCCGCTTGGAGATCGCTCCAGGAGCTGGAGTTCGCCTCGACGAGTGCGACCGCGCAGTTGGGACAGCTTGCCGAGACCATCTCGGCGTCCAGATCGATCTCGACGCCCCACCCGGCGCTCCCCTGAGGATAGCCACTCTGCTGCCCGGTCTGGTTGTACTTGGTAAAGGTGCCGGCGGGAAGTCCCATGGCGGAGCGGTACGCCGCGAAGTCGCTCGCAACGTTGGGGTTATCGTACGCGTCGACAACGTAAACGGTCTGCCCGTTTCCGTCGTGCGCTGACGGCAACTTGTAGGCCGCCTCCAAATCGGCGGCCGTCCATCCGCTCACCGATGACTCGTTTTCGATGTATGCGGTGCACCGTGCGCCGCCGCCAGCTGCCGGGCACGCTGGCGATGCGGAGACGGCAGCCGGGGAAAGCGGCTGCGATCCGGCGCAACCGGCGAGAGAAACCAAAAACGCGCCCGCGGTAACGGCGCCACGGGCACGATCCAACGTCGTCATCATACGATACCTCCGGCAAGTGCTAGGCACTCCCAGGATTCTACCTCAATGGCGGCGCTTCTGGCCGAGCAACCGTTCAGTTGCTGTCCGACGACGGCGGGAGGCGGTCGGGGCCGACGAGTTCAAACGTTTCATAAGAGGAGAGAACATTGATCGTCGCAACCACCGAGAACGTCGCCGGGCATCGCGTAACGCAAACGCTGGGCCAAGTCTTCGGCGTCGTCGTCCGCAGCCGCGGTCTAGGCGGCAACATCATGGCCGGTCTTCGTTCCATTGCAGGCGGTGAGATCACCGAATATACCGAGATGCTCGAAGAGGCACGGCGGCACGCCGCTGACCGGATGGTGCAAAACGCCACGTTGATGGGCGCCAATGCGGTCATCATGATGCGTTTTGATTCGTCTGAGATGGGCCAGACGATGAGCGAGATTGTGGCCTACGGCACGGCGGTGATCCTGGAGCAGGCGTAATGCTGCGGCTTCTGGTTGTTGCGATCGGCGTCGCCTGCCTTATCGGTGCGCTGTTTCTCGCGCATGTGGTCTGGTTTGCTGCGCTCGAACTTGCAATCTTCGGGGTGCTGGTGCTCGCCGGCACGTTTTTAGAAAAACACTATCGCAGCCGGGCCACCGCCGGCCGCAACTGGCAAAGCACGGGCGAACGATTCATCGACCCAAGCACCGGAAAACGTATCGAAGTGCGCTACGACCCGTCCACCGGGGAACGCGCCTACGTCGTTGGGCCGGAGGTATGAAAGAGGGTCCGGCGCATCGCCGGGCCCTCTTTATTGAAGGTCGCTATCGCGGTTAGCGATCAGGTCTTGGGAGCCAGAGCAATTCCGAAATAGAGCGTGCTCTCGTCGGTGCCGTTGGCGCAAGCATCTTGCGAGTAACCGATGCAATAAATATCGGTGTATTTTACCGCTCCCGGCGCCTTGGGACCCTTTCCTTTATAGGTGATGTATTGCGAGGTCGGATCGCCCGGGTCAGGAGAGAAGTACGTCTTAAACTTCTTGTCGACCTTATTGTTCTTGGCTTTGACGATGGACCCCACATTGTAGAGTGGCGTGGTATCATCGGACGTTGTCACATACGGCCCGGAGTCGTGGGGATAAACGTAGAAGCAGAAACTGTACTTACTGTAGTCGCACTGCGGACTGGCGAGCATCTTTACGCCGGCCGCCGGGCGAACGATGAATCTGTGACCGTTGTGCATGAAAACGACTTGCGAGCCACCCGACACGGTGGCCGAAGAGTTGGCCGAAGAGCCGGCCGACGAGCCTGGACTACTGCTGTTGCACGCTGAAAGTGCTAGGCCGACGGCAAGTGCGGCGCTAACACCGAGAAGGCTTAAGCGCATATTTGAAACTCCTTTAGCATCTTTTTGCCAAGCGCGCCATATGCGGCGCGTTGCCCATATGCAATGCGAGCTTGCGCTTGGGTTCCCTTCCGATATCGCTGCGCGCATAGCGCCGGATCGGAGATGGGGTGCCCAGGGGTCGCCTACGCTTCGGCCAAGAGTTCGGCTATCCGCTTGCTTCATCGTGGAGAATAACCGCCAAAACGACGTGCACGAAGTTATAGCGAGTATGTGAAGGTCGAGCTGCGGCAACCGCCGCAGCGGTAGCGGACGACGTTCGTCCCGGCCGTGAGATCAAAGACCAAGACCTCAGCGGCACGCCCGGCGCGGATTTCCCCTGGACCGCTCAACTTCAGTTGCGACGGATCGCTCCAGATTGCCACTCCGAAACGCAGCGCTCGGGGCGCTGCAAACCTGAGCTGAAGCCAGCCGTCCTTGACGCCGGCGCTCAGAAGCGACGGCATCTCGCGACCAGGAACTTCGGGCAGCGGCCGATTGAAACGCGAAACGGGATAGTCCGCGTATCGGAAGACTCGAGCCGGCAGCGTACGGCCGGAAATGAACGTCATACCGACACGCGAATCGTGATAGTCGACCGTCGCCGGATAGAGCGTATCGCCGTGAAGGAGGGGCGACCCAAACTCCGACCCTCCCGATATATACGGAAAAGCAATAGCACGAGGCGCAGCGGAGAAGGTACGCGCATCATGCGCCGCCTGCGTTAGCGTCTCGCGTTTCATGCGATCGCGTACGACCTCGTCGAACAGCGCGTTCATGACGATGGGGTTGGCCGGAATAACGCCGTCGATCGACTCTTCCTGGACGGTCATCACAATCGGCTGCGATTGACCGGCCGCCGCATATGCATCGACAATTTTTCGGACGTACGCGGCTGCGCTCTTGGGAGAAAATCCGCCACGATGCAGCAGATCATCCGGATCGGTCGAGAAGGCGGCTTCACGGCCGCTGAAGTACGCACGGGTCAGATCGCGCGCCGTCCATTCAAAGGCCAGTAGATCACATCCGCCGTTTCGCTGCGGCCGCTTGTACGAACGAACGTCGGCGCAATACGTGCCCCATGGCGAGCCGTAATCGGAGGTACCGTCCGTACCAAGACTGTTCCAGGTAATGCCCCAGAACGCGTGCTCGCCAAACGAGAGAGCACGGCGTATGTCGCGCTCCACGCCCGCCGTTAAAATGCTGACGGTCGGAACGTACCACGGAAGTTTCTTCGACATCGCTGCGTGCAGGTCGCCCCAGAACTGCGCCTGAGCATCGTCGCCGTTGGCAGCGTGAAACGCATTGTAATCAGCGGCATAGGCCATGTGACGGACATCGCCCACCATCCACGTTACCGGCACGTGGTGCGCGGCGGCCGTTCGCTCGATGGTATGCATGCCCTTCACCGAAATCACTTCGTCGAGAGACGTAAAGACAAAGCGCGTCTGCGTCGCTCCCGATGGTATCGACCAATACGGACGATTCGGAGCCACGTTTCTTCCGAGAACATTGGAGCCGCACTGTGCCAAGCGCACGTCGATGGGCGGAAAGTTCCCGGCCGGCACTCGATACCACAATACGCCGTCGTAACTCACCGTGCATGGGGCGGCGCTGCGATCGACGACGATGCCTGCGGGGTACGACGCAACGCGCGCGCACGCCGCAAGCGGGATAACGACGGCAACGAGCAATCGTCTCAAAACGAACGTGGTCAAACTCGAAAACGCAGTTCGCCGGTAACGACGGGCGCCCTGGCCACAGGGGGCGCTGGAACGGTTTGCTGCGCCGAACCGGCGAATCTCCGTCACATGCGTTTCCTATCTATCTCCGCAGCGATCGCCGTTGCCGCCTTGACGGCCGGTCCCGCGGCGAGCGCACCCGAAAACCCACTCATGCAGCCGAGCACATTGCCGTTCGGCGCGTTACCCTTCGACCGCTTGCGCGATAGCGACTATCAGCCGGCAATCGAAGCCGGAATGACGCAGCAGCTTACAGAGATCAATGCCATTGAAAACACTGCTGCGCCGCCAACGTTTGACAACACGTTCGTGGCGATGGAGAAGTCCGGACGGCTGCTCTCTCGGGCCGAAGGCGCATTCGCCGTTGAGGTCGCGACGAACAGCGACCCGCAGCTCCTGCACGTCCGTCAAATCATCGCACCGGAGCTTGCGGCGCATCAGGACGCGATTTACCTCAATCCGAAACTCTTCGTTCGCGTGCGAGCGATCTACAACCGGCTAGGTCGCCTCCGGCTCGATGCCGAGTCGCGTCACCTTGTCGTAACGTACTACCGGCGCTTCGTACATGCCGGAGCAAACCTCTCGGCCGCAAAGCAGACGCGCTTGCGGGAGATCAATCAACAACTGGCGACCCTGCAGGCAACGTTCGAACGCAAGCTGCTTGCCGGCACGGCTGCCGGGGCGCTGGTCGTGGAAGATAAAGCCCAACTTGCAGGGTTGGGCGATAGCGGGATCGCGGCGGCCGAACACGCCGCCAACGCGAAAGGCGAGCACGGCTATCTCATATCGCTGCAAAATACGACGCAACAACCCGCGCTCACGCTGTTGCAGGACCGCGCCACTCGAAAGCGACTCTTCGAGAACTCTTGGACGCGCACTGAGAAAAACGACGACAACGATACCCGTTCGACGATCGCGCAGATGGCGAAGCTCCGCGCGGAAAAAGCACGCATGCTTGGCTTTGCGGACTTCGCAGCGTACCAGCTCACGCAAGAGATGGCGCAGACACCTGGCGCCGTGCAGCAATTTCTCCACGGGCTTATTGGGCCGACTCGCGCTAAAGCCGCGCAAGAGGCCGCCGAGATTCAAGCGCAAATTTCCCAGGACGGCGAGCATTTTCAGCTGCAGCCCTACGATTGGAACTACTACGCGCAGCAGGTTCGCAAGGCGAAGTACGATGTCGACGACAATGAGATCAGGCCGTATTTCGAGCTGAACGACGTGCTGCGGAACGGGCTGTTTTATGCGGCGAACCAGCTATACGGCATCACGTTCAAAGAGCGCCACGACATTCCGGTTTGGCAGCCCGACGTACGCGTCTTCGAAGTCTTCGATAAGAACGGCGCGCTCGCTCGCGCTGATGTACTTCGATTTCTTCAAACGCGACAACAAGCAGGGCGGCGCGTGGATGAACTCGTTTACGGACTATTCAACGCTGCTGGGGACCAAGCCCGTCGTGTACAACGTCGAGAACATTCCGAAAGCGCCGCCCGGAGAGCCCACACTGCTGACGATCGATAGCGTCGAGGGGATGTTCCACGAGTTCGGCCACGCGCTTAACGCGTTCTTCGCAGACGAGAAATATCCGTCGCTTTCCGGCACCGCTCGGCCGCGCGACTTTGTCGAGTTTCCGTCACAGTTCAACGAGCATTGGGCGCTTTATCCAGCCGTGCTCAAACACTACGCGTTCAACTACAGAACGCACGAACCGATGCCTCAAGCGCTGATCGACAAGATGGAGAGCGCCGCAAAGTTCAACGAAGGCTATTCCATGGGCGAGAGTCTGGCGGCCGACGAACTCGACATGGCGTGGCATTCCTTGCCCGCGAGCGCACCGCTGCAGGACGTCGACGCATTTGAAGCCCACGCGCTCCACGCTTCGGGCACAAATTTCGCCGAACGTGCCGCCGCGCTATCGTTCAACGTACTTCGCGCACATTTGGGCGAGCGGATACGCCGCCGGCTACTACGCGTACATGTGGAGCGAAATGCTCGATGACGACGCGTATCAGTGGTTTCTCGACCACGGCGGCCTTACGCGCGCAAACGGCAGCGTTTTCGCGATATGATTCTCTCGCGCGGCGACTCCGAGGACTACGGGCCGATGTTCCGCCGATTTTACGGCAAAGATCCGGAGGTCGGGCCATTATTGCAGTTCCGGGGATTGATCCTGCACGGCGCGGGTTTGACGCGCCGGAGCAAGTGACGGAAGCTATCCGGCGTCCGATCTCGATCTCGTCGAGGGAGCACACGCCCAGGCGTCCAACGGGCCAAGGATGGGAACGGACGTTGCCGAGTTAGGTGGAGTCGTCTTTCTCGTTGCCTTTTACATCTGGCTAATTATCGTCCTCGTCACACCACTTTGTCGCTGGATCGTACGATTGTACGACGGGCTCCATTCCTCGCTTTCTGACGAGGCTGTCCGAGATCGTGTCGCGGATACGGCGCTCGGGAAAGTGTTCCTCGCAGCTTTTTGGCCGTTCGGCGACGTGAAAACTCGAGAAGCGGCCATCACCGATCGCGACGACTCAATCCCACCGGCGCGGCTACCGATGGACGAGAATAGGCGCCTATGCGAATGGAAGCTCGCCTCCATTCGGACCATCGAACAGAAGGCAATCAGTCAGCTTATGGCCGCGGGGATTATCCTCGCCGTGGTAGCCGCATTCGGTCGAGATGATCTGCCGTTCGTTTACAAGGCAATCCCGATCGCATTGCTGATCGTTGCGATCATGGCATACATCAGGACAGCTTACATGCGCGTCGACGGCACGCCGTCGTTCGGAGATCTCAACACCGACCTTCTTGCCGATCCGTTAAACGAAGGCCGCCTCGCAATCCATAGAGCCGGCGCCTGGTACGAATATGGTTTGGACCTTGACGCGGTTAACAAATCGAAAGCTCGGTATGCCACAACCGGAAACTTTTGGTTGATTGCCGCTCTTCTCATGATTCTTTTCCTGGTGTCCGTGCCCGCTCCGTCCAAATCCGTTGATGAGCGGCGCTCAGCGTTTTTGAGCAACATTCACGGTCGCGCCGACAATGTACGGAATTTCGAATAATAGACAACGAGCGGTGATACGTCTGAGGCGCCAACGGCAAGGCGTTTTCCACGGTGACGAACTCTCTTGTTCCTTTGACGAGCTCGATCGTCGAAAAGGTGGATCTACCGCAACCATCGTCGTTCTGGTGCAGCAGACCCAAAACTTGCATCGAGCATCCTGCGATTGAGGGCCGACTTTGCGAGACGCTGCGACCCGGCCTCTCAATTGCATCGTATGCATCGACCAATGCGCGGGAGATCTTCTGAAGCCGGGTCGCGAACATCCTATTCGCTGTCGCGGCAAACATCCGGAGGTTGGGCCGTTATTGCAGTTCGGGGATTGGCCGGAGGCGGTGCGACGATGACCAGCGCACCTTGATCCTGCACGGCAATGCCGACCATGGGAGCGGCGAGCCATGCAAAGGCTTGTTCCACTTCTTCTTTCGTACACGCTTGCGTTGAGCCGGCCGCTTGCAGTGCCTCGTCGACGAGCAGCATCGCGGCGTCGACGGTAACGCGCGGCGCATTGCGCGCACCCCCTTGTGCGGCGGCGATCTTCTGCGCGTTCCAGCCTTGCTGCACGATCAACGCGGCGACCGTCGCGACGCGTTTGGCCGTGCCATGGCGGCGATCCCATAACAAGTCGGCGATGCTGTCGCTCGCATAGCCGGGAACGAGAAGCCGTTCGATCTCCAGCGGCGTCGCGCGCAGGTGCAAAAGCGTTTGCAGTTCGGGAACTGCCAGCGCGGTGACGCGATGCGTTTGCAACTCGGTGAGCAGTTCCGTCTCATCGGAGAATGCAGGCCCAACAAGCACGCTGTACTGCGCGTCGTACGGTTCGCGAAATTTTGACGCTTCGACCGCGTCGGGCTGGGTGACGACGCTCTTGGCAGTCTTGCACTCGATCGTGAGCCGATACCCGAGTGGTCCAAGGATTGCATCGGCGATGCCGTCGGGCCGTTCGTACTGCCCGAGATGCTGCGCGAGAAATCCGAGGTGCGCGAACGCGTCGCAGACAGCGGCTTCAAAGGCTGCGGGGACTTCACCGACGGCCGTGGTTTCAAGGCGTTCGCAGAGTGCGTTCGCCGCTGCATCATCCGGTTGACCTCCGGGAGTGATGAGATCGGGCCAGTCGTCGGGTGGTTCGTTGATGCGAAATCGCCGCTGCGCATCTTGGACGATTTGCGGCTTGCGGCCGTGGCCCGATTTGCCGGGCAATGTACTCAATGAGATTGGTGTAGACGTACTTGCGCGTGGTGTTTGGCGGTACGAGCGCCTGCGCCAGCGCTTCCTTGAGAATGTCATCGGCATTGCGCGTCTTGCCGTCTTCGAGAATGGCGATGGCCGCGGTGATGACACGTCCGCGAGGTTTCGGTGTGGTGGCCATCGGGAGCGGTTCGCTCAGCGGCGATCGTTGGTTCTTGATGGGCGCGAGTTGGATTCCGAAGAGATCACCATGCGTTTGGAGACTCGCTGGAAGATTGGCAATGGTGAAGGCGGCGGCAGACGTCATCGCGCCGAGTTCATCCCATGCGACGGGCACGGCGACGGCCATTCCCGCACCGCGCAGGCTATAGGGCACTGCGCTGAAGCGGCCGGCAGCGTTGCTGGAAACGTGCACGTGCACGCGCCCATCTTTATGCGTATTGAGTTCCGTCGAGATCAAGTCCGGATGTCGCGCAGCGGCTTCGTTGGCGACGGTGTGCAGCCAGACGCGCAACGGCGCCGCGTGCGGTGCGTCGGCGAGCGGTACCCATAGTGCGATACCGGTGCCTCCGTCGAGCAGAGGAATCGCTTCGAGCTTCGTGCGGTCGAACAATAGCGCGCGTATCGCCAGCGCGGCGAGTTTCACGCGCTCAAACGGCATCGCCGGCGCAGCCTCCAGCAAAATGCGGGCGAATTGCAAGCGGTCGTCGTCAGCGGGCAGCGGCGCCCAAGTGTGAAACTCGACCGCGTACTTCGCGTGAATAAGCCAGAGCAGTTTATCGACCGATAGCGGGACGTCGGTCACGTGGAACAGGCCGGGACCATCGAGATTTCCATCAGGGTAGTTGCGAAAGACGATCGGCGTGCCTTGCAGATGCGCGGCGATATATGGCCCGGCGAGGCGATAATGCGCCAGGACGCACCGCTGCATTGCGGCATCCTTTGGTTCAGACTTCATCATGCTTTAAATGGTGCCGTTTTTCATGTGGTTGAGACGTACGGTGTGAGAGTCGCCGGCCTATTGTCGTTTTGCGGCCGGGGAGAAAGCTGAGTTGCCGGATGATCGTTCAATCCCTCTCAAGCTGAAGGAGAAACGTCTTTCTAACATTTTTGAAACTACATGGCAGCACTTTGTCTGGCGCTGTTCTGCGGGGACAGACTGCATTGCACATGACGGCGCGCAAACGAGCAAGCCGGAGACGCATTCCCTGCGGCAATGCCGAATCGCGTTTCGCGTTACATTGATCGGGGCGAATGGTGGCGAGGGGATGAGTTTATGCAGGCGCGCATTTACGTCGGCCAAGGCGTCCAAATCACCGGCGCAGAACGGCTTTATCGACTAACTCGTTTACGGGAGGCTCGGAATGAAGGCAGCCGATTCCATTCTTTACGCACTGTGCGTATCGACAGCAATAATAACAGGCTGCAGCGGTACTCAGCCGACGGTCGGCCAAGCTCCAGCGTCGTTAACCGCGCAGACAGACGGGCGTGGCGAAGGCTTCAATCCTAGAATCCTGGGTGTAACGCGCATCCTCAACCGGCAAACGCAGACCTTCAGGATTTTTGGAAAGAACTTTGGCGCGAACGAACCGTACTTCGGCGATTCGGGAGATTTTTGGATCTATGATCTCGACGGCAACTGGCGCGCTGGATGCGGAGCTCCATGGGGCAACTGCGGAGTAACCATCAACGTGAACGGTTGGAGCGACAGTCAAATCGTAGTCGGAGGTTTCGGCGGAACCTACGGAAAGTTTACGCTGAAACGTGGCGACCCACTGGTACTTTTTGTGTGGAACGCTCGAACCGGCAAAGGCCCCGCAGCTATTGAAGCGATGGTGAAGTGACGGCCGTTTATTGCGCTTCATACATGAGAAAAAAGTACAAGAAGCGCCACAGTGCTGCAACGTCGCCGGCATAGGAGTTGGCGAGGGCAAAACGGACCCCAACTCTGCCAGGCCGCCAATCTGCCGAGGTTCAGAGTCGCCGCGATCTAAGCCGCAACGCGCTAAGCGGCGCAATCGAAACGGCTAAACTGCGAGGCAGCTGCGAGTTGCGCGCCGCTGCAATGCGAGCAATGCGCGCCGCTAAGCCTAAGGCGATGCGGCCTCGCGGGCTCGAACGTTGGCCCGGCTCTCCGTTATTGACTACGCGACGTACGGCCTCAAGCTTGTACCCGCGCGAGAACTTGCGACGGGGCTTTGCCATGGATAACCTTTCTGTTCAGCCGACGGCTGAAGCCTATCAAGGTGTCCACGAAACCGGGGCCAGTCCAACTCCAGTGCATCGACTTACCACATCACGGCAGGCTATACCACACTCACCACATCAACGAACTGTGGGACCGGCGTTGGGTGCCCCTTCACCTCGGACGTCTATTTTTACGGCAACGCCGTTTTTGCGAATACAAAATACTATTGTCATGCGATCGGCCACGACACCAATGCCGACGGCGTTGTATTTAACGCACTACAAATTGCAACGGATCAAGTCGAGTTTGCGTTCCGGAACGAAACACCCAGCACTATTCCGTCGGGAACAGTGTTTGACGTTTCATATGTCTGCATGGGTACCTAGTTCAAGTGAATGCCTGAATCGGATAGGGAGGGTCGCGGCCCTCCCTTGGTTAGGCAAGAATCGTTCGGCTACGGGGGAAACGACAAGCCACATGGAGCCGTCTAGTTTCAACCGCACGCTTTTGCCGGTCTACCTGGCCGTAGCGCTTCTCTGTGCTTGCAGTCGGGTTGACGTGAATCCGATAGCCGCTAGCGGGCAGCATTCGGCAAGTGTTATTGGCCCCAATACCTTGATGTATATCAGCTCCCAAAAAAAGGCGAGCGTTTACATCGAGAAGTATCCCGGCGGTAAACCATGGGGTACGCTCATCGGCTTCTATGCGCCAACCGGTCTCTGTTCGGACGCACAGGGCAACGTCTGGGTGACGGACACGGATCCCTATACAAACACCGGATATCTCGATGAGTATGCGCACGGTGAAAAGCATCCGATCGTGACGCTCACCGATGCCAACAATTCACCGCTGGCATGTTCCGTCGATACGACAACCGGCAATCTTGCGGTTGTGAATAGTAAAGACAGTATTGCGATCTATTCCGATGGGCGTGAACCTGCCACGCTCTACTCTACGGTAGGCATCGTACACAAGCCAAACACGATTACATACGATAACGCGGGGAATCTCTATCTGGCGAGCTCGTCGGACTCGCCGGCGTGGTTGCCCGCACGCTCCTCGACCATAAAACAATTCCGATTGAAGCCGCGGGCGCCGCGACGTGGTCCGATCGGTTGGGATGGTCAGTATCTGACCGTCTTAGTTAGTGCCGGTAGCCAAAGTCAAGTGTGGAGATATCAACTCATGGGCGGACACGCCAAGCGGATCGGAATCGTCGATCTCGACGAGTGCTGCATACGCAACTACGCAATTGACGGCTCGCTCCTCGCAGCAACGATGCCTAAACTGAACCAAGCGACAGTCATCAAGTATCCGGCGGGCGGCGGAGGTTTTTTTGGCCTAACCGCGAGCGACCCATTTGGAATCGCCATTTCTCGGGTTGCAAAGTGAATCTGAAGATAGCCGGCTTCGCCGTTAGCGCGATGCTTTTCGCTGGCTGCCAGGGGGTTGCTGGCGTTCCACGTGCATTGGCAGCGACTCACTCGACCAGCACGTCCGAGTCGCCGAATCTATACGTGCTTAATCGCGGGCAGTATGGCGCGGCCGATAGCATTCAAGTATTTACTGGTAACTCTCATAAGCATCTCCGAAAGATCACTCAGGGCCTCAGCAACCCCACGGCGCTGGCGTTCGATGCAACCGGAAATCTTTACGTGGCAAACTATGGCGATGCCACAGTGACGGTGTACGCGCCGGGAAGTTCGTCGGTCGCAGAGACGATTACCCAAGGTGTAGCGGATCCTACCGCGCTCGCCATCGATAGCGCTGGTGAGATCTTCGTCGCGAACCACACGAGTCCGGGCAGTGTCACCATCTATAGCGGGAAGGGTACGCTTCTGCGGACCATTGTGAAAGACGTGTTAGCGCCGGATGCTGAGACGATTGACTCCACCGGAAATCTCTACGTCGCGAACGACGAGCGAGCGCACAGAGGTTATTTGATACCGGTATATCGCAGAAGCAAGAAGGTGCCCTCGCTCGTGATCTCACAGCGACTCCAGGAGCCTCGCGCGGTGGCTCTCGATGCGTCGCAAAACGTTTACGCCGCGAATTGGGCGAACTCTACGGTCACCGTCTATGCTCCCGGAAAAACGAAAGTCGAGCGCGAGATATCGAACTCCGTGAGCGTACCGATCGCGCTCGCATTCGATACCGCGCAAAACTTGTACGTGTTGAATACGCCGCCTTTTTCGCGGTCGAACGTCTCGGTTTACGAAGCGGGCACGGGGCGGGTGTTACGCGTCGTCGCAAAGGGCCTAAGAGAGAGTGAGGCGATCGCACTCGATGGTTCCGACAATCTTTACGTAACCGACATAGCGCCACCCGGGCGCGGATATGTCATCGAGTATGCGGCCGGGACCGGCAAAATCTTGCGCAAGATTCCAGTCGGTGCGCCAAACGTGTTTCCGATTGCATTGGCTTTCGGCCCGTAGTCTTGGGCCCAGTCAGCGCTGCGCCGGTGAGACGACCGCTGCAGTAGGCTCATCCTGCGATACCCGCTTGCTGGGCCCCTTCCCGGAAGGGTATTGAAAGAAGCCGATACTTTCGCCTGCAGTGGCCACAAGTTTGCGGTGACTGCGCTGCGGCGTTGCGCCGAAGATCGAATAACCGTGCAGACTCCAATATGGCGGCAGTTGCGTCGATCCCACTACCTGGCCGGTCGAGGTGGAGAATGACAGTTGGTAGATGATGTTTCCGGCGCCAATTGAGATGTATTGTCCGTCCCATTGAATATCGCCGGGTGGCCACGAGAGGTTAACGGAGAGCGATATGCTGTTGAACGCAGTTCCGCCGTTCGGTATCTCGGCGAGAGCAGTCGTGCGCTGAGAGTAATCTCCGCCGTCAACGAAGAGGTTGCCCTGGTCGTCATAAGCGCACCAGGCCGGCTCTATGAACGGTGGATTCGAATAAATGAAGCTGGGTCCACTGCTGCCGCTCAATATAGGGTCTTTCCAAACAGCTACGTTGCCCGGACCGGCGTCTCGGTCCATAGCGTTTGCAACGGCGAGATTGTGTGTCGTCAGATTAATCGAGCAACCGATCGGATAGCCGGGATCTTCGAGAATGAGATACGGTTTTTCGGCGCCGTGTCTGTATACGAGGACGTCGTGCCCGTTATATCCCGTAACGAAGACGTTGCCTCGATCGTCAATGCAGTCTCCTGCCGGATCCTGTAACGGTGAATACTGAATCTTTTGGACGATCCGCCCTTGCGGATACGTGTAGACGTACAGATCACCGTTGCCGTTGTCGGCTACGTACAGCAAGTCGGAACGGCTCAGTGCGGCGGGCGCAGCCGCGACTTGTTCATGTATGGGCAGCTGCACTCCACCGCACCCACCTAGCAGTGCGGCGGTTATCGCAAGAGTGTAGCTTAGAACGCCTAAGGCCCGCATCGGATACGCCTCCTCCGGTCAACGCTGATCTTTACGCCTATCGGGCGCTTCTGCGCATAAATCCTCTGTACGCGCGACCCAGGACCCACTCTGCTGCCAAAACGGCGCCACTAGATTGTTATAGCTTGCGCCCGCGCAAACGCCGATGACGCTGATGCGCAGAACGTTCCGCGCGCGCGGTGACAGGTGTGCATACATTTGACGGCGGCGCGGCGATAGCAGACTGATCGCGAATGCCCAGATGAGATGGCGCTGCCGCCCTAACGGTAACGGAATCCGTGCTCCACAACTTTAAAGGGGAGCCGGACGGAGAAACCCCGGAGGCAGGCCTTATCAATGTAAACGGTACGCTCTACGGCGCGGGCCGTACCGATCATCACTGTGGCCACGCAACAACGCGCGAACCGTATTCCGAGAGAACCCTGTCGCCCGAGCAATGGCCCGAACGCCCTTTCCCTGCTTGTGCAGGACATGAACTTCCACCTGACTCTCCTTTGTAAGCATCGCGAACGAAGGTTCGCGATCGGGTCGGGCCTGAGCCCCCATTTCTTAGTCCGTTGGCGATTGTGGGATGGGTGAAGTTGTTAGGGTTTTGACAAATTCCTTTGGCGTAAGATATTCGAGAGAAGAGTGCGGACGTACCTCGTTGTAATCGGTGAGCCAAATGCCAGCTGCATCGCGGATTTCCGGAAGCGTCCGAAAAAGTTGCATGTTGAGAAACTCGTCCCGAACTCTCCCATTGAACGACTCAATCCAAGCGTTCTGCGCCGGCTTCCCGGGATCGATGAAGTGTAAGTGTACGTTGTGGTCGACCGACCACTGAAGCATCGCGCCGGCAATGTTTTCCGGGCCGTTGTCGACTCTGATTCGAGTCGGGTAGCCGCGAACATCCGCGATTTCGTCCAGCGTGCGAATGACTCGGCGGCTAGTTATGGAAAAATCGGCGTCAAGTGCGAGCCCTTCACGGCTCAATCGATCCTCGATCGTAAGAAGCCGGACTTTGCGTCGCGTCATCAGGTAATCGTGCATGAAGTCGAGGCCCCATTCTTCATTGAGTGTCGTTGGAGCCGGCGCCGAGTTTCCACGGATCAGGCGAACGCGGCGTTTCTTGCGTGGTCGTACCTGCAGGCCTTCCTCGCGATACATGCGTCGTAATCGTTTGTGGTTCAATGCGATGCCTTCTCGCTTGAGGAGAATCTTTAGCCGCCGCCAACCGAACCGTGGCCGCTCTTGTGCAATGCATCGCAACCGGTCACGCAAGTCATTATCGTCGGGCTTCTTACATGATCTGTATCGCATCGTGGGACGCGGACAGGCTGCGACAACGCACGCTCGGCGCTCACTCAGTCCCTCATGTTGCAAGACCCTCACCGCTTCTTTGCGCGCTGAGGGCCCCACCCGTTTTTTCGAATCACCTCGGAGATCGCCCGAATCTCCAGGGCCTGGCGTGCGATAATCCGTTCCATTTCCGCGTTCTCGGCTTCGAGCTGCTTGAGCCGTGCGAGATCGCTGACATCCAGACCGGCGTACTTGCTGCGCCACAGCCGCAGCGTGTTGACATGAACGCCGTGCTTACGCGAAAGTTGGGCCGCCGATCGGCCCGCGTCGAGTTCTTTGAGGATTGCGACGATCTGCGGTTCGGTGTAGCGCCGCTTGCGCATCTTGGGTCTCCTTACAGGCCGTTTGTTGGCCGGAAACCCACAATTCTCCGTGGACTAGATTACGGGGCTCAGGCCCGGTCGGGTGGGTCAATTTTCAACGTCCGGGGCGGGTCAATTTTGGAAGTCCGCTAACAAACGGAACTGACGGCTCAGCACCGAGGGTTTGTGGTCAATCCGTTGACGATGAGGAGCAAGGGTATGAAAAGTTTAGATTTAGGGCGTTATACGCTGAGCAGTTGCGCGGTTCTGGCGTTGCTCGCAGGTTGCGGCGGATCGCAGCCGCCTATCGCGGCGCCGGGCGCGATGCCGCAAACTTCCGCACTCGCAACGCACGCCGATCGTGGCACGTCGTGGATGGCGGAAGTGAGTCCGGTAACGGCATCAGCTCCATATCTCTCAGTTGGAAATGACGACTGGAATCACGGCAACGGTGACGTCGCCATATTTGCGCAAGGGAAAAAGAGCCCGATTCGGGCGATCTCTGCGGGGATGAGAGCGCCGAATGGCTCGACATTCGACAGCAATGGAGACCTCTACATTGCAAATAACGGTTCAACAAAGCAGTCCGGTGATGTGACAGTATATGACCCACGCAGCGGAAGACTGATTCGCACTATCAGCGATGGTATATCCGAGCCTGATGACTTGATTCTTGACGAGTCCGGAGAACTTTATGTTTCAAACTACGGGAGCAATTCTGTTACGGTTTATGCGGCCGGCAGCAGCCGACTCCTAAGGACGATCACAAAAGGCGTCTCATTCCCCGGGGCGTTGGCGCTCGACGCAAATGCTAATTGTTTTGTGGCAAACTATTCATCCGTTACAGAATATGCTCGGGACAGCACACGACTAATCCGCACGATTAGGGACGGTGTGTTCGCCGCAGGAGACCTTATCTTTGATTCGGCCGGCAATTTGTACGTTTCAAATCTCGAAGCCAGCCACGACTCCGTGACCGTTTATGCTGCTCAGACATTCCATTTACTCCGCACGATTACACAGGGTCTGGACTATCCTCTATGGTTGGCCCTTGATAAACGCAATCAACTGTATGCCTTAAACCTATACGGTGATGTGACCGGCTCGGTGACCGTATATGCTCCCAGTACATCACAACCAACGCGGACAATTACGGACGGGATTCTGGGGCCAACAACCATGGTATTGGACCCATCCGGAGACCTCTACGTAGCGAACGGAAAAGTCTGCAATTCAACTAGAAAGTGCAATCAGGGCTCGGTTTCGGTCTACGAACCGAGCAGTGACGAACCGTCACTGCAAATTAAAGTCGGAATTCATAACCCAGTAACTCTTGCCATCGACCCAAACACTGACGGGTGGATGCAGCATCCCATCTCGGGCCCGACGCCTCTGCCCCTCAGCACGGCTCCGCGAAAGCGGGCCGCATTTCCTTAGCGGGCTTCGCAGCATCGCGGGCATTGCGGCGTGGATCAACATTGCAGCAGCGCAGCGGCCTCGATCGCCTAGCGGCATAGCCCCGGGTTCGAGCGCAGGGCTGCTCAGCGGCAGGGGACGCACAATTTTTGAGGGCCTAACTAGGTCCTTTTTCGTCCTCAGTAAACACGTGCTGTTGCGCCTCTGTCCCATCACGCTGGACTTCCATCCAAGAGGAAGGGGCGAGGAGTTCGCCATCGGGTTTGAAGTGGATGTCGCAGTCGACGCAGGTTAGCATTATCTCCGACAGCCTCGTGCCATCTCGTGCAATCCGCGTCCAGTCTCCGACCTCTACGTCCGCTTTACCGCATTGCGGGCATGCTGGCACTTCGCGCATAAAGCTGAATGAGTCGCACACGTTCCTGTCACCAATTTTTGATATGTGACCCCCCGCGCCTCTGCCCCTTATGCACGGCTTCGCGATCGCCGAGCGCCGGGCAGAGACCTCCGCCCTTCGCGGGGTCAGCGGCGTCGTGCGCTGTCGGACTAACAGCTCGATGGCAGCCGGATCGAACGTGAGCGTCTCTACTGTGGTAAAACCGGCTTAGACCGGTTGCATCGGATCGGAAGCTATTCCGTGGGGGGCTGAAATGCCGGTGATCGTCGAGAACGGCTTCAGGCGACCTCTCTTATAGCCGTAGATCAGCGAACTGTTTTGGTTGCCCTGAAAGTATATACCAGGGCGCGCGAAGCCGCTGGTCGTTGGACCGTCCATATCATCAGTAATGGTTGCAGACGGCGAAGTTTGTCCCTTCGGGTAAATGGTGGCATTATTTCCAGTGTAGTTGGAAACGTAGAGCACGTCATTGTTACGAAAAGCAAGCCAAGTCGGCGCGCTGGTGCCAGTCAATCCAAGATTATGTGGCTCCGATGAACCATATGGAACCTCAAGAATTTCGTTGTCTGTATCGCTGGCTACATAAAGGTTGTCGTGACTATCGACAGCCAGGCCGACGGCTTGCGAGCCTTGCGGAAAATCGATCGTTTTGAAAACGGACGTTTTGCCAGCCTTGTACGTCGTCACGGTGTTGGTTCCAAGATTGCTTGTGTAAATCGTGCCATGGGAATCCACGGTAATTCCATCTGGTTCGTCCAGACCCGCAGTGATAGTCAAACTGGGAATGGTTAGTCAAGTCCCAAATCTACTGTAAATTCGGTTCAGCCTAGAATGGCGGTTACGCCGCCCGCGTTCGTTCTTTCTTGGCCTGTCGTCGTTCTGCGACCCACTCGTGGTAGTCGCCCATGTCGAAGTACATTTTGTCCTGCCACCCTTCACTGATTTCAGCCGTCAGCGCACCGACGAGACGAAGGAGGGACGCATCATTGGGAAAGACTCGGATCACGCGCTCACGCCGGCGGATCTCTTCATTGAGGCGCTCCATCATGTTGGTTGTCCGTAGGCGACGTCGATATTTTTCGGGGAGTGCCATGACAGCCATCGCATCGTCAAAGCCGTCTTCAAGGCATGCGACCGCTTTGGGTGCGGTCTTGGCAAAGCGTTTTATGAACTCGTCGCGATGCCGGCGGGCGTCCACAACATCGGTCGACGAAAAGATCAACTTGGCCGCCGAAGCAACAGCGGAGCGTTCACGGCTCGGGCAGTGACCAAGCATGTTGCGCATCAAATGCACTTGGCAGCGTTGCCAGCTCGCACCGATGAACTGTTTCTTGATGGCCTCGACGAGGCCGGCGTGATCGTCGGAAATGACGAAATCGACCCCGCCCAGTCCGCGCCGTTTGAGCGACGCGAACAGTTCGTTCCACGTTGCCGTGCTTTCAGCATCGCCGACCGAAACGCCGAGAACGTCGCGCAGACCGTCCTTCCGAATGCCACCAACGATCAACACTGCCTTGCTCATGACGCGATCATCGCACCGCGACTTGCAAAATAAGGCGTCCACGATGAGGAACGGATAGTCCTCGTCGAGGCGGCGGGAAAGGAACGCGTTGACGCGACCATCGAGGTTCATGGCCAACCGGCTCACCGTTGATTTGGAGAACGACGTCCCGCACAACGCTTCGGTGATGTCGCTGACCTTACGCGTTGAAACGCCATTAACAAACATCTCCATGAGGCCTAGAACGAAGGCTTGCTCGCCGCGCCGATACCGCGAAAAGATCTCGCTTGAGAAGCTCCCTTCGCGCGTTTGCGGCACCCGCAGCGTGACCGGCCCAACGCGCGTATAGAGCTGTCGCTCCCGGTAGCCGTTGCGGTACCCGGCGCGGTCGTCAGTGCACTCGTAGCGATCGGCACCAACGTGCTCGCTGACCTGCGCTTCGAGGACCTGCTGGATGACGGTCTGGACCAGTTGCGCTAAGGCGTTGTCGTTCATACCGGCTTCGAATTGGCCTAAGTTTTAGCTTCACCAGTAACGCAGGGTTCCTGACGCCGGATTCAACCACGCTTTGGGATGCCCGCAATGACGCGGTGATTACTGACTCAACGGGTACACAAAACGTTTCGTATTCCTACGACAACCTTGCGCGAATTACAGATGGTAAGTGCTCTTATCCGTTCACGCCTGAAAATGGTATCTATATTTGCAATTCGACGGCTCCGAAGTTAGTAGACGAGCCACCTGAAATTCTGCGACGTGCTAGATGTAATCGGTAAGTTGACCGGCACTGGGGTTTCATGCGCGCCGGATTCCGAAGACAAGGTTGACGACATAGTAAAACAAATCGACCCGCTGTACGCTCCCGTAGGCAATGGGCGACTGGGGCTGCCGCCAGGGGAAAACGTTCTCGCACTACCGCCTGGAGAAACGCTACCAGTGTTACCGCCGCCGCCGCCGCCGGCGCCGATCGTCATCATTCCCTAGAGCGTGTCAGGGAACCAACTGCAGCCCTGACGCGAACACGCGTATCATATTGTCAAGTGCTGTATCATCATGATCTCGATTGCTCGCGTCGACGATTACAGCCCTGTACGCGCGCACGCGTATTACATCTGTCAAGTGCTATATCACGTCTACCGAAAGCGACGTTGCTGCTGGTTAACGGATGATACAAGTGTTCGCGCGATACAAGTTGGGATAGGCCCCGTCATGCGGCCAGCGATTTCTGTGGGCTTGGGCTAGTTTCATAACGCGAAAGGAACTCCACGGCGGGACCGCCGGATGTGGCTATACCGCATGCGGTGAACCTGGCAGCCGACGATCCTTACGCGGGGGCGGAGAAGGTGGCAACGCGGCCTCCGGTTTTTACGGCGGAGCCGGTGGTGGAGGCGGTGGCGGCGGCTACTATGGCGGTGGTGGTGGTGGCGACGCTGGCGGAGCACTGAGCGGCTTTTATGCTGCGGCTGCCGGTGGGGGGAGGGGGTCGTATATCGAGCGAAGCGCGACTCATGTGCACAGTCGGCAAGGCTGGCACCGAGCTCGTGGTAATGGAGTCGTCATCCTTCGGTGGTAGCAATGCCAACTTCCCCACGAGTTAACGAGTTAACGACGTGCTTGCCGTCGGCGGCAAGGCCGCGCGTTTCGGTCTACCATCCTGGTCCCTCCACTGCGAATTACATGCTCAAAACTCACGGCTCTCGTCTCTCCTGATCCGCGCCGACACGTCACCCGAAACCCATCGCCAAAACGGTACTTAGCGCGAAACCGCGTTCACGAGAGGAAGACAAATGACAATCTTTGATCTCATAATATGGGACACGAAGGCCATAAACGCGACGGCTTCTTGCAATCCAGTAAGTGTGACAGGACGAATCGTCAAAAAGCAGGGATTCTCAACTCTCAATTCGGCTATCTTCGGCGTTTTAGTGTTATCACTGGTCATTTCGACAACGACGGCCGCGAACGCGCAACAGTCCGCTGGTGCGAATGGACTTCAAGCATTTTTGAGTGCAAGCGATCAAGTCGATGGTCAGCCCAGCCAGATGTTGCTATATCTTCAGAAGCAGGCTCGCGCCTGTGCGGGCAGCGGTCAGACTGGAAGCAGCAACTGTTCCGGTATAGCCCTTGCAACGAAGGCTATGCAGACGGGTTACGCAGCGATGCCCCGGCAAATCAATGAATTGTTGTCGGGACATCTTTCGATGTTATTGTTTGTCAGCGAAAAGTTCTTGGCAAACAATACTCAATCATCAAGCAGTGATTTGCAGAATCTTGAACAACTGACCTTTGCCTTTCAAGCCGCGCTGGGTGCAGCTCAGCTAAAGCACAACTGGTCTATGGATATTAAGCGTAACGTTAGGGACGAAACACTGTTGGCGTTAGGATTAGTCGTAAATGCCTGCGGCCAGGACAACGCCGACTCGACGGTTTCCGCTAGCTGCCGCCGGATGGCAGCGGGTCTGATCAATGCGTGGTTCGGCCACGATATCCTAGAGGCAATAGAGAAAGAGGGTATCTCGAGTACCGCCGAAGTGATCGGGATGACCGCGCGCACGCGACTGGCGTCCGTTTATACATCCTTGCGCCCCTCACCATCGGGTGACGGAACATTGGCCGCGGTGCAGGCCATGGAGCTCAACAGGACGGGCTCGCTTTTTCAAAGCCTAGGCACTATCGAAAACAACGCGATGAACGGTGCGCGTCACGTGAATGACATATCAACAGCGATTATGGGAGGAACTTACAACCCCTCTCGCTGTCAGAATCCGAGCACCGCACCCAACTACTGCCATTGACGTTTCTAAAATTTACGACAGACGGCAAACGCGCTTTCTGTGAGCAGATCTCCCCATGACTGCGTCAGATTTCTTGGACTCAAACACAAAGAGGTGAGAATATATTATAAAAGTGTCGATACGCCTGATAAGCCGACAGTCAGCGCGTTACGTATACAGAAGCTCTGATTGTGCTAAAGGTGCCGGGATACGAACTCCAGCCACACCTGCGCGGCCTCTTCGTTGAGGTCATGCGTTTGCTGCGGCTTGTACGCGCGCCGTGCTCGTGCCCACGAAGCTATCGCATTGAGGTCGTTGCGGTAGACCACCACTACGATCGTGCAACGTCGGGGAACGTCTATCACCGACCGTCGCTGCGCAACGGCGAAGGACGGGACTGAATTAGGGGAGGGGTAGGGCGCAGCCGGGTCGCCGCCTGCCATCGGTGGAGCATGCCGGCGTGGATTGCGAACGGGCAACTGTCTTAATAATGCTGCCCCTTACGCTTCGCCTGCTCGGATCTCGATGGCGGCCGGTACGGAGGAGGTGCTTTGCCGATGCGCTTGCAGCGCCGGTCGCTCCTGCGCTGCGGCGCCGATAGCGGTGCTCGGCAGCGATGACCTTCCGCCGCAAGAGGCGAGCGCGACGGAAGCGGCGAGGGCGAGCAACGTGACGGCGCGAGAGACGCGAAGAATCAACATCAGGCACTCCTTGAAGTGGGAAAACGCAGGTTGCGGACTGTTCGACGTGGTCTGAAAGGCGCCTCGAACCTAAGACAGATCGGTCCCGCATTGGCTTTTGCGCCCGCACCTAGATCAACGCATCTCGAGCATCGACCTTTCGAGTTGCCAGCGATTGCGAATTCCGAGCTTGCTAAATGCTGCCTCGATGTGGTGGTCGACCATGCGTACGCTGATGTCGAGCACGAGCGCGATGTCACGATTCGATCGCTTTGCGGCGACGAGTCGCGCGACTTCCAGTTCGCGCGGTGAAAGTCGCGCCCCGAACGACGCGTACTTTACCTTTCGAGTTTCACCGGCTGCCAACCGAGCAACGTCTGAGGCGGCGCCGCATTGCTGATAGACGCGGCTTGCTGCGCGGATGTTTCCGGCAAGCTCGAAGGCGATCGCCTCATGAAGACGCCAGCCAATCTGGCGGAAACGCGCTGCTGCGGCGACGGCATTTTCCGTAGCCGCAATGTGCTTGCCTTGCCTGCGTAAAAATGCGGCTCGCGCGAGCGCGACGTGCGCCGCGGCGGCCGGCGCGGTCGCATCTTTGAAATAGCTCTGGACTTGTTCGACGGCCGTTTCCGCGCAATGGAGCGAAGCAAAGCGGGTCGCCGCCAACTGAATCGACGTATACGCATCGATTAACTCGCTTTCGATGCAGCGTTCCAGCGAAGATCGCAGTTCTTTCGCCATACCGCGAACGAGCATAACCTCGGCAAATGCCGCCAGAAGAAACCCGCATGCTTCAGCGTCGAGCGACGCAACAGAATCGTAGAGCAGCTGAGGATTGAAAAACGCCTCGACGAGCGCAAGATCGCCGACGCGCATTCCGACCGTGACCGCTAACCCGCAGTGGAAGGATTCGTTATGCTGCCCCGACGCACGCCAGCCAAGGTTTGACGCAATGAGTTCCCGCGCCGCCGGCATATCGCCGGCAAGTACCGCAATGGCGGTCCGTCCCCTGATACCGTGCCGTCGAACGTCGTTGACGGAACCCACGGTTTCCGCGCCGACATCTTCCGCGAGCCGCACATACGCGCGCGCCGTCTCCAAATCGCCGAACCTGCACGCAATCTCCGCGCCCGCCGCATAGGTAAATGCCGTGCCGCGCTTGCCGAGCGTCCGAGCGATCGCGGCCGCTTCGTCGATCCGTTTCAGCGTCGCCTCGAGCGGCGTGATGAGCGCGTCGATCTCTGCCGTGGCAACGAGGTAGCGCAAACGCACTTCAGCCTCGCACAATCCTTCGGGCGTCACGGTCGCAACGAGGGCCTTTGCCTGCGCGATCATACCGGAATAACATAGGCCGTACGCCAGAATAAGGTTCGCCACGTTCACGCGAGCCGCGCTGTGCGGAAGTCCGACTGCGGCGATTCGATCGACGGTTTCCTTTGCCGCATCGCGACGGCCGTCGTTGATTTGCACGAAAAACAGATCTTCGAGCACCGCGGCGACGTCTGCCGCATGTTCCCTGTCATCGAGCCGTTCGAGCAATGTCTCCGCAACCGTTTCAATGTGCTGCCAGTCGGCGAGATTTCGGTAACAGCGGATAGCATGGCGCATGAGAGGAACGGGGCGCGAATCGTTCGCGGGCAGTTGCGCGGCTGCGCGCACATACAGCGGTGCGGCTCGTGCAAACGCTGCCGCGTCGCTTAGGCGGTCCGCCGCGCGAGCGAACGCCTCTGCGGCGAGCTCCGGACGTTCCACAAGTTCGGCGTGTTCCCCTAAGAGCACGTCAACGTCGGGATCTTGCGCAGCTGCATCCGCGAAGTGATCACCCGCGAGTCGCTCCACGACCCGCTCATGCAAAATCCGTCGTTTGAGCGCGACGAGCGATGCATACAGCGCGTTACGAACGACGATTTGACGAAACATGAGCCGTCCGGCGCGTCCTGGAACGCTTGCGATGAGCCCAAGGTCGCTGACGCGCTGAAGCGCATTCGCGACTTCGTCAGGCGAGCGGCCGGTGATTTGCGGAAGCCAGTCGCCTTCGAATGACTCGCCGACGATGCTACACGCAGACAGCACGTCGAAGTCGACGGCCGACAAGGAGCGCCGCGCCGCCGCAACGACTTCGCGCGCGGTCGCCGAGACCAGCGGCATACCGTTGCCGTCGCGTAGATGCTGCACGAGCTCGATCGCGACGCGCGGATTGCCCTGTGCGGTCGTTACGATCGCGCGAACGTCGTCGGCCGCCATTTCGCAGGCATGCCGGCAACTGCGCACTAACACTTCCATTACGCCGTCGTTCAGTGGAAGCAGATGGCGGACCGGTATCCGCGCCGGACCTCTGCCTGAAGTGCAACCCACGACGACAATGCGGTGATGCAGCGTGCGCGCGAACAATGCTTGCAGGAACGTCAACTCCGAAGCGTTGACAAGATGCAGATCGTCTATAAAGACGGCGACCGGCCGGCGTTTGGCGCGCATCACCAGCGCGGCGAGCACGGCGGGTACCCTATTCCCTCGCGCGGCAGGCGGTACGCGCAACGCTGCGGCGATCTGGGCGCATAGGTCGGGCAAAAAGACTGCGGCCGCGCCGCAACGAGCGTTCACGATCGCGGCGGAAAGCGTTAGCCCTGCGCATTGCTGAAGCAGGCGTGACTTGCCGATGCCCCGCTCGCCGACCCACACGAGCGCCGATCCGGTCCCGAGCGCCGCATCCTGCACCACGCCGCATACTAGGGCGAGTTCCGCCTCTCGTCCAACGCAGTGCGGCGTCTCGAAAGCGTGTTCTGCGATCACCATCCCTTCTTCTGAAGGAGCAGATGGTGTGCCCGCATTTCGGGCGAGAATCGTGTAGGCAATTACCTAGCCATTCTCGACCGCCGTTCGGCAATAATGGGTCATGAGACGGCATCTTTCGATATTGGCACTGGCGTCCACAGCCGCCGTTTTCAGTGCATGCGCGACGGCGAACGACGGCTCGACGCTCCAATTGCAAACGACTGCAAATGTACTGCCGGCGCACGACCACCCGAGAACCGGCACGCTTCCATCACAATTGCTCTTCGTGCCGGCGGAAAACGGTACGATCGACATCTATCCGCTGACGAACCCAAGCACGAGTGGCCCGATCGCGCAGATCTCCGGCTTGGCCGCCAGCCAAGATGGCATGGTCGTCGATCGGGCGGGGGATCTTTTCGTCGTCAACAACGGGTCTTATGCGAACTACGACTACGTGTCGGAGTACGCGCCGCCGTACACCGGTTCGCCGACGATTTTGAATACCGTATGGCAGGGCGAGACGTTCTATCCGATTGGCGTGGCCGTCGATTCCAACAACACCGTCTACGTTTCGAACTGCGGTGCTTACTGCTTCGAAACGGCGGCGATCTTCGTCTATCCGTCGGGCGCGACGTCGCCCGCCTCGGGAAATCACCTCGGCGGCTTTCGATGACCTTGCCGGTCTTGCCATCGACTCCAAAAACAATCTCTACGCCGTAGCCTGGAACGATCACACTTATGCCACGGACGTATATGAAGTCGCTGCCGGTAAGACGACACCCAAAGCGCTAAAGCTGCATGGACTCGACACGGGCAACGGCGGCAACGGCGTGAGCCTCGACGCCAAAGGCAACCTCTACGTGAGCGCCACCTCAAGCGGTTCGAATTACATCCTTGAATACAAACCGCACGCACACAACGCGACGCGCGTGATCGATACGATGCCCTTTCTCGATGAACCGCTGCAGCTGCAAGTCGGACCCGACGGCAATCTCTACGTGCCGATCGAGTGCCCGTTTGCTCCGTGCACCGCCGTCTACGCTTTCAAACCGCGAGGGAAGAAAGCGTTCGAGTCGATCGGCGGCTCCAACAATACACTCAGCACGTTCGGCGTCGCCACGGCACCGAATCTTCAACTCGAAGGGACGCCACGATGAAACGCACATGCGCGATCGCGCTCATCGCTCTGTTCGCCGGCTGCGGCGGATGGCAGCAGAGCCCAATGGCCGCTCCGGTCAACTCCATCTTCTCCAAGACGCTCGCAAACAAGTCTCATGGCAAAGAGCTCGTTTACGTTTCTACATCAACTACAAGCGCCGGCGCGGTCGATGTGTATTCTAGCGAGGGCCAGGGACAAGCGCCGATTGAGACGATTACCGACGGAATCTCCGTGCCGCAGGGGCTAGCGGTCGATTCCAACGACAATCTCTACGTTGCGAATTCCGGCAACAACACCGTGACGGTCTATCCGCCTGATACCACTACACCAACTGTCACGTATTCCACTGGCGTCAGCGTCCCGTATGGTGTTGCGGTAGGAAGCGATGGAACCGTTTATATCGCCAATGAAACCGGCAGTGCCAGCGGCACGGGGAGCGTGACCGAATATCCGTCGGGCAGCATGACGCCGAACCTTACGATCTCCCTTCCTTACAAGTACGCATTCAACGTCGCGCTCGATTCGTCTAATCACTTATACGTCTCGTGGTTCTCGCTCTCGTCCTATAGTGCGGAAATCTACGAATATCCAACCGAGGGTTCGAGCAGCGGCCAGAATCTAAACTTGGCTCTCCCGACGTATATCTTCCCAGCCTACGCCATTGCGTTCGATCCATCGGGCAATCTCATCGTGCCGGTCGAAAATCTCGGGCACACTTCTCCGAAGTATCTTGCGGTCTTTGCGCCCGGCGCGACCAAACCAAAGCGTAAGATCAACTTACAGAGTTTGCTCGACGTGGTGACCGGTATCGCGTTTGAGCCCGGAAATGCGAAGATTATCTACGTTAGCGCAGCGAACGACCACGATTGGGCCAAGCTAACCTATCCCAAGATCGTTCCACGCGACGTCGTGAACATCACTGGCCCAGGCGGCCTGGCGCTCTCATCCCCATAGATCGGGCGGCGGGTGTGCCAACACATCTATGGCAAAAAGAGCCGATCGATTTCCCCGGCGTCGAGATTCGATAGGGCCGATTCCTCGAAGATTCCAGCTGCCAGTTCGGCTTTGCGCTGCTGCAGTTCGATGATGCGCTCTTCGACGGTGCCGGCAGCGATGAGCTTGTAGGCGAAGACCGGCTTATGCTGGCCGATGCGGTGCGCGCGGTCGGTAGCCTGACGCTCGACGGCGGGATTCCACCACGGATCATAGTGGATCAGGTGTCGGCGGCGGTGAGATTCAATTCGGTGCCGCCGGCCGTTATTGCGGCTGTGGTCATGGCGTCGTCGACGTGCCAGCCGTGCTCGGCGCACCGATAGGCGTGCACGCGCCGGCGTTGTTGGGTTCCGATCGACAGCACGACGTGTGCGCCTCATCGAAGGTCCGGATATGCGACTTTGTGACGCGCCGCCGGGACGGTGAAGCACATGGCGCCGGCGATGAAACGTTGGAGGCGGTTCAGTGCGACGTGGATTCCTTGCGGCGTGGTCCGTGCAGGGCTTCGGCGACCACCGCGCCGGCGTCATGAGCACGTCCACTGACTTCGTGCGCCCCGTTGGGGAACGCGATGAGTTCCGCTTCGAGCGCATCGACCCACGGCGCGCCGCGCAAAAAGTAGACTTGCCCGGTCTCGCAGCGACTGGCGATCGTCCACGCGCGCGTCTCTTTGCTCTCGTTGCCGCGGGTGATCGGCACAGCGGGCAGTCCGGCTTTGACGGCAGCCTGCACGGCCGTCCACTGATAGGCGACCGCTTCAATGCCGATGCGTCCGGCGGCGCATCCGCAGTTAACCGCAGCCCCACGCGCGCGCGCGCGCACGCGTACCTTAATACACCTCGCGAGAGATGCACATCAGGAACCGATATTAATGCCCCATTCGCATTGGAACAAGTGTTCGGCGATACAAGTGTCGCCGATACAAGTGTTCGGCGCTGTCCGCCAGCTCCAAGCGGAGTCTGCGCGTCGGTACGGCTTCTTGTGAGGCCATCTAAATAAGCACTGGGGTAGAGCCTGCTGCTTAACAAACTATAAGGCACACACGGACAGCCGGCTAACGCTGCACGTCTTCGTCATGGTTCTGGGCTATTCGGGTAAGCTATTCCGGCGTTTGCAACCGGTATGGACGAACTGAGCTTTCAGCGGATCCACGTGGCGTCGTTCCGATGCTTCGGCGGCGTTCCGCTGCAGATACTGCACGATAACATGCGCACGGTGACGATCGGTCGGGACGAGCATTTCAAACCGCCCTCCAGCCAGACTTCGCTGACTTCTCGGCGCTGTACGGCTTTGATGTCAAGTACGCACAACCGTATCCATTACGTGGATGCTCGAAAAGTTCGACGTGATCACGGTGGCGGCAATCACCGGTCACCGTCCCGAAACATTATTAAAAATTACGGTCACGTCATCACGAGCCGCAAGCGGCAAGCCATTTCGGAACTGGACGACCACATACCGAGCTTGGGTAGAGATTGGGTTGAGCGCAAAGCCGTGCGCCAGATTACGACTAAAAAATCTAGCGCCAACGGGAATCGAACTTCCCAGAACGGTGTGCGTTAGTGCCGTAAGGTGTCAGCTCGTGCCGGAATACGTGAAACGACGCGTATTCGTGTCCCTCGAGGTCTGCAGGTGGGTAGACTTCGGGTAGAACTTGGGCCGCCGCCGCCCCTGCGTTTCCCGCTCCTTTCTTTATGTATCCGTTAATGACGCGATCAGGGACGACGCAGCAGCATCTCTCCAATCGCTGCAACGAGAAGCGGACGGCGCTGGACTGGCTCATAACAATCGGCGCGCTCCCGGAGGCAACCAAAGACGAATGCGGCGGGTCCCCGCGGCGTAAGCGCTCTAACGGTCCTAACCGTTTTGGCAGTCTCGGCGCATCCTAAAATCCGTGAACTGCGGGCAGCAGTGCCGCGGATGGACGTACGGCACAACTTTCTGGTAACGGTCGGTGTGGGCTGGAATTCCACGTTGCGGATTAGACTGCCGCCCTTGGCCCGAGCGCGGGCAAGGCGCGCTGAGCCTAGATTGTGAAGTACCGGCAATGGCGCTGGCGGCAGCTATTCCGTCGGGGACGATAACGCTGCTCTTCACCGATATCGACGGAAGCACGCGGCGCTGGGAGCAGCGGCGTGAGGCGATGGCACAGGCGTTGCGCCGCCATGACGAACTGCTGCGCCGTGTGATCGACAGGCACGGCGGCTACGTGTTCAAGACGGTGGGCGATGCGTTTTGCGCGGCGTTCTGGCGCGCGACGGACGCAGTTGCCGCAGCACTCGATGCGCAGCGTGAACTCTCAGGCGATGATTGGAGCGCAATCGATGGCCTGCAGGTTCGCATGGCGTTGCATAGCGGCACGACCGACGAGCGCGGAGGCGACTACTTTGGGCCGACCGTGAATCGCGTCTCGCGGCTGTTAGCCACGGCACACGGCGGCCAAGTCATCTTTTCCAGTACAACCGCATCCCTATTGCGCGGTGTTATGCCCGAGCGTTCGGAATCGTGCGATTTGGGTGAGCACCGGCTTGCGGATCTCGTCGAGCCCGAGCACGTTTGGCAGCTCGTCGCTCCGGGCTTAGCCCAAGCGTTTCCGCCCCTGCGTTCACTTGAATCGATGCCCAACAACCTGCCGCGTCAGCTTACCGCGCTGGTCGGCCGAGGCGAGGTACTCGCCGAAATCGAGGCGCCAATACGCGAGCATGCGTTGGTGACGCTGGTAGGCGCTGGCGGTGTCGGCAAGACGCGCGTCGCGCTGCAAGTGGGCGCGAATTCACTCGACCGTTCGAGAGACGGCGTATGGTTCGTGGAGCTGGCGCTCACCAACGATGCGAGTCTGGTCGCGAGTACTATTGCATCGACGCTGGGTTTGCGAGAGCAGCCGGAACGCTCTGTGCTCGAGACGCTTTTGCGTCATCTCAAGCAGAAGCGTTTGGTGCTGATACTCGACAACTGCGAGCACGTGATTGAAGAAGTCGCAAAGATCGCCGATGCAATCCTGCGCGGCTCTCCTGACGTGCGGTTACTGGCGACCAGCCGTGAGCCGTTGCATATCGCCGGCGAGCATGTGTATCGTATGCCGTCGCTGGCATTTCCGTCGCACAGCGATCGGCTCACGGCGGAACATGCCTTACGCTATGGGGCCGTCGCGCTATTTGTGCAGCGCGCCGCTGCCTCTGATGCGAGGTTCAAGCTGACCGATGAAAACGCACGGATCGTTGCCGAGATCTGCCGCCGGCTCGACGGCATCCCGCTGGCGATTGAACTGGCGGCGGCGCGCGTGAACGTCTTGAGCGTTTCCAGCCTCGCCCAGCGCCTTAACGAACGCTTCAGGGTTCTCACTGGTGGCGGACGCGATGTGCTGCCTCGCCAGCAGACGCTACGCGCGATGATGGATTGGAGCCATGATCTGCTCGACGAGCGCGAGCGCACGCTCTTTCGACGGTTCGGCATCTTTGTCAATGGGTTTACACTTGAGGGAGCCGTCGCGGTAACCAGCAGCGAGAACCTTGACGAGCTCGACGTGTTCGACGTGCTGGCGTCTCTGGTTGATAAGTCGCTGATGATCGCCGAGCCGCAGGGAGACGCCCTGCGGTACCGGCTGCTCGAATCCACACGCGCCTATGCCTTGGAAAAACTCATCGATTCGTCAGAACATGATCGGCTTGCAGGCCGCCATCTACGGTTTTTACGTGATCGATTTGTTGAGCTCCGAGAAAACACTGAGCGAACCGCCCGGTCCGCGGACCTTTGCTTGGGCCTTGAGGCGGAACTGGAGGATCTTCGCTGCGCGCTCGACCGTGCCTTGACCGGATCGGGCGTGATCGACGGCGGTGAGCTGCTCGCAAGCATTGGCTGGAAATGGATCGACATTGGACTCCCCGCGGAAGGCGTAACACGCTGCCAGGCATATCTCGCGGCACTTCCTGCGAGCCAGTCCCGGCTGCGGGCTCGGCTCACCTGTGCATTGTCGTTCATGCTTTATGACTTCGGACGCAAAAGTGACGGATTCGAGCGGGCGGCCGAGGCGCTCGAGGAGGCACGGGCGAGCGGGGATGCTAACTCGCTAGCCGACGCACTTGTGGCTTACGCGCACACAGGTCAGGATGTACAAGAGCTTCACGCCGTGCAACGAGCGCTACTCGAGGCGGAGGCCATTGCCGAAGCCTCGCCTTATCAGCGCATTCGTTTACTTCACACACAGGCAAACTTCAGTGCAAAACTTGGGGATTTTGAGACGGCGGTACGCTTGGGTGAGCAGCTCCGTCAAGAACACGATTCGCTTGGAAACGCTCAAGGGGAGCAGATTGCAGCGTTAAATCTTGCGGAGTGCGAACATGCGCGCGGTCAGACGCACCGAGCCGTTGAGATCGTCCGCCAAACGCTTCCACGGGTGCGAACTGGCGTCGATTGGTCATTGCTTGCTCAGCTACTGCACAACCTAGCTGGCTATCTGGCAGCGATCGACGACGTTTCTGGCGCGCTCTCAGCAGCCCGCGAGGCGATCGGAATCGAAGCTGCGCGCGAGACAGACAATGCCCGCGCCGCGGTTCCGGTCGAGCAGCTGGCACTTGCCCTTGCTCTGCGTGGCGATCTTGCGCGCGCGGCTGTACTTGAAGGTTACGCAGATACAGTGATGGCGAGGTATGGCTGTTCACGTGAGTTCACTGAAATCGCGAGCTATGATCGGCTTGCCGCCCTTCTGCGCGACGGACTCGCAACCGACGAACTGGCACGCCTAAGCGCGGCGGGCGCTGCACTCACGTCACAGGCCGCGATCGCGCTCGCGCTTGAGGAGGGTAAGCCGACGTAGCGCAGGGGCGCCCAAGATAAGTGGCGGCGGTTGTTTTGAAGAAGCGCAACTAAGGCGACTTCTCGCCGCCGCTATCATCAAAAGGCGGTCAGCGTGAAGAGGCCGCCCGTTGTTTGCAGCGCCCACGCGCGCGCGCGTACGCGTACCTTTAAGTCACTCGCCCCATTTTCGCGTTTATATTCAAGAAAATGTACGCACGTTACATGGAACTCGAACAGATGCACCGGTGGAACCGACATTAATGCGCCATCGCATTGGAACAAGTGTTCGGCGATCGCCGCGAACACTTGTCCGCGCCGAACACTTGTCACGCGCCGAACACTTATCACGCGCCAACGCATGCCACGCGCCGGGGAAGGTCCAAAACTCAACGAATCTAACTTGAAATGGCGCGCGGCGAAAAGGGAACTTACCGCGATTGAATGCGCCATTGGTCAATGTTACGACCGCTGAACAGCTAAACCAGCAGCCTTGCGATGTAGGAGGCCCGCTGTTTGAGATATTTGTCCGTTGCCAATGCCACGCAGGATCCCACAATGCCATCCAAAGACGCTCGGCCGAGGGAGAAAGCCCGCATGGGAGATCGCGATACAAGTGTTCGGCGATACAAGTGTTCGACAGTACAAGTGTTCGGCGATAGCGCAGCTCATGGAACATTGAGGGAATTAGTTTCTTTGTGCAGCAGTTCCACCGCGGGCCTGAGCCCATTTCTTAGTCCGTTGGCGATTGTGGGATGGGTGAAGTTGTTAGGGTTTTGACAAATTCCTTTGGCGTAAGATATTCGAGAGAAGAGTGCGGACGTACCTCGTTGTAATCGGTGAGCCAAATGCCAGCTGCATCGCGGATTTCCGGAAGCGTCCGAAAAAGTTGCATGTTGAGAAACTCGTCCCGAACTCTCCCATTGAACGACTCAATCCAAGCGTTCTGCGCCGGCTTCCCGGGATCGATGAAGTGTAAGTGTACGTTGTGGTCGACCGACCACTGAAGCATCGCGCCGGCAATGTTTTCCGGGCCGTTGTCGACTCTGATTCGAGTCGGGTAGCCGCGAACATCCGCGATTTCGTCCAGCGTGCGAATGACTCGGCGGCTAGTTATGGAAAAATCGGCGTCAAGTGCGAGCCCTTCACGGCTCAATCGATCCTCGATCGTAAGAAGCCGGACTTTGCGTCGCGTCATCAGGTAATCGTGCATGAAGTCGAGGCCGCATTCTTCATTGAGTGTCGTTGGAGCCGGCGCCGAGTTTCCACGGATCAGGCGAACGCGGCGTTTCTTGCGTGGTCGTACCTGCAGGCCTTCCTCGCGATACATGCGTCGTAATCGTTTGTGGTTCAATGCGATGCCTTCTCGCTTGAGGAGAATCTTTAGCCGCCGCCAACCGAACCGTGGCCGCTCTTGTGCAATGCATCGCAACCGGTCACGCAAGTCATTATCGTCGGGCTTCTTACATGATCTGTATCGCATCGTGGGACGCGGACAGGCTGCGACAACGCACGCTCGGCGCTCACTCAGTCCCTCATGTTGCAAGACCCTCACCGCTTCTTTGCGCGCTGAGGGCCCCACCCGTTTTTTCGAATCACCTCGGAGATCGCCCGAATCTCCAGGGCCTGGCGTGCGATAATCCGTTCCATTTCCGCGTTCTCGGCTTCGAGCTGCTTGAGCCGTGCGAGATCGCTGACATCCAGACCGGCGTACTTGCTGCGCCACAGCCGCAGCGTGTTGACATGAACGCCGTGCTTACGCGAAAGTTCGGCCGCCGATCGGCCCGCGTCGAGTTCTTTGAGGATTGCGACGATCTGCGGTTCGGTGTAGCGCCGCTTGCGCATCTTGGGTCTCCTTACAGGCCGTTTGTTGGCCGGAAACCCACAATTCTCCGTGGACTAGATTACGGGGCTCAGGCCCCCGATCGACACAGTCAGCGAGCGGCGAGTCGTCACGCCACTATCATCTAATCGCGATCTCTCTACGGTAGTAACGGCGGATAGTACGCAGACCCTGAGGGAAAGCCGAGACCCTTGCTGATGTCGTGCTTCGATGGCGTCAACGCGCCTGGGGGAAACTCAAGGATGACATCTCCTGGCCCCGAGCCGCCTTTCCCCGTACCGTTTCCGACATTCGAAACGTAGAACCAGCCGTCTTTCGCGAAACTCACCGCTACCGGGCCATTCATTTCTTTTGTAATCGCTCGATATGGTCGATTTTGGCCAGCCCGGTACTCTTCGATGTTCCCTGGAATGTAGTTAGCGAGATAGAGCGTGGCTTTAGCGTCAACGCCGAGCCCCTCCGGCCACGTGACGCCCTCAGTAATCGTTCTTGCCGGGGCCGTATGCTTTGGCTTATAGACTACGATGTTCTTCTGGGACGTAGTATATCCGTGGTTGACGACATAGACGTTTCCTAAATGATCAATTGCGATGCCGATCGGGTAAATGATGCCTTTAGTAATCATCGCATGTGGCGACGTTGAACCTGGTCGATACTCCACGACATCGGGCGTAAAAATATTTGTCACCCAAAGATCTCCTTTGCTGTCTATCGCGCAAAAGCCCGGCCCACTGAGGCCGTTTGTGATCGTTGCGTACGGCGTAGTCCTCCCGAGGGCGTATTCCGAGACCCAGCCTGTTCCGCTTCCCTGGTTCGTTACGTAGAGCGTTCCCTTAGCGTCCATGCAGGTGGCTTGCGGATACGAAACACCCGACGTGATTGTAGCGAGCGGACTTGGGTCATTGCTCCGCGTGTTGTACACATTAACTTGGTCGTAGGGCGCTCGAATGCCACTCAAAGCTACGAATAACAGGCCAGAAGAAACCTTGTAATCGCCGCCCGCACTCGAAGCCTGATGCGCGCTCTCGTGCGTTTGCGGCATCGCGGCCGGCGCGCCGATCGGCGGCTGCGATCCGCCGCACCCTGACAAGAGTGCCAGAGCGGCGCTAAGACCGAAGGTCTGGCGCAAGGTGACAGTGTTCACGGTTTCTCCCCCGGCGTAGCCGAGACGGTGGCTGCATCGTTTCGTCGCCGTGGCGTCTCGTTCCAGCGCGGCAGCCACATTCGCAACAGAAAAGCGACTTGGGCCCCCGACGCTGAGGAAATCCGCGGGATCGATGGTCCTTCGTCGCTGTCCAACTGGCTCCGGTCAAATCTGGCGCCGTGCTCCATACCGTACCGTCGCCCCCGTTCCAAAGCCTAATCGGACTTGCGACGTATTGCGTACGCGGGCAACGTGGATCGGTGCTTCGAGATACATGCGGTTGGTCGTGTCAATCGCTTGTTGTTGCGTTCGCGTTACTTGAACAGGCCGCGTGGAGTTGCCTTGCAGAAGCTGCTGGACTCGTACACCGGCATGCCAGCGTGAACCTTGGTCGCTTTCCCGCTGTTGATCTGACTGCGGCGGTGGGACTAAAACGAGCGGCGCGAAAGCCTAAGAGTACAACCGTTCGGCTTCGCCGGGAGATAAGGAAGAAATGCACGCTTCAGTCATTGCCCGTTACGCGTCAGCCGCTTTGATTGCGACATTTACTCTCGCTGGTTGTGGCGGATCGCAAAGTATCGGGACGCCGGCAACGATGACCCAAATCGGCTCCGCCGTACACCGTGCGTTTAGCTCCGGGCAAGCGTTACTGTTCTCAGTTAACGGCGAGAGCGTAACTATCGCGGACTATCCCAGCGGAACCATTGTCGATACCTTCTTCATAGGATCATATGGCGTTGCGGGCTGTACTGATAGTCAAGGAAACGTCTATGTCGGTGGCAGCGACGATACCACGAACGAACCGTTTATAGCAGAATACCCGTACGGCGCTACGTCGCCTTCGAAATACGTCCTAATTACGCCACAATCGCAGTATGCGGTAGGCGCGGTTTGGGGGTGCTCGTTCGATCCAACGACCCGCAATATTGCTGCAGTTGTTAATTATGACAACTCCAAGAATGACAGCGTTGCTATTTTTGCGTCGCAACTCCAAGGAACGCCGCAGATCTATCAGTAATTTTTCAATGGGGAGGCTTTGGTCAGCAAGTTATGATGGCAGCGGCAACTTGTTCCTGTTAGGCGGCGCGCGCTCTAATATCCAAGAACTTCTGTTCGAAGAACTCGCGAAGTACACGTACGCATTTCAGCCACTAAGCCTTGACTTGGGACGGCACGTACCCAAACGTAATCCCGAGTACAATTATTGGATGACCCAGTGGGATGGCCAGTACGTCACCGTAGACGGCCCGTATAGCCCGAAGCCAAACGGAAAGGCGAAGACTTGGAAAGGCGCAATCTATCGGCTTAACATTTCGGGATCAGCAGCGACCGTCAAACAAACTACTCTGCTCCAGAACATCAGGCGTTACGACGTGCGGTCGCGTTATTGCATTGTCCCGGTTCTGGGCCGCGTTATCATCTCGGGATACCATCCCGAAAGCTTTGATTATCCGAGTGGTAAGAATCTCGGTAAGCTGCGAATTCCTGCTTCAAGTGCGGTGATCGCGCTGCCACCTTCGCGTTGAGGTGCGGTTCCAGAAACGCTAAAATCATTATTTTCATGCTAATCGCAGTAGGTGAGCAAATGAAAACTCTTTTCGGTTGTACCACCATTGCAGCACTGCTCGCAGGCTGCGCGGGATCGCAATCCCCGATTGGAACGCCTGGCGCGATGCCGCAAAGGCGCGCATTGGCTCAGCGCTTTCAGCATCCTAGATTATCGGTAGCGCGGCGAACCAGCACCGATGGCATCTTTCCGATGACCCGATTAGTCCCCATAAACGGCAAGCTGTACGGCACGACCTCATGGGGCGGGGCCTATTGTCCTACACGCAGCCGTGGCGGCTGCGGGACCGTCTTCAGCATCACGACACGCGGTGCAGAAACGGTGTTGCACAGTTTCGGCAAAGGGTCTGACGGTATCGGACCGTCAGATATGATCTTCGTCGGCGAGGGGCTCTATGGTACCACCTGGAGCGGCGGCGCTCGCGACAATGGCGTCGTGTTTAGCATTACAACGAGCGGCGAGGAGCACGTACTGCACAGTTTCGGTAAGCCACCCGACGGAAATGAGCCCACTGGACTTACCAACGTCCACGGAACGCTGTACGGTACGACATACGCCGGTGGCGCTTACGGCTTTGGGACCGTCTTCAGCGTGACGAAGAGTGGCGCGGAACAGGTGGTGCACAGCTTTGGCGAAGGGTGCAACAGCAGGTATTGCGCGGCCGGCTATATACCGTACGGGCGCCTGCTTGAAGTCGGCAACCGGCTGTACGGCACAACGTATGGCGGCGGAGCGGATAATGACGGAGTTGTGTTCAGCACGAGCGCGACTGGGCAAACAAAAGACCTTTACAGCTTCATCACCGACCCTCCCAGCGGTAATTCTGCACACGCAAATGGCGGCCTGATCGACCTCGGTGGCGTGCTCTATGGTACGACGTACGCGGGCGGAGTGTCTTACGACCAGGGAACGGTGTTCAGCGTCACCACAAACGGCACCGGGAAAGTATTGCACAACTTCGACGCAGGTTGCAGACGCGTCGATGGCGCTCGCCCGGCAGCGCCCCTGATCGATGTCAACGGCACACTCTACGGCACGACAACCGCCGGAGGCAAATACGGAAGCTCCTACTATTGCGACGGTTCCGGAACCGTGTACAGTGTTACCCCGAGCGGCAGAGTGAAGGTGTTCTACTCCTTCGGTTCAACGAGCGCCGACGGCACATATCCGGTGGCGGAGCTAACTAGGCTGAACGGCAAACTCTACGGCACGACGTATTATGGAGGCGCCTGCGGCAGCGGCACCGTCTTCAGCATCACCCTAAGCGGCACTGAAAAAGTGCTGCACAGTTTCTGCTGAGACGCTACGCCCAGCTACTGAAGCGTTTTCAACGTGTGCGGGTTTTTGCAAACGCGCGTTGCAATATGCACCGCGCGCAGCGAGGATCGCTAAGCTCAAAAAGCCCTTATTGTACAGATGTTTTCCGCATGCCGCGGGACCCGTGATTTCGAGCGAGGGTGGCCGGAATTGAGCCCCTTTCCCTATGCCCGTGCTGCAACATCGCGCGGATAGGAGCGAAGCGTGGACGAGCATCCCGGCCCGCCAAGCTTTAGATCGCGGTTCGGCTGCAACGACAGCCTGCACACGCTGGTAGAGAGCGATAGTTAGGGAGTAACCGGATGCCGTGGCGAACGCTCTCAGCCGCTCGGTCATTTAGCTTCTGGGGAGACTGTCACGCATGGAAATCCTAGCTCTTGGTCGCTTCGCGCTTACGATCGCCGCCATTACTGCATTGCTCGCGGGGTGCGGTGGTTCATCACAGCCGCCGATCGACGGCCAGGGCGGCGGATCGCGAGCAACGATCGCCCCGCCAAAGGCGATGAGTCAAGATACGTTTGTTGCGCGAGATCGATCACGCCAGCACTTGTTCGTCACAGAGTACACGCGCAACACCGTTTTAGTGTACGACGCTTCGGCGAAAAACCCGACTCCGGAAAGGCATATCACCATCGGCTTGGATGAGCCATCCGGGGACTGCATTGACGGTACCGGAACATTGTACGTCGCGAATGTCGCGGGCTGGATCTCAGAATATCCAGCTGGTAGAAGCCGTCCCTCAAGGATTATTAAAAAGGGACTTGGCGAGCCAGTGTTTTGCGCTATTGATGGCGCGGGGAACCTTTGGGTAACGGACCCTTATGTATTTCGCTTCAAGCGGCGTTCTGGGCCAAGCTTAACCGAATATACGCCGGGATCGAGAAAGCCCGCAACGGTAATTATGAAGGGGCTCACCGATCCGGTTGGTCTTGCGATCGATCAATCGGGAAATATCTACGTTGCAAATCGCATAGGCTCATCTAGTGGCAATGTTGTGGTATACGCGCCCGGCAAGAAGGTCCCATTTTTGACCATAGCAGATGGTGTAACGTCGCCGGTGGGCATTACGGTCGATGCAAACGGCACGCTGTACGTCGCCAATGTTGACCAAAACACCGTCGCGGAATTTAAATCAGGCGAAAGCGAACCATACCAAACGATAACCCAGGGATTAGCCGATCCCGTAGACGTGACGGTAAATGAGCAAGGCCGGCTTTACGTTGCTAACGCCGGCACCAACTCGATCGCCGAATTCGCACCCGGCTCTCTTGAGCCATCCAAACGACAAATCAGTAAAGAACTCTACTCTCCGGAGGGATCGGCTTACTCGCCGCCTCTGCTGCCGTAACGCACGCCCGTCAACTCAGACAGTAGAGTGTGGCTTGAGGCATGCGAGATGGCCATCGAGAAATAAAACTGCTCATGCTGATTGAATATGTCAATAGGCAGACCGCCCTTTGGATATTTGTATAGATAGATGCTGTCCGCGCGGCGCCCTGCAGGTTGAACAATCTTGCCCTGGTCGAGCGCGAAGAAGCCCTGGTCGAGATTCGTGTCCGCCTTTTTAAGATCGGCTTTCCCGACGACGGTTCCGCTACTGCCGGAAACATGCACGCGATAAATCCGTACCGGTTGATGCGTATGAGGATACGGTGGCGACCCGATCGCCAAATCCTTGCCGTCCCACTGGATTCCGCTGCCGAATGGGTTAATCGGCGCGTTTACGGATATGTTTTGCAACGTTTGCGAACCATAAGGAAGTTCTTGGAGAACAAACGTGTCGGGCGGAGCATCCTCATACACGAATAAGTTTCCATTGCTATCATAAGTGCACGCCATGGCGTCTGCGGCCGAGGCATAGACCGTCGGCTTTCCATGCGCATTAGCGTAAATGTCAACCGCCGAAGTGAACGTACCATCATAACCCGTCACGGCGAGATTTCCCGTAACTGGATCAACGGCGCAGCCAAGCGGAGACTGTTCGACATTCGTCAGTGCCTTTATCGGCGTTGTGCCACCATGGGCGAACTCGACGACCTCCGAGGTTCCACCGCCGGATAATCCGGTATTCGTTATAAACACGTCGCCTGCGCCGTCGACGCAATCGCCAAACGTCCAGCTAAATCCGTTCCCCGTAAGCTTTCCAACAAGTTTACCGGAAGGGTACGCCAACACGTAGACTACATTGCCTGCCGTTGTGACGTATAACAGGTCGTCGCTGCTCGTACCGGGCAGCATCCATGATCGGCCAGGATCGGCGTGAGTTGCTTCGGCCGGCGCTTGTACCATCTCACCCAACGCGCCGATCGGCGGCTGCGATCCGCCACATCCGCCGAGCAATGCAGCCGCGGCACTCATACTGAACGCATAGCAGCAGAATCGACCATTGCTCATCGACGGTTCACTCCCTAAAATTCCACAACGGAATCGGCGCCTCGGAACGTTCGCCGCTGAGGAGTTCGAGTCCCAGCACAGCGGGTGCTTTTAAGCGTTTCAATCGGCGGTGCTGAGAACGCGGACGGGTTCGGCGTGTTTTGACTGAAGCGGGTTAAAGAACGATGGGTCGAGCGTCAAGAGTGCTTCGCACCTAGCCAGAAAAGCATGAGCGGGGAGAACGCTGCCGCATCATAGATAATATGAGCCACCGCGCTCGGCACTATGGAACGAGTTCGCAGATAGAGCCAACCAAAGAGGAGGCCGACCGTAAATGCGGCGGTCATCTGCGCGACGCCCCCAAATGCATGCATTTCCGCGAAAATTAGGGCAGATACGACGACGGCGACCACGCCATTTGTCAGTTCGACGAGACCTCCCAGCACGATGCCGCGAAACACAATCTCTTCAACAATTGGGCCAACAATTAGATAAACGAAGATTGACGCGGCGGCGATCAGTCCGGTTGCATGAGACATGATGTAGAATTCATATTGCAGATTATAACTGCGCTGCAGTCGCATTTCGTGTTCCAGCCAAGGCACGATAAAGGCAGCTGCTAAGCCGATAGCGACGCCCAGCGCAAGCCCCCTGACCTTTGGTAGCCTCAGTCCAATTGTCGCCAGCGGCGCCTGGAGAATGGCGTAGACACCGAACAGCGCCAAGCACAGTTCCGCTGCATAGCGAGCCGCTGCGATTGTCACCAGCGCACGGGGGGTCATATCTGCCAACCCGTGAATGCCGAAGAATCCCTCGACGTAGACCAGGACCAAATCGCCGCCCATAAGCACAAGGAGCGCAAGTGCTAGCCACGGCGCGAAGCGGCGAAGTTTCATCATCGTCGAAGCCTTGCGTTATCGCGCGCCCCGCTCGCGCATCTTACTTAGGTGTCACAGCCAGCGAGTATGGAAAGCTCCATTGTTCCGTTACAATGCAACGCATAGGCTTTTTCGCTTTCGGTGCATAGGCGCACAGGCTTCCGTTATCGCCGGAAGACACATCGCGCCGAGCGAGGGCGACGCCATAATCGTCGTTTCCGACATAGAGATTGCCTTCGCCGCCAATCGCTAGCAACTGCGGATCATCCATGCCGGAGGTGATGCGGTAACTCGGAGTCGACGAGCCGGGCGCGTAGACCGAAACCCAACCGGCGTTCGGGAAAGGGGTGTTCGCAACATAGAGCCTTCCCGAGCTATCGAGCGCTATTGCTTGCGGACTTTGAATCCCTTTGGTGATGGTCCGCACGATCTTCGTCGAGTCGGCCTTGTATTCTACGATGCTTGCCTGGCCACTGACGGGACTGCGTATCACAAAGAGATTGTTGGAAGCGTCGAGCGCGATAGCGCTGACGTCGGTGTAACCCTGCGGCAGACTCCGCGAGGGCGTGCTCGCGCCCGGTGCGTATACCAGCACGGCGGTATCATTGCCGTCGCCGTTAAACACGTACAAGTTACCGTTCGTGTCGAAGGCAAGCGCCATCGGTGAGTTGATGCCGTCTTTGATCGATCGCAGCAGCTTCGTCGTCCCGGCCGCATAGACGTTGACGGAACCCGTTCCCGTCACGTATTCATGGCAGTCGGGGCACGATGCAGCGTAGAGATTATTCGAAGCGTCCGTCGCCGCGGTCCATGCGTAAGACAGCTTGATGCGGCGAGACGGCCGGTCACTTCCGGCGTCGTATTCAATGACGCCCTGCGTATAACCGAAGCCGACCATATAGAGTCGTCCGGCTCGGTCAACGGTAATAACCCATGGGTTTGAGATACCCTTCGTTATCGTGCGAGCAACTTTGCTAAGCTCGAGATCGTAGAGTGTGACGTTTCCTTTGTTCGAAAATTCCGGCCCACAGCATTGACCCATATAGACGAACGATGCCGGCGCGTGCGCGGCGAGAACTGCCGCGTCCGGCGCGCCGGTCGGCGGCTGCGATCCGCCGCAGCCTGCGAGTAATGCAACGGCAACGCTTCCACTTAGGGCGTAGCTGCAAAGACCAAAACTCTTCATGCGCGCGCTCCTGCGATCCACGTAAGGATCGACGGCCAAAGACGTTCGGCGCTGACGCTCATTTCCCGGCCTTCACCAGCGGGAGCAAGGCACCCCAATGGCGGCCGATTTATTCTGGTTTACTGACGGTCACGCCGAGCGGATCGTCCATGCTGAGCACCTTCACTTCCGATCCGCCGTCAGGATACGCCAAGAAGTCAACTTGCGAGTTGTACCAGTCCGCGCCGATTACCATTGAACCTTCAATCCAGAACTGCGCCAGAGCACTTGGGCCGGCGGTGTACTGCCAAGATGCGTTATGGCAGTAAGCCGTTTCGGCTAAGTCGAAGACGAGGCACTCGGAGGAACTGCGTGTTGTTTCATTTGCATCGCTGGAAGTTTTTATTGATCGTCGTTTGCGTCGTCTCTGCCGGATGCGGAAGCGCCGGAACGGTGACGCCCCCTGAGCCCTCGAGTTCCCCGGCACCGCCGAACGTTCTTGGTCGGGGCACGCTTGCCGTCATCAGCCGCGATGGCGCCCGACAACGTGTCCTCATATTTCCCCCCAATAGCGATAAGTTCGTCCGAGAAATTCCGATTCGCGACGAGCACGGCCAGCATCTCACGGGCACGTCGCTGGCCTTCGACCGGCGAGGACATCTCTACATCGGGACGCTCGACACGTCCGAGAGCAAGTACTTCATCCTCGAGGTAGACATCCATAACTGGAAGGTCGTGCGCACGCTAGTGCTCCCGGGATCGGAGTTAAGCACGGTCGCGACCGACGATGAGGGTTATCTCTACGTTAACGCCACAGCGTTTGGCACCGGCCTTATCGACATTTTTCGCAACAACCTTGAGACGAAGCCGTATCTGCAGATTAAGGTGGGCTTGCACAATCCCAGAAGAATTTACGTCGGCCGCGACGCGCTGTGGGTGGGCTACACTGGGCTACTCTCCCCGGTGCTCGCGCGATTTCGCCTGCGCTCGACCGACCGAACCTTGTTCGAGCCGATCTCCGGCCGTGCCGACGCGATGACGGTGAATCGTGACGAGTCTCTGGTCGCCGTGCTCACCGATCAGAATAACCCCAACGCCGAAGATTATGTCAACGTCTTCGACGTACACGCCAAACGCACACATAAACTTCTGCGCGCCAACCGCCTATCCACAATGATCAGCGACGAATCGGGAGACCTCTTCATGGGCGAGAAGCAAAACGCCCACAGCGAATGGACGATCGCGGTCACGACCTTCGACAAAAAGTTCTTTCTGCGCATCACGACGACTAGTACGCCTTCCCGAGCGCTTGCCATAAGCCCACTCGACGGGAACCTCTACGTTGCCTTCCAAAACGACTCCGACGTCGACGCGTATAATCCGCAAAATGGTAAATTACTAAGACGACTCCCTGTGGGCTTCGACCCAAGCGCTCTCGCATTCGAACCGTAGCGATTCTTTGTCTGCCGGCGCGCCGTGATAGCCGGCGCCGCGGATCGGTGTTAGAACGACAACTGGCAATCCTTTCAGACGCGAAGAGCGAGGTATGAAAACTTTATATTTAGGGCGTTATGCGCTGAGAAGCTGCGCGGTTCTCGCATTGCTGGCAGGCTGCGGCGGATCGAAGCTGCCGATCGGCGCGCCAGGCGCGATGCCGCAAAACGGCGCACTTGCAACGCACGCTGGTCGCGCCAAGTCGTGGATGCTGCCGGAAGCGAAGAGCGACGATCTGCTGTACGCTTCGGGAGACGATTACACGTACGTGTTGTCCTATCCGTCTGGAAAGTTGGTCGGGCGTCTTGAGGTTACGGGAAACGGCCTTTGCTCGGACAAGAAGGGCGACGTTTTTTTCACGAGTCAGGGCGTCGGCGGTGGTTTGACCGAGTACGCCCACGGGGGGACCCAGGCGATTGCGTATCTGACTATCCCCAATGGCGCCGGGGAGGTGTTTGGCTGCGCGGTCGATCCGACCACCGGAAATCTCGCCGCGACGTTCCAGTGCCTGAATATGAGTCAATGTGTCACCACTGATGAGATTGCAGTCTTTCCCAATGCGAGTGGCACGCCGGTCGAGTATGGCGGCGCGGACCTCCCTCAGTTTGTATACTGCGGTTACGACGGGGCCGGCAATCTCTTTGCAGACGGTGGGCCGGAGTACGGAAGCTATCTCGCGGAGCTTCGCGCCGGTAGCGGCAAGTTGAAAGGCATTAATTTCAACAGGAGCATCGATAATCTCGGACAAATTCAGTGGGACGGCAAGCGCATGACGATACAAGATCGCGGGCGCGCGACCTTGTACCGTTTAAAGATCTCCGGCTCTGCCGCTAAGATCGTCGGCATCACGACGTTTGAAGAAAAAGGCGTAGAGGCGCAATCTTGGATTCAAGGCGGTAGAATCATTATACCGTACCGGCCCAATCCACAAGGTGCGACCACTATCGGATTCTGGAAGTATCCAGCCGGCGGCGCCCCGACCAAGACAATATCGCAAAGAAGTTTTGGTTCTGGGAAATTTACTGGCACAACCGTGAGTGCGCCGACAGAGCACTAGGGTGATTATGTTGAGCCGTCGTTCAACAATTGCTGCTTATGCCGCGCTATCGTTAAACTACTGATTAGCGCGCGGCTTCGCGCCATCTCAGTGAAAGCGGTGCAGCAGTTTGACCTGACCGGCTGTCGTGACGCTGAACACAGTCCCGCAGCCCTTAATTAAAGAGCGACCGTTTGGGCATCTCTTTGGGAATCCGCCGCCGTATTCCGTCGTGCCGTAAAGGAGGCCATTTAAATGAATCAGGCCCGCCAAGGGATCGGCACCGTCGATTGAGCCAGCACAGAAGCTGTGGAGTATCGTCTCGGCGCCGGTCGTCGTGAGCGAAAAGACCGTTCCTACAGCGCACCCGCCGCCGGAATAGGTCGTACCGTAGAGCCTTCCCTTGAGGTCGACGAGACCGGCTCGGGGATCGTCTCCGTCATACCGGTACAAGTTGTTGAAGCTGTGGAGTATCGTCGCTTTGCCAGTCGTCGTAACGACAAAGACGGTTCCGGAGTCAAAGGCGCCCCCCTGGGTCGTCGTACCGTAGAGCGCTCCGTTCACAGGAAGAAGCGGCGCGACGGGCCAGATCCCGCCGTGACCGCGCCCTAAGCTGTGCACCACCTTCTCCACGCCACTCGTCGTAATGCTGAAAACCGTTCCGCCGGAACGGCCATGGCCTAGAGGGTGACGCACGGTACCACCATAGATCGTCGTACCGTAGAGCGTGCCGCCGATGTTGACGAGACCCGCCGCAGGATGCTGGCCGTCGTCGCCGTTTCCAAAGCTGTGCAGCACCTTTTCGTTGCCGCTTGTCGTAATGCTGAAGACCGTTCCGCAGCCGGCAGGTGCGCTATACTGTGGACACACTCGTGAACTGGAGTTGCTCGTGCCAAACGCGCCACCACTCCACGTCGTGCCGTAGAGCTTTCCTTCGACCTCGATCAACGGTCCCGCAGGATCGCTGCCATCTGGTTGCGCGCCGAAGCTGTGCAGGACTTTCTCGACGCCGTCCGTCGTGATGGAGAATACGGTTCCATCGCCAGATGCGCCACCCGCACTGGTCGTGCCGTAGAGCGTACCGCCGACGTTTACCAGCGCTGCTTCGGGATATTGCCCGTCGTGGAAGTTGCCGAAGCTGTGCAGCAATTTCTCGGTGCCGCTTGTCGTGATGCTGAAGACCGTGCCGCAACCGCCACGGCAGTCTGTTACGGCTGCTAAGCGCGCCGCCATGTTCCGTCGTGCCGTAGAGTTCGCCGCCCACATCAATCAGCGGTGCGACCGGATTCCCCCTTTCGGCACGCCCCGCGAGACTGCGCAACTTCTCGGTCGAGCCGAGCTCGGCTTGCATCGACACGGATATCGGTCGTGATAACGTTTGCGGCATCGCGCCCGGCGCGTCGATCGACGGCTGCGATCGGCCGCAGCCTGACGAGAAATGCAACGGCAACGCTTCCACTTAGGGCGTAGCTGCAAAGACCAAAACTCTTCATGCGCGCGCTCCTGCGATCCACGTAAGGGATCGACGGCCAAAGACGTTCGGCGCTGACGCTCATTTCCCGGCGTCGACCAGCGCCAGCAAGGCGCCCCAATGGCGGCCGATTTATTCTGGTTTACTGACGGTCACGCCGAGCGGATCGTCCGTGCTGAGCACCTTCACTTCCGATCCGCCGTCAGGATACGCCCAGAAGTCAACTTGCGAGTTGTACCAGTCCGCGCCGATTACCATTGAACCCTCAATCCAGAACTGCGCCAGAGCACTTGGGCCGGACAGCGTGACGGAGCCGACCTGAGTGCCATGAAAGCCTTGGATAGCGAATCGACGTATGAGCGTATTCCCTTCATCGCCGACGGCAAGGTATTCTCCGTCCCACTGAACGGTGCCGACGGTAGTGGGATTGTAATCGAGGGTGATGTTCTTGAAATTTGACTTGCCTTTCACCAATTCGGCGACGACGATCTGATTGTTTTGCGTCCGGCCGTCAACGAATAAATCCCCGCTCGCATCGTAGCTGCAAGAAAACAGGTATTCGGGCACCTGGTAAAGCCTCGGCAGGTGCCAGTGATGCCGCTTTGCGGGTCGAAAAATGGCGACCCCGTAACCGGCCACCGCCAGCTTTCCGCTGGTTCGATCGGTGGAGCAGCTTTCCGGAGAAGAGAGCGGGTTAGATAGCTGCGCGATGGGAGTCGATCGGCCGTGCTGGAACTCGTCAATAACGTCCACGTTTACTTGGCTCAAAAAAACGTCGCCTGCGGTGTTCGAACAGATAATCCCGGTACTCCCGCCGAGCGCGGACATGAGCCTGCCGTGGGGATATGTGTAAATATTTGTCGCAGTATCTGACGAAACGTAGAGTAGATCTCCGCGGTGCACGGTTGCCATCAGAACCGGGAGACGCTGCGGCACCGCGACCGGTGCGTCAATCGGCGGCTGTGATCCCCCGCACCCCGCGAGCAGCGTGACGACGACGATGTACCCGAAAAAGTGTACTTTCGCGCAATGCACGAGCGCAATGTTCCGGACTTTGTAGGAATATTCATGCTAAGGCCGGCGTGACTTCCCGCCTCAGCCGGCATTGGTACATTGACGCAAAGGCCCTAGCCTCGAGCAGCTAGAGCCTTTTAAAAGAACGACCGAAGCGATACGGTTAGCGAACGAAGCGCCGTGCCCAATATGCGCGGCGATAAGGGCGCCAATAGGCGCGACGTACCCAATATGCCGGAGGACCATATACAGCGGGATAGGGCGCGTAGCCGTACCCTCCGCCAACGTAGCCAATGCCGACGCTAACGCCGTAGCCGTAGCGATAGGGATAGCCATAGCTGTAGCGATAGCCGTAGCGATACGGGTAGCCGTAGCCCGTGCGATAGCCGTAGCCGCGGTATCCGGTTCCGTAATAGCGGTTGCCGGGGAGCAGACGTCCCGTCGCTGCGGATCGCGCGGTTCCAACGGAAACGTGGGCCGCCGCCGGCGCCGCCGCCGCGACTAACGATCCCGCGCCCACAGCGCATGCCAGTAAGACGTTATGAAATTTGATCATGTTTTATTTCTAGCACCGCTGAGGCGAAAGCTCTCATTAGTAATGATTAAAAGCTCCCTCGAAAAAGATGAGTACGATCGCCATGAAATAAGGCCGGAGACTTCGCATCCATATAGAGCGGCTGCCGAGATTACGGCGGCCGGTAGGCCGTTGAGCGCGCCATCGTACATACGACCTCAAGGCTCGCTCGCAGTAACATCCAATAGCATCTCGTATGGAAAACGGAAGTTTCGTCAGGCGCCGTTTCGTTATCGCGGCCGCGCTGGTTGCGGCGCTTGTCGCAGCATCCGGCTGCAACTCGCCGGCAGTGGCGCCCAAGCCTCTTACGGCAGCCTTTCCGCCCGCTACCGTAGCGAAGCTCGACGGCGCCATCGCAGCGTGGTTCAAGACGTATAAAGCACCCGGCGTCGTGGTCGCCGTCGTGATTCCTAACAAAGGCTCCTATATCGTGGCTCGCGGTACGGCAAATCCGACGACTGGAACCCCAATGGGGCTCGACGATCACATGCGCATCGGCAGCATTACCAAAACCTTCACCGTTACGGTGCTCTTGCAACTGGCTGACGAAAAACGCCTTGCTTTAGACGATCCGGTAAGCAATTACGAACCGTTCGTTCCGAACGGTAAGCACATCACGCTGCGGATGCTCGCAAACATGACGAGCGGCCTTTTTAGTTATACGTTCGACAAGCAGTTCGTCCACGAGTTATTCTCCGATCCTCATCGCTCGTGGACGCCGCGTGAACTCGTCGATATCTCCCTCAAGCACAAGCCGGCGTTTGCCCCGGGTAAGGGTTGGCAGTACTGCAACACCAACACGGTGTTGCTTGGAATGATTATCGAGAAGGTCACGAAGAGCGATATCGGCAGCGATTTTCAAGCGATGTCGTTTCAGGCGCTTGGACTGACCAACACGCTTTGGCCCAACGGTGGCAAGCTACCATCACCATACGCGCATGGGATATCCATTCAGCCGCTCACCGGCAAGACCGTCGACGCGTCGCATTGGAACCCCAGTTGGGGGTTCACCGCGGGTCAAATCGTCTCCAACCTGGGCGACTTGAGGACCTGGGTGAAAGCTTATACGACCGGAGCGCAGCTTTCGGCTGCAATGCAAAAGCAACGGCTGACCTGGGTCAAGCTACCTCCGAATACGCCGCAGCGCAAGTACGGATTGGGAATTGGTTTCGATCACGGCTGGCTCGGACATACCGGCGAACTGCCAGGATACAACACGGCGGCATTCTATCTACCGGAGCAGGACGCCACGATAGTCATCGAAGTTAACTCCGATATCCCCGGACCCAACGATAAGGATCCAGCTCCGCCGCTCTTCCGCGCTCTGGCGAGTATTGTGACGCCGAACAACGTGCCGACCTAAATTGTCTTCCTGAATCCGTGACGTCGCTCATGGCTTCGCAGAGGGACTAAAAGCAAAGCCGGCGACCTCGTGGATTGGCAACGAATCCGAAAAGCTATGCATGTAGGTAACGCTGGTTGGGTTGTATTTATAGATGTCCACCACCGGGTGTTGGGTTTCCGCGATCCCGTACTCGTCGTTCTTGTCGTTCAGCGCTCCAAAGGTGTCATACTGCCCGCGAAGGTGGAACGGGCCGCCAACGAGGGTACATTTGGGGTCGCAGCCCTTGTAAACCCAGAGCTGGGAGTGCCGACTGTAATAGTTTCCCTCATCAAGTGAAACCAGATTGCCGTGCGAGTCAATGCTGATGCTGCCGTAGGCCTCGTTTTGGTAGCCGGTAACTGCCTGACCCACGCCGCGGCAGCGCTTCCAGTACGTCAGCTGCGCAGAATCGTAATAAAAATTACGGGTGACGGCGCTATACCACTTCGTCGAGCTTAGCCAGCAATCTCCGTTTTTCGCCATTGCAATGCCGGCGACAGCTCCAATTATATTGGGGCCGGTAAGTTCTTGCGTGCAACCGCCTTTTAGCGTACAGATCGCGACGTTACCGCCGGTTGAGCCACCGACCCTGAACTCATTTGCGACGGCGATTGTACCCGTAAGCGCGTTCATGCTGACCGCATTTATCGGATAGCCGTAGGGATCGCTGAAGGAGCCGACTTGAGTTCCGCACATACTCGGTCCGCGGTAAACATCGACCGATCCTGAAGAGTACGCCTGCCCGAGTGGAACGATCAGATTGCCGTTGGGATCGGCGGCGACATCGTCGAGCGCGTTGACAGTGAGGTGTATGGTACAAAGCAGTGCCTTGCCGGTGCTGCTGAAACCTTCGATCGTGCCGTTGGACACACTGACATAGATCCCGCTTGTGGCTTTTCCAGGCGGCATGGCGATCCGGAATGGTCTCGACACGCCGATTGCGGGCTGTATGGGACTCTGGGCGATGCAGCCTATAAGCAATGCGGTTGCTACGCAGATACCTAGCGCAGCTCGGTTAGTGCTTCTCATCTTCACTTGCGTCGCTCCAAAAAAGCTAATGCTTGATGCTGGGTCGTTCGCTACGCGGTCGGAACTTCCGTGCGACAAGCGCGTTGCCGCACTGCCACTCCCGCCCGAACGTGTGACGCCGACTGAAACGCCGGAAGTCGCGATCGAGTTGTCGAATTGCCATTGTATGCTTTCCGCTTATGGCCCGCTTTATGCAGCCACCGGGATCGCGGCGCTAATGGCGGCTGGGCTTGCTGCCTGTGGCACGCTCGCTCCGAATCAGCAAGACTCTCAGAGCTTTCCCATCGGTCAAGCGGCAAGAGTGCGGCATGTCCCCGCAATCTACGTTGCGGACAATGTTTACGATTCTCCCAGCCTAACGGCGTACGCGTCCACCGCAAAGAACGATGCCCCGCCGCTGAGCAGAATCACGGGTTCGAACACGCTCTTAGCAGAGCCGGCCGCACTGGCCGTCAGCGCCCGCGGCATACTGTACGTTGCCAATGCTTACGGCGGCGGTACGTCCGGCTTAGGAAACGTTCTCATTTTTCGGTCCAATGCCAATGGCGATGTTGCACCGGTCGCTACGATCACCGACGGCGTCAACTATCCGTTTGGAATCGCACTGGATTCTTCGGACAACGCTTATGTCGCCAACTGGCAAGGCGGAAGCATCACGGAATATGCCGCGGGAAGTTACCAGCTGATTCGAACGATCGCTGGTCCTGATACTGGACTCTACCCCGTTGGTGTGGCCGTCGACTCCGACGGCAAAATCTATGCAGTCAACAACTGTCTGTGCGGTAGTGGTGCGCGAGCATTACCGTTTATGCAGCCCACGCGAACGGGGATTCGACGCCGCTGCGAACTATTGCAGGCGCAAACACGAAGCTTATATATCCGCAGGGCGGAGTCGCCGTCGATGCACAGCACGAACTTCTCGTGACCAATGGGGCTAACAGCAAAGCGGTGGCGGTTTTAATCTTTGCGGCGAAAGCGAATGGAGACGCCAGACCAGTCAGAGCGATCTCCGGTTCGAAAACCAAAATCCACCACGCATATGGTGTGGCGCTCGATCGCGACGGCTATATCTACGTAACGGCTTCTTCGAGCGAATACGGGCCCGGGCGGGTCGTCGTTTTTGCGCCGAATGCTCAAGGCGACGTTGCCCCGATTCGGCAAATCTCCGGTGCAAAAACTGATTTGCTCCAACCGTCAGGAATCGCCGTCCGCTAAAACCGCCGACGGCAAGCTCGGTTACACCGGCTTACCAGGGTTTCCATCGTTTGGGAAGCGCCTGCAATGCGTCGTTAACTTCGTCCATATCGAACTCTGCGTGGTCGAAATCACCGTTTTCGTAGCCGCATTCTTCTTGCCGTTCCGGAGAGGCGAGAAACTCTGTGTAACATCGGCGTCATCGCGAAGGCGCAGCGGGACGACCATGCCTTCCGCGGCTTCGTGCGTGAAGAGACGTTCGCGCACGTCAATCGCCTCGCCGGTTTCGCTGTCGCGCACGCGCAGACCGGTGTCTACCCTCACCGCTTCCACTTCGTAAAGCCGTACGCGCGATTGTCGCATCGCCCGCAGGTACGCAATCTCCGCGCGCGTCCGGAATCGTCCCAATTTGTCGATGAAATCGTCGGTGACGTTTACGCCGCCGAACTCGGCTTCGAGGATGAACCAGGCGGAGGAGCACGCCCACAGCTGTCCGTCCGCCGTAATTTCGCGGCGACGTTCATGCGGAAGTGCTGCGACGTCGAATCGAGCAGCGTGTTCGGTCAGCGCACTCCATGCGCGCTCTTGCAGGTCACGCGTAAATGTGAGAATAGTCATACCGCTAGCGTGTCAACCCGATATTTGCGGAAGATTGGATCTCGCGTCGCCACGGTTAAGTCTTCGAGTTGCGCCTGAGCGACGATCATGCGATCGAACGGATCGGAGTGGTGCGGGGACAACGCGTAAACGGCGAGCGCGTGGTCTCTGGTAATATCGACAACGACAATTTGAAAATCCGCGATACGCCGGGGAACGTAGACCGACGGTTCGGCCGGCAGCTCCAATCTCCCGATGGCGGCTTTGATCGACACTTCCCAAATGCTCGCAGCTGACAGGAACAGCAGCGTTCGTGGATTCTCCAAGACGCGCCGCGCAGCCGGGCGAACTCGCTTCCAGTCTCCGGCAATCCATAGAAATGCATGCGTATCGAGCAGAATCCTCACTCGGCGCCGAACGGACGCGCTATCTCCGGCGGCAGCGGTGCGTCGAAATCAGAGGCGATGCGAATCTTCCCCTCATCCAGCCCAAAGGGACGTTTCCCCGTAGAGCTGGGAACGATTTCCGCTACGGGCTTCCCGCCACGGGTAACCGTGATGCGCTCGCCCCGTTCGGCTAACCGAACCAGCATCGAGAAGTGCGTCTTGGCCTCGAGGATACTTGCGGTTCTCATCGTGCATCAAACCTAGCAGGTTGCCGTGCCAATAGTCAAGGTCCTTGACCAATGCTGCTCTTTAATCCGTTTACACAGAGGGGAGACTTTCGCGCTGGCCTTCCTTAAGCAGAACGCCTGACTTCGCCGACAAGTATATCTAGGAAGGCTTCCTTCGGAGAAGTGTCAGGATGAGCTTTGGGATTTTCGTATTAGTCTGTGCCGCTGGGTTCGTTTTTGCGCTGAGAGTAAAAAATGCGCTTTGGATCACCCTATGTGGCGTTTTCGGGATATTAGGCATAATGGTTTCAATTGGGAGCGCCTTATCGTCGGCAACCATAGCCCACGACGCCGCTGCACAAAGAGCGATCCATGAACATCGGTTAGCATGGCAGCGGAGTCACCCCAGAGAGTATGCACAGCAGCGGGCGCGCGAGGGCGGAACTGGAACGAGAGCAGGCCCGAGCCCTCTTAGTAAAAGCGCGGAGGTCTGCCGCAGAGCAGGAAGCCAACCGGATCGCTAATCTTCCCGAGAGCAAAGACCCTTGCGAATATGCGAGCGGTCGCGTAGACCAAGGATGGTCGGACTTTAAGGATGCTTCATATCAAGCATCGTTTGACGACGCTGTAAAAGGCCTTGCGGTGGATGAGAGATGTGACAATGACGACCAGCATCAGCTAAACGAAGGTTTTTGGAGTTGACCGACCTTCGTGGATATTTTTTGATTGGTGATCACGCCGCGTGTTCCCGTTCGAAATCGATCGGCGACAGGTACTGCAGCGCCGAATGAGCACGATGGGGATTGTACCAGGATTCAATGAACGAGAAGACCGCCATGCGTCCTTCCGCCTGCGTGCGGAAGCGGCGACGTGCAAGTAGCTCGCATTCGAGTGTGGCAAAGAAACTCTCGCACATCGCGTTGTCGTAACAATCGGCAACTGAACCCATCGATGGGCGCACACCAGCCTCTTTGCAGCGCAACCCGAAGGCAAGCGATGTGTATTGCGAGCCTTGGTCTGAATGATGGATCACCGCGTTGGGCTTGCGTTGATGGATGGCCATATCGAGCGCGTCAAGGACCACCTGCGTGCGCAGGTCGTTTGCCATCGACCAGCCGACGATCCGCCGGCTAAACGCATCCAACACGACGGCAAGGTACAAGAAGCCAGACCACGTCGGAATGTACGTGATGTCGGCAACCCACAGTTTGTTGGGTGCGTCGGCGACGAATTTGCGGTCGACGAGATCGGGCGCGGGCCGTGCGTTGGAATCTCGCTTGGTCGTCACGACAAAGCCACGCCGGCGATGCGCGCCAACCAGTCGATACTCGCGCATCAGCCGTCTGACGCGACCGCGCGACGCACAGAACCCGAGTTCATGCAGTTTGGCATGGAGGCGCGGGCGCCCGTAGGTGTCGTCGGATTGTGCGTAGAGCCCCAGCATGACGCCGGCAAGCTCGTCATCGGCGACCGAACGCGCCGATGGATTGCGCGCAAACCACGCATAGAAGCCGCTAGTCGAGACGCCCAGCACGCGACATTGCGTTCTTACTGGCCACCGGGCCCGATACGCTCTCACGAACTCGAAACCTTGGGTGGTATCGAATCCGTCTCGCGAGCGAACCAGGCCGCCGCTTTTCCCAAGATCTCCCGCTCGATCTTGAGTTGTTTATTCTCCTTACGCAGGCGAGAGAGTTCATCGCGTTCGGCGGTCGTCAACCCATCGCTGCGCCGGCCTCGATCGAGATCGGCCTGTTTGACCCAATTCCGAACGGTCTGCGCTGAGAGCTTGAACTCTCCGGCGAGATCATCGATTCCGCGACCCGCCCGCGCCAGTTCGATGACGTTAAGTCGGAATTCCAAGGGGTAGGCCCGGGGATGTTTTCGTGCCATAGGTGGACCCTTCTCCGCCAATGCGGAAGTGTCCACGAGACCCGGTCAACTTCAATGAATCGAATGTCGCCGCCGTGGCCGCGAATGGCCGGACGTTCAAGCCGGATGGCAAGTTCCGAAAGAGGCGCATTTGCATTACCGGCGCTTCGAGATCCGCTGTTGGTCAACTACGACACTTTTCAAGATTCCGTTGCCGTTAAAATCGGAATCCGATCGGTTCCAAACGAGCAATCAAAACCGGACGGCTCTTCGTGGAACACCCGCCAGCTCACGGGTAGTAAGCCGTTGCTAGGTTGACTCAATCGCGGCCAGTAAATGGTGGGTTTCTTCGGTGTGAACGGCGCCCACGGCTGCACAACCGCGTATGCGGTGGGGGATCATAGGCTGACCTAGAAAGGCTAGGCCACTGTTAACTAGCATGCCGTGACATCTTTCAGGAAGGATGGCCTATGAGTCAAGCAAATCCTTCGGCGGATCAGTGGAAGTTTGCGACTTTTGCCTTCGCCGCAGTCGCAGTCCTGATAAGCGCCTGTTCAAGTAATGGAGCGCCTGGAGCCGTAAACCAGACGATACCCGGCGCCTCACCCGCAGGCCAACCCACTCCCCCGTACACATGGACGTATACAAAGATCGATGATACTGCAAACGGCAACAATAGCCGCGTTACGGGCATTGAAGATTCCAATGTAAACAGCAAACTGGTCGGTCTCAACGGTACGACCAAAAGTGACTACAGTAGTTGGGTCTCGACTAGTCCGTGGACGACTTTTACGCTGAGAAATTACCCTTCCGGAGTAACCTACATGTCCTCCGTTGAGGGTAATTATCAAGCAGGGACTGTTTACAACCCAACTACGACGCTGGCTTGCACGACGTGTGGATTTATCTATCACGACAACACCAGCAAGCCTTGGACGTTGCTCGAAGACCCGAAGGAAAACAGCACCTGCCCCGTTACAGAGGTTCTCGGTCTCGGCGATTCTCAGGTCGTCGTCGGCTATTACGAGGTCGACGAGACTTCAGGGTGTCAGGACCGACCGTTTGAGGCGTACAACGCCGACTCAAGCGGTGAGACCTACGTCGACTTCAGCGTTCCGGGTACGTGGATTTCGGCGCAAGCGACGGGAATAAATGAGAGCAACGATGCCGTCGGAACAATGACGACGGCGTCCGGTGCAACGACGGGTTGGTTCTACACCGATGCGGTGTATTGCACCGGCCTGCAGTACCCGTACGCCACGAATACCTACCCAATGGGAATAAACTGGCAAGACCAAGTAGTAGGCTATTACACGGACTCCGCCGGAATTGCCCATGGCTTCCTGCTCAACAATCCGGTAGATACGAATACTGGCTGGGAAACGATCAATTACCCGACCACAAACATCGTCGACCCTTACACCGTGGTGAGCAATATCACCGACCATCACTGGATCTCGGGCTGGTATAAGGATTCAAACGGCCACGACAACGGCTTCGTCGGAACTTGCTCAAACTGCGGTTCGTTCAATCCGAAGCAAGCGTTGAAAGCTCGCCATCGCATTAGAGAGATGCTGGCTCATGGCGAGGCCTCTTCGAGCTGCTTCACGACAAGTGGTAACAGGAGGAAACCCGTATGATCAAGATCGCCGCGATCATCACTGCTGCGTTGGCGCTCTGTGCGTGCTCAGGCAGCTTGCCTCACAATTCCTCCAACGTAGTGGGGGCTACTGTGGGCCCTGCAACGAGCTCAGGCTATCAATGGTATTCTATTAGCTATTCGGGTGCAACGCTGACACAAGTCACGGGCATCGCAGATGACCGAGACGTGGTAGGCGTTTACGCAAGCAATGGGATTTATCATAGCTTTACGGCGAAGTATCATCAAAACTATTCGCCGCTGACGAAGAACGATTATCCCGATGACGCCGGGACGTTCCTTACGTCGATTATGGCGTCGGGGGGTAACGTCGAGGCGGGTTACGCCATTTCGCCGGGTGCCGAAAACGGCACTTGGGGGGTGATCGACAATAAGGGCCTTTGGACCCTCATCGAAAAGTATCCGGGCGTCGGAGATTGCCACATGATGGAGATCTTCGGAATCGATACGAGCTACGATGCCGTGGGATTCTACCTCGAGGGAACCGGAACCGGAACCGGGTCTAATTGTAGCACTACTCAGCATGCCTTCGAGGTTCAGCGAGGCGAACACTACAAGGATCTGGGTCAACCGCTGACCGACCAGAGTTTTCCTGTGGCGACCGGAATTGGTAACGGTACCAAATTGATTGTTGGATATGCGAGCAATAATCAAAACGCCGGACCGTACACCGGGTGGTCGGAGCCCAAGCCGGGAGGTACCGTGACGGCGTGGAAATGCTGCTCGAGTTCGGGCGCCAAGAGCACGCAAATCCTTGGCGTCAACGACGAGATTAGCGGGTCCTCCGAGGTCTGGGCCGTCGGCACCTACTACAGCAATTCCACTTGGCAAGGGTTTATCTTGAAGAACCTGACCGGTACGCCGACATGGCAAACACAGAACTATCCCTACAGCGCCACCAGTACCGTCATTAGCGGAATTGACAAGTACGGCGATATCTGCGGCTGGTACACCACCGGCGGCGAAACGTTCGGCTTTGTCGGGATTAATAAAGCCACTACGTAGTAACCACATGGGGCCCCGCAGCGATGTGGGGCCCCGATTTTTTGTCATACCTGTTAAGTAGCAGTATTGACCTTCACCGCAAGAGCTGGTCGCTGCGGTAAACCGATGAATACAAGTGTTGGGCGGCGTGTTGGCCGAGGCTTTCCTCGCCCATTGATTTATAAAGCGGGCCATCGTTTCGGGCCGCTGCCACATCCGTCTTTGAACTTTTTCATTGAATTCCACTGAAAGCGCAATTGTCTTCAGGCAAAGTCCCGGATGTGCTCAAATTCGGTTCCGTCTAGAATGGCGATTACGTCGCCTTCGTTCGTTCTTTCTTAGCCTGTCGTCGCTGCGCGAGCGTTTCATACTAGACGCCCACGTGGAAGTATATCTTGTCTTGACAGGGCCTCGCTGATTTCGGCCGTTAGCGCGCCGACCAGACGAAGCAACGACGCGTCGTTGAAAGACCCGGATCAGAGGCTCGCGCGGTGAATCTCCTCTACCCCCTTGGTTCCCGAGCGAGCGCATTATGCAACCGCCTGGCAACCCTCTTCGGCGAGCGTCGCTAGGGGCCCACTTCACTAGCTAGAACGCGTCAGGCCTTCACTAAACTGGAGCAGAATGCTCCTAGAGAGAGGCCTTAACTATGAAATCGCTTTTCGTCATAGCGTTATGCGTCATGATGCTGTCTTTGACGCTGTCCGGGTGCTCCGAGGCAGGGGCAATTCCGAGCGTCTCGTCCCACGCTGCGATTTTGCATCAGCGCCCTGGGGCGCCCGTAAGCCGCAATGACTGCCAAAACGACACGGGAGGAATTGCACCGGGCGAGGCTCCCTGCTAGCGAAGCGTCGTTATGATGGGTGGCGGGAAATAAGCTCTCGCCACCCTAACTTCATGGCTCAATATGGCTAAAAGCAGTGCTCAACCGCGCAATTGGGTCGCCGAGATGGAACGCCGGTTTGCCGGGGCGCGCTATCGCGACGCAGCGCGAATCTATGACGACGCGATTCAGTCCGGCGAACGGCCGACCAACGATGCCGTTCTTCTGCGGGCTCGCATCCTGATTAGGACCGATGGTAAACGCATGGTCCCATTTCTTTTAAGGCATGGCCTGCGCAATCCGACCGCTGTGCAATCGGCTCGGCGAGCCATGTACCTTGGCACGGGCTACGCTCGTCTGAACGAATTCTCCGAGGCTGACAAGTACTTTGCCGACGCCAAATCTGTCTTCCGTAAGGGAGCCGCTCTTGCGGAGCTTGCCTGCCATATCACGCGTCGCTACGTCGATCAGGCCAACTTCGCCGCAGCAGAGGAGTGGCATGAGAAGACGCTGCTGGATCGTACTTTGCAAGGAAAAGTTCGCAGCGCACACTTGATGGCGCACATTTCCGCTCGTCGTGAGCGGTACAGCGAACAAGCGGAAAACCTCATGCGCGTCCTGGATCTCATTGGTGATCGACGAGAGAGCTTTGCAGAAGACTGGTATGCCGCCGTGCATACCCTTGCCGGATTAGCTCGAGAACTACCGCTCAAGGGCGTAGCGAAGCGCGCGCAAGCGGAAGTCGATCTGAACGTTGAGTGGTCTGACGACTTCGCGGTGAGCCGTTTCCAAGCGCTGAAAGGCGTTGCATGGTGCCAAGCTCTGACCGGCGACGAGCTAAGTTGTCTGCGCTACCTTCGCTTAGCACAACACGTGAAGACCGCGCCGGTTTGGCGGACGATCCTGCACCTCGACCGAGCATTCTTCGCTTCGGTAGTCGGAGAGCAGCAGTGGTCGCTCAATGAGTTTGCTGCCGCCGAGGAAATCGCAGAAACGATCGCCTGGGACGAAACGTGCGGTGAGGAGCGCGTTGCATTATTGTTGCTGGCAGAAGCCGCGGCACACCATGCTCCCAAGCGGGCGCCGTTTTATATCGCGCGTTTCAAGCAGCTCGGCAAATTGCGCAACGAACTGCAGTACTTTGCGTTTGACGATCGCCTGCAAGCAATGGCAAGTTATGCATCAGGAATTGTGAAGCTGTCCGCCGGCGATAAACGCGGGGCCGAGGAGCAATTGCGCACTGCGTGGACGACATTCGATCGCATAGGATACGATTTTCGCGCCGCCGCCACGGCTCTGGGTTTGCATCGCGCGACGGGCAAATCCCGGTGGCTCCATCTCGCCGAGGACAAGCTCGATGAGTATCCACGCTCTTGGCTGAGTAGGCAAACGGCGAAGAGTACTGCTCGCGAACAGCCGGATCCCGGCTTATCGCGGATGCAATCGGCAGTAGCCGAACTGGTGTGCGAAGGACTGTCTACCGACGAGATGGCCCGGCGATTGAAACTCAGCCGAAACACTATTCTGAACCACCTCAAGGTCGTTTACCGAAAGGTGGGAGTCCACTCGCGTGAGGCGTTGGTCGTCGAAGCAATGAAAAGAAACTTCTTGCCAAAGGTCAACTGAACGCTAAATCTGAGCGCAGCGCTGGTTTAGCGCGCGGCCGCTATGGCGAGAACGAAGCGTTCGGCGGCGATCGGCAAGGGGCCGCCCGAGACTTACTAGTGGACCCGAACATGTTCAGCCGTCCGGAGAACCTACGGGGCCAAGCTCCAACGGCGTCCCACGTACAGCAGACAAGGAAGGGTTCGCACGGATATTCTATATCTAGCCTTTTTAGGCTAGCATGAATGGGGCGGCCTCTTACACAGTCCTCAATTTTTTCGACCTCAAAGAACCAAGGAGCAAGGGCTACAATGAAAACACACGGTCAGACCAACATGCGCATCGCGTCCTTATCAATAGGCGCAGTCATACTCTTCGCTGGTTGCAGCGGCGCGACACAGAACCTCTCAGGCTCACCGGTCGGCGCCTCGTCTTATCAGGTCCAGCCACTCACGACGTACTCTACAACCGTCGGGATTAAGAACGCTTGGATTGCGACCATTTATGGCTCCGGTTCGGCGACATGCTGGAGCATTTCGCCGGGCCTCCCGTCGGTGGCGGGGTTCAACACGCTGAGTGCGCCAATCACCCTGTCATATACGCCGACTTGCCCAGGTCCATCGATCCTACCGATCACCTATGGGCCGGGCCCCGTTGTGACCAGCAATAACCCTGCCAACTGCACGTTCAATGTCAGTTATAACGGCACAAGGTTCGTCTACACTGTAACGCAGGGGAGCAGCACGGCGTGTACGGCAGGGCCGTCGCCCCTGAGTGGCTACGATGAAATCCTAACCTACGCGCAAATAGGACCGAATGAGAAACGATCGTTCAAACGAGACAGCCGGCTTTAGCGTCAGCTAAACGTAGCGCATCTTCAAGAAACAATGAGCGCGCGGCAATCCGCGCGCCCGTTCTCTTCGCGATAAAGTGACCGCTATGCAGTTAGCGAGCGGCCGCCCAGCTTTACCGCGCGTCGACGCAGCGGCCGACGTCCAGTACGTTCATGGCACCGCTGTTCGCGTTGCCACCCTTTGCGTGCCGGAGGCGTCCCTACATCAGGTGTGCGGTTTTGAACTGCCCACCGACGAGTGTGCGGTTTTCAAGTGCCCGCGGGTGTGCGGTTTTGACTGGCCGCCGAGGGCATAGTCGGAGCAATCGTCGCCGCTGCAATCTAAATCCTCCACCACTCCGGCTAAGCATCCCGACCCGCAGAAACCACCGAAGATTGCGCGAGCTTCGGGCAAGGGCTGCTCAACGAATCGTCGATTCCGGTTGCCAACAATCGCTTCCGCGTCTTCGTGCGCAACGATAACGCATGGCGACCAATCAGCCCGCCGGCATCAGCGATCCGGAGAACGGTGTCGTGCGGCATGGCGTTTTGGACGCGACGGAGAACTGCGTGGGGATAGTGTCCATGTTTGAGCCGGCGCCACTACTAAGAAACGTGCGGCTGGCCTTTGTCGCAGGATTCCGCATCCAACGCAACGCCCACGGGCGCACAACGCCCGCTCGCGGTCGCTGGCCCGCGGGCTGGACTGCCGAATTGTGCGACTTTGTGATTGCAGAAACATTCCTCAACAGCGAGCAAAAGCAAATGTTTCTTCGCGGCCGGCAGTTGATCAAATCATGGCCTCCGGAACGAGCACAGGCGCCCGGGAGCCTCAAGCTGACCTTGGCCCTTACCTCTAGAGAACTGCTTTTTGAGTTTGGCGTTTACACTGCATATTTCAAGGATCAGCGAATAATCGTGGCAATCGCGCAGTCAAAGCAGTTTGATATCACGCTGGACGACTTAATCTTTGTCAAGAACGCCAAGTGGCACAACTGCGGCAAAGACGCGGGACCGCATTGGCTCAAAGTAACCGACAGCGGAGCGTGCGGAGTTTCGTACTATCATTGCATGGCGGCTTTCCTTATTGAACGGGGCCTTCCGTTGGACACGTCAGAGCCGTGGCCACTCTTTGACTTTATCGAACTACGTGATCGAGGACCAGCGCGGGGAGGAGGGCCAAATGCGTGCGCACCGTTGAGCATTGCGCAACACTGGGGACTGCTTTGCGGCGATGAGGGTTATCGACTTATCGACGAATCCGAGCCTAAGTACACCCAAGCCTTACAGAACGAGGAGTGGCGCCTTCGAAACCGACGCGACTGGCTGTATAATTTTATAGCGACGAGTTGCCTTGCGTTCGTCGATCCCCGCATCGAGAGCCATCGCCGACTGTGGGAAGAATTTTACTCTCGTCGCCTCTGCCAATTAAAGAGCGTGACCGACTACGTTGGGTTTAACCCTGACATAATTGGTCTTCAGGACGGCATTCCATTAATCGTGGAGGTTTGTTTGTTGCGGTATGCTCAGCTGCGCAACGTCCTCGAAATCCTCAAACCTATGAAGCGAAGAGCCCCACTTAAACGGATCCGCGTCGCCATCCAGTCCATAGTGGGTTACAGCCCCTTGGAATTGACGGTAAGGACGTTGAATGAATTGGATCTTTATAAAGAGAGCGGGCTCTGGCTCAGCGGAGGAGCATACACCGAGCGACTCTACAACTATCGGAGCATCTACCAGACGTTAAATACCATGATTGACGAATCGAAAACACTCAGCGCCGATAAGCGCTCCTTTTTTATGAACGTCGTTATGGTTCTTCTAACAATTATAGTCGTCTTACTCGGGGTCATTGCCGACAAGAATTCGCTATCATGGCTTTTCCCTATTATTAGATCACGGATGCACACCGCATCGTCCTTTCTGCAAGGCATTCTCGAAATGAGTCGGCACTTACCGTCCTTTCGCTAACTTCGTTACGATGTGCGTAAAGTTTTGACTTGCGCCCGCTTTCGTTGCAGTACAGTGCTTTAGTCGATGCCGGCGTAGCAGGGTCCCGCAAGCTGCGTTGAGCCGCGGTTCTGGTATTGCTTGAACGGTGCCTTTGACAATGTTCGACTGCTTCAAAGGGACCGATTGCGTCAAACGCGGCAAAGAAGTAAAAGCGAACTTGCCGTTCGGATCGATCACGACCCGTTCCGGACCGCCGCCCGCCGCAAATGGCGATCCGCGCAGAGGCTTCAACATGCCTGTACGTGCGCTGATGGCATAGGCGGAAACATTGTTCAAATCCAATTGACGACATAGACGAAATGAGCGGTCGCAGGCGGGGCGGCCATGCTTTGTTTGAAGCTTCCCTGTTGCTGCACTCGACCGTTGAACGACGTGAGGTCGACATCGTTAGTCGGTTTATCAGCTCGGGAAAGGTCGATTCGTTATCTTGTTCAGGACGCCCACTGCTCAAACTCGGTCGACGTAAACTCGGTGCCGCTTTTTTGCAGCGCAACGTTTGCGGTTTTCCGCACGTTGCGATCGCTCGTCTGGGAACTTAGAATGCTTCTGTATTTAAGGCGCATGGCAAGTAAGCGTCGGTTAGAGGCCGTCTTGCTGAAATGATCTCGCATTTGCGATGATGGTGGAAACCCCGATCACATCGCGAGGTCTTCATGCCAGCATCGAAAGATTCGAATCAGCGCAGCCCGCGTCGGCGCTTGCCACTTGCTGAAAAACGCCGCATTGTCGAACTGACGTTGCGCGAAGGCGCGTCGATTCGATCGGTCGCGCGCGAACACAGCGTCAACCGGAACAGCCTCTATCAATGGCAAGCGCTCTATCGTGCCGGAAAACTCAACGGGGAACCAGCGCCTCGCGGCCATACGGTCGCCAAGGCGACGCTTCTCCCAGTGACGATAGCTGCTGCGGGGCGTGGGTTGCATCCGGCTTCTGGCAGGCCGGCAAGCGGCGTGAGCATCGTGCAGCTGATGCTCGCCTCAGGTGCGACGCTGCGGATCGAAACCGGTGTACTCGAGGCCGGGCTGCTCTGCGCCGTGATCGCGGAGTTGCAGCGATGAGCGTGGCAGCGACGAGCGTACCGAGCAGCACGCGCATTTGGCTGGCCGCCGGCACAACGGACATGCGTAAAGGTTTCACCGGCCTCAGCGCGCTGGTGCAGCACGCGCTGGCCAGCAGTCCGTTCTGCGGTCATATCTTCGTCTTCCGTGGACGACGCGGCGATCTGCTCAAGCTGTTGTGGTGGGATGGAACGGGCCTGTGCTTGATGGCCAAGCGCTTGGAGCGCGGCCGTTTCATCTGGCCGCAAGCCCAGAGCGGAAGCGTATTGCTAAGTGCAGCGCAGTTATCGATGTTGCTCGAGGGAATCGATTGGCGGCATCCGTTGCGTACTGCCGATTTGCTGATCGAAGTGTAACCTACGGATGTAAGAATTGCATTGCGTTTTTGCGCGAGCAGCAATTGACAAAAGCTGCGTAGACTACGTACAATTAGCAGGTGGATTCGGCGAACACCGCGCTTCCTGATCTCGATCGGTTGGATGCTGCTGAACTGAAGCTGTTGCTCCACGAGCAACATGCGCAGCTGGTCGCCAAAGACGCGCAGCTTCTCTCCCACACACTGCTGACCGAGCGCCTCAAGCTAGAGATCCTGCGGTTGCGCCGCCTGCAGTACGGACGGCGCAGCGAACAGCGCGAGCAGCAGATCGAGCAGTTGGAGCTGTGGGTCGAAGAACTCGAAGCCGCCGATGCGCAACGCGCCGCTGCGCTCGTCGAACCAGCGCCATCGTCGCCGGCCCCGAGCACTCCCAAAGCGCGGCGCGCGTTTCCCGCGCATCTCCCGCGCGAAACGCAAACCATCATGCCGCGTGAGGAATGCTGTCCTGACTGCGGCGGTGCGCTCAAACATCTTGGCGACGATGTCTGCGAAATGCTCGAACTAGAACCGGTGCGCTTCAAAGTCATTCGCCACGTGCGACCGAAACTGGCCTGCGCGAGCTGCGATACGATCGTGCAGGCGCCGGCACCGCCGCGCCCAATCGAACGCGGCATGGCCGCCCCGGGCCTGCTGGCCCACGTGCTGGTGGGCAAATATGCCGATCATCTGCCGCTCTACCGGCAAGCGGAAATCTATGCGCGCGAAGGCGTTGAGCTCGATCGTACGCTGCTGGCGCAGTGGGTTGGCCGTACCGCCGCATTGCTCGCGCCGCTGACCGATGCGCTGCACGATCACGTCTTTGCCGCCGATGTCGTTCACGCCGACGACACGCCGATTCCGGTGTTGGCACCGGGGCATGGTAAAACCAAAACCGGCCGGCTGTGGACTTACGTTCGCGACGAACGGCCGGCCGCGGGCCAAGCGGCGCCGGCGGTCTGGTTCGCCTATACGGCCAATCGCAACGGCGAGCATCCGCAGCACGAGTTGCGCGACTTCACCGGCATCTTGCAAGCCGACGGCTATGCGGGCTTCTCCAAGCTCTACGAGGGCCGCGTGCGCGAAGCGGCGTGTTGGGCGCACGTGCGGCGCAAGTTTGTCGATCTGTACGAGCTACATCAATCGACCATCGCCGGAGAGGCGCTGGATCGCATTGGTGCACTCTACGCCGTCGAGAAAGCGATCCGTGGACACTCGCCAGAGCAGCGGTGCGCGGTACGCCAGGAACGCAGTCGCCCGCTGCTCGATGCACTGCATCGTTGGTTCCAGCAGACCTTGGCGACGCTCTCGCAGAAATCCGCGACGGCCAAAGCCATTAATTACGCGCTGACTCGCTGGGATGCGTTGCAACGGTATTGCGATGACGGCCGAATCGAGATCGACAACAACGCTGCGGAGCGCGCAGTACGCTGCGTGGCACTGGGGCGCAAGAACTTCCTCTTTGCCGGTAGCGATGGCGGTGGGCGGAGCGCGGCGGCATTGTATAGCTTGCTGGGCAGCGCGAAACTCAATGGCCTCAATCCTGAAGCGTTTTTGCGCGAGGTGCTCGCACGCATCGGTGACCATCCGATCAACTGCATCGGAGAACTGCTGCCGTGGAACCTGAAGCCGACACACGATCAGGCGCTCATGGCTGTCGGCGACACGCCGCAACTGCCGGCGCCGATCTAATCGCGCGTCTTACAACGCGCACCGCCTACGTCAAGACGGTACTCAAAGGACGCTTACGATGTTTGGGATGTTCTCGGTAGGGTTGCCGCCTGCTAGATTTCAGGGCTGATGGAGCGGCACAGATATCTTAGAAGTCCACGTAAGCGCCAAATACAGCCGCACAGGTGGTCGGGGGTGTACGCTACACCTTCAGCGCGAAGACGGTGCCGGCACCAAATGTGCCACGTGCCGATGTCGTACCGTATAGGGTGCCTTTTACGTCAACTAGACCCGCAAGAGGGGTTGCGCCATCAGAGCCGTCGCCGAAACTGTGCAGTACCTTCTCTTTACCGGTTAGACTCATGCTGAAGATGATTCCTTTGCCGTACATGCCTCCCAGAGATGTGGTTCCGTAGAGTATGCCTCTCACGTTGAGCAATGGCGCAAGAGGCCGGCCTCCATCGGAGCCAGAGCCAAAAGTATGAAGTCGCGTAAAACCACCGCTCGTTGTGATGCTGAAGGCGGTCCCACCGGAGTACGCGCCGTAATATGCGGTCGTCCCATACAGCGCACCCTTCACGTTAATCAGTCCGGCCCGAGGCACTCCCGCTTCAGCGCAGTTGGAAGAAAAATCATAAATGACATTTTCATTACCCGTTTTGCTCATGCTAAAGACTGTTCCGCATCCCTTATATGCAGAACCAGTACCTGTTCCGCCCGCCTCCGTGGTTCCGTACAAGGTACCGTTCACATCGACCAGACTGGCAGCGGGGCTCGCGCCATCGCCGTACAGGGTGAAGCTATGCACTACTTTCTCTTTGCCGCTCACACTTAATTTTAAAAACTGATCCGCACCCTTCGTAACATATGTACTCATCACCGCCATCGCTGGTCGTACCGTAAAGGTTACCCCTTACATTGAGCAAACTGGCAACCGGATGCGCGCCATCATAATAGTACTGCTGGTGGTAATAGAAGCCGAGGAAACGATGAAGGACGCTTTCCACACCGCTCGCGCTGGCCTTAAAGACAGTTCCTAGACCTGCGTCCCCGCCGCCGTACTCGGTCGTCCCATACAGAGCGCCCTTCACGTTAAGTAAGCTCGCGCTCGGGTTCGCTCCATCCCTTTCGCCGTGAAAACTGTACAGCACTTTCTCGGTGCCGGTCGTACCTACGCTGAAGACGGTTCCGTCGCTGTACACGCCACCTGCGTATGTCGTGCCGTAAAGTGTTCCGCTCACGTCGATCAGGCCAGCTCTTGGCTGCTGTCCATCAGAGGGCCGCTTACCGAAACTGTAAAGGGAAATATAACCGGCGGTGGCCGCCGTTGGCCGCCTCGCACCCTCCGCGGCCAACGGCGGCTGCGATCCGCCGCATGCTGCCAGTATTGTGGCTGCGAAAACGACCGCAAAAGCGAAAAGAAAGGATCTAATCATTTTTCGTTTACCTTGGAATTTAAAAGTGCGCGGCCGGCGATGGCGCAGCGCCGTGAACCCAAGTCGCGAAATCTGAAGGCCTTCATTTGCCGAGCCTGTAAATCGATGAGTCCAGAGTACTCCCATGCCTTATAACCGGCTAGTTTGATCCAAGCAATATCAGACCGCTATGCGGGTCGATCGTGATGGGAGTTCCGCTAAGGACCGTTGTGTTGCCTCCAATGGTGTTGTTGCCGTTGCAATACGTCGTCTCTGTACATGGTAGGCTGATCGGCGATACGGTGCTACCTCCGTAGAGAACTGACGCTAGCTCACCGCCCGAGAGTTTAAGTTTATAGTGGAACGACGAAAGCGGATCGCAGGTGGAGCAAAACCAAGAGCTAGAGACGGTCACGCTCGTCGTACTTGCCGTGTTGAGCAACACTGCTGCCGGGCCGTAGTCGCTTCCGTTGACGTATAAGTGCTTGTACTCCTGTAGGAAGACCGCTGCCCCAGGGTCTGAATCGCTGACACAATCGACGTGAAGGTCGACCGCACCACCGGTGTCGGGAATCGGAGCCGGCGTTGCGCAGCCATCTCCAACGGTTTGGTAGGTCCCATTCCAGGCGAAAGCACCCACAGCGATCTCCGGGCCTTGCGGCACCAGCGTTTCTTCAAACATGTACGGCACTTCACAGTAGGGGCTCGCTGTGCAGTTATTCGCGGTAGGAGACCAGTTGTTGTTAGTGCCCCCTATCGTAAAGTAGAACGGCTGCATCCGATCCGGGACCAACGTTGCAGGGTCGGGCACAAGGAAGCGCAATGCTGTAGCTTCCATGCGAACCGGAATGCCCAACGCCACGGTGCCTTGGGTGTAATGGCCGAGCGGATAAAAGCTACCACCGGCGGCTTCGGTGTCGATTGCTACCATCTTCACGCAGGGGCTACCGCTGCTGTAGTTCACCAGGTGACTCATCGTGTTAATCATGTAAACGATCGTTTGGGTGTTAGCATAGAGAGGTGAAGGATTTGGCTCAGGCGCTGTGCCCTTAAGGAAGACGATTTCCTCGGCAGCGATACCGCGCAGGTGGCCCCCGGAATCGGCATTCGAGCACAGGTTATCAAGAGCGTCCATGTCGTCTACGACACCAGCGTTAAAAGTTGCAAAACAGTGGTGGCTGACAATATTGCTGCATGGCCCCGTGTTAGCACCGCCGCCAGGCGTCAAACCGTTACCCAGGAAGCAAAGCAGGTAGTGCCGCAGTTGGCTTCCGCGTTGGTCTGAAACTTGCCAAGAGCCGTTTCCCAGTCAACGGGCTGAGGAGCGTTACTATTACCTTGCGTGTTGCAGGCTTGATCGCCATACTCGTACGAGTAAAAGCACGGCGCATCGCCCACAACGGCAAAATGATCCTCGTAAATACCATATGGCGTCGGGAAGGCGGCCGTCGTCCATGCATGACCTAGTAGCCAGGAAAGGAAGCCAGAATCATCCGGATTAGTGTAATAGCCGGCGCTGGGGTAGGGGCTGGGAGTGAGCGGCGGACTAACATCGGGACTGGAGCATTCGCCCGCATTGGAAACACGAGGGCCGGGACTGGCTGTTGGAGTTGGTATGGGACTGGCATAGTAATGGACGAAAGCCGTCTCGTGCGAGCCGTTGTTGATGTAACTGTACAGGGGCGTTGATAATAGAGAGCCGTCGCAAAGCACGTCGAGCGTATTGATATATAGGTACGGGTTGCAGTTGGAGACGTTGGTTGCACCGGAGCCAATACCGGGACAGTTGGTCCCGAGGGTGGAGTCTGCAGTCGCGCTCGCATCCAGTACTCCCGCGAAGAGCCTTTGGTCGGGCGATGGCCCAGGGTCAACGTCATTGTAGGTCCCTCCCTCCTGTTGCCCGCCGTAGAAATTGCCGCCGCCTAAAATCCAAGCCGGTATGACAGGTGGCGGAGTCGGAGTGCTGGTCTGCGCGATGACTTCAGTCGCGGAAAGGGGGGCGCTGAATTGCGAGACCACGAGGCCAAGCAGCGCGATCCCAGTGAACGCGAGCCGCTTTTTCATGAAACCCTTTCAGGCATCGGCAACGAGGGGTATCTGAACCTCCTAGAGTAAGGTCGGGCCTTCGGTACCCGACCTCAATTTCATCCGGTCCAAAGACCTAACCGGTGAGGTTGCTGCGGTGAAGGCTGCCACCAAGGACCTCAGTGCCCATGATGGTGCCTCACAGCACGGATGTTGCTCTACTAGGGAGACTCCGAACGGTGCGCTGAAAGCTTGAACTCTCCGGCGAGATCATCGATTCCACGACCCGCCCGCGCCAGCTCGATGACGTTAAGTCGGAACTCCAAGGGCTAGGCCCGGGGATGTTTTCGTGCCATGGGTGAACCCTTCTCCGCCAATGCGGAAGTGTCCACGAGACCCGGTCAACTTCAACTCCAACTCCAACATCAAAGATTGCTCGAAGAGCCAATACCAACTCATCTGCTTAATCTGCGGCCACTTTTTGCGCACCAACCATGACAAAATAAGGTCCTTATGAACGGTAATCGAACGCCAAAGTTCCCGGAGTATCGCTGCCCGGATGGCCACACGTTTTGGAGCGAAGGCAAACTGAACCCAGCTCCCGCGACGCTTCGGTGTACGCACGTTATCGAAGGCAGTCAGGATGCATGCCGTAAGGAAGCCAAACGCTTCTACGGTCGCAGCACGTAGAGTGGTATTTTGGCGAACACGCTCATCCTTGCTACGCATGCGGCGCGAGAGTATCCAAGTCTGTTCGCCGTAGTGCGCCCAAACCTAGTGATCTATGCTAGCCGCCTTTGCCGTGGTGGGCATCTGGGGCCGGAACTGAAATCGAATCACCGTGGTCCAGATGTCCTCGAGGCAATGGCGAGGAGCCCGAGAAGTAAGTTACCGATATGGAGCGACAGCTATAACATAAAGCTCCAAATTCGTCATCTTTTCCTGTGTGACGCGGTAACTTTATGAACCGCGTTCTAGTCCGAACCAATCGCCAGCGCGCTGGGAAGTTTAACCCCGTGTGTTATGGTCCGAAGCAGTGATCCGCTGGCATTGTAAACCGTAATACTGTAACCTTTCCCTCCGGCAGCCGGCCAATTCGATACGTAGACATTTCCTTTCGGATCGGTGGCGATTGCGGTAGGAGAACCAATCCCTTGCGTAATCGTGCGGGTCGGATGCAAACCGGAGCCGTACACGGTCACGGAACCCTGTTCCAACCATGGGCTGTTTGCAACGGCAAGTTTGCCGTCGACGCCAAAATTGATGGCAATTGGCCAATCGATGCCGGCAGTGATGGTGCGCGACGGCGCGTTGCTTCCGGGCGCATACTCGGTAATAGAACCCCCATGTTTTTTCCCGTAGCTGGCGCAAGGCGAACAATTCGCGACAAAGAGATTCCCGAAGCGATCGAACAGCAGGGCGTCGGGCCTATCAATACCTTGCTTGATCACGCGAAAGTTTGACCGTGCACCGGGCGCAAACACCTCGACCTCGCCTTTGTGAGGGTACCCGCCACAGGCTGCATAAACGTTGTCCGACGAGTCAACGGCCAGGGCATAGCAAGCCTTGGTCGTCTTGATCATGCGAAGTTGCCGCGTGCTCCTTGCCGCAAACTCCGCGATGTAGACCGTGTTGGCGATCCACAGGTTTCCGTGTTTGTCGAATGCAAGTCCCCGGGGAAAATTGAAGCCGAAGCCAAGCAGGACGGCCTTTCCCCCGGGTGTGTAGGCTGTGACTTCTCCACCGCTCACAAGGTTGTTGGTCGTGTAGATGTCGCCCCACGGGTCTAGCGCCATGGCGTAAACATTCCAGCTCCGCTTGTACGTCCGTACCGGGCGGTAACCGTCCAGTCGGTAGACGTTAAACGTCGTTAATGAGCCGCGTGCGACGCCCAGATATAAGAACCATTGCCTTAGCGTCGCTCGATCCGCCCGCTGCGGTACCGTTGTAGAAGATTTCTGCGGCACGGCGTTGGTCGAGGCATAAGAGCAACATGTCAACGACGCGAAGGACAGAAGAACGATTACGCACCGCTGAAAGCTTCGAAGCGGTGCGGTCAAGCTAGTCCGCGTCATTGCTCATCGGGCGCCGGACCTGACTGCGACTGAACATTCGTAAAGTAGTTCAAGTCATACGCTTTGGGTGTTGGCACGGGCGTAAAGGCGCGAGGCTGTTCAGTTGTATCGAGCATGTTATCATGAATCCCATATAGGGCTGTCGAATCAGTGTACCCTATAGATCCGTAGCAATAATAATAGCACGGTAGCTTACTGAGCGTTCCGGTACTCCAGACATCCTCGATGAACTTAAAGATGCTGCCAGGTTCATATTCGTAATGCGATAGCCAACCTAAATTATTGTTGTTAGTCCCGTATTTCGTATAGGCCGAGACAACGATCATTGGCGTACGGATGCCCTTTCCGCGATAATCGTAGATCGGAGGCGGATCTTCGTCGTACCATCCTCCCCAGTCGTCCCATACGACGACGACGACCGTATTAGTCCAATACGACGAGTTACCAATGGCGTTAACAATAGAGGCAACCCAAGCTGGACCTGTCGCTGATCCGCTCCCCTGATGGTCCGAGTTGGCATACGTAGGAACGACCCAAGAAACATTTGGCAGGTTGCTATTCTTAATGTCTTTGAGGATCGTGTTCGCGGGCGAGACGACATTTTTCCAGTCAGCGCCTCCCGAGCACGGTGAAGAGACCGGGACGTGCGTACCGCAGTATACCTGCTCAATCGAGCTGAACTCTGACCACAGCTTACCGCCCTCCGTGGAACTCTGTATGTATGGAGCATAATACTTCCAGGATATTTCGTTGGCATCCAGGAGGTCGGCCATGGTATGAAATTCCCAAAAGCATGGGTACGCGCCAGACTGCACGATCTTAAAGTTCGACTTTATGATTGGAACCGTGGTGCCCTGCACAGAGCTGCATCCATCCGGAGATGCCCCGAAGTTTTGCGGTAGATCCACAATCGCTTTCCCGATAAGGCTCGAGCCCACCGCCGGTGCAATCTCCGTCGTACTGGCGATGAAGTTAATATGCGACGTATAGCTCGGGCCAAATTCGGTCGGGTAGAAGTGGTCGGCGAAACCCCAATGACTGGCCATAAACCAATACGGTTTTGTTTCCGCATAGTCGACGTATTTGTAAGGATACTTGTTTGCGTTGCCGGTGCAGTTGTTCGAGTACTTGTCGCCCGCTAGCTGCTCGTTGTTAAACCCGTTCATCTGGTATGTTCCTGTCGGAGTCGGGCTGGGGTTCACGGCAGCCTTTGCATCTTCGTATAAATGCGAGACATCGCAGCCATGGCTCTCCAATTCTATTGAAGTCAAGGGCACCATGGTTCCGTCACTTTCTTCTCCGACTGCGCTCGTAGATGCATTTGGAAATGGACTGGGACCGCCAAAGAGTGTGTTGAAGCTACGGTTTTCCTGGATGACTATCACGACGTGCGCGATGGCGGCGTCCGCCTTCCTCACCTTATGGTGGCGCCGCTCGGAGGCTCCGTTCGTTCTTGGTACGACCCCAGAGCCGCCGCTGTTTATGGGGCCGCTTGAGCATCCTACCGCGACGGCGCACGCGACAGCGAGGAGTCCGAGACCAAGAAATCCGACACGATCGCCCATCATCAAGTTTCCCCCTTCATGGAAGACCTGGAATTATCGGGCTAGTCTGTACAGGCCAGTCCTTAGGACAATAGTAGCACTCGACCCCTCCATATGACAAGCGTTCGTCGCGCACGCGCGTTGGATGTACCGAGTGCCATAGACAGTGAGGTCATGCCACGGCATGAATGAAGGTGACAACTATCCTGACCGCCCGGCGACAACTATCCCCCAAGCTTCGTTATCCACACGGGGCAGTCGTTTCCATACACCTTCGCGCTTAATCGCGATGAGACCGTGATGTATGTGAGCTTCCCTTGGGAGGGTTCACTTCTCGACACCGGCATCTACCCGGACGTGCGCCCACAAACGACCAGCGGACTGGATCTACCAAATACCGTTGTCAAAGTAACGTACCCCGGCGGGAAACAGCTCGACGTCTTTCAGTTTCTTCAGGAGGGCTACGGCATCCCAGCTGGGGTTGCCGTCACGCCGCCTGCGCGATTATAGGCCGGCCGCTGTTCGGACCCAGTAAATGTATAGGTGAGCCCGGGCGCGACGTCGATCGGCTGCGAGTATTCGGCCTGCCCGGTGAACGCGCTGCCCGTCCCGGTTATTTGCCAGCAGCCGCTGACGGCGGGGGCCGCCGGTGGCGGCATAGGCGAGGCCGCCGTAGGTCGCATCGGGCGCCAACAGTGCATCGGTTCCCATCGGATACTGAATCTCCGAATCCTCAACGTGGTTCCGACGCTTCCGCTAGCTCGGACGCTTTAACGTTTGCTGTGATTCCTTACTTAACGCCGCAACGCTATGCGGTTGGTACGTGCCGCGCCCGTCGTGAAAGGCTGTCGTTGTTCTGGCGTGAAGGCTATAACGAATGTTCACGGTTATTTATCCGCGGCCTCGTCAAGATGACGAGGCGCCGGGATGACGTCCCGTAAAATGCTGTAAAAGCCCCGGTGGCGAGGAGCCACCGTTTCGGTTCGGAAGATTTGCTTTGCGAAACTTCTCAACCGAAAGGACGAAACGGTGGCCGATTACGATGTTACCCTATCCGAGACGCTGATGCCAGACCTTCTGGAGCGTCCGAACGCCTTAGCGCAACTGGTCCAGACCGTCATCCAGCAGGTCCTCGAAGCGCAGGTCAGCGAGCACGTTGGTGCCGATCGCTCGCTCATGTCTGGTTGGGGGGAGGACGACGCCGGCAGGCGTTGTCCGGACAACCACCGGCTTGCGTCACGAAAAGCCATCTGCGCACGTCACGCCACTGGTACGCGAGTGCGGCGTCGCGTGCGGCGATGTGATGCGATAGCGCACGTCGGAGCAACCGAGCTGCAGTGCCGATCACACGCAAAACGTTAGGCGACTGCTACGGCTCTGATAGCGCCTAAGACACATCGTAACGCTGCCGAGCGCGTCCGGCTGCAACGCCGGATCATCCGAGGTAGCACTAACGTAAGACTGCGGCGTGAATGGCACTGCATCGGCCCGTGCACGGCAAAAGATCTGCGGAGCACGGGAAAGAGCATCATTCGGCGCTGCAGTGCCTCTCGCCGATCGATTTCGAACGGGAACACGCGGCGTGATCAGCAATCAAAAACTATCCACGAAAGTCCGTCAACTCCAACTCCACACACCGAGTTTGGGCTCGGAGGGCTAGGGTTAACTCTCCCCTGCCGGATGTCACAGGATACATTTATGCAATCTCGCATGGTAATTGGGACTTCTCGAGGGCTACGCACCTGAGCGTGAAGGCGTTGCGCCACGATCACCACGTCGATTTGCTCAATCCTCTAGAAGTGGATCGGCGCACCGGATATCGCTTCTACGGGCATGCGCGTGCAACGTAATCTCTCTGCTACTTATCAGACCGAGGGACGCGAAAAACCAACGATTAGTCAGAGTGCTCTTCCGCTAGTTGGCGGGACTAACCGTTGCTCCAAACGGCCCGCAGACGCCGATCGTATACTCAAGTGGCTTTAGGCCACTCGGAAAGCTCCAGCGATCGACGCTGTCCTTCTTTCGTTGATGGTCTTTGCCGACGCAGGCAGCGCCGAGATGCTCGGTCCACCCGCCAAGAATGTAGCGTTCGCCCGGTCCGGCAAATACCAGTTGGTTGGGGCCGTATTGCGGCGTGCCTCGATGATCTTCCAATAGAGTGTATCCGACAACGGCCCCAACTGACTTGGAGATTCTTACCCAATAAACGATAGAGCCTCTCGTAAGCGCGAGATAGTTGCCTCGCGAATACCATGCAATCGAACCCGGAAGTGGTCCGTAGAAGTAGTGAACCTGGAGTGCTATCGCCCGACATGTCTGCGAATGGGCCGGGCACTCTGCAAGCGCAAAGTTACCGGTTCGATCAAGGCCGTCTACGAAGAGGTCGCCGGCAGGATCGTAAGCATCGAAGTCATGCTCGATCAGATGGCCGCCCCGCAGAAGCCGTGGATTACCCTCCCCGTGCTTATAAAGCAGCACACTCCCGGGTCTTTCGGGATTCTGCCAAACCGCCGTGACGGCAAGCGTATCGGTCGTTCGGTCAAAGGCGCAGCTGCGCGGGAACGCGTTCTTCGGAAGGGTGACTGTTTTCAGCGGCGCTCCCGTGCGCGAGTAATGCGACATGCTGTAGACATCGGCGGACCATATGCTGCCGTCGGGATCGGTGCAGAGTCCCCCCTGCGAAACCGACCTATCGTAGATGTGGCCTTTGAACTTGAGATCCGGAAGCGTATAGACTGAGATGCCGGCTAAACTTCCATCCGATATGAAAAGCAATCGCCGCTCATTTCTTGGGTCCGGCGCGTTCGGCAATCCGCTGGCGGAAACTTTTTCACCTTCGGCCTGACCAAGCGGCAGAGTTCTCGCGGTGTTGCATGCCGAGAGAAGCGCCAATGCGAGAGCTGCAGCCGAGCTGCCATGGATAACTGAGCGCCAGTTCATCGCGGGACACTCCGCTTTAAAGCCTCGGGTAAGCCAGCGCCAACCATCTTAATACCACATCCTTATACCACATCGCGACCCTCGACCTCGATTTCGGTCGTTCTGGCCGGCGCCGATCGTCGCGGATCATCGCCCGGGCGCAGCGTACTGCGATTTCTTCGAAGAAGTCGGTGGTCTCCTATTCACCGACCTCATCAATCTTGAAATCGTCATGCGTTGATTTGATTTCGAACACGCCTGAAAGACGAGCGACCTTTGGTTCGTCAGGAAGCTCCTGTACTGAACAAGTTCTTTACTGCTTCAAAAACAAGCGAGACCGCTTCGACCCCACCGGGCCACCGTCTCTTGGCGGCAACTATCTTTATGGCACGACGAACCTTGGCGGTGTGCACCAGATCGAGTCGGGCGTTGCACGTTAGGCGCGAGCCTCATTCTGGTTGCTGGCTGCGGACCAACGCAGGCCATCCCGTCAAACGCGGCCCTGCCACAAGCTCAAATCAGTTGGGCGAGCATCACGTCGGCGAATCTGTTTGTCACAGACTTTCCGGCTAGGTCCGCGATGGTCGTCGTCAACCGGCCAAGATAATTGTCGCCGTACAAGCGTTACGGATTAGCCGATAGTACGCTCCTCGGGCCCGCTGACCGTCCCAGCAAACGAAATGACTGATCCTCACGAGCTCACCCGCGAGCATGTTGGATTCGCGCTGCGCCTAGTCCCGCTTTTACGGCGGTTAGAAAATCGGGTCTGGAGCAGCGAAAAAGCCCGTAAAATAAGGAAAGAAATTGGGATGGCCGGGAGTCGAACCCGGACGCCCTTTCGGGCTGCAGATTTTCGCACCACCATGGTTTTCACCACCGTGCAGTACGCACGTTTGTGGTCCGGACTGTGCCTTGACCATATGAGCGTTTAGTTCACGTAGGTCGCGCCCGTCCAGTCTCTACACCTTCTTCGCATTGCGAAGCTTGGCTCGGCGTTGTCACGTTAGAGAGTTCGCCGAATTTGAGCGCATCCCGCAGATCGTTTCCCTACCTGCGGCTCAACGGACTCCGTCAAGTCTGCTGTGTCTACCTATTCCACCACCATCCCGAAGAACGCGGTTACTGCTGATAGTCTTCGACGACGTTTTGCGGACGCATGTGCGCGACGTTGGGATCCTGACCGGCATCGCGTCGCGCACGCCGCTGGCGTAAAAGATCCCAATACTGATCGAGCGTCACCGAGATGCGATCGAGCCGCGCGCGATCGTCGCCGCTTAACGAGCCGGCGTCGCCGTGCGCAAGTAAGCGATGCTCTTCGGCGATGAGCGATTCAATGTGGTCGTGAAGTTCTGAATCCTTCATGCCGTTCGGGCCTTCCGGCCAGCGCGTCCCGCTCCTGCAGTGCGACGCCCAGCAGCAGATCGGACGACGTTGCCACCGCCTGATCACACCGCGTTGCGTCCATCGCCGCCAACAACACGACGATGCCGCCTGGCAAAATGTCCGCGCGTTGCGGCTTTATCCCCGCAATCTTTTTCCGCTCCTCGAGCGGCAACGATACCAGACGATGCAGTATCTTCTGCAGATCGTCGCGCCCCAGGCTTGCCGACGTGATAGCGCTCGGGCGTCCTTGCACGATCGCGCCAGCCGTCGTTGCGGTTCCGCCGACCATGGCCAGCCGTTCCACTTTATCGTACTGCTTGAGCGGTTCCAACGCTTGCGCTGCGAGCGTGCGGGCGCGCTCGAGATCGGCGTCGCCGATCTTGCCCTTGTCGCCGGCGAGCGCCGGCACCGTTTCCGTCAACCGCACGGCGCCGATCTCGCACGAAATGAGATCGTCGGGCTGCAACGACGTTCCGGCGGCAAACTCCGTACTGCCTCCGCCCATATCGACGACGCCGACGCGCTCGCCGCGTAACGGTCCGAGCACGGTCAATGCGCCGCGATACGACGCGGTGGCCTCTTCGTCACCGGAGAGAATGCGCAGCGGCGCGCCTGCGATTTCCGCGACCTTGCCGGCAAACTCTTCACCATTGCTCGCACGGCGCAACGCACTGGTTGCGATGACGATCAGCTTCACATAGTGTCCGCGAATCACGCCCATATAACCACGCAGCACGTCGAGCGTTCGCGCCATCGGCTCTTCGCCGAGTTTCCCCGAATCGCCCAGACCTTCGCCGATGCGCGTGCCGATCGAACGCGCAACTTCGATGCGAGGCGTCTCCGGCTCGACGTCCGCCAGCAGGGCGCGCGTCGAGTTCGAGCCGATGGACAGCACGGCGTAGCGGCGGCTCATCGTGTTAGGGCGAGGTTTCCGAACGGTTGGAAAAGGCGGCGGCGCGTTTTTTCTTCTTTAAGAAATGCCGCTCGGCAGCCGGTAATGCATCGGGCGATTGCCACTCTTCAGTCTCCCGCAAATATGAGGCAATCTTCTCCTCGAGCGCGTAATCGACGATCTGCGGAGCCAGTAAAACGGAACGGCGGCGGCCGTCGCGACGCACTTCGAAGGTGAGCCGCTGATGATTCGTCAGCGAGCGTTCGTAGCTGCCGCGATGCGTTTCAACGTCAACAGAATCTGCGGAGGCGATATCGCCATCGTCCAGGCGCACCGTGCCGCCGTACCTATTGAGATTGATCACGATGCCGGACAGCGTGTCGTTCACGGATCGTGCGACGGAGCCGGGCTTACGAAAATCACGACTTCCCCCGGTCGCACGAGCCGCAAGCGATCGTGAATCTCGGGCATCACGCCCTGCGGGTCGCTGAGCCGGCGAATCTGCCGGAGTTGTTCGCTGCGCTGATGCTGCAGCGCGGCGATGTCGGCGTGCAGCGCATGCAGCTGACGAGCCGCGACGATGTTTTGGTGAATGGCGCGCGCGTACTGAACGATGACGAGCGTCGCGAGGAGTAGCACAAACGCCGCGGTCAGCGCCCGGCCGGCTACGCGGAAATGGGGAAGCGCCTTTTTCAGGGCGCCGTTTGTGCGGTTTCTAAACCTTCTGCCTGCCATTCTCCCAATCGACGATACTTGCGATAGCGCTGTTCGAGCAGTTGTTCGGGAGTCTCCGCCGACAACGTCGTGAGTGCCGCATCGATTGCATGGAGCGTTTGCATCACGACTTGGTCCGCGTTGCGATGCGCCCCGCCCAGCGGCTCGTCCAGTACTTGATCCACGATTCCGAAGCGGTGGAGATCACCGGCCGTTAACTTCAACCGCGACGCCGCTTCTTCCGCCTTTCCGGCATCGGACCATAGGATCGCGGCGCAGCCCTCGGGCGATGCAACGGAGTACGTGCTGTGCTCGAGCATGATCGTGTAGTCGGCAATGGCAATCGCCAAAGCCCCGCCCGAACCGCCTTCGCCGATCACCGTCGAGACGATCGGCACGCCGGCACGACTGAACGTTTGCAAACAGACCGCAATCGCTTCGGACTGCGCATGCTCTTCGGACGAAATGCCGGGGTCGGCACCCTTGGTATCCACGAAGGTGACGACCGGCAGATGAAAGCGCGCCGCAAGCCGGGCGAGACGCGTCGCCTTGCGATATCCCTCCGGCGACGTCATGCCGAAGTTGCGCCGCAGGTTCTCGCGCGTATCGCGCCCGCGCTGCTGGCCGAGCACCATCACCTTGCGCCCTTTGAGCGTCGCAAAACCCCCGACGATCGCCGGATCGTCACGAAAGTGCCTGTCGCCGTGCAGCTCTTCGAACCGATCGAAGTTCGAAATGTAATCGAGCGACGTCGGCCGGTTGGGATGGCGCGCCATGTGCACCTTCTCCCAGGGCGAGAGCGTGCCGAAGAGCTCGCGTAAGATCTGCTGGTACTTCGTTTCGAGCGCGCCGATCTCGCTGGACATATCCAACGGCTGCCCGGCAGTAGCGGAACGCAGTTCGGAGATGCGCCGCTCCAACTCGACTAGCCCGCGTTCGCGCTCGACGATGAGATTGTTGCTCACGCCGCGCAGTATTCCAAGAGATGCACGATCGTCGGTTTGAGTTGCTGCCGGTCGACCACCATATCGATCGCGCCTTTTTCTAAGAGAAACTCCGCAGTCTGAAACTGATCCGGTAGACGTTGGCGAATGGTCTGTTCGATGACGCGACGGCCGGCAAAGCCGATCATTGCCTTGGGTTCGGCCACGATAATATCGGCTTGAAATGCAAATGAGGCCGAAACGCCACCGCTCGTTGGATCGGTCAGCACGACCAAAAAGAAGTTGCCGTCGCTCATGAAGCGCGCGACGGCTGCGGTCGTTTTCGCCAGCTGCATCAGCGCGAGCATGCCCTCTTCCATGCGCGCTCCACCCGATGCGGCGAACAGCACGACCGGCACGCGCCGCTCGCGCGCCTCTTCGAAGAGCATGGTAATGCGTTCGCCCGTCACCTCGCCCATCGTGCCGCCGCGGAAGTGAAAATCCATGACCGCCAACCCGACGCGATGACCGTCGATCGTCCCGAAACCACAGACGACCGACTCCGAAATGCCGCTCTTCTCGCGATCGGCTTGGAGCTTTGCAGGGTACGTCCGCTTGTCCGACCAGTTCAGCGGATCGCCCGGCAGAACGTCTTGCCCCAGTTCCTCGAAATCGCCGTCGACGAGCGTATCGATGCGATCCTGCGCGTGCATGCGAAAGTGATAACCGCATTTCGTACAGACGAACAGATTGGCCGCAAGATCGCGCCGGTAGAGCACCTCGCCGCACTTCGGACATTTGCTCCACATGACGGCATCGGCCGGCGCTTTCTCTTTGGTGCGCCGCGACGGCAGCCAGTCGGGACGCGGCACTACGCGCCCTCGCGTGCGCGGCGACCGGCGAAGCGCATGCGGTAGAGCCGTTTGAGTTGCCGGATGTAGTTGAAGATCTCCCGTTCGTTGAGCTTCGATTCACCCGCAATGCGATCCGTGAACACGTACGGCACCTCGATCGCTTTGCCGTAATGCGCTTTGGCGATCACTTCCAGACCGATCTTGAAACCGATGGGATCGAGCGTGACGCCGGTGAGCGCGCTGCGCAGCACGAGGAAGAATCCACTCGTCACGTCTTTGAGCGGCGTCAACGGACGCGCCAGCCAACACGCCACGCGCGATACGATGATGCGACGCCTCGGCCAGTTCGCAATGCCGCCGCCGCGCACGTAACGGCTTCCCACTGCAAGTCCATACGTGCCGCTCGCCAATGCGGCCACCATATCGGGGAGAGCGTTGACGTCGTGGCTGAAGTCGGCATCCATTGCGCCGAGCGCCACCGAACTCGGACGCGCTTGCGTCCAGCCTTCAATGACGGCGCTCGACAAACCGAGTTTTCCGCTGCGGTGCAGACAACGCACCGGTAGTTCGCGACCGAGACGCTCGACCACATCGCCGGTGCCGTCGGGCGAGTTGTCGTCCACGACGATGATCTCGCCGTCGAGGGCATGCTGCGTAAACGTTGCATTGAGCGCGCGCAAGAGCCGCTCGATGCCTGCCGCTTCGTTATACGTCGGAATGACGATGGAGAATGGGAGCGCCAATGTTACGGTGGTGCAGTTACGACGTAATGGCGCCGATTACCGCCAATAACACCAACGCGGCCGTATCGGTGCGCAGCACGCGCGGCCCGAGCCAGACGAGGTCGGCGCCGTGTTCGACGGCGCTATCCGCCTCAACGTGACTGAAACCGCCCTCGGGTCCGACGACGACGAGTACCTTGCCTTCAGCGGGCAGAATTGCGCTCAGACGCTGCGTGAGCGACTGCGGCTCGGCCAGCTCCCACGCGAAGAGGACGGCATCGTACTCCGTAAACGACTGGAGCAACACGTCAAACGTTCCCGGCGCGCGGACATCCGGCACTGCGGCTCGTCCACACTGTTGTGCCGCCGTTCGTGCAAGGCGCCGCCAGCGCGCGAGTTTACCATCGCCGGCAGTGCGTCCCACGCTGCGCTCGCAAAAGAACGGTAGAAACGTGCCGACGCCAAGCTCGGTGCCTTTCTCGATCACGAAATCCATGCGGCTGCCTTTGGGGACCGCTTGCGCGAGATCGATGCGGATCGGCGATGCGGGGCTCGATCGTTCCACCTCTTCATCGGCTCGCGCGTGCACGACTCTGCCCGACTCCAGCAGCGTTGCGGAAAACGTGCGGCCGAGCGAGTCGATCAGGATGATTTCGTCGCCTTGGCGCAAGCGCAGGACGTGCGTGATTTTGTGCGCGTCGTCACCGCATATCTCGAAACGCTCCCCGGGCGCGAGCGCGCCTTCGACAAAGAATCGGCGCGCCGACGTCACGGCGGCCGCCGCCTACTCAGGACGAAACGCATCCTTGACACGTTCTAAGAACGTGCGATCGTCGATCGTATCGCCGCCCACTTCGGCATAGGCTTCAAGCATTTCGCGCTGGCGTTTGTTGAGTTTTGTCGGCACCACGATATGCACCGTCACGTGATGGTCGCCGCGATGCGAACTGCGGACGCTGGGCATGCCGGCGCCGCGCACGCGCACCGTCGTTCCGGTCTGCGTTCCCGCGGGCAGCGTAATATCGACGTCGCCGCCGAGCGACGGCGCTTGCAGGATCGCTCCGAGCGCCGCTTGCGGAAAACTCACGGGTATGTCGACGAACGTGTCGCGACCGTCGCGACGAAAGAGCGCGTGCGGGGCAACCGCAACATACACGTAGAGATCGCCCGACGGTCCTCCGCGCGCTCCCGCTTCACCCTTCTCAGAAAGGCGAATGCGCGAACCGTGATCGATGCCGGCGGGTATCGTCACCGTCAATCGCGTTTCGGTTTGCCGACGGCCTGCGCCACTGCAACGTTCGCACGGATGGGCGATGACGTGACCTTGGCCGTGGCACGTACTGCACGGTGTTTGCGTAACGATTTGTCCGAGCGGCGTTTGCCGCACACTACGCACCATGCCGTTGCCGCCGCAGCGATCGCATGCGGCAATGAGCGTACCGGGACGCGCTCCCGAACCGTGGCACTCTCGCATTGCGCCAGCCGGTCAAACACGATCTCTTCACTCGTCCCGGCATACGCTTCTTCCAGCGTAATCTGGACGTCGTACCGTAGATCGGCGCCGCGCTCGGGACCGCTGCGCCGCCCTTGAGGCGCTCGCGCGTCGCCGAAGAACATATCGAAGATATCGCCGAAGCCATCGCCGAAGCCGAAATCCGCCGCACCGGCCGAACCGTTGCCGACCCGCCATACCGATCGTACTGCGCGCGTTTTTGCGGATCGGAGAGCACTCCGTACGCTTCGTTGATCTCTTTGAAGCGGTGCTCGGCTTGCGATTTATCTTCGGCAACGTCGGGATGATGCTGCCGCGCTAAGGAGCGATAGGCCGCCTTGATTTCCTCCCCGGACGCGCCGCGCGCGACGCCGAGAACATCGTAGTAATCCGTCGTGGACATGTTATTCCGGTGCTGCGTAATCCAGATCGGAGAGCCGCTGATTGAGGGTCGCGGCCGTGCCCGACGCCAGCGCCAGCAGTCGCGCGTACGGCATGCGGCGCGGGCCTAAAATGGAGAGCATGCCGTAGGCTTGCGATCCAAACCGATACGGCACGGTAACCACCGACAGATCCGCCAGTTCTTCGCTGCCGAGCTCGTGGCCGATCTTCACGCTGGCGTTCTCTTCGTTCATCGCCTCGGTGACGATTTGATAGAGCGTCTTCTGCTCTTCGACGATGCGCAGAATGGAGCGGAGTTTGCGCAGATCTTGGAACTCCGGCTGATCGAGCAAGTTCTGCGCGCCGGCCGACGCGATGATCGGCTGTTCGCTCGAACGCGCCGAAGCGCACGCCGTCACGACGGCGGCGCGCAGATCGTCCGACGCGCCGACCTCTTTCGCAGCGTGCGCGATATCTTTTTCGCTGACGTCGAGCAAACGGCGATTCGCCAAACGCGCATTGAGCGCATTGGAAAAGCGCGTCAGATCGTCGGGACCAATCTCCGCGCCCAGTTCGAAGAGACTCTGCGCCGCGACGCCGAGCGACGTGACGACGATGGCCACGCCGGTGTGCGGCGACAGCCAGATCAGTTGAATGTGTTTGAACGTCTGCGTTGCTTGCTGCGGCTTGGTCACGAACGCGAGGTTATTGGAAAGCCGCCCTAACAGGCGAGTCGTCTGCTCGATGATTTCGTCGAGTTCTCGCGTCGCGGCGCTGAGTTCGTCACCGATCCGCCGGCGGTCGTCGGAGGTCAGCTCCTCGGGCTGCATGAGCTGATCGACATAGGTGCGATAGCCGGCGTCCGATGGGATTCGGCCGGCAGACGTATGCGGCTGCGATGAGATAGCCGCCGGCCTCTAACTCCGCCATGACGTTGCGCACCGTCGCCGAGCTGACGCCCAGACTGTACTTCTGGGTGAGCGCCTGGGAGCCGACGGGCTCGGCAGTGGCGATATATTCGTAGACGACGGTCGCGAGGATGTAGGCCTTGCGTTTATCGAGGCCCGAGGGTTCAATCACAGACTCTACTGTAGCACTCTCGCCGCCGGAGTGCTAGCGGCCACGCGAGCTTGAGCTTGGTCGATTGCCGTTTGCAGCTCGTTCCAGCTCAAGCCACCGACCGAAACGTACGTTACGGCGCCGGAGGCATCGAGGACCAGCGTATCGGGAATCGGCCCGATGGAATACAATCGCTCGATTGCACCGGTTGCATCCTCGACGACCGGCAACGCGATGTGCATGGCCTGGAAGTAGTTCTCGGCAACGCCGGGATCTTCGTTCGAAACCGTTAGGACGGCAATCCGATCGCCGTACAACGCTTGCGCTCGCACGAAGTCGTCCATCTCCGCGGTGCAGACGTGGCACCAACTCGCCCAAAAATCCAGCACCACGACGCGACCGCGCAATGCGGAGAGATACGTCGTCTTATGCGCGAGGGTAATCGCGAAGTTCGGCGGAGCAACGTCGTAGCGAATCGTTGCGAGTCCGGTCTGCGGCGGCCCGATCAGTGCCGCAAGCACGAGCGATGAGAGCATGTCGGTCGTCATACGTTTTCGGCAGGCTTACCCTCGCGGCCCCCATAAGTCGCCGCTCTATGGGCTCTGATATCGAAGCGCTTTTTGAGGAAACGCGACGCTTTCCGCCGCCGCCGGAGTTTGCTTCGCACGCCGGCGCAAGCGCGCAGATGTACGAGCGTGCCGCGGCAGACTACGTCGCGTTTTGGGCGGAATGGGCGCGCAAGTTGGAATGGATCCGGCCGTTTACGAAAACGCTGGAATGGAACGAACCCTTTGCGCGCTGGTTTGCCGACGGAGAACTCAACGTCTCGGCGAACTGCCTCGATCGTCACGTGAGGGCGGGACGCGGCGACAAGGTCGCCTTCTACTTCGAAGGCGAGCCCGGCGATCGCCGCACGATTACGTATCGAGCGTTGCTGGAGGACGTCGGCCGCTTCGCCAACGCATTGCGATCTCTGGGTATTCGCAAGGGCGATCGCGTGGCGATCTACATGCCGATGATTCCCGAACTGCCGGTCGCGCTGCTGGCCTGCGCGCGTATCGGCGCGGCGCACTCGGTGATCTTCGGCGGCTTCTCACCCGAGTCGATCGTGGATCGCGTCAACGACGCCGAATGCGTCGCGCTCATCACCGCCGACTACGGCTGGCGCCGCGGCAATAAGGTGCCGCTCAAACAGAACTGCGACGTTGCGATGGAACGTACGCCGTCGATTCGTCATTGCATCGTCGCGCGCCGCATCGGCGACGACGTTTTCATGAAAGACGGACGCGACATCTGGTGGGACGAAGCGATCGCCAATCAAACGGCGGAGTGCGCGCCCGAGCCGATGGGCGCCGAAGATCTGCTCTTTCTTCTCTACACCAGCGGCACGACGGCGAAACCTAAAGGCATCAAACATACGACCGGCGGGTTATCTGACGCACGTCACGATGACGCACGAAACGGTCTTCGATCTGCGGCCCGATACCGATATCTACTGGTGCACGGCAGATATCGGTTGGGTCACCGGTCATTCGTATATCGTGTACGGACCGTTGGCCAACGGCGCAACCAGCGTGCTTTACGAAGGCACGCCCGATTATCCCGACAAGGATCGATTCTGGGAGATCGTCGAGCGCTACGGCGTAACGATTCTCTACACCGCGCCGACGGCGATTCGCACGTTCATGAAGTGGGGCACCGAGTATCCGGAGCGTCACGACCTTTCATCGTTGCGTTTGTTGGGATCGGTCGGCGAACCGATCAATCCCGAAGCATGGATGTGGTATCGCGAATGGATCGGCGGCAATCGCACGCCGGTCGTGGACACGTGGTGGCAAACGGAGACCGGCGGCATCATGATCGCGCCGCTTGCCCGGCGTCACGACGCTGCTGCCCGGCAGCGCGACGCAACCGTTGCCCGGCATTTTTGCCGACGTCGTCAACGATCGCGGCGAATCGGTTCCGCTCGGCGGCGGCGGTTAGTCGTGCTCACGCGGCCGTGGCCGGGGATGCTGCGCGGCATTTGGGGCGACGACGAACGTTACGTGCAGACGTATTGGTCGAAGTTTCCGCATCGCTACTTCGCCGGCGACGGCGCGCCGCCGCGACGCCGAAGGCAACTATTGGTTCATGGGCCGGATCGACGACGTGATGAACGTCAGCGGCCATCGCATTTCGACGACCGAGGTCGAGAGCGCGTTAGTGGATCATCCGAAGGTCGCCGAAGCCGCGGTGTGCGGCAAACTCGACGACATGACGGGTCAGGCGATCTACGCGTTCGTCTCGCTCAAGGGCGGCGTGGAAGGTTCGCCGGAGTTCGCCGACGAGCTGCGCGATCACGTCGCCGAGAAACTGGGTAAGTTCACGCGGCCGAAGTACGTCACGTTCACGCAAGAGCTGCCCAAGACGCGCAGCGGCAAAATCATGCGCCGCCTGTTGCGCGACATCGCCGAAGGGCGAACGCTCGGCGACACGACGACGCTTAGCCGATTCGGCAGTCGTGCACGAACTGGCAGGAACGCGCGAGAAGCGAAGCGTCTTCGTCTGAGCGAGCGTGCGTCGTTAGAAAAACGCTGCCAAATCGTCCAGCGCTGCGATGCGCGTTGCCGGCGGCAACGCGGAAGAATCGTCGCGCCGTAACGCGTTGAAGCGGCGCGTCCGTCGAGCAGCGCCACCAAGCCGCGATCGCTGCCGCTGCGAATGAGCCGGCCGAAGCCTTGTTTGAGCCGCACGGTCGCCGCCGGAACCATGTAGTGCTCGAAGCCATCGAGTCCGCGCGATTCCAGCGCGCGCATGCGCGCCATCACCAGCGGATCGCTCGGCGACGGAAACGGCAGACCGGTCGATGATGACGCACGACAGCGCGTCGCCGACGACGTCGATGCCTTCCCAAAACGTGCCGGTCGCGAACAGCACGGCGCCCGGCGTGCGCCGGAACCATTCGATGCAGATGCGTGCGCGGCAGATCGCCCTGCAAGCGCACCGGAAACGCGAGGCGTTCGCGCAGGATCGCGTAGACTTCACGCAGCCGCGCGTACGAAGTGAACGAGCACGAACGCGCGGCCGCGCGTGCGATCGAGACATTCCTCGACCAGCGGCGCCGCGCGGCGCGCGAAGTGCGGCGTCTTCGGATTGACGTCGGCCGACGCGATGAAGAGCCGCGCTTGCCGCTCGTAATCGAACGGCGAGGGCGCGACCAACTCTTGCGCGTCGTCGATGCCGAGCGTGCGGCGTGCAAAGGCGAACGAGCCGTTCGTCGGACGAGCGTCGCGCTGGTGAGGACGACGCTTGGCGTCTGCGCGAAGAGCGTGGCACGCAAGAAATCGGCGACTTCGTGCGGCGCGCAGCGGACGCCGTAGCGGCCGTCGCGTTCGTTGCGTTCGGCCCAAGCGATCGCTTCGGTCGGCGCCGGATTCGATGCGGTCGATCACCGTCTGGTGCGCGACGACGTTGCGCAGGCGAGATCGCGACGCCGTTCCGCTTCGGCTTCTTCGTCGTCGCCGGCGGCGTGCGTTGCTTGCGCGCGTCGAGCCAGTGGGCGAAGAGCCAGTTCTCTAAGCGGTAGAGCGTGTCGCGCAAGCGCAGCGAGCGCCGGACCGGCGTCTTCGTTTGCCTCGAGCGGATAGCGATCGCCGGGAACCGTCGCGAGCGCCGATTCCAGACGCGCGCACGTCGTCGTCGAGCTCGCGTGTCGAAACGCAGCCGGCAGCTCGTAGCGTGCGATGCAGCTTGCGCAGCATGCGGTTGATGCTGGCGCGCGGAAAGCGCAGCGGTCAGCGCGTCGGTTGCCCAGCGTTCGCATTGATGCGCTTCATCGAGAACCGCGACGTCGTACGGCGGCAGCAGGCCGCCGCCCATCGCGAGATCGAGAAAGAACAGCGCGTGATTGACGACGACGATATCGGCGAAGCGCGCTTCATCGCGCTTTTTGAAATAAAAGCAGTCGCGAAAGTGCGCGCAGTGCTCGCCGATGCACTCGTCGGCATCGGCATCGAGTTGCTCCCATTCGCCGGCCGGCGGCAGAAACGGCAGCTCCGCGCGATCGCCGGTCGTCGTGCGGTCCGGCCCATTCCCAGATGCGCTCCATCGTGCGGCGACGCCGCGAGCAGACGATCGGTGCGCACCGCTTCGAGTTTCTGCCTGCAAAGATAGTGCGACGTCCTTTGAGCAGCGTTACGCGCAGCGGCATGTCGAGCGCCGCTTGCACGAGCGGAATATCTTTGCGCACGAGTTGCTCTTGCAGCGCGATCGTGCCGGTCGAGAGCACGATCTTCTTGCCGCTGCGAATTGCCGGCACGAGATAGGCGAGCGACTTGCCGACGCCGGTTCCGGCTTCGACGATCGTGTGCACGCCCTCCAGGATGCCGCGCTCGACGAGCTGCGCCATCTGCACTTGGCCGGCGCGCGGTTCAAAGTTCGTCGAGCGAGCGTCCGCGCGAACGGACCGTTCCGGCGGCCGAAGATCGGTCGTCGAGGTTGCGTATTCGCTGTCAGCGGTTCCGGTGCTGCATCGACGAACGGCATGCGCCGCGGCGGCGCGTAGATCGCGCAACGTCAGGATGAAGCCGGCCAAGCAGTCCGGAGACGTGCGCTTGCCACGAAATCTGCGGAACGGTGAACGTGATGATGAGATTGATCACGAGGATGCCGATGTTGGCGCGGACCAGATCCATGCCGCGGCTTGCCGAGTTTGAACCCGATCGCGAAGAGCGCGCCGAACAATCCGAAGATCGCGCCGCTGGCGCCGACCGTCGGCACCATCGGCGCGCTGAAGATACACGACGCCAAGCCCGGAAACGACCAGCGAGAGCGACGTAGACGAACAACATGCGCCACGAGCCCAGCGCAAACTCGATGAAGCGCCCGAGAAACCACAGCGACATCATGTTGACGCCGATGTGAATCAGGCCGCCGTGCAAGAAGCGCGCCGGTGACGATGCGCCACCACTGTCCGTATTGCAGCACGAATGCCGGAACGAGCGCGCCGGCGTCGAGCACGCGCTGCATGCCGGCGTTGCCGCCGAAGCCCGAAAGCATGCCCGGGCCGCCGACGCAGAGTTCCCAGAGAAACGCGATGACGTTGAGGACGATGAGGAAACGGGTGATCATCGCGATCATGACCGTTCGCGCGAGTTCGAGCGAAATCGCGTGGCGGTTGCCGTCCGACCTCGATCGTCAGCGGGCCGCCCAGCGGCGCCTTCTCGATGACGCGCACGCTGCACGCCCGGACGCAAACCAACTTGCGCGAGATAGCGCAAGATCTCCGGCATCTGCTCGGTCACGCCGCGATACCGTCGACGCGCTTGCCGCTCTCGATTTGCGCGAGCGGAATGCCGCTGCGCACCGGATCGGTGAGATCGTTCGGCGGAATCGGATGACCGTGCGGACACGTTTGCGGATCGCCGAGCGCCGCGACGAGACGCTCTTCGACGCGTTCGGTAATCGCGTGCTCGAGAATGCAGGCTTCGGCATAGACTTCGTCCCACGGCATGCCGAGCACGTCGGTCAGCAGGCGTTCGGCCAAACGATTGCGCCGCACGACGCCGCACGGCGACTTCGAGGCCCTTGCGCGTGAGCTGATGTCGCCGCGCACTTCGTGCTCCACGTAGCCGTCGTTGACGAGCTTCTTGAGCATGCCGGAGACCGACGCCGGCGCGACGCCGAGCTCGGTCGCCAAGCGCCGACGTCGTGACGCCCGGACCTTCGCGTTCCAAGCGGTAGATCGCCTTCATATACATCTCGAACGATTCGGCAAAGTGGAATGCGAGTGACCGGGCATACGATGCTTTAACTTCGCGATCGCCGCCGAAGTTCCGCAACGGCAGTCGTCGAGGCGCGCGCGCATGGCCCGCTTTGCCTCCGTCGGACGCAAACGCTGCGTCGATCGCGTTGCGGACGAAGCGCTCCAGCATCGCCGGACCGGCGACGCGCTCGACCTCGCGTACTCCTCGCGTGATCGACGTGCGAAAGATCGCCGGATCGTCGGCATCGATGGTCACGATGCAGCCGCGGTCGATCGAAGTCGACGATAGGGATGCGGATGATCGGCGCGCGCCGCGCCGGTCGAGCGGTTCGACGTCGGACAAATTTCGAGCGGAATGCGCTGCGCGGCAAGCAGATCCGACCGTCGCGCTCGTCCTCCAGCGCGCGAATGCCGTGGCCGATGCGCTCGGCGCCGAGCAGTTCGACCGCGGCGCGAACGCTTTCCGGACCGGCCGCTTCGCCGGCATGCGCGACGCAGTGCAATCCTTGCGCGCGCGCGTAGGCGAAGACGCCGGCGAACTGGTCGGCAGGAAAGCGCGCTTCATCGCCGCCGAGCGAGATGCCGATCACGTCGAGATCGGTCATTGCCGCCATCGCTGCGTGCCGTTTGCCATGGCGCTCTCGGCGCCGAAGTTGCGCGTGAGATCGGCAAGGAGCGCGAACGTCGCGCGCGGCCGCGCCGCGCGCAGTTCGCTGACGATCGCTTCGATCGCCGCGCGAACGTCGAGTTCGGGATGAAAGAACGTCCAGACCGACGGCGAGACGAAGAGTTCGCCGTAGATCACGTTCTGCGCGAGCGCATCCTCGACGAACTCGCGCGCCAGGCGCGCGTAGTCGTCGGGTTCGTGCAGCGACCGGCTGACGGCGGCAAAAAGGTAGAGAAACTCTTGAAGTCCGCTAAACGATACGCGTAGGCTGCGGCACCTCGACGTCGATCCGGCTAGCTCCGTCAGGGCGTCTGTCGAAGACGACGTGCGCCGCGGCCGATACCGCAGCGGCACGCCGTGCTTGCGGCCAGTTCGACGAACGTCTGCGGCGCGCAGCGTTCCCTCGAGGTGGCAATGCAGATGGATCTTGGGAATGCGCTCGGCAAGCGGGCTCGGCGCGCATGCGGCCGCTTTTTCGCCGTCGGCAGGGGCGAAACCGGGCTCGTCGTAATCGTAGTCGGTCGCCGCGGGGTGGAGCAGTCCGGTAGCTCGTCGGGCTCATAACCCGAAGGTCGGTGGTTCAAATCCACCCCCCGCAACCAACTCGAGGTTCAGGTACGGAAGATATCCGGACCTTGTATTTAGCGGCTCAAACCAATGCGTCGCCCGGACGTCACCAGCTAATTACTACCATGCCGTTACCAGTGGCTCTCTTCCAGCCTTTCCACGTGTGCGGATTCTTTGCGCGCTTATCCACGAACGACGAACCGCCCGCGCCACCGCCCCCACCGCCGATATTGCAATGATATACCAGTGCAATAACCCCAATTCCGGCTCCGCCTCCGCCGCCGCCGAAAAAGCCGCCACCTCCGCCTCCGCCGCCATTGGCAGATGCACCGCCTGCTCCCCCAGCGCCCGAGGTGCCGTTGGCGCCTGCGCCTTTATGAGGCCAACAATCGCCCGCCTCGCCGCCCGCTCCGCCTGCGGTTTGCGTACCTCCTTTGCCGCCGTATCCCCCACAGTCGACCGTATAGCTCTTCGGGTACGAACTGTTCTCGCCGGCTTCGCCGATCATTCCGCCGCCATCACCTCCGTTGCCGCCGGACCAATCCGCCCCGACACCGCCGCCGCCGGCGGCGACGACCACTCGATCGTCAATCGTGCCGACCGCTCAGGCGCACATCGGAGGCCCCACCACCGCCGGCCCCAGCGCTACCAATTGAGGAGGACTGAGAGAAGCCACCCGCCCCGCCGCCATTGAAGCCACCAGCATAGCCGCCGTCGGTATAACTGGCGAAGCTCTCGCCCCGCCACCGATCGTCAGAACATCAACTGGTTATCCAACGAGCTTGAGATGAGCGCACGTACGCGACCGCCACGGCCTCCCATGCCAGTGCGGCTCGAGCCGCCGGCGGCACCTCGTACGTCCACAAGAGGCCAGGAAGCGTGCGGCACGCTGAAGTCTTGGGGAGCACCCGTAGACGTAAAGGTCTTATGGTGTGTGAACGTCTGACTTTGGGCATCGCCTGTCTCCGGCAGGTTTCCCGCACGACCGCCGCATGCGACAAGGAGTGCCGCCAAACCCAGTGTGCTTATCCACTCGTAACGAAGCGTCATAACGTTACCTCGGCCGTACCCTGGCGAATGTTTCCCAAAAATTCAACGTTCTTTCACCAGAGGAACCCCCCTCCGCCGTCGGTCAGCGCATCGTCGCGCTTTCGATTGAGCGATCTTCGCCTCGTAGTTCTATTTTCTCCAGACGCTGGGCTGGCGACGCGTACAAATCGCTGGTTGAACCTCGGGGCTGGGTCGCGCCCAGCGACAACCATTGCCGGCCGTCGAAACCATAGACGGCGTAACGATGCGATCCTCGACGATGACATACAGCCACGAACGATCGCGCGCGTAAATGACCTTCGCCGGCGGCGCACCAGCGCCACCGATGAACTGCGCGTGCGAAAAGTGACTGTGAATCATCGCGAGCAACGCCGGATTCTGCGGCGCGGCGAACGGCCGCGGCAATAAGTAATCCCACCATCAGCGCCGCGGCCGCTGCCACCGGCCACCACCTGACCGCGCGACGCCGTTGCATCATCGCGACGCCTGCCCAGGCGGCAACAGGCTGAATAACGCGCTCCAACGCTAGCACAGTCTCCTCGGCTTCGCCGACGCGTCGCAAACATGATGTGCACTGCGCGATATGCGCGTCACCGTGCCTCGTTCGGGCGCGTCCAGTCCACCGATCGCGTAGAGTTCGGCCAGTTCCTCGACGTGCATGTCAGCGTTCACTGTCGATCTCCACGACCAGCGATTGACGTAACGCGCGAAGCGCGCCGCTCAGCCGCGTCTTCACTGTCCCCAACGGTATAGCCAGTTCCTCCGAAATTTCGCGCAGCGTCAAACCGCGATAGTATGCAAGTTGCACAACCGTCGCTTGCGGCTCGCTCAGCTCGGCGACCGCGCGCCCGATGCGGTCGCGTTCGATGGGATCTTCTTCTAACGTGTACGACGGTTGCGGACGCAATCGCCGCAACGCCGCATTTCCACGATGGCGGCTGCGAACGCGCATCAGCGCCCTATTGCGTACGCAGACGACGAGAAACGCTTCGAGGCTGCCGCGCGCAATCACGTAGGAACCGGTCTTCCGCCACAGTTGCAGGAAAACGTCTTGAACGCACTCGCGCGCAAGTTCGGCATCCCCCAGGACCCGTAGGGCCGTGGTGAAGAGACGCGCGCCATATCGCGCAAACGCCGTCTCGAACGCCGCGGTGTCACCCCGTTCGAAGGCGCATTCCAGCGCCTCATCGCGCGCGATCAGCGAAACGCGTGATCCTCGAACCGCAGGTTCGCGTCGTCGAGTTCCACCGTGCGATAGCCGATCGCGCGCAAGAGGTCGTCGTGCGGTAAGTGTCACAGGACCAGGCTTCGGCGCAGTGCCCGGTTTTGGCTGCGGATACGCCGTCGAATCGGCGCTCGCGAAACGAATGTTGCCTTCCTGATGCGTGACGATCTGATGGATGTGCCCGCTCAGTACGGTCACGCGATCGAACCGCTGCAGCATAGCCAGCGCCTTGGTTCCATCTTCGGTAGTCCAGCCCCACTGCGGATAGAGCGCGTAGAGCGGGACGTGCGTAAAGACGACGACCGGCGTCGAGCGTGCCACGCCGGCGAGATCCTTGGCGAGCCAATCGAGTTGATCGGCTCCCATCAATCCCATGTTCTCGAAGTTGAAGACGTTGAGCAGCACCACGTAATGGACGCCGCCGGCGTCCCACGACGCCCAACCTCCTGCCGTCGCGTGCGGTATTTTGAAGTTGCCGAGATAGGTCTCGAAGTCGTTGCCGATGACGTCGTGTTCCCCAGGCAACGCGACGAGCGGCGCACGTAAGCCGTTTGAGAATCGCGCGCGCGTCGTCGAACTGCTGTAGCGTCGAAAGATGCGTGATGTCGCCGGTGTGTACGACGAAGGACGGCTGCACCGCGCATGGCGTTGATCGCATCGACCGCCATCTGCAACGTTGCGCGAACATCGGGATTTGCCGGCTGATGAAAACCGATGTGACTGTCGCTGATCTGCACGAATGCCACTGCCGAGCTGTCATCCGCAGCCAGCGCGCGCCCGGAAAACAAGCCGCCAGGACCCAAGGTATATGCGAGGCCGGCCCCGGTCCAAGCAACGTGTTCGAGAAAACCGGCGCGCTTCACGGCGTAACCGCCTTGACGACGATCGTGCCGCGCATGAAGGGATGCAGTTGGCAGAAATAGCGATACGTGCCGGGCTTCGTAAAAACGTGATGCCATACGCCGCCCGTATCGAGGCCTCGCGAATCGAAGCTGCCGTCCACCGCGGTGGCCGTGTGCGCGTCGTCGTCCTTATTGGTGAAGGTGACGCTTTGGCCGGCTGCAATCGTCAGGGTCGCCGGCGAGAAACTGTCGTTGACGATCTGTACGCTTGGCGGGTTAGCCGCAGCGCCGAGGACGAGCATCGAAAAAGAAAGGAGCAGATGTTTCATGCCCCTTCTATGCCGCTCGGGGTTAAGCGGTTTTTGTGTTAGCGAACGAAAATGCTCGTCGAACAGGTTAGCTTCGTCTTCTTGCCCTCAATGGTTCTCAGCGGTGGAGCATCGTTTGCTCCGGCTGCGAACACCGCCACGAAATTCGGGTTGTCTGCGCATCCATCGGAAACATACGTCTTTCCCTGTGCGTCTATAGCGACGCCATCAGGAGAATAGAGATAGGGTTGTGACTCCATCCTCGCCGGCGCCACATCCCCATCGGCCCCAGGCGTGAAGACGACCATGGTCCCTCCCTCCCAGTTTGCCGCGTAGGTGTATCCCGCCGCATCGACGGCGATGCCTTCAGGCTGCGCTAACTCTGTGTGCTGACCGGAAATCACCCGCTCGGGAGACGCGTTACCTTTCGCCCCTGCGGCGTAGACGTTAATGCTTGATATTCCGTTCGTAACGTAGATATTGGACTTCGTGTCGAGCGCAATGCCCCAGGGATAATTCAACATCGTCCCACTACCCGTAATGATGCGCAGCGGTCGCACATTGCCATTGGACCCGGCTGCGTATTCGGTCACGCTATTACCACGATTGTTGACAACGTACAGGCGCCCATTGCCGTCGAGTGCGATACCGGTGGGTTCTGCGAGCTGCGTTTTTGAGCCCGAGATCGTTCGGATGGGCGCAACGTCGCCTTCGGCGCCCGAGGCGTACACCGTGATGCTGGCAGCGGACGCATTCGCAGCATAGACGTTGCCGGCTTGATCCATCGCGATACCGGCGGGATAGTTGAGTTGCGTCAAAGAGCCTTCGATCTCGCCGGCCGGACGCACGTTCCCGTTCGCGCCTCGCGAGAAGAAGACAATGTCGTTTCTCGAAGTGGAGGCCGCATTTGCAACGGCGATGCAACGTGAGGTCGGACATCCACGGTGCGCGCCGGCGAACGGCCCAGCGACTGGCAGAACAGGAAGTCGCGAGGCCCCGGCGCCTTCTAATACGCCGCACGCCGGCAGCAGTACGGCAATAGCGCTTCCACTAAGGGCGACCGCAACGCTTGAAGCCTTCATCATGTCCTTTTTACCTCACAGTCGGAGATTGACGTAGGTCTCTAATCCTACCACGCGCGTGACGCGGGAGCCTCGGTTCTCGCTCGTCACCGGACGAGCCATCGTGGAGCAAGGGACCCAATCGCATTCGGTGCGCAACCCTACTCATTCGGCGCGAAGCCCTATGTTCGTATAGCGTCCGCCGAAGGATTTTGCGAGGGCGGCGACCCGACCCATCTCCACTTGTAGGTTGCCAAAAGTGACTGGGCGCCACGCGAGCAGCCAATACTTCGGTGGCCGTTCGTGCGTCTCGGCTTCGCTCGCATCGAAACCGTTCTTGCAGAAAACTTCCTTAGCAGCCAGACGATTACGGTCGTCGGAAAACCACATCTGGTGCTCCAAGATTGCAAACTGCGCATCGCGTGGCAGACGAAGTTTGAACGAAGCTATCATCCCATCCCAGTCCGAGTCCCGGGCTCTTCTCCTCTTGCGAGCGTGCCGCACTTCAAGTGCGTATCGCACGGCCGTCCAAAATGCGTACGATAGGACCATTACGCCGATAAAAGCTAACGACTGAAAGACGCGTTGCGTCACTTCAGCAGGCCGGTCTCCTTGCCGACAGTTTCGAACGCGGCCAGCGCGCGATCCATCTCATCTTTCGTCAGCGTCGCGCTGATTTGCACCCGAATGCGCGCAGTGCCTTCGGGAACCACCGGGAAGCCGAAGCCGGTGACGAACACGCCGTTCTTTAGTAGCTTGTCGCTCACGGCAATTGCAAACGCCGTTTCGCCGACGATGATCGGCACGATTGCGCTCTCGCTGGGATGCGGCAAGAAGCCCAGCCGCTGCAGGCAATCGCGGAAGTATCGCGTGTTGTGGCGCAACCGCTCGACGCGCTCGGGATGCGCCTCGAGATACTCGATCGCGGCCAGCGAACTACATGCAACCGTTGCCGGCAGCGCGTTGGAGAACAGCTGTGGCCGCGACCGCTGAATAAGGGTATCGACCAACGCATGAGATCCAGCGACAAATCCGCCCGCCGCGCCGCCTAGCGCTTTGCCCAGCGTTCCCGTGATGATATCGACCCTGCCCGTCATGCCGAAATGCTCGATCGTACCGCGGCCCGTCTGCCCCATGACGCCGGTAGCGTGCGAATCGTCCACCACGGTGATCGCGTTATAGCGCCGCGCCAAGTCGACAATCTCCGGTAGCTTCGCTAGATCGCCTTCCATCGAAAAGACGCCGTCGGTCACGACGACGATCGGAAAGCAATCCTGCACGCTTTGCAACTTCGCTTCGAGCTCGCCCATGTCGCTGTGTTTGTAGCGTTCGCGCCGGGCCTTGGACGCTAAGCGCACGCCGTCGATAATCGAGGCGTGATTGAGCTCGTCGGAAACGATCGCCGAACCCGCCTCGCAAATCGTGGCGAACAAGCCGGTGTTGGCGTTCCAGCAGGCGACGTACGAGAGCGACGCCTCCGTTCCGAGAAACTCGGCGATGCGCTGCTCAAGCAGCCGATGAATGTCGAACGTGCCGCAAATGAAGCGCACGGACGCCGTACCGGCCCCGTACTTTTCGAGTCCGCGTTTGCCGGCTTCGACGACTTCGGGCTGATCGGCCAATCCCAAATAGTTGTTGCTCGAGAGCACGATCACGTCGCCGGCTTCTTCCATGTGGACTTCGGGCGCCATGGGTGTCGTCAGGTGCTTGAGATGTTTGTAGGTGCCCGCTTTTTTAAGCGCGTCGAGATCGCCCCGAAGCTTCGTTTCGAAGGCCTGATTCATACTATGCGTGTGCTCCTGTAAAATCGAGAACGATCTTTGCGGCCTCGCCGCTGCGCATCAACTCGAATGCACGATCGTATTCGGTGAACGGTATTACGTGCGTGATGATGGCCCGCGGATCGACGCGTCCGCTCTTTACGAGCGCCTCGGTTTGATACCACGTCTCGAACATCCGCCGCCCGTTGATACCCAAGACGGTCAATCCTTTAAAGATAATTCGCTCCGCCAAATTCAGGTTCACCGAATCGGAGGGAATGCCGAGCATCGCCGCGGTGCCGCCGTTGCGCACGAGCTGCAGCCCGAGATCGATGGCCGCGCCACTGCCCGACATCTCCAGCAGTACGTCCACGCCGTCGCCGCGCGTGCGCTCCTTGACCTCGTCCACCAAGCCGCTTTGCGTCGAAACGAACGTCGCGTCGGCGCCGAGTCTCTTCGCGATCTCCAGTTTTGCCGGATTCACGTCAATCGCGTAGACGAAACTGGCGCCGGCCGCGCGCGCCACCGGTATCGCCATTAAACCGATCGAGCCGACGCCGGTGATCGCCACGCTCTTCACGCTCACGCCGGCGGCCATCACGGTGTGTACGGCATTGCCGAGCGGATCGAAGATCGCCGCAACTTCGTCGGCGATCGCCGGATCGAGTTTCCAAACGTTGTACTCCGGCATCGCGATGTATTGCGCGAAGGCGCCGTCGCGATCGACACCGATGATGTTGACGCGTTCGCAGATGTGCGCGTTGCCGGTGCGGCAGAGCAAACACGTGAGATCGGCGATGTGGCCTTCGGCGGAAACCCGATCGCCGGAGCACACCCTGTTCACGGCGCTCCCGACCTTTTCAACGATGCCCATGAATTCGTGGCCGACGACCAGTGGCGGCTTGATGCGATGCTGCGCCCACGCGTCCCAGCCGTAGATGTGCTGATCGGTCCCGCACACGCCGGCCTTCTCCACCCGAATCAGGACGTCGGTCGGTCCGATTTCCGGCACCGGAACCTCAGCCAAGCGAAAACCGGGCCTCGGGCCCGGCTTGATCAGCGCTTTCATCGTGCTTGCCACAACCGCCCGACAGTTCACGCGCATGTGACCGAAACCCCGCGAGGGTTTAGCGCCAACCGTGAGCGAGGCGTTGCGATTTTTCGGGCGAGCCTGGATGGCGAAAGCCCGAAAAACGCACGAGCAGGAGCGGCACACGAGGTGCCGCGACGAGCGTCCGAGCGATGGTTGGCGCTAACCCGCCGCGTGCCTTAGCTAACACGCTCTTCTTTAGAGAATACTGCTACGTCGCGTGGCGTGAGGAAGATTTGGTCTCCTTTGCGCAGGGCGAGTTCGCGGAAGCGTTCTTGCGGCATCTCTGCATTCACGCGCGCGCCCCACTCGGTTCGCGCCTCCACCTTGACAACCGGACCAGCGGCATTGATATGGTGGGCGACGGCCCGCAGCGAGTTCGGTCCCGTCGGAAAGCGTTCGATGCCCACTGCGTGCGGGCGCACGAAAAGCAGGTGCTCTGTCGGTTCGGGTGCGATGCGGGCGCCGTCGTCTCCGATGCGACCGTGGAAGAGATTGACGTTGCCCAAGAAGTTGTAGACAAACGAACTTTTCGGATGATGGTAGACCTCGTCGGGAGTCCCGACTTGTTCGATGCGTCCGCCGTTCATCACCGCGACGTAGTCGGCGACTTCGAGCGCCTCGTCCTGATCGTGCGTTACGAAAACGCTGGTGACGCCGACCTGATCGTGCAGATCCCGAAGCCAACGGCGCAACTCTTGCCGCACCTTTGCATCCAGTGCGCCAAACGGTTCGTCGAGGAGCAAGACGCTCGGCTCGACCGCCAAGGCGCGAGCCAGTGCGACGCGCTGGCGCTGCCCGCCGGAGAGTTGCGAAGGATAACGGCCGGCCTGATTGCGCAGTTGAATAAGATCGAGCAGCGTGAAGACGCGTGTGTGGATGTCGTGCGCAGGCGGGCGCAGCGCGCGACCGCGAACGCGCAGGCCGAATGCTATGTTCTCGAAGACCGTCATGTGCCGAAACAGCGCGTAGTGTTGAAAAACGAAGCCGACGCGCCGCTCGCGCGCTGTGCGTCCGGCGATATTCTGCCCATCGAACTCCACGTCGCCGGCATCGGCATTCTCCAAGCCTGCGATGACGCGCAGCAGCGTCGTTTTGCCTGAGCCCGACGGTCCCAGCAGTGCAACGAGCCGCCCTTCGGGAATATCGAGGCTCACATCGTGCAACGCCGCAAAAGTTCCGAATCGTTTGGTAACGTTGCGAACCGCTATGCCCACGGCATCTCCTTTTCAGCCGGCGCCGTACGCCATTCCACGATGCTCTTGACGACTAGCGTCGTCAAGGCCAAGCACGCGAGTAATGACGCAACCGCAAACGCCGCCACGTATTGGTAATCATTGTAAAGTACTTCGATCTGCAACGGCATCGTATTGGTCAAGCCGCGAATGTGGCCCGAGACGACCGAAACCGCGCCGAACTCGCCCATCGCGCGCGCGTTGCAGAGAATGACGCCGTAGATCAATGCCCACTTCACGTTGGGCAGCGTCACCTTGAGAAACGTTTGCCATCCGTTGGCCCCGAGCGTCAGCGCTGCTTCTTCCTCATCGCTGCCTTGCGCGGTCATGGTCGGAATCAGCTCGCGCGCGACGAACGGGAAAGTCACGAAAATCGTCACCAGGACGATGCCGGGCACCGCGAAGATGACCTGGATCCCGTGCGAGCTAAGCCAGCCGCCGAACCATCCGTGATTGCCGAGAAGCAAGACGTACGTTAGTCCGGCGACGACCGGTGAGATCGAAAAGGGCAGATCCACGAGCGAGATCAAAAAACTCTTGCCGAAGAAATCGAACTTCGCGATCGCCCACGCTGCCGCGATGCCGAAGACGGTATTGCATGGCAGCGCGATTGCGGTTGCCAGCAAGCTTAACCGCACTGACGCCAGCGTATCTGGATCGCGAAACGTTTGGAGGTACGGCCCGATGCCGTCCCGGAAGGCGGCCGCGAATACACAGCCGAGCGGCACCAAGAGGAAGAGCACTAAGAACGCAAGGCTGACGCCGATAAGGACGCCTTTGACCGGCGCCGCCTCGCGTACTGCCGGCCTTGCCGGTAATGCGTTAACCACTGGCGGCCAACTCCCGGTCTCCGCTCCAGCGTTGTAGCGTATTAATTGCCGCAAGCAGCAGGAACGAAATCACCAGCATCACCGTCGCGATCGCGGTGGCTCCGGAATAGTCGTACTCTTCGAGCTTCGTTACGACGAGCAACGGCGCGATCTCGGTGCGCATCGGCATATTGCCGGCGATAAAGATAACCGAACCATACTCGCCAACGCCGCGCGCAAATGCAAGCGCGAAGCCAGTGATCGCTGCGGGTGCGATCATCGGATACAGGACCCGCCAAAACGTTTGCCAACGCCCCGCGCCAAGACTCGCTGCGGCCTCTTCCAACTCACGATCGAGTTCCGCAAGCACCGGCTGCACGGTGCGCACGACGAACGGCAGCCCGATGAACGTGAGCGCGATCACAATGCCCAGACGCGTATAGGCTGCGTGAATTCCCAGCGCGGCCAACGGTTTTCCGAAGAGTCCGTTAGGCGCGTACAGCGTCGTGAGCGCAATGCCCGCGACCGCCGTCGGCAACGCGAACGGCAGATCAACGAGCGAATCCAGCACGCGATGAAAGGGAAACCGGTAACGCACTAGCACCCATGCGACGAGGGTACCCATGACGAAGTTGATCGCCGCGCCGATTAGCGACGCGCCGAAACTCAACTCGTAGGCCGCAACCGCGCGCGGGGCCGTCGCGATCTGCCAGAATCCGTGCCATCCGAGCTTCGCGCTCTGCGCAAAGGTCGCCGCAAGCGGCAAGAGGACGAGCAGCGACAGATAGCAGACGGTGAACCCAAGCGTTAACCCAAATCCGGGAAGAATCGTGCGGCGACGCATTAGTGTGGCTGATAGATTTGATCGAAGACGCCGCCGTCGGCGAAGTACGTTCGTTGCGCGCGTTGCCACCCGCCGAACGCTCCAATGGTCACCATCTTGAGCGGCGGGAACTGCCGGGCATAGCGTCGGGCAACCGATGCCATGCGGGGACGGAAGTAGTGCCGGGCGATGATTTCTTGGCCCACCGCCGAGTAGAGATGCTCGAGATAGGCCTGCGCCACATTGCGCGTGCCTTTCTTATTCACGACACCATCCACGATCGATACCGGGGGCTCAGCCAAGATGCTCAACGAAGGACGGACGATTTGAAAGCGTCCTGGGCCGAGCTTTTCGACCGCGAGCATGGCGTCGTTCTCCCACGCAATCTCGACGTCGCCGAGCCCGCGCTCGACGAACGTGGTCGTGGAACCGCGGGCGCCGGAGTCGAGTACGGGAACGTTGGCGTAGAGCTTCGTCACGAACGAACGCGCCGCTGACGCGTTATTATGCGAGTGCGCGAGCGCGTACGCCCAGGCCGCGAGGAAGTTCCAGCGCGCTCCGCCCGACGTTTTGGGATTTGGCGCGATCACGGAGACGCCGGGCCGCACGAGATCGTTCCAGTCGTATATGCGTTTCGGATTGCCCGTTCTAACGAGAAACACGATCGTCGAGGTATACGGCGTGCTGTTGTTTGGAAGACGACCCTGCCAGTTGTTTGGGATCAGTCCCGCCTTCTCGGCAATCGAATCGATGTCATAGGCAAGTCCCAGCGTCACGACGTCGGCTTGGAGACCATCGATCACCGCTCGAGCTTGTTTGCCCGATCCGCCGTTGGATTGCTGAACGGTGACGCTCTGTCCGGTCTTCGCCTTCCAATATCGCGCAAATTGAACGTTGTAATCGTCATACAGTTCACGGGTGGGATCGTACGACACGTTGAGAATCGTCACCGGGGGTTGAGGCCGAGCGGCCGACGCACGGGTGCTCATCACCAGTGCGGCGAGCGCAAGCGCTAGCAGGATTCTCAAAAGTCGTACTCCACTTGGGCGCGATTGTATTTAAAGAACGGTATGCCGCCAAGATAGGTCGAGCCCAGCGTCGAGCCTGCCGGACAGTCCGTAGCCGCAGCACCGCAGAACGTGTTGGAGAACTGACGTTGAATGTAGCGATAGCGCAGAAGTAATCCGCGATAACGGCCGGTCGCCGGCACGTGGCTAAACCGGTAGCGTCCATCGAGCACCCAGATGTTGCTGTTTTCAGGCGCTAATGCGTTGCCGTAGTTGTACCATGCGTCGGTAGCGATGAATATCCACTTGCGATTGGTCGACGTGAACTGCAGACCGACTTTTTCCGATGTGCCTGCGGCGCGCCGATCGACCATACCCTGCGACGTACTCGTGGTGAACAACGGATCCGAGTCGTAACTGTCGGTGTACGGACTCGCCCAGCCGCCGTACTCGATCTTCGTCGTGCCGTTGGGATTCGTATAGCACTGCGCGGCGTTGGTTGGCAGGAAGTATGCGAAGTTGGCCTTCGCGGAGATCTGATAGTTGGAGTTGCTGCAAGTAACGCCCGACGGCAGGTTCACCGTATCGGTTTTCCACGGGATCTCGTCGTAGCCGGCGGTGAACTGCAAATTGTGCGTGATGTTAAGCCCCAACTGCGCGCCGAACGCTTGGCTATCCACTTTGCCGATATAGGACGCACCGCTGTTTTCGTCGGTGCCGCCTTGCAGAGCGATGTATGGAGCTAAGCCAGTATTGCTAAAGGCGTATTTACCGTCGAACCACCACATATTGACAAGGTCTTGCACGTTGTAAAAGTAGGCGTCGGCCGAGAAGCCAACCGGTCCAGGGGAGTATCCTAACTTCCCGTATGTGAAGCCGTTCGTATTGATGCCGTAGGCGCTGTTAACCAGAATATTGGACGGCAGACCACCGCCGCCCGAAGGGTAGCCGGTCAACAGCGTATTGCGGCTAAACGTCGAGCTCGTGCGATTCTCGTACGCGAGCATGTCGGCGCCTTCGATGGTAAGGCCGCCCGGCGTCGTGTAACCGAGATCGCCGCCCTCGTATGACGCCGGCTTCAGCCGTGAGTCTGCCGGATTGGCCCACGGCGAGTTAAAGAGCTGATTGCCGAGCGTGCCGTTCCACCCGTACTTCACGTACTTGAGGTACGCTTCGTCGAACGTCGCCAACGCAAAGGGCGGCAACGTTTCGTCTTGATTGGTGTTCGGCGGCACCTGCGAATTGCAGGGTCCGGTTTTCAAGTTGTTCGCCGGCACCACGCATTCGCCACTCGGCGAGTTTGCATACAGATACGTTCCGCCGACGATCCACCCGCTATCGGGGAACGTCCAATCGGCGTGCAGCGCCAGGGCGTTACCCCAACTGGCCTGATTGACGCCATTGGCGTTGTACTTAGCGCCGGGTGCGTAGTTGAACTGGGTCCCCGGATTGTTCGATGCGTTCTGGCGTGTGAAGTAATACGAACGGAAGTAACCTCCGACCGTCAACGGATTGGGCGTCGGCGGTGCAGGCGCCGACGGCGCCAGCGTCTCTTCGGGCACAGGCGGCGGGGCCGGCGCTTCGGTCGGCGGCGGCGTCGCGGGCAGGTAGCGCACGACCACCAAACGGCGATCGGGTACCCATTGCACGTACGCGCCCATCGTTTCGGAAATGACGCGCACCGGCACCAACACCATACCGTGGTAGAGCATCGGCGGGACGTCGAGTGGACGCGACTCGCCGTTGATCACCACTTCGGGTTTACCGATCGTTACCACGATCGTTGAGCCGGGTTTACTGACCGTCGCCGTCCGGCTCGACGGATCGTAGGCCACCGTACCGCCCATCTCTTCGAACATCGAGCGCAGCGGTAACAACAGCGTTCCGCCGCGCGCGTAGGCGGCCAGCACCCGGCCGTGCTTGAGCAGGTCGGGTTTGGCATAGACATGATGGTCGTTGTAAAGGATCGGGATTGGGCCTGACGGCGGGCTCCCGAAGCCGGCCGAACCGCTCGCCTGAGCCACCGGCGTTGCCTGCGTTGCCGCCACTGCCGTCGACGCGCCCATTAGCGCAGCGCCCACCGCTAATATGAATGACAGGGTAATGCGAGTCATTTCACGCTCCTAGAATAGGTGATTTAGGTCACCTTTTAGCGGTTCAGCTGAAATTATCCTAGGTCATCTTTTGAAGTCGGGTTGCCAGGCTATCCCAGTCGCGCCAGAACGTGCCCGCATACGGGCTTCGGCAGTCCGTGGCCGTCTCGAAGAGCTGTCGATACGCGTCCGCCGTCAACTGCGCGACCGGCGAATTCCCCAGCGCATCGTTGGGACCGTAGGTCGTGTGCCGCAAGCCTTCGTCGAGAAACTCTTCCCTGAAGCGTTGCAACTCGAGCGGGTTCGGGGCCGGCGAGCGCAACTGTTCTGCCATGCGTTCGAGCTGGGCCTGCGGCTCGCGCATGATGCGATCGTAGTCCACGACCACCAGCGGTTTTGCCAGCAGTGTACTGAAAAAGGGTACCGTGTGCCGTAACCACAGCAGATAGGCCGTCTCTTCGGGCATCTGCTGGCGCACGAAGAGCGATGCGGCAACGCTGCGCGGATGACGCACCGCGACGACGTACGCATCCGCCGCTCGCAATGCGGAGAAGACCGGCTGCCAGAACGGCAGCACGCGCATCGTTCTGGGATCTTTGAACCCCCAATACGAATGACGGCCGAACGTTTCCGCGCAATAACGAATCGCCTCACGCTGCAGCGAGCGTATGCGGCGGCAGCCGAATGCAGGGAGGTCGATGGGTGCGCTACTGTCCCATCGTACGTTCAATGCCGCCAGGACGCGTTCGTTGATCTCGACGATGCCTTTGTCTTCCCAATAACCGGTCGGGTTCTCCGGTTGCGATTCCAGAAACGTGGTGCCGATGTGAATGCCCAACGCCGCAAGTCCACGCGCGATCGCGCTCGTGCCACTGCGATGCATCCCTAAAAGAATGACGGCACGGGAGGCAGGCATACCGCTTCGTTACCTCCCGTGTTGCGCGCAACCTGTGATGCGATGACGTTGCTAGAAGTCGTACTCCAGCTGCACGCGATTGTATTTGAAGAGCGGCAAGCCTCCGAGGTACGTCGAGCCCAGTGTCGAGCCCGCCGGACACTCGGTAGCCGCAGCACCGCAATACGTGTTCGAGAGCGTGCGCTGCATATAACGATCTCTCAACGACAGACCGTGGTACGGTCCCTTCTCGATGCGGCTGAACCGATACATGCCGTCGAGGTTCCATTCGTTCGTCGTCTCGGCCGCAAGCGCGTTACCGTAGTTGTACCAGGCTTTGCTGGCCATGAATACAAACTTCTTATTGGTAGAGGTAAATGTCAACGCGAGCTTTTCCGACGATCCCGGTGCACGCCGATCGGCCATACCTTGTGAGATGCTGGTCGTGAACAACGGATCGGTCGCATAACTATCCGTGTATGGACTCGCCCACCCGCCGTACTCAATCTGCGTCATTCCGTTGCGATTCGTGTAGCATTGCGCGGCGTTGCTTGGCAGGAAGTAGGCGAAGTTGGCCTTGACCGAGATCTGATAGTTCGAGTTGCCGCACGTTACGCCGGCGGGAAGGTTGACGGCATCCATGTGCCAAGGAATGTTGTCGTAGCCGGCCGTGACGAGCAGGTTTCGCGTCGGTGTGAACCCGAGCTGCGCGCCGAAGTCTTGGCTATCGATCTTACCGATAACCGATTGTCCTGCGTTCTGTTCCGTGCCGCCCTGTAGCGCGATATAGGGGGTCCACGGACCGCTCGCAATTGCGAACTTTCCTTGGCCCCACCAGATATTTTCGATGTCTGCGACGTTATAGAAATACAGATTTGCGGAGTCGGCCGGGCTGGGCGCGAATCCGAGATGTCCGTAGGCAAAGCCGTTCGTATTGATGCCGTAGGCGCTGTTAACCAGAATATTGGACGGCAGACCACCGCCGCCCGAAGGGTAGCCGGTCAACAGCGTATTGCGGCTAAACGTCGAGCTCGTGCGATTCTCGTACGCGAGCATGTCGGCGCCTTCGATGGTAAGGCCGCCCGGCGTCGTGTAACCGAGATCGCCGCCCTCGTATGACGCCGGCTTCAGCCGTGAGTCTGCCGGATTGGCCCACGGCGAGTTAAAGAGCTGATTGCCGAGCGTGCCGTTCCACCCGTACTTCACGTACTTGAGGTACGCTTCGTCGAACGTCGCCAACGCAAAGGGCGGCAACGTTTCGTCTTGATTGGTGTTCGGCGGCACCTGCGAATTGCAGGGTCCGGTTTTCAAGTTGTTCGCCGGCACCACGCATTCGCCACTCGGCGAGTTTGCATACAGATACGTTCCGCCGACGATCCACCCGCTATCGGGGAACGTCCAATCGGCGTGCAGCGCCAGGGCGTTACCCCAACTGGCCTGATTGACGCCATTGGCGTTGTACTTAGCGCCGGGTGCGTAGTTGAACTGGGTCCCCGGATTGTTCGATGCGTTCTGGCGTGTGAAGTAATACGAACGGAAGTAACCTCCGACCGTCAACGGATTGGGCGTCGGCGGTGCAGGCGCCGACGGCGCCAGCGTCTCTTCGGGCACAGGCGGCGGGGCCGGCGCTTCGGTCGGCGGCGGCGTCGCGGGCAGGTAGCGCACGACCACCAAACGGCGATCGGGTACCCATTGCACGTACGCGCCCATCGTTTCGGAAATGACGCGCACCGGCACCAACACCATACCGTGGTAGAGCATCGGCGGGACGTCGAGTGGACGCGACTCGCCGTTGATCACCACTTCGGGTTTACCGATCGTTACCACGATCGTTGAGCCGGGTTTACTGACCGTCGCCGTCCGGCTCGACGGATCGTAGGCCACCGTACCGCCCATCTCTTCGAACATCGAGCGCAGCGGTAACAACAGCGTTCCGCCGCGCGCGTAGGCGGCCAGCACCCGGCCGTGCTTGAGCAGGTCGGGTTTGGCATAGACATGATGGTCGTTGTAAAGGATCGGGATTGGGCCTGACGGCGGGCTCCCGAAGCCGGCCGAACCGCTCGCCTGAGCCACCGGTGTTGCCTGCGTTGCCGCCACTGCCGTCGACGCGCTCGTCAGCAGAACAGCGGCCAGGATCAAGCCGACGCGCAGTAAAGAACGTGACACAATAAACAATCGCTCCTTGGATGGAGAGGAGTTGCTACCGCTAGTGTAGCGGCGCCCTCGTTAAGAAGCGTTTAACGTTCTTGGTGAGTTGGTTAACCGAAGCGGCCGGTAATGTAGTCTTCGGTGCGCTTATCCTTCGGCTTGGTGAAGATCGCCGTCGTTGTATCGGTCTCCAGCAGTTCACCCAGTAAGAAAAAGGCCGTGTTATCGCTAATGCGCGCTGCCTGCTGCATCGAATGCGTGACGATCACCACGGTAAACTCGCGCTTGAGATTGTGAATGAGGTCTTCGATCTTGCTGGTCGCGATGGGATCGAGCGCCGACGCCGGCTCGTCCATGAGAATGACTTCGGGGTCGACGGAGAGACAGCGCGCGATGCACAAGCGCTGCTGCTGGCCTCCGGAGAGCGCGAGGGCCGAACGGTCGAGACGGTCCTTTACCTCTTCCCACAGCGCCGCGCGGCGCAAACTGCGCTCGCAAATTTCCATGAGTTCACGCCGGTCGTTCAGGCCGTGAATGCGTGGCCCGTAGACGACGTTATCGAAGATCGATTTGGGAAATGGGTTCGGGCGCTGAAATACCATTCCGATGCGATAGCGGATGGTCACCGGATCTAGGTCCGGCGCATAGATGTCGCGATTGTCGAGCAGCACGCGGCCGGAAACGCGCGCTCCCGGCGTCAGGTCGTGCATGCGATTGAGGGAACGAATGAACGTTGACTTGCCACACCCCGACGGGCCAATGAGTGCCATCACCCGATGAGCCGGCACGGCGAGCGATGCGTCTTTGATCGCATGAAACGCACCATAATACACGTCGAGATTTTGCACTCGTAGTTTGATCTCACTTTTGGGAGCTTGAGGACGTTCCGCTTCGGCCGTTTTGGGATGCTCCAAAGTTGCAAACGCGGGGCGCACTTGTTCTGCGGTTGACACGGGCTTGGAACCTTCTTCAGCCACCGGCACGCCGCCCGTTAGAGCTTAAGAACCTTAAGAAGCTCACGTTCGCGTACCGTTCCGTTTGATACGCATAATCGGCAAGCGCACCGTAAACGACGCGCCACGACCGAGCATGGACTCGGCCGATATCGCGCCGCCGTGCGCATCGACGATGTTTTTGACGATCGCCAGCCCCAAGCCGGCGCCGCCGCTGCCGCGAGTGCGCGAACGGTCGACGACATAAAATCGCTCGAAAATGTGCGGCAGGTCGCGATACGGAATTCCGGCACCGTTATCGCGCACGCGCAGCACCGCCTCGCTGTCGCGCGCGTCGAGCTCGATGCGAATGCGCCCGCCTTCCGCCGTATGCCGCAACGCGTTGTCGATGAGATTGACGAACACTTGCGCGAGCCGGTCTTGATCGGCTTCCACGCGCACCGGCCGCAACGCCGTCAGCTCGAGCGAAACGCCTTTATTGGACGCTTGAGGCTCGAACGACGCAACGATTGGCGCTGCGACCTCTTCCAGATCGACTTCACGCAGCGAAAGTTGTAGCTGTCCCGATTCGGCTCGAGCTTGTTCGAGGAGTTGGCCCACGAGCGCATTGAGCCGATCCACCTGGGCGAGCGCCTGGGGTACGAAGAGATCGCGCGCCTCTTCTTCCGGCGCCTCCAGCACGGTTTCGAGCATCAGCTTAATGGAAGACAACGGCGTACGCAACTCGTGCGAGACGTTCGATAAGAACTCTTTACGTGCACGATCCAACCGCAGCAGTGCCGTCTGATCGTCCGAAAAAACCAACACGCGCCGCTTTTGTCCCTGATCGTCAAGCAAGGGAAAGATCGAAATGCGAAAGGTCCGCTCGCCTTGGGCCGAGCCGCGAAGCATCAGCGGCGCGACCGACGCTTCGCCGCGCAGCGCATCAGCGATGCGCCGCTCGAGTTCGATGTTTGGAACCGCTTTAATGATGTGCAAGCCGATCGCGCGCGTGGCGTCGAAGCCGAAGATCGTGCCGGCGGCGGCGTTCGCAAACTCCACGTGATAGTTGCGGTCGACTGCAATGACGCCGATGGGCAATGCGCGAACGAGTGCGGCAAAGACGTTTTCGCCCGCCGGGGGCGCCGGTTCCGGTCTCTCGAACGTCACCACGCGCTGCGGGCGCCAAGCGGCGCGCGCTCCCCACAATCCAAGGGCGACGCCGGTCAACAGCGCGACCGCCGCCCACTCCGCAGGCGTCAAGCCTTGAACATGTAGCCGCGACTGCGCACCGTCAAGATGAGCCGCGGCGTCCGCGCATCTTCCTCGATCTTTTCACGGAGCCAACGAATGTGCACGCTGATCGTTTGCTGTTCGCCTTCGAAATCGTAACCCCAAACCTTATCCAAGAGCGTTTGCCTGGTGACGACCCGTCCGCTGTTCTCCATGAGCACGCGCAAAAGCGCAAACTCTTTGGGCGCGAGTGCGACTTCGGCGCCGCGAACCGTTAGTTGTTGGCGTGAAGGGTCCAGAATGACGTCGCCTAGGGCAATGGCGCCGTCGTGGACGGGAAACGCATTTTGACGCCGCAGCCGCACTTTGACGCGCGCCAAGAACTCGTGCAATGCAAACGGTTTGGTGACGTAATCGTCCGCGCCCAGTTCGAGCGCGAGCACCTTATCGATCTCTTGATCCTTGGCGGTAAGCATGATAATCGGCACCGAGCTGAACTTGCGAATCTCTTTACACGCTTCGACGCCGTCGAGTATCGGGAGCATGATGTCGAGCACGATGAGATCGGGTTCCTCCCGCTGTGCCGTGGCGATGGCCGAGCGGCCGTCGCCGGCCGTCATCACCGCATAGCCGCTGCGCTCGAGATTGAAACGCAGCGTTTGTAAGATCGCCGACTCATCGTCAACGACGAGAATTCTCTTCTTGGCCTCGGGTTTCTTAGCAGGAAACGACCGAGGCGGCTTGAGTTCCTCAATGAGATTCATACGCTCGTGCGATCGCGCTGTAGTCCAGCGCGCCGTCTCCTTGCATGTGGCGGCTCGTGTAGAGTTGATAGGCCAGGCCGGTTGCCGGCATCGTAAGATTTTCGGCGCGCGCTGCGTCCAGGGCGGCGGCGAGGTCCTTGCGCAGCAAATCCAGCGCAAACCCGCCATCGAACGTCCCGGCAAACCAGGTCTTGGGCAGCCATTGCTCGAGCACGTAGTTCGATGCGGTCGCGGTTGCCAATACCGAACGTACGGCGGCGAGATCGGCACCGGCCGCGCGCGCGAAAGCCATGCCTTCGACATCTGCAATCATCACGTTCGCAATGATGATTTGATTGACGAGTTTGACCGTCTCCCCCATACCGACGGGACCCAGGTGGTGCGGCGTTCCCATCGCGCAGAGGACGGGTCGCGCGCGTTCGAAGACTGCCGGCGCCGCGCCCGCCATGATCGTTAGCGTTCCGTCCCGTGCTCGTGCCGGACCGCCGCTGACCGGTGCGTCGACGAAATCCACGTGCTGCTCGGCGAGGCGAGCGGCGAAACGACGGGTGGCCACCGGAGAGATCGTCGACATGTCGATGAGGAGCAGCCCCGGTTGTGCGCTCGCTGCAACGCCGGTCGCTCCGAACAGGACGTCTTCCACTTGCGGCGCATCGGGAACGCATGTGATCACCGCTTCGCATTGTGCCGCCAGTTCCGCGACGTTTGCCGCTTCCTTAACGCCGTCACCACGCAAGCGTTCGATGGGGTCCCGGTTGCGATGCACAGTCGCATGCACGTCAAAGCCCGCGCGGCACAATGAGCGAGCCATTGGCTCGCCCATCGCTCCTAAGCCGACGAAACCGAGCCGCGAAATCACCTGCCGCCCTTTGGTCGCTGGCTCAGGATAACCTCCGGGCAGCGGCGAAGCGCGATGCATGACCGCCACAGCAGCTGCCTCGATCCATCGCCCGACGTTCGACGAGATGAGTTTGTCGGTCGGTAAGCGCACGCGCCTGCATCGTTTGATGTACGAACACGGCCCGGCAAACGGGACTCTGATGATGCTGCCGATCGATCAAGGCTTGGAACACGGGCCGGTCGACTTCTTCGATAATCCCGATGCCATCGATACCGATTGGATCTACCGCTTGGCCGTCGCAGGTAACTTTTCCGGGGTCGCGCTGCATGTCGGCTTGGCGGAGAAGTATCAGCGCCACTATGCCGGGCGCGTACCGCTTTTGCTCAAAGTGAACGGCAAGACCAACGTCCCATCCGATGACGACGCCTTTAGTCCGATGACCTCGTCGGTGGAAGACGCGGTCCGTCTGGGTGCAGATGCGGTTGGCTATACGTTGTATGTCGGCAGTCCCGCACAAGAGATGGATCTCGCGCAATGTAATGAGGTGCGACGCGATTGCGAACGCTTTGGCATGCCGCTCGTGGTATGGGCCTATCCACGCGGCGCAGCCGTTCGTGCCAAAGGCGGCATCGACTCACTCTACGCCGTCGATTATGCCGCGCGCGTTGCGTGCGAAATGGGCGCGGACGTCATTAAATTGAACGAGCCCGTGTGGAACGCCGAGACTGCAGCAAAACTCCCAAAACCGTACAACACGCTCTCCTTCGACGACGTTGAAGGTTTGCGCAAGGTCGTGAAGTCGGCGGGACGCAGCCTCGTACTGGTGTCGGGCGGTAGCAAACTCGGCGACGAAGCGACGCTACACAAAGCACACGTCGCAATGGCTGCGGGCTGCGTGGGACTCATTTTCGGACGGAACATGTGGCAACGCAAATGGGACGAAGCACTCTCGATGTCGTCACGCATTCACGACGTGCTCAAGGATTACGGCCAGCCGGCCTAGCCCGCCCTCGCTATGGCTGCGAGCAGTGCGTGCAGGTGTACGTCACTGCGCCGCCCACATCTTGGGGAACCATCTGGTCTATCGTCCCGGCACGGCCGCAATGCGCGCAGGCGTAGGTCGGCGTCACCGGCCCCGCATTCGCCACGGTGACCGGAACGGGGGCGCACTCACTGCGCTTCGCGATAAAGAATGCGAGGTAGATGACGATGCCGACGACCCACGGCGCCCACGCGAAGAACGAGTCAAAGGCGCTCGGCGAAACCTGCGGATTCACGACTTCTTAAAGTAGTCGGCATTGATCGCCGTAAAGTTCTGCCATTTTTCCGGCACGTCGGAGTCGGCGAAGATCGCTTCGACGGGGCAAGCCGAAACACAGGCGCCGCAATCGATGCATACTTCGGGATCGATATACAGCATCTCGTCATCATCTTTACCGTGAATGCAATCGACCGGACACACGTCGACGCACGACTTGTCCTTGGTGCCGATGCACGGTTCCGTGATGATGTAGGCCATGACGATTCAGCTTCCCCCGCTACAGCGCGGCGACCTTCAGACTGCCGGACGCCCTCGAATCGCGCGTATAATCCATAGCAAGACGACGGCACCGATCAACGCACACACGATGCTCGGTAAGTTGAAACCGGTAATGACTCCTACATGCCCGAAGAGGCGATACAGCCATCCACCGATGAGCGCACCCAAAATCCCGACGATGATGTCGCCGATGATGCCACCAGGTCCCTCACCGGGCACGATCCAGCGCGCGATGAGACCGACGATGAAACCGAAGACGATCCAGAAGATAATTAATTCCAACGTTGCTACCTCCTCGTAATGGGCGGGTCATTCCGCCTTCTTTACCCACGTTGTGGCGGCCGCAGAACAGGGAGCGGCCAGCCACCCGGTGGACTCTCTCGGTATGAAGCGAACTTTCCTTTGCCTGCTACTCGTGCTCGCCATTACGTCACCGGTCCGTGCCGACCCGCCTGGCACCAGCGAGATTACCGTCACCGGCCGCGGCGCGATTGCGATGGCGCCGAATGTGGCCGTTGTAGCAGCCGGCGTACAGAGCAATGCGCCGACTGCCGCACAAGCACTTGCATCGAACAATGCCGCATACGACGGCATCCTCGCCGCACTGAGCAGGCTGGGCGTTGCGCGGGGAGATATCGCGATGACCGGATACAATATACGATACGCGGCGCCGCGACCGGCGCAGTCGGACGGCGAGCTTTCCGGCTATACCGTGTCGCGGGACTTTTCGGTGAAGGTCAGAGACGTCGCCAAAGCGGGCGAGGTTACCGACGCTTGCACCGGCGCCGGCGCAACGTCAATCAATGGAGTCGATTTTACGCTCGCAGATACGGAAACGGGCCGCAAGCAAGCCATTGCGCTCGCCATGGCCGATGCCCGAAGGAACGCGGACTTACTGGCTCGCGAATCCGGGTTGCACGTCGTTGGCATTGCCAAAGTCGCCCTGGACAATGCCACCTATTTCGAGCCGAACATGCGAGCCATCGCCAACGTCACGGCCCGCACCACCGCCTTCGATCAAGGCAACGTCGAGGTGGCAGCCTCGGTGACCGTCGTCTTCCTCGCCAAGCCGTAACTGGCGTGAACGAAACACCGGCCGGGGCCCCCTAGTAGAAGTCGGCGATGGTTCGAGACTGTGAAATGTGCGCCCAGCGCCCGGCATCGCTTTCGCACGGCGGCCAACATCTGTGCATCACGTGCGCGCAGAAGCGCACTGCGGCGAGCGCATTGCCGTTCCTGGGTGCGGCCGTCGCCGCCGCGGGATTGATCGCCGGGACCGCCTTGCTCGCCGAACGCATGCGCCAGCAAGAAGGGGAGTCGCCGCTCAACGCGCTCGGCAAACGTTTTCGCAGCGGGACGCCCACGCTGGCGGCGTTTTCCCGCGATCTCACCGAACTCGCTCGGCAAGACAAGCTCGATCCGGTTATCGGACGCGACGATGAAATAGAACGCGTCGTCTCGATCCTCGCGCGGCGCAGCAAGAACAATCCGTGCCTCGTCGGTGAACCCGGCGTCGGCAAGACCGCCGTCGTCGAGGGCCTCGCGCAGCGCATTGCGGCGAGAACCGTCCCCGAAGCATTGCGCGACAAGCGTGTACTGGCGTTATCGCTCGGCCCGCTGGTCGCCGGCACGAAGTATCGCGGCGAATTTGAAAGCCGCGTCAAACGCATCCTCGACGAAGTGAAACGCAGCTCGCGCGACGTCGTGCTCTTTATCGACGAACTCCATACGCTCGTTGGTGCCGGCGCCGCCGAAGGTGCGCCGCTCGATCTCGGCGCGATGATCAAACCGGAACTCGCGCGCGGCGACCTGCAATGCATCGGCGCAACGACGTTCGACGAATACCGTAAGTATGTGGAATCCGATGCCGCACTCGAGCGGCGCTTTCAACCGGTCATGGTCGAGGAACCCAGCATCGAGCAAACCATCGCGATTCTTCGTGGGTTACGAACGCGTTACGAAACGCACCATCACGTAACGATCGGCGAAGAGACGCTCGAAGCAGCCGCCCAACTGGCAGCGCGTTACATCGCCGACCGTTTCCTGCCCGATAAAGCGATCGATCTGGTGGACGAGGCCGCCGCTTCCGTGGCGCTTGCCAATAGAGGAAACGTCGTCTCACCGAAAGTTACGCATGACGATGTCGCGGCCGTCGTCACGCGCTGGACGGGCATTCCGCAAAGCTCGTTGACCGAATCGCAAAGCCATCGTTTACTGCAACTGGAGGAGGTGTTGGGACGTCGTGTCATCGGTCAGCAGCACGCCATTACGGCAGTCGCCGATGCGATACGCCGCGCGCGAACCGGATTGCACGACCCGCGCAAACCACTGGGCACGTTTCTCTTCCGCGGCCCGAGCGGCGTCGGAAAGACCGAACTCGCCAAAGCGCTGGCGGAAGCTCTGTTCGGCAGCGAATCGGCGCTCGTCCGGATCGACCTCTCGGAGTTTAGCGAACAGCACGCCGTTTCACGTTTGCTCGGCGCGCCTCCGGGCTATGCCGGCCACGACGAACCGGGACAACTGACCGAACCGGTGCGGCGGCGTCCCTACTGCGTCGTGCTGTTCGACGAAGTGGAGAAAGCGCACCCGGAAGTGGCAGCGCTGCTGCTGCAAATCCTCGATGAAGGCCGCATTACCGATGCGAAAGGGCGCACCATCGATTTCCGCCATGCGATCGTCATTCTCACCAGCAACCTCGACGAAGACGACCTTCCGCTCGTGTTGCGCGGCGAACTACTCAACCGCATCGAGGAGATCGTCGCCTTCGAGGATCTGGGCGTGAGCGAAATCGAATCGATCGTGACCATTCACGTCGACGCTCTCGCCGGCCGTCTGGGCGTGCGTAACGTGAAGTTGCGCCTCTCCGAAGACGCGCGATCACACTTAGCCCGCGTCGCCATGGGTTCCGGAAGCGGCGCACGCTATGTCGGACGAACGGTGTCCCACTACGTCTCGACGCCGTTATCCACGGCGCTGTTGCGTGGGGAGTTGCGGGAAGGCGCCCTCGCGGACGTCACGTTGCAAGGCGACGCGCTGCTCGTTCGGGCCGCCTAACTGAACGTGCCCTAAGGAACGAGCGAGAGACCTGGACCGCTCCCCGGCGATAGCGCGAGGGCAACCGGTTCATTAATGCCGTTAGAGATCGCGCTCCACGATCCGGTGCCATACGGCGCCGCGTATTCCGTCACCGTATTGTTGCCCAGGTTTGCAACGTAAAGGTTCCCAGCGGCATCGATCGCCAGCGCGATCGGTTGGCTCTGCCCTCCGGCGATGGTTATTGGTTCTTTCGTATACGGCGCGACGTATTCGGTAACCGTGTTCGCGCCTTGATTGGGAACGAATAGGTTGGCCGAACCGCCGACTCCGATGCTGCCCTGTTCGTTGACTCCGTTGGTGATCGTGACGACCGGTTCGCTTTGCGCGTTGAACGGGGGCGAGAACTCAACGACGGAGTTCGGCGTCGAGTTCAGATTCGCGACGAAAAGATTGCCGTGCGCGTCGAGCGCGAGGGAGTTCGGCGCGTTGAGTCCTCGTGAAAGAATCGTCGGGGGCGCCGCGTACGGCGGCGCATAGATCGTCACAGTGTTATGCGCTTGGTTAACGACGTACAGATTTGCCGCCGTATCGAGCACTAGGGCGACGGGATCGTCGATGCCCATCGAAATCGTCGTTGCCGGCGGTCCGTTATATGGAGGCGAATAGACCGTCACGGTATTGCTGCCGCTGCCATTAGCGACGAAGAGATTACCGCGCGCATCAACGGCGAGCGCTTGCGGACGATTGACGCCGTTAACGATCTCCGTCGGCGGCGAGGCGTAGGGCGGACCGTATTCTGTGACGCTGGCCGGCTGATTCGCAACGAACAAATCGCCCGATGCGTCAAAGGCAACGGCTTGCGGCGCCGCGATACCTGACCCAATCGTCAAGAGCGGCGCGTTCTGACCGTTGACGTACAGCGCAACGTCGTTGCCGCCCGCGTTAGCGATTCCGATGAGCTGACGATCGTCGATGCGCATGTTGCCGTTACAGACCGCTGCGGCTTGCGCGCACGGATTGAGAGGTCCGGCATAGTTGACCGTCGCGCGAAGTAATGCGGACGCAGTCGTCGCCGGCGTGCCGAACGTGATGTTGAAAAGGTTCGGCGCGGCGCCGGGCGATTGGCTGACCGTCGCTGCAAGCGCTCCGCCCGCTACGTTGAGCGCGAAGTTCCCTGCCGAACCCCCGACGAGAACGTTTTGATTCGCATCGAGCGCTTCAACGACGACTGGATGGCGCCCGCCGCCGTAAAAATCGATGCCGCCCTGCGCGTTGGATGCGCCTAATGAAGAGGCGGCGGCGACTTGCACTGCAGCCGGAACGCCGCCCGTCGTCAGCCCGAAAACGTTTTGGCCGTTCGGCGTCACGGTAAACGCGATCGCGGTCGAAGCGCCGCCGTTCGGCAGGCTGACCGTCCCGGCATACGTCCCGGCCGGAAGCGAAAGGGAGAGCTGGCAACTGCTTCCGCCGCTGACGGACGAGCAGCCGTTTGCGTTCGGTCCCACCGTTACCGTCTGGCTAATCGTTGCGGGGCCGCCGACAGAGATCGCAAGGGTCTGCGAGCCGGCCGGCGGCGAATTCGCCGGTGCGCCGCCAGGCGACGTAATAGGCACCCCCACCGGACCGTTCGAGATCGGATTTCCGGGCAGCGGATTGCCGGGAGTCGGTATGCCGATCGGATTGCGAACGCCCCCGTTCTGCGCCGCCGGAACGAAGATGCGGAACGTCGCGTTGCCGCTGCCCGCAACGCTCCCACCGTTCGGCGCGGGCATAAGGACGTTCGATCCGGCGCCGCCGCTACAGGCGGCGACTCCAATGAGGAGCAGCAGCGCCAAAGCGGCTCTCACTGCAACAACCGTTCGACCGCGTCATGCATCTGCGACGCGTCCATCTCGCCGTCCACGATCTGTCGAACCACCCCCGAACGGTCGATGAAGACGTGAACCGGCAAAGCATTGACGCGGTAGCGATCGCGCATCGTTCCATCATCAACGACGATGGGGTACGTGACGTGATGCGCCCGCGCGAAAGACGCCGCTTTCTGTGCGCTCTCAAGCACGTCGACACCGACGACCTGCAGTCCGCGGGCCGCATTGCGCCGGTACAGGGCGTCAATGGTCGTGGCTTCTGCGTTACACGGCGGGCACCACGTCGCGAAGAAATTTAAGTAGACCGCTTTACCGCGCAGTTGGTCGAGCGAAAGGGCCGCTCCGGAGACCCGCGGCTCCGTCCAGGCCGGGGCGGGCGAGCCGACGCGTGCGATGGAGGGCGTGGCGCTACACGCTGCGACGAGCATCGTCGCCAGCACGATACAAAATCGCCGGCCGTCATCCATAGCTTGGATAGGCGACGGCCGCAACGTCACGTTGCATCTGCGCCTTCAGTTCGTCGGCACTGGAAAAAAGCCGCTGCTCGCGGACGTGGCGCAACGCTCTGAGCCACAGCTCTCGTCCGTAGATCGTCCCTTGAAAATCGCGCAGCCATGCTTCGACGGTACGTTGCGCTCCGCCGAACTGCGGGTTGGTGCCGATGGAAACGAGCGACGGATAGTCGCGCCCGTCGTAACGCGCGGTTGCAGCATAGACACCGTCGGCCGGCAACAGTTTCTCGGGCAGCCGCAGGTTGGCCGTCGGGAACCCAAGGCCGTGCCCGCGGCCGTCGCCGCGTTCGACGATCCCATGCAGCTCGTAGCCCCACCCACCTAAAAGACGGTCTGCCTCGGCGGTATCACCCTCGGCGATGAGCCGGCGAATGCGCGTGCTCGAGACGCGCTCCCCTCCGTTGCACACGGCGGGAACCGCGTCGAACGCAACGCCGGCGGCGGTCAAGACGTCCTGCATCAGGACCGTATCGCCCACGCGCCGATGGCCGAAACGAAACGTTGCGCCGACGACAACGGCGCGTGCGCGCATTTGCTCGACGAGTAGCGAGAGGAACTGTTCCGGTGTCAGCGTGGCGATACGCTCGTCGAAGCGCAGGAAGTAACACTCGTCGAATCCGGCTTCCGCAAAGAGGCACAGCCGTTCTTCGGGAGTGCTCAGCAGATGAGGTTCGTCTCCCGGCCGCAAAAACGCGGAAGGATGCTCGGCAAACGTAACGATTGCCGAACGCATGCGCGGCGCTCGAAAGCGTAAGGTGCGGCGAGCGATTTCACGATGGCCGATATGGAAACCGTCGAAAAAACCGATCGCCAACGCCAATGGCCGCTCGCTCTCGACGAGTTCGCGATGGACTCTCACGCGAAGACTTTGCGCGGCGCCAGCAACGTCCCCAGCGCCTCCCCGACGCCGACCAGCGTGCGCGATTCGTCGCGCACGAAAACGTGGCGTCCCGTCGCGCCCTCCGGCAGCGGCACGACCCGGCCGGCGCGAAAATCCGCCGACCCGCGCAGGTCGAGCACGATGGTCGGCAGCGGAATGATATGCTCGGGCGCGATGAGTGCGCGGTCGGGCGCGCGCGCGATTTCTTCAATCGTGAGCGCTTCATACAGCACGAACGGACCCGACGCTTCGCGCACCAAGGAACCCATGTGCGCCGGAACGCCGATCGCCGCTCCGAGATCGTGACAGAGCGTGCGCACGTAGGTTCCCTCGCTGCAGGATAAACGCAGACGCGCCGTGTGTGGCGGCTCGATGCCGAGTACGGTGAGGCCGTACATCGTAATCTGTCGCGGCTTGCGCTCGACGATCTTGTCTTGGCGCGCCAGTTCGTAGAGCCGCTGTCCCTGGTGATGCGCCGCGGAATACATCGGCGGAATCTGCTCGATGCGCCCAACGAACCGTGGCAGTACTTCGGTCAACCGCCGCTGCCAGTCGTGAGGCAACGCCGTCTCCTCAACCGTTTCGCCGGTCGCATCTTGCGTCGTCGTGGAGCGTCCCAACACCATCGTGCAGGCGTACGCTTTACGTTGATCTTCCAGCAGTGAGATCAATCGCGTCGCCTTGCCGACCGCAATCGGCAGCACGCCAGCGGCCTGCGGATCGAGAGTGCCGAGATGACCGGCCGCGATTTTGCGATCTCCGCCGTAGATGCCGTAGATCCGCCGAACGCGGGAAACCGCGCGCGCCGACGATGGTCCAGCGGATTTAAAGAGGTTAACGAATCCGATCACGTTCGCACAGCGTACGCCGGTGCGGCGTGTTAGAGTCCCTGCTCGATCAGGGCTCCGCGAACGCCGGCAAACGCCTCATCGAGCGTACCGTTATACGTCAGGCCGGCCGCGCGGAAATGGCCGCCGCCGCCCAAGCGCTGCGCCGCGGCCTGCACGTTGATGCGCCCGTACGACCGCAGCGATACGCGAATCTCGCCGTCGATCGCTTTAAAGAGCGCGGCGGCATCGACGCCTTCTTGTCCGAGCAGCACGTTGACGACGTCTTCGGTATCCTCACCGTCCGCGCCGGTCGCCGCAAGCATCGCGTCATCCACATACGAAGAGCAATACCGACCCTCGCATTCGAAACGCATGGCGTCTATGATGCGTCCCAGAAGTTTCGTTGCAGCGACGCGTTTGTTGGCAAAGATTTCGCGGGTAATGAGCTCCTTGTCGGCGCCGTGACGCATGAGGTCGGCGGCATCCTCGAGCGCGCCCGGGGTCGCGTTGGAGTGCATGAAACCGCCGGTGTCGGTCATGATGGCGGCGAGAATGCAGGTGGCAATGCGCGAATCCGACGGTGTGTCGAGCTCGCGCAGAATGCGCATGACCACGCTGCCGGTCGAGCATTCCTGCTCGATGACGAAGTTGAGTTTTCCGAAGAGCGCATTGCTGAGATGGTGATCGATATCGAGCATATTCTCGCGGTCCACCGCCGGGAGCCGATCGCCGGCACGTTTCGGATCGCTCATGTCGCAAAAAACATACAGCGTATCCGGCGGAAGATCGGCGGGCAGCGTCGCACTCACCACACCGCTATCCGGCAGAAAGCGCAAATTGCGCGGCACGCTATCTTGTTGAAAATACGCAACGCGTTTGCCGAGTTGCTTGAGCGCAATACCCAGCGCGAGTCCGGCGCCCAGTGTGTCGCCATCGGGCTTCACGTGGCTCACCATGACGAAACTCGAACGGCGGCGCAACTCCTGCGCCACTTCCCCGACCGTCGCGATTCTCGGCGTGCTGTCTATCATTCTTCCTCGGGTTCCGGCGCCGGCGCGGACGCGGCGGCGGCGCGCAGCATCTTGGCCAGTTCGATCGCGCGCTCGGCCGAACGGTCTTCCACGAAGACCAGTTCGGGCGTATAACGCAGGTCGATCTTGCGGCCCAGTTCGCCGCGCAAAAAACCGGCCGCATGCTGCAACGCGTCGAGCGACTGACGCGCTTGATGGCGATCGCCGATGATGCCGACGAAGACCTTACAACGCCGCAAGTCGTCGGCCACCTCCGCGCGCGTCACGGTCACGAACGCCAAACGCGGATCCTGTAGTTCTTGCGAAATCAGCGTGCCGAGTATGCGCTGGATTTCATGATCGATTTTGGCAATACGCTGTGCCTTCATGCTCGGGCCAGCTCCGGCGCGACACGCTCGAGTGCGTAGGCCTCGATGATGTCGCCTTCTTTGAGATCCTGGAACTTTGCGATCTGAATGCCGCACTCGAAACCTTCGGCGACCTCGCGGACGTCGTCTTTGAAGCGACGCAGGCTTTCCACTTCGCCGTCGAAGGCGACGGCCGCGTCGCGAATGACGCGCGCCTTTGCATTGCGTGTGATCTTCCCACTCGTAACGTAACAACCGACGATCGTTCCCACGCGACTGACCTTGAAGACTTGCCGCACTTCGGCGCGTCCCAGAATGACCTCGCGCTCGATCGGCGACAGCATACCGCGCATCGCCTTACGCAAATCGTCTTCCACCTCGTAGATCACCTGATAGAAGCGCAGGTCCACGCCCTCGTTTTCGGCCAACCGCCGCGCCGTTTCGTCCGGACGGATGTTGAAACCGATGAGAACGGCCGCCGACGCGCTCGCCAAGTTGACGTCATTGGGCGATATCGCGCCGACGCCGCCATGGATCACGCGAATCTCGACGTCGTCGGTCGACAGTGACTCCATCCGCGCGCGCAGCGCTTCGAGCGAACCTTGGCCGTCCGCTTTGATGATGAGGTTGAGCGTTTTCTTGCCTTCGGCAGGCATCGCCATGAAGGTCTCGAGCGAGACTTTCTGCGTCCCGGTCGCCGAGATGCGCACGTCGCGCCGGCGCGTTGCACGTTTGTCGGCCGTCTCCCGCGCTACGCGTTCGTCGCTCACGACGCTCAGGACGTCGCCGGCGGCGGGGACGTCGGCCAAACCCATCACCTCGACTGGAATCGACGGTCCGGCCTTCTTGACTTGTTTGCCCTTGTCGTCGATGAGCGCGCGCACTTTACCGAAGGTGCCCCCGGCGACGACGATATCGCCGACGCGCAGCGTGCCGTTCTGCACGAGTACCGTTGCTACCGCCCCGCGGCCGCGGTGCAGCGCTGACTCGATCACCACGCCGGAGGCGCGGCGATTCTTATTGGCGCGCAGTTCGCGTATATCGGCTTCGAGCAGCACGGTGTCGAGCAATCCCTCGATGCCGTCGCCGGTGCGCGCGGAGACCGGCACCATTTCCACGGTGCCCCCCCAATCGACCGGTTGGAGACCCTGTTCGACGAGTTGCTGTTTGACCCGATCCGGTTGTGCTTCCGGTCTATCCATCTTGTTGATTGCAACCACAATCGGAACGTTGGCCGCTTTGACGTGGGCGATCGCTTCGCGCGTTTGCGGCATAACGCCGTCGTCCGCCGCGACCACGAGGATCGCGACGTCAGTCACTTTGGCGCCACGCGCGCGCATTGCGGTAAAGGCTTCGTGACCCGGCGTATCCACGAACGTGATCTTGCGGTCGTTGCGATCGACCGTATAGGCGCCGATCTTCTGCGTGATGCCGCCCGCTTCGCCGCCCGCGACGTTGGCTTGACGGATCTTGTCGAGAAGCGACGTCTTGCCGTGGTCCACGTGCCCGAGTACCGTGACGACCGGCGGACGCGCCGTCATCATTTCGGGCTTGTCCTCTTCCTGCTCGACGGTGACTTCGTCGCCCGCCTCTTTGACGACCGCGTTGAAACCGAATCGCTTGGCAATCTGCGTTGCGACTTCGCTCGAAATGTTCTGATTGATCGTTGCCATCGTACCGATCTTGATCAACTCGGTGATCACATCGCGCGCGGGAACGATCATGGAGGTTGCAAGCTCTTGCACGGTCAGCAGGTCGGGAATTTCAATCGTCTCTAGCGTCCGAGCGGGCGCCGCGGCAACCACATCGCCTTTCTTCTTACGCTGGCGCTCTTTTTCGAGCAGCAGTTCTTTCTCGCGATCCTTTTTTGCAGCCGCCTTATCCTCGTGGCTACGTGCGCGATCGCCGGGACGGGCGCCGCTCGACGGCGTGGGCGCCTCCGTAAGGGCGCCGGGACGTCCGGGCGCCGGGCGCCCCGGCGTGAGCGGACGAAATGGACCGTTGCCGCTGGGACGGCGCCCGGGCGGCATGGGTCGCGGGCCGGCTGGCGGACGAGCTGGAGCACCCTGGCCTTTCTGCCCTGGAATCACCTCACCGGGACGCGGTGCGACCCCGGGACGCCCAGGCAAACCGGTCTGCGGTCCCGGCGATGCGGAGGCGCCGGTGACCGGTGGTGGTGCGGGACGCTTGACGACAGACTGCTGGCCGGCAGGCACCGGACGGAGTTGAACGAGCGGCTCGGCCGGCGCAGGGCTACGCGGAGGCCGCGGCGGTGCTAACGGTGCTTTCTCCTCGGGCGACGCAGCCGTCGGCGCCGCGACGGGCTTGGCAGCAGGGGGACGCGTCGCGGGGCCAACGGGCTTGAGCCGCTGGACCGGCGGCGCCGCCGCGGAGGGAGCTGCCGCCGGGGTGGCCTTGGAGAGAGCAGCCTTCGACGGAGCGGGCGCGGCAGCAGGCACCGCGGCCTTCGCGGCCGGTGCTTTCGGCGCGGGCTTCGGCTTCTCGGGCTTCAGGACGCTGCGAACCAGATCGGCAATCTGATCCGGCACGACACTGAGTTGATTTTTCGCCTCGAAGATGCCGCCCAAACGCTCGTTGAAGAGCGCGGTCAGTTCTTTGGAGGTGAGCCCGACTTCTTTTGCGAGCTCGAAGATTCGTACTTTTCCGGCCAAGTTTCCTCTCGGACTATCTTCCGAGTCCCATTCGGTTAGTGCGCGGAGCTCCAACCGACGGCTTGGCTCCGCTAGGTGATCAAATTCCAGCCCTCATCGGAGGGCACGGTTGTCATGCGACATCATTCATACGTTGCTTGCACGAGCTTTCTATTAAACCACATTCGACCGCCGCAGCGCCAAGCCCCGGATAGCGCTTATTCTTCATTGCGCGATGCGCACACGGCGGCGAACAGAGATATGCGCCGCGCCCCGGTTGCTTGCTCCGTGGACCCCTGCGGTCGGCGGACCAGCCGCTCGCACCGCGTACGAATCGCACGAGATCGGCTTGAGGGAAGCGGCCACGGCAGCCGATGCACGTGCGTTCGGGCCTAGCCTTCTTCGCTACCAAGCCGCTCGCGCCGGAACTCTTCAAGTTTTCGAATAAGCTCCGCATCGACGTCTTCCGCCTCAGCGACCGGTTGGACAGCGGGCTCCTCGATTTCCGGCGCCGTCGCTTCGGCCGTCGCACGCTCTGCCCGGTCGGCCAAATAGCGCTCGCGCGCTACGCCGGATTCGGTTTCACTCGCGATATCCAAGCGCCAACCGGTCAGACGCGCCGCAAGCCGGACATTTTGCCCGTCCCGGCCGATGGCAAGAGACAACTGATAATCCGGCACGATCACCAATGCGACGCCGTCTTCCTCGAACAGCTCGACGCCGATCACCTTCGCCGGCGCCAGCGCGTTCATAATGAACGCAGCCGGCACGGCATCGTAGCGGATAATGTCGACCTTTTCTCCGCGCAAGTTATCGGTGACGTTCGCGATGCGGCTGGATTTCGGCCCGAGACACGCACCGATGGGATCCACCTCCGGGCGATTGCTCTTCACCGCGACCTTCGAACGGTTGCCGGGATCACGAGCAATGGCCATGATCTCAACCGTGGCGTCGGCGATCTCGGGAACCTCAAGCTCGAGCAGGCGCTGCACGAGCCCTTCGGCCGTGCGCGACAACATCACTTGGGGTCCTTTGGGCGACTTGCGTACGTCGATCACGTAGGCGCGAATGAAATCGTTGATGCGATACGATTCGCCCTGAACTTGCTCGTCGAGGTACATGACGGCTTCGTCCCGCCCTTCGAGGGTCACGAACATGTTGCGTTGCTCATAGCGCTGCACCGTTCCGGTCACCAGATCGTTGATCTTGCGCACGTACTTGTTGTAAACCGTGTCGCGCTCCGCCTCGCGGATACGCTGAACGATCACTTGCTTTGCGGTCTGCGCGGCGATCCGGCCGAAGTCTTTTGGCGTGACCTCTTCGTCGTAAAAGTCGCCGACCTGGTACGGCGAGCCGGCCTCCCTCATAGAGATCTCGAGTTTCGGATCGGTGACTTGTTCGACGACGTTGCGCCGGTGGTATACCCGATAGGCGCCGCTTTGCCGGTCGACGATGACGATCGCATTCGATTCACTGCCGAAATGCCGTTTGTACGCGGTCAGCAGCGCCGCTTCCAGCGCTTCCAACAGCATTTCAAACGAAATGTTACGTTCTTTTGCAATGAAATGCAGAACGTCGATGAGTTTATCGTCGGTGTTTGCTTGTTCAGTCGTTGCCATGTAGTTGCTTTCGTTGTCGTTTATCGCGCGTAAGATCTAAACGCGCGTCGTATTCTAAGTTTGCCGATTTAATCGCAGGAATCGGAAGAAGCAGCTCGCCCCGTTCCGTTTCCATCACCACCGCCTCGCCGCGAAGCCCTCGCAAAACGCCGCGGTGCGTTTTCTGACCTTGTACGGTGAGCGACGTGACGATGCGCACCCGTTCGCCGGCGAACCGCTCATAATCGCCACTGCGAATCAGTGGGCGATCCAGTCCAGCAGATTCAACGACCAACGCATATGGCGCGTCATTGCCGCTCAAACCCGCGTTGATGCGCGACGCAATCCGTTCGCATAATGCGAGATCGGCGCCCCCGGGCACGTCCACGGTGACGGTAAACTCCGTGGAACGCGCGACCTGCCGCGCGCGATGCCCGACGATTTCAACTCCGTCGAAGGCGCGGTCGTGCGCGATGGCATCGAGTTCCCGCTCGAAGGCCGCGACGATTTCCGCTTTCATATCTGTGGCAAGTCGCTCTCTGAAGCAGCGAAGCGCGGGACATGCCCACGCTCCTTAAAGAATCCGTACTAAAGTTTAACGGAAAGCGTGACGGGCCGCAACCCCACGTGGGCGCGGCCCCTCACCTTGGTCTTTCCTCATATCGCTTGGCGCGCCCCCGGAAAACGTCCGGCCGGCGTGGGCGCCTTTGGAGCGCCCGCTATTCGGCGCGTGTAGCGCAGGCTCTGTGGCCCGGCGGATCTTGCGGTTCCAACCGCCCTCCTTAGTTTTGACAAACCGGCTGTTTCCGGTGATGCAATTCTAGTGCGACTAAGGTCGCAGCGCAAGAGGGAAAGTTCGCGCGTTATGGCGACGTGCTCGTCGGGCCGGTAAACGGAACGAGCAAACGTCCGTTGCATGGCTCCGATACCACACCGTCGACGATCGGTACTTCACCCACGGCGAAGGGACTGAGCGGCGGCTGCGCGCCGCTTCCGCCGCCGATCGTTATCTGCGTACCATTTGCCCCGCCGGCATTGACGTTCGACGGCAACGGCGCGTAGTTGCCGCGAATCTGCTGCGGGATACCGCACGAGCCAACCGGTGCAGATCGTCGTCGGTCCCGCTTTGCGCATCGCCGTCACCCACATTCGTACGCGCGCTTCGCCCCCTACAGCGCGCGTTTCGTAGATGTATTTGGTCCGCGCTAAAACGTCGGGCGGCGGCGTGGGTTCCAGATGTCCGCGCAGCGAGAAGGACGGCGAGTATTGCTTCATCGTCGGATTCACCGGATTGTTCGGAAGCATCGCGCGCAATCGGGCATTGATATTCGGAGGCGCCTTTTTTGCCGGTGCCTTTCGCGGTGGTGCAGGGCGCGGTGACGGCGGAGCGGCGACGGTGATGGGCCGTTGCGGCGCGGCACGGCGCTGTCCCGCGGTACGCGTGCCGGGGTCCCGGCGATGCACCCCCCGACGGTGCAGGTTTGGGGGCATTGCCGACGGTGTGCGCCACGGCAGTGGCCGTCGGCGCAGGTCTGGGAGCGCCGCGTACCGGTGCGGGCGTCGTGCGGGCAATCGCAGCGGGCGCCGGCGAAGGCTTCGGCGCGGCCGGCGCGGCGTTTGCCGGCACGGGCGACGGCGAAGGCTTCGGCGCGGCCGGCGCCGGGGTCGCCGGTCTGATGCTCGGGCGAGCACTAGGTTGGGGCGGCAGCGGCGTTGCGCGCACGACCGGCGCGGGTGAAGGTGCAGGCGATGGCTCGGCGGTCGGCAGGTACTTTCACCGAAACGGCGACCGGTCCAACGGTCGGAACGGTCACCGGAGCGGCCGGCAGCTGCGCTGCAGGATGCGTTTCGACGGTATTTTCCGTTGGCGCGGGCTGCGGTTGCGGCGTTCTCTGCGGGATGGGCAGCGGGTTGGGCGGCGCACTAGGGGCAGTTTTTGCGAGTTCGTGATGGTTGACTTGTTGGCGCTGCGCCTGCGGCAGAACCGGCGGCGCGTGGCGCGGGGGTGCCACTACCGGCACATTAGGAACGGGCTCGACGGCGCGCGCCTGCGCCGGTTGATTCGCCACGGCGACGGGTGAACTGCGCGAAAGGGTGACGATCTCACCGCCGGCAACGTTTTCGTTTGCGCCTTCTTCGGACGAACTCACCAGCACGGTAAAGAGCAACGCCGCCAGCAAGGCGTGAATCAGCAGCGATGCGAGAGAACTCGCCGCCAAACGCTCCGGATAGCGGCGGTCTCGCGGGTCGCGCAATCTCATCGGCAGTCTCTTGAGTGCGCTTCGACCGCGCAGGAGCCTGCCGGTTACGAGCAACAAGGCTGCCACCTCCATGGAAAACATTGTGCAAAAGCGCACGAAGATCGTTGCGACGATCGGCCCCGCGTCACGCGATCCGGAAACGATACGCGGCCCTATTTCTCTCCGGCGCAAACGTACTGCGATTAAACTTTTCGCACGGAACGCCTGAAGAACATGCCGAGGTCATTCGTCACGCGCGTGCGATCTCGCGCGAACTCGACATCCATACCGCCGTGTTGCAAGATTTGCCCGGGCCGAAAGTGCGCACCGGACCTCTGGCAAACGGCGCAACATCCATTCACCTCGAGCGCGGTGCGCGCTTTCTCATCACCTCAGAAGAAATCGCCGGTACGACGGAAAGCGTGAGCACGACGTATCGCGACCTTGCCACCGACGTCGAGGTCGGCAAGCTTTTGTACTTACAGGACGGTCAGCTTGCGGTGCGCATCGTCGGCAAGAATGCGACCGATCTTGAGACGGTCGTCGAGGTCGGCGGGGATCTGCGGCCGTCGCAAGGCATCAACTACGAAGGTTCTCTCAATATCACGTCGGTCACACCGCGCGATTTCGACTATCTCGCGTTCGGATTGGAGCACGGCGTGGACTACGTCGCCATCTCCTTCGTACGCACCGCCGAGGACGTCAAGCGCGTCAAACAATTCATCGCGGAGCGCAAACGTCGCGTACCCGTTATCGCAAAAATCGAGAAGCACGAAGCGCTCGTCGAGTTGGAGAGCATCATCCAGGCGGCCGACGGCATCATGGTGGCCCGCGGCGATCTCGGCATAGAGATTCCGATCGAAACGGTACCGATCGTGCAAAAGGAAATTATTGCGAAATGCAACCGCGCAAGCAAACCGGTCGTCACCGCGACTCAAATGCTGGAATCGATGATCGTTTCGGCCCGCCCGACGCGCGCAGAAGTCACCGACGTCGCGAACGCGATTCTCGACGGTACGGACGCCGTTATGCTCTCCGGCGAAACGGCGCTTGGCGCGTATCCGGTCGAGGCGGTGCGCACGATGGCGAGGATTGCTCGCGAGAGCGAACGTCACTACCCGCACGCCATGCTGCGCGACCGCCGCTTGGAAAACTTTGCGCCGACGATTGCCTCCTCGATCGCCGAGGCGGCGACACGCGCCAGCGCGGAACTGAAAATCCCGTTCATCGTCACGGGGACGACGACCGGCAACACCGCTCATCATCTCGCAGCGTTTCGCCCGCAAGCGCGCATCGTCGCGCTAACGCCGGAACCCGACGTGGCGCGGAGGCTTGCGTTATTATGGGGAACCGAAGCGCTGCTCATCGATCAGTACGCCTCGTTTGACGTACTGCTCTACTTGACCGAGCGCGAGATGGTCGCTGCGCGCTTAGTGCAGTCAGGCGACCTTATCGCGTTTACCACCGGCATGCCGGTCGGTTCCGGCGGCACGAACGTTTTGAAGGTTCACCAAATTCCCTAGACGCCTTCATCGCTCGGCCGGCACACCCGCTCGCCGACTGCTACGCTACGAGGCGGAAGCAGCTTTCAAGAGCGAGCGTGCATGTTTGAGGGCGGTTTCGTGCGTTTCACCGGATAGCATGCGTGCAATCTCGGTTTCACGCTCTTTGCGGTTCTTGAGCTCGCGAACGGTGATTGTGGTTTCACCATCGGTTTCGAATTTTTCTAGCGCGTAATGCCGATCCGCCCAGGTTGCTATCTGGGCGAGGTGCGTGACGCAGATAACTTGGCCCCACTTTGCCAACGCGCCGATGCGCTCGCCGACAGCGGTCGCCGTCGCGCCGCCGATGCCCGCGTCGATCTCGTCAAAAACCAGTGCGGCAGCGCCATCGCGCGATTGCGCAAGTGCAACGATAAGGGCGAGCAGGACGCGTGAACGTTCGCCTCCGGATGCGACGCGCGCAATCGGCTGCATCGCTTCGCCCGCATTCGCCGAGAAGAGAAAAGAAATCCGATCGGCACCCGTCGGTCCAACGACATCGAAGGGCTGGAACTCAATGTCGAAACGTCCTGAGGCCAGCGCAATGTCGGGAAACTCCAGGAGTATCCGATCGCGTAACGTCGTTGCGTGGCAGCGCGGCGAAGCGCGCTCAAGGCAACGGCATGGCTCTGCAGTTCCGCGTTTGCGGCCGCGCGTTCTTCGTGCAAGCGCGCTAAGCGCGGCGTCGCGTCCCGCAAATTCGTCCGCCTCCTTGCGCGCACGGCGTCCGTGCTCGATGACGTCCTCAATCGTGCCGCCGTAGCGCCGGCGCAGTCGTTCGACCAGGTGATAAACGCTCGTTGATCGCTTCCAGCTCGCCGGGTTCGTACTCCGATGACTCGATGGCTCGCACGATATCGACTGCAAGCTCGAGCGCCTTCGCTTTGCAAGCGCGGCTGCCCGCCGCGCCATGTCGGCGAACTCCGGGGTGCAATCGGCGACGCCGCTCAGTGCAGCGGCAACGACGCCCAGCGTTTGCGCGGCACCGCGTTCCTCGTCGGCAATAGCTTCACGGGCCATTCCTAATGCGAGGGTGATTCGCTCCACGTTTTCCAGATACACGCGCCGTTGCTCCAGGCGCGCGAAATCGCTCGCATCCAAGCCGGCGCCTTCGATCTCATTGGCGGCGGCTACGGTGTCGTCGTAGCGTTCCCGTGCGCGGCCTTCTTCACGTGCCATTGCATCGAGCGCTTGGGAGGCGGATTGCGCGCGGTGCGTACGCTGCAGCGACGTCAGCGCGCAACCGTAACGCGCTTTCGCCGCCGAAGCGGTCGAGCAGTTCAAGATGCATGGTCGGCGAAAGCAGGCGTTGCGCTTCATGCTGTCCGACGATCTCGGCGATCTGCTCGGCGACCTCGCGCACGTAGGCGGCGGTCGAAGGCCGTCCGCACACGCGCATGCTGGAGCGGCCGGCCGCGGTAACTTCGCGCAGAATCGTGGCCTCCTCGCCGTCGTCCAGCTCGAAACCGTCATCGTCCAAACGCCGGCGCAGCGCGTCTCCAGGATCGAAAGCGACGGTGACGCTCGCGCGTTGCGCGCCCCGCCGGACGACGTCGGAACCGGCGCGCTCGCCCAGCGCGAAATCGAGCGCACCGAGCAGCATGGTCTTGCCCGAACCGGTTTCGCCCGTGAAGATCGTCGCGCCGCCGGCGAACTCGATCTCCGCGGATGCAAATGAGGCCGTAGTCCTCGATGCGCAGCGACGTCAGCATCGAACGGCCCTTACCGACGCGGATCCTTGATGGAAACGCCCCACAGCATTTTCGTTTCCAAACGTTCGAGGAAGTGCAATGGCGCCGTCCTCGCAAAGCGCACGCTCTTCTCGTATCGCCGAATGGTGACGCAGGTACCGGGAGCGACCTCGCTGAGCTTCTCGCCGTCGCACTCCAGATGCGCGTGCGAACTCTCCGAATCCGACGTAATCTCAATCGTTGAAGGTCGCCGGCACGATGAGCGGTCGTGAAAAAAGCGTGTGCGGCAACAGCGGTACGACACCGAATGCATCGACGTTCGGCGCTATCAGCGATCCGCCGGCGGAAAGGAAATAGGCGGTCGAGCCGGTTGGCGTCGCGACGTTGATGCCGTCCGCGGCAATACGCGTCACGGCGCCCTCGTCCACGCGCAATCCGAAGGGAGCCAAACGCGAAATTTCACCTTTCCGCACGACGACGTCGTTCAGCGCAAAAAAGCGGCGGCCGTCGTATTCGGCGTCGAGAGCGGTGCGATCGTCAGTATAGAAGACCGCGATCCACGAGCGCGGGCAGATCGCCCAAGCGCGGGTCGTCCTCGTCGAATTCGGTGAGGAAGCCGAGGCGCCCGGTGTTGATACCGAGCAGTGGAGCGCGTGCTGCACGGCCAGCCGCGCCGCGCGCAAGAGCGTCCCGTCACCGCCGATCGTGATCAAGAGCGCCGCCCGTTCCACCTGCGATAGTTCCACCACGTCGAAGCCGGCCTCGCGAAAATCCGTTCCGATGCGCGTTGGCGATCGCGCGCGCATGCTCGCGCGACGTATCCACGAAGAGCGCGATGACCCGCGCCGGCAGCGTCATCTCCGTCATGGTGCCGGTGCTTCGTCAAGGACGGCGTCGATTCGTTCGTCGTTCACCGGTTCGCCCTCGCGGCGGAGCGCGAGGAAGAACTCGCGGTTCCCGGCCGGACCGATCAGCGGCGAGGCACACAAGGCCACCGGTACCACTTGACGTTGCGTCGGCGAAGGAACGGACTTCGCGCAGCACCTCGCGATGCGTCGCCCGGTCGCGGACGACCCCGCCGCGTGCGACGCGCTCGCGTCCGGCTTCGAACTGCGGCTTCACCAGCGCGACGATGGTGCCGTCCCGGCGTAGGTATGTAACGGCACGCGCGAGGATGATGCGTAACGAGATGAACGACGCGTCGACGACGATGAGATCGAAGCCGCCGGGGAATGCATCGTCGGGAAGCAATCGGAAGTTCGTGCGCTCAAGCAGCGTAACGCGTGGATCGTTGCGTAATCGCCAGTCGATCTGACCGTACCCGACGTCAACCGCGGTAACGCGTGCGGCGCCGTGTTGCAAGAGGCAATCGGTAAAGCCGCCCGTCGATGCGCCGACGTCGAGGGCGACCGCACCGCTAACGGCGATATCGAACGAATGGAGTGCCCTTTCAAGTTTTTCGCCGCCGCGACTGACGTAACGGCGCGGCGCCTGCAACTCGACCAGCGATGCCGGCGACACGCGTTGGCCGGCCTTGTTCGCGATCGTCCGGTCGATGCTCACGCGCCCTTCCATGATGAGGCTGCGCGCCTGCGAACGAGTTACGCCGTGCCGTTGTGCGACCGCTTCGTCGAGCCGAAGGTTTGGTTTAGAGTCGGGCAAGCGTGCGCAACGCGGCGCCGTATTGCAGTTCGAATGTCGTTTCGTCAACCGCAGTCGTTGCATTCACCGTTGCGGAAAAGCACAATCTCGTGCCGCGGTGGGTCGTAACCGCTGTCGTAAGATTGAGAATGCCGGCGTCCGAGCCGCCCTTGTACGCCACGCGCGCAAAATCAGAAGCATCCGCGACGCCGGGATTGACCGACATCAGCGGCAAGAATGCGGCGCGCTCCATCAGGCGGCAGAGATCGCGCACGCTATAGTGCCATTCCACGGCCGGGATCGGCGTCGTCTCCATGGTATCGACGTCCGGCAGGGCCATTGCATCGACCTGGCGCAGCGCCGACGGCTCGCCCACCGGGTGAGTCGACCGTCAAAATACATGCCGCGTAGATGCGCGTCCGGACGCGACTTCATGATCGCCATCTCGCGTGTGGTCAGGAACGGATCGTTGCCGCCGGCGTATGGTGCGATGGCTTTTTGGCCGACGATGTGGATCAACGAATCCGCCGCGGTGTTGTCGCTAATGGAGATCATCTCCGTCGCATACGTCGACAAGGTGATCGGCGTGCCAGCCGGCCATTTTTGCAGGACGCCCGATGGAATGCTCTTCCATTGCGCCCGGAGTGGGACGACGTCGGACCAATGACGGCGGCCGCCGCGAACTTCGTCAAGGAGTGCGTTGAGCACCGCGAGTTTAAACGACGAGCCGACTGCGAGCGGCGTGTCCGCCTGCAGCGCCGCTTTCGTGAGCCCGTCTTGCTCGACGACGTAGGAAACCGTGCCCTATTTGCCAACGTCTTCAACGCATCGTCGAGCGAGGCGGCCGCTAGATGCGGCGAACGAAAGAGCAAGCCGTCGATTTTCCCTTCACCGTCGAGATGGATGACGACTTCGACGGATCCTTTCGCGAACTGCGCGATAAAGCTATAGGCACTCGGCGCCGGCGCGACCGAATGGTAGGCGCCCAACACGGGCGTTAGGCTTGCGATGGCTGCATCGACCTGTGCGGCACTCACTTGAGCAAGAAAACGTTACTGAACCACGTTGGATCCGCGTGCCCGGCGCGCAGCATCGTATCCAGGCGCGTTTGCGCGAGATTTGCAGCCGGCGTTGCAGTCGATCGCGCGTCGATACGAGCGCCGCACAGCAGCAACGCCACGACGGCCCCGATTGCGCCGACGAGCGACTTCGCGCGGTCATTGCGCATCGGCTAAAACGGAATCTCGTCTTCGCTGCCGGCGGGGGCCACAGAGCGATGCCGTGACCTTCTTGCGGTTCGGCCATCGCCTCTTCGACTTGCTCTTGCATCGTTTTCAACAATGCGTCGCACTCTCGCGCCAGCGTCTTGCCTTCTTTGAACAACGCGATCGACTCTTCGAGATTCGGGGAACCGCTGTGCAACTGATTCACGATCGCATCGATGCGAGCTAACTTTTCTTCAAAGCTCTTCGGAGGCATCTCACTCATGGGCTGAAACGCTTTCAACGCGGGCCTGCAGGCTCCCGTGAGCGAGGCGCGCGTGGACTGAATCGCCGGGCGCAACGTCGGCGGCGCGGCGCAAAGCGCGTCCCCGATACGTCACGATCGCATAGCCTAACTCCAGCGGCCGCTGCGGATCGTATGAATCCAATCGGCTGGTTGCGAGATCCAGCACGTTACGGCTATACGACAATAGCTTTTCGCGCAGCGCGACAAACCGATCGCTGCGGCGCTCGAGGCGTCGCGCATACTCGGGTAGGACCGCACGCGGCCAGCCGCTCAGGCGCGTACGCAACTCGGTCAGGCGCTGCGCTCGCTGCTGCACTCGCAACGAAGGATGCTGCGCAGAAATGGCACGCTCTGCTGACTCCAGCCGCCGGCGTTTCGTCGTGACGTTGCGCTCGAAGGCATAGGCCAGCGCTTCGGTGCTCCGGTCGGCGCGTTGTAAGGCATCGGTGAGGCGTTGCCGCATGTCACTCTCGAGCAGCACGCGCAGCTGTGCGAGCCGCTCGCCGCCGCGTTGCCACAAGCCGGCGATAATTGCGCCGCGTTCGACGGCGTTTCACATTCGTAGTCGGCAACGTCGTCGGCGAGATGATGGTCGGCGGTGTGGCCGATGCCGGTGATCACCACCACCGGCGAGCGCACGATGGCGCGCACGACCGGCTCGCAATTAAACGTAAAGAGGTCCTCGTACGAACCACCGCCGCGCGCCAGCACGATCGCATCGGCGCCCGAGGCGGCGGCGCGATCGATCGCCTCGGCGATATCGGCGTCGGCGGCCAAACCTTGCACCCGCGTTTCGAAAAACTCGACGCGGACCTGCGGCGCGCGAAGGCGCAACGTCTCCTGAAAATCCTCCGCGCCCTTGCCGCGCGCCGAGATCAGCGCCACGAATACCGGGAACGACGGAATCTCGCGCTTGCGCGCGCGCTCGAAAAAGCCCAGCGCGCGAAAGCGTTCCTTCAGCGCTTCGTATTGACGGTGCAGTTCGCCGATGCCGGTACGCTGCAGCATCGTAACCAAAAGCTCGTAGCGGCTGCGCCAAGATGCGACGCGCACGGTGCCGAACGCGATGACCGCCGATCCCACCGGCAGAGGACCGAACTGCGCGGCGCGATTGGGATAGGCGAAGCATTGCAGTACGCCGCCCGCATCTTTGAGCGTGAAATAGGTGCCGTTATTGCGCGGGTGCACCTCAGAAATTTCACCGCTGACGCTGAGATATTTGAACTGCGGAACGCGCCGGAAAACGTCTTGCATGCGCCGTGAAAACTCGCCGACGGTATAATGCGGAACGCCGCCGTTCGGCATCACGGCACTACGGTTCGTCGGATGGCGCCGGTTCGGCCGTTGGTGGAACGAGCGCCGGAGCCGGCGTTATGACGACGGGAGGAGGGGGCGCAGGCGTTCCGATCATCTGATCGTCGGCGTTCGCGTTCGCGTTGTAGTCGTCGATCGAACCGCCGCAGCCGGTTTGCGGTTCGGTGCCCTTGAGGAAATACTCGTAGCCGCCTTTGCTGCAACCCGGTACCTTTGCGACTTCGTCGGACGGAAACGGAAAGTCTCGAGGCTTCGTGTGCGCTAACGCTGCCTTCATGAAGCGCGCCCAAATGCGCGCGGGGATATTTCCGCCGTACGATTCGTTCATGGGCGTGTAATCGTCGTTCCCTAACCACACCGCAGTCACCAAATCCGGAGTGTAACCCACGAACCACGCGTCGCGAAAGTTTGACGTCGTGCCCGTTTTGCCGGCGGCAGGCCGGCCGATCACGGCGTTCGGATAACCGGTACCTCGGTTAATGACGTCCTCGAAGATGGACGTCATGATGTATGCCGTGCCGGCGCTGACCACGTCGGTCGCTGCGGGAAAGCGATCGTCGAGAATCGTATTGCCGAGCGAATCCTTCACGATACGAAACGGCGTCGGATCGATGTGCAATCCCTGATCCGCTAACGTCGCATAGCCGCTGGCTTGGTCCAAAACAGAAACGACCGACGACCCCAGCGCCAGCGAGAGGTTCGCTTCCAGCGGCGAGGTGACGCCCATGCGATGCGCGTAGTCGATGATACGGTCTACGCCGATGCGCTCGGCGAGTTTGACGGCCACGACGTTACGCGACAGCGTCAAGGCTTCCCGTAACGTCATCGGCCCCATATAACTGTGATCGTCGTCGAGCGGGGACCATTCCGTTCCGTCTCCCATCGGATAGCTCACCGGCGTATCGTCGATGATCGTCGTTGCGGGCATGCCGGAATCGATGGCTGCGGTGTAATCGTAGATTTTAAACGACGAGCCAGGCTGCCGCCGAGCCTGCCAGGCGCGATTGAATTGATTACTGAGCGAGAAATGCGCGCCGCCGACCATTGCGAGAATCTCTCCGGTCGATGGGCGCAACGCAACCAGCGCCGCTTCGTGAGCGCCAATACCCTCAGAGATTGCCTCGCGAACGCCCCAGCTCACGGCTTCTTGCGCCTGGTCCTGCATCGTGCGGTCGAGGGACGTGAAGACCGAAAGACCGCCTTCTTCAACCGCCGTCGATCCGAAGAGATGCTCTAACTGCGCGATCGCATAGGTCGTGAAGTATGGATCGCGATAGCCTTGTAGTCCCGGCAGTCTTTGCGATCCCAAGTTCAGCGGCGCGGCGTAAGCAGCGTCCGCTTGCGACGCAGTGATGTCGCCGCTTTCGACCATACGATCGAGTACGTGCCGTTCGCGCTCGCGTGCAAGCGACAGATTCTCAAAGGGTGAATAGACGCTCGGGGCAGCGACTACGCCTGCCAACATCGCCGCCTGGCCCAACGTCAAACGCTCGACGCTGCAGCCGAAGTAGGTGTGCGCCGCCGCATCCACCCCGTAGGCACCGCCGCCAAGATAGATGATGTTGAGATAACGTTCGAGGATCTCGTCTTTGGTGTAAAAACGCTCGATTTCGATCGCCAGCAGCGCCTCTTGAATCTTGCGAGACATCGAAACCTGGTCGTTGAGGAAGAGACGCCTCGCCAACTGTTGCGTAATGGTGGAAGCGCCTTGGAACTGCTGGTGCGTGAGATCGGCAAAGCCGGCGCGCACGATGCCGCCAAAATCGACGCCGTGATGATGGTAAAAGTTATGATCTTCGTTGGCGATGAATGCGTTGCGCACCATAGGCGGAATACGCGAGAGCGGCACCCAAACGCGGTTCTCTTTATAGACGGATGCCAGTTGCGTGCCGTCCCGCGCGTAGATGCGCGTCGCGCTTGCGGGCTGGTAGTCGGCCATGCGTCCGATATCGGGAAGATTTCGCGCGTAGGATGCCACCAGACCGGCGATCGTCCCGACGGCAAACACAAAAACGAGGAAGATAACCGCGAACGCGATGCGCCAACCGCGCCCGCGTCGTGCGCGTTTACGTCTTGCCACTTGCCACCGCACTCAGCACGCCGTTGACAAAACGGCCAGAATCTTCGGTCGAAAAGCGCTTCGCCAGCTCCACCGCTTCATTGATCGCGACGGCGGCCGGTGTCTCGGGACGGCAATAGATTTCGAAGGTTCCCATCTGTAACAGTAAACGGTCGATAGTCGGTAGGCGTTCGAGCGCCCACCCTTCCAAGAGCGGGCTCACGATGCGATCCGCCTCCTCGGCATACTCGATAGTGCCCAGGGCGAGCTCTTTGACGAAGGCCCGCTGATCGCCGTCAGCGCCTTCACCGACGACCTCTTGCAAGGCGTCCGACGGTTCACGCGATCCGATCAGCACCGAGTAGAGAATTGCGAGCGCCTGTTCGCGCGCTAAACGCCGCGACTTCATCGCGCGGCCAACTCACGAGGGAGAAACTCGATGTCGTAGCGTCCCGCGCGGAACTGCGGCGAGGCGAGAATCTCTAGGCAGAGGTCGATGGTGGTCTTCACACCTTCGACCAGCGTTTCGCGCAACGCGCGTTCCATGCGCGCGATGGCGATCTCGCGCGTGTCGCCAAACGCGACGACCTTCGCAATCATCGAATCGTAATACGGTGGGATCGTGGCCCCGGCGTACAGATGCGTATCGACGCGAATGCCCGGACCGCCGGGGAAGACGAGCTTCGAAACGGTGCCTGCAGCCGGCGCGAAATTGTTGTCGGTGTCTTCAGCGTTGACGCGGCATTCAATGGCGTGCCCGCGGCGCACGAGGTCACCCTGCTCGTAACCGAGCGGCTCCTGGCTGGCGACGCGAATCTGCTCTTTGACGAGATCGATGTTGTACACCATCTCGGTCACCGGATGCTCGACCTGGATGCGCGTATTCATCTCCATGAAATACGCATCGTCGCCGGAGACGAGAAACTCGATGGTCCCGGCGTTCGTGTAACCGACGTGACGGCAGGTCCGCAACGCCATTTCGTGCAGTGCGTCGCGGATTTTCCCGGAGAGATGCGGCGCCGGCGTCTCTTCGATGATTTTTTGGTGCGCGGGCTTTTGTACCGAACAATCGCGTTCGCCCAAATGCACCACCGTACCGAACTCGTCGCCGAGCACCTGCACTTCGACGTGACGCGGAGAACGAATGAGTTTCTCGAGATAAACGCGGCCGTCTTTGAAGCTGGCTTCGGCTTCCGCGGTCGCCGACGCATAAGCGCGCTCGAGATCGGACGGCTGCTCGATAACGCGCATACCGCGGCCGCCGCCTCCCGCAGTCGCTTTGAGCAGCAGTGGATAGCCCAGCGCATCGGCCGCCGCTCGTGCGGTTGCAACGTCGGGCAATACGTCGCTTCCCGGCGTCGTGGCTACGCCGGCCTCTGAAACGACGCGTTTGGCGCTTGCCTTATCGCCCATCAATGCGATGACGCGCGGTTCGGGCCCGATGAAAACCAGGCCGTGGTCCGCGCAGATCTCGGCAAAACGCGCGTTTTCGGCGAGAAAACCGTAGCCGGGATGAATCGCGTCGCATCCGGTGATTAAGGCCGTCGAGATGATGTTGGGTATGTTGAGGTAAGAGCGTCCCACCGGTCCGGGGCCGACGCAAAACGCTTCGTCGGCTTGGCGCACGTGCAGCGATTCACGGTCCGCTTCTGAAAAGATTGCGACGGTGAGCACGCCGAGTTCTTGACACGCGCGATTAATGCGTAGCGCGATCTCCCCGCGATTAGCAATCAAGACTTTTTGAAAGATGGCCGCTAGCCTCGTGCAATCATGAAAAGCGCTTGTCCGTACTCGACGGGCGCCTCATCGGCCGCAGCGACGGCTAGCAGGCGACCTGCGCCCAACGTGTGCACGGGGGTACGAATGCCCAATGCTTCGATATGGCCCAACTCACGATCGTCGTCGAATACCTCGCCCACCTCAGCGGGTGGACGTCCACAATGGAAAATGCCGACGATATCCGCGCGTATGGTATCGATGCGCGCCGGCGGCGTCTCGTCTACGTTCGGTGCTGCATCGCCCAGACGCGCCGCACGCCCGTTGACTCTGACGACTTCGATCTCGTCGTCGTCCCGCTCGATGCGCACACGAACGGCCCCTGCTTCTTGCAGAAACTCCGCAAGCGCGCGAACGCGTCGCGCGATATCGTTCGGCTCTTCGGGCATTGCCATACCGCTTTCGCGGAGGAGGGAATCGAACCTGGCTCGTTCCTCTTCAGTGAGCGCGGCAACGCCCTGAAGTTCGGCGGCATCGAGCGCATCGCGCCACGCCGCGAAACGTTCGTCGAGTTCGGCAAGGGGAACGAGCGCGAACGCGCGCTCGCGCAGCAACGGATGGGGCACGCGCACATCCCCATCGTTGATCGCTAGGTCGTCGTACGTAAGGATATCCAAGTCGATGACACGCGGCGCCCACCGTTCACTTCGACTGCGCCCTAACTGCCGCTCGATGCGCTGCAATCCCGTCAGCAGGTCACGGGGCGACAGTGTGGTTGCGATCCGAGCGACCGCATTGTAAAACTCGGGCTGATCGGTGCGTCCCCACGGCCGCGTGCGATAGATCGTGGAAAGCGCTCGCACTTCTCCGGTTTGGTTCAACGCGTGGAAGGCGGCCGCCATCATAGCTGCGCGGTCCCCAAGATTCGTGCCGATTCCGATGTAAGCGGTGTGCGCGTTCATCGCCCGCTGCGTGCATTATCTCGGCGCAAGGCAACGGCCGGCGTCGCGCCGTCGAGAATTCCGGGTTTTGCGATCTGCAGCGTCGCGCTCACGATGCGCCGATCTGCGAAGATCGTATCGAGCAACGCATCGCCGAGCCTTTCGAGGAGAGCATACGATGACGTTTCAACGGTCGCCACAATGCGGCGGTGGAGTGCCGCGTAATCGACCGTGTCGGCAAGCTCGTCGCTCTCGCCGGCGCGTCGGAGGTCGAGTTCGAGCTCGAGGTCGATGCGCAAGCGCTGCGGCGTAGAACGTTCTTCGGCCGTCCATCCGTGGCGTCCGAAGGCGCGTATATCGTGAATCGCTATGCGGTCCATTGGGGCGGCCTCCATCCGCGCACGATCGCATCGCTTACCGAGACGGCGTCGCGTGCCGCTGCGACATCGTGAACGCGAACCATGGTGACGCCCGCGCCGATCGCTAGAGCACAAATGGCGATCGTACCGTACACGCGATCTGGCGGCTCGCGACCGGTCAGCTTGCCGATGGTTGACTTGCGCGACGCGCCGACCAGGGTCGGGAAGCCAAGGGCAACGAGGCGGGGCAGCGCAGCAAGCACCTCGAGATTGTGCTCGGCCGTCTTTCCGAAGCCGATGCCGGGGTCGAGGAGAATCCGCTCCCGCGCGAAGCCACAACGAACGGCGCGATTCGCGCATCCTTCCAGATAGCGCAAAACCGCATAGACGACGGAACCATCGTAGTGTGTGCCGTGCTGGTTGTGCATCGCAACGAGCGGCATTCCCAGCTCCGCTGCAGTTTCGAGAATCTCCGGAGGCGCTCCCCAGACGCAGTTCACGATGTCCGCGCCGGCTTCGTGCGCCGCCCGCAACACCGAGACGTCGAACGTGTCGACGGAGATCGGCGCGTCGGGCAAGCGTTCTCGCACCGCGGCGATGGCCGGGACGACGCGCTCTCGTTCGATCGCTGCATCCACGGGTTCATGTCCCGGGCGCGTGGATTGGCCGCCGAAATCCAGGATATCGCTTCCGGCGAGCCATTGTTCGCCGGCGTACACGCCGGCCGCCGCCGGATCGGCGATGCCGTCGCCCGAGAACGAATCGCTGGTTACGTTGACGATTCCCATTACGTACGTGCGCGTTCCCCAATCAAACGTTGAGCCGCGCACGCGCAGTGGTTTCAGACGGCTGCCGCTCCGTACCATTCCCGCAACCGCGCCACGACGAACGTCGATCCCGTGACGACGACGACGTCGTCATATGCTGCGATGCGCCGCGCGACCGTGAGGGCTTCCACCGGATCGGCGATCGCGCGGCCGTAGACGCCCAGCGTCGCGGCAAGCGTGACCAGTTGCGCCGGCGGCGTCGCCAGGCGTCCCTGCGTTTCAAACGATGTGAACGTGAAGCTGCCCGGAAGCTGCGCGAGCGATTCAACGATCCCTCGCGCATCTTTGGAAACGCCGATCGCCACGACGAAATGGAAATGCCGTCCCGGAAAGGTTCGCGCAAGCGATGCGGCAAGCGATTGCGCCTTTTCCACGTTGTGCGCGATATCCAATACGACGGCAGGTTTGGAACGAAAGACTTCCATCCGTCCCGGTAATCTCACCGCGCTCAACCCGCGTGCGATCGCCTCGCCGCTCGGCCGCAGATCGACGTCGAGTTGCTCGAGCACCGCAACGGCCGTCGCCGCGTTTGTCTCCTGGAAGCGTCCCAGAACGCGAAGCGCGCAGCGGTACGTTCCACGCTTCGTCGCTGCGACGATCGTCGTTGCATCGCCGGTCGATGCGCCGGCGTCGAGCCGCACGACGTCGCGTACGTATACGACCGGTGCGCGCGCCCGCGCTGCAACCGCCTCGATGACCGAACACGCCGCAGCCGGGACGTCGCCGACCACCAGCGGGACCCCCGGCTTGGCGATTCCGGCCTTTTCGCGCGCGATCTCCTCGATCGTCGTCCCCAACACGTCGGTGTGATCGAAACCGACGGACGTTATCGCGGCGACTCGCGGCAGCAACACGTTCGTTCCGTCCAAACGCCCGCCCAAACCAACTTCGATCGCCGCAGCGTCCACGTGTTCGGCGGCGAAATAGGCGAACGTCAGTGCGAGCAGCGTCTCGTAGTACGTGGGACGGCCGTGCGTTGCCGTCGTGCGTTCGAAAGCGGGCATTGCTTCGTCGAGCAATGCGGCAAAGCGTTCGGGAGCGATAGGGATGCCGTCGATGCGCGCGCGCTCCGTCATGGAGTGCAGATGCGGCTTCGTGTGCAATCCGGTTCGTTTGCCGCCGGCTTGCAAGGCGGAGGCGATCATCGTCGCGGTCGAACCTTTGCCGCTCGTCCCGCCGATATGAATCGTTGGGTACGCTCGATGGGGATCGCCCAAGTTGCGCAATAAGGCGCGCATCCGATCGAGTTTGTACTCCGTGCGCACTGAAGCCGTCTCGCCGATCGTGCCTGCGAGATACCGTTCCGCGTCGTCATAACCGGTAATGCGCATCAGGCGTGCTCGCCGCGGTCGCCGAGCAGCTCCAAGGCGTGGGGCAGCACCGGCAATACGATGTCAAGCGATTCGGCAACGGCACGCGGACTACCGGGAAGGTTGACGATGAGCGTGCGATGCCGCACCCCGGCGAGCGCGCGTGAAAGCATCGCCGTCTTTACGTGCCCGTACGAAACCGTGCGAATCGCTTCTGCGATTCCCGGCACTTCGTAGTCGAGCACCGCGGCAGTCGCCTGCGGCGTACGATCGCGCGGCGAAAGTCCGGTACCGCCGCTGGTCAGCACGAGATCCGCACACTCTTCATCGCACAGCGAGATGAGCTGGGCTTGAAGTGCGGCTGGGTCGTCCGCCATCACGAGATCTGAAACGACCTCAAAGACTCGACCGAGTCTCGCTCTCATGACCGGGATGCACTCGTCCGCGCGTTTTCCGGATGCAGCCCGATCGGACAGCACAATCAATGCAACTCTAAACATCGTTCACAATGACCAGATTAGACTGCAGTCTTGATCTTTTCGGTAAGGCGCACGGATTCAATGACGATCTCCCGATCGAGCGCCTTGCACATGTCGTAGATCGTCAGCGCGGCGACGGCAGCCGCAGTCATCGCTTCCATTTCTACCCCCGTGCGGGCGACCGTGCGAACGGTGGTCTCGATGCGCAGCGAGAGGTCGTCCTCCCAGGTGAAGGCGACGTCGATGCTCTCCAGCGGCAATGGGTGCGTCAGCGGGATCAACGTCGCCGTCTGCTTTGCCGCTTGAATGCCGGCGATTTGTGCGGTGACGAATGCGTCGCCTTTGACGAGCGTTGCTTCGCGTAGCGCCGTCCTCGCCCGCTCGTTCATGCGTACGACCGCGCGAGCGCGTGCCCGTCGATCCATAGGCGGCTTCGCCGACACGTCTACCATCGCAATGCTGCCATCGCCGGCGACGTGCGAAAGCTTCATCGCCGTGGCGCGGTTTGAAAGCGCGCCCAAATCAAACACAGCAGCGCCAGGACCCAACAGATGACGAGGTGGCTGACGTGATGCGCGTGGCCGGCGCCCGACTCGGTAAAGAAATTGATTTTGCCGATACCGTAGAGGACGCCGAGCACGAAAAATACCACGGCGAGCAGCATGGCGAGAACCTTCACGTTATAACTCCTTTGCGCGCGAGTGCGAAGCACACTGCGCCGGCGATGAGGCAGTACCACCCGAACGGGCGCAGGTCATTCGAACGGAAATAGCGCGTGAGAAACGCCACCGAGAAGTAGGCCGCGACACCGGCCACGACTCCACCCGCGAGCGCCTGAACGAGCACGACGTGTGCTTGCGGCGCCAAAAGCTTGGGCATCTCGAGCAACGCGGCCGCTCCGATCACCGGCGTGGCCAGCAAAAACGAGAAGCGCGCCGCATCCTCGTGATCGAGATCGCATAACAGTCCGGCGACCATCGAACTTCCCGAACGCGAAATGCCCGGCAGCAATGCTAGTCCTTGCGCGAGACCGACGAAAAGCGCGGCAGGAAAGCTCAGCCGCTCGATGGGCGTATTCCCTCGCGCGGCGGCGCGGTGTTGCATCTGCCGCAGCGCTTCGCCGGCAAACATCATCACGCCGTTGAGCGTCAGAAACAGCGCTGCGGGCGCCGGCGAGCCAAAGAGCCGCCGAACCGGATGTTCGAAGATCACGCCCAGAATGCCGACTGGAATGGTGGCAACGACCAACAGCCAACCGGTGCGTTCGTCGCGTTCGCCGCCCAGACGTCCACGAACGATGCTCGCTACCATCGCGCGCACGATCCGTACCCATTCCCGCCGGTAAAAAATGACCAATGCGACGGCGGTGCCCAGATGCAAGACGACGACGAAGGCGAGAAAGCCGGGGCTCGAGCGATCGACGTTGCGCCATTGCAGCAGCGCCGGCACCAAAATGATATGGCCGAGGCTCGAAACCGGAAACAGTTCGCTCGTGCCTTGCAGCAATGCCAGAACGAGCGCTTGTACGAACGTCACCAGGCCACGAATTTGACGCTGAAGGTGTAACTACCCGCGACCGGTTTGCAATCGTGCAATGCGGCGCTGTAGCGCGCGTCGCGCGCCATACCGACGGCTACCAAATCCAGCGACGAGTTACCGGTGCTTTGTGAGACGGCCGCCTTGAGCACCTGACCCCATGGGTCGAGCGCCACCTTGACCTCCGCCACGCCGCTGGTGTCTTCCGCACGCGCCTCGGTCGGAATGTCGGGCGGCCCCGGTGTGGCAATCACCGCCGCGGCAACGTCGGCCGTTTTGCATGTGCCGGCGCTCGCGGAGACCGGCGTCGGCGTTTCGGGCGGCGGTGTCGGAGCAGGCGTTCCTCGGCCGGATCCTCCGCCTACGGCCTGCGCCGCCTTGCCGGTTTTAGCGTGCGGGCGAGCGATAGCGACGACGCGCGGGGCGATTGTGTGCCGCGGCGGAGGACGCGGCGTCGGACGAGCACGGGCGATCGTTACCGAACGATGATAGATGCCGACAACCTCCGGCTGGTCCTCCCGGCTTGTGCGCCAGGGGTGCAGCACCAACGCTACGATCGCGTGGACGAGCAGCGAAAAAACGAAGGCTGCGACCAGTAATCTTTGCGCGCGCCTCATGCCGGCGCGCTTCGCGTGCCGCTAGTCTCCCGGTTGAAAGTCGGCTTTGAAAAGATAGTCGCCTTGTGTCGGCTGGCAATCCACGAGCTTGGGCGAGTACGACGATTCGCGTGCAGCGCGCAATGCTGCCTGATCGATCGCCATGTTGGTCGAACTCTTATACACCTTGGCACCGATCAAGTTGCCGGACGGTCCGACCGTCACTTCCACGTCGACCGTGACGGCGCCCAAACCGACTTCGCGCGCCGACTCGGGATACTCCGGCGAAACCGCGTTCGTTACCGTCGCTTCGACGTTGGGATTCGCGCACGCAGGCTTCGGCGTTCCGGGCGGTGCGGTCGCAACGGGGGCCGGTCCGGTCGTGCCTTGACCTTGGGGCGCGCCATTTTCAGTGCCGTGCGCCGGCGCAACATATTGATTCTCGACGCTGCCGCTCGCGCTCTTAGTATTGGAAACGTGCTGCACGTTAACTTTGAGCTGCGGCTTGATCACTTGCTGCTGCTTGGGCGGCGGCGTGGTTTGAGGCGGCGGCGTGGGAGTCGGCGGAGGCGTGGGCGTCGGCGGCGGCGGCGTGTGGATGATCGTCTTCTTCTTTTGAACCGTGACTTGCTCGGTCTGCTGTTCTTCGTTGTGCTTGTTGATGTTCGGGAAGACCGAACCCACCACTAAGTGGACGATCAGCGAGATGACGAACGCCAACCCGATATAGCTGCGTACCCGTTCGCCGGTGGTGATGTATCCCGAGCGTGCCATCGGCTATCCGTTCGAACCTGCCGGCGTTCCGATGACGTGATTAGCGAGACCGAAATCGGTGAGGTCGGTCTGTTTTGCCGCGTCCATGACTTGGAGGATCACGCCGTAACTTGCCCTGGGATCCGCCTTGATGATCACGCTCTTGAAGCGATGGTCGGTCTCGTCCTGAAGCTGCGCGAAGGCATTCTTCATATCCGCAATGGCAATTACGTTCGAGCCGATCTGCACGTGATCTTTCTCGTCGACCATAACGACGATCTGCGACGCCGTAACTTTATCCTTGTTGTAGGCGTCCGGCAACTTCGGTTCTTTCGTGACCGATGCAAGAATGATAAAGATAATGAGGAGCACCAACAACACGTCGGTAAACGGCGTGATGTTGATCGTCGACATCACCTCATCTTCGCCTCCGCCGGTGGAAACAGCCACGCGCTAAATCCTCCTCCTAGCCTTCTAACCCTACGAGGTAACGAAACCGACGTCTTCGAGGCCGGACTGCTTGGCGGCATCGAGGATGCGGATGATGATCCCGTACGGCGCCTTGGCATCGGCGATTATGGAAACGTGATGATGCGGCTTTTTACGAGACGCATCGTACATCATGCGGTAAATACCCACCTCGTCCGTCTTCGCGCCGTCCACGAAGATCACGCCCTTATTATTGACGTCGACTTCGATGTCGTTCTTGTTGTGGGTGTTGGTTGCGTTCGACGTATTCTTGTTCGGCAGCTCTTTTTCGAAGCCGGGAGGCGCCACCAAGGCGGCCAAGATCATGAAGATGATAAGGAGCACCAGCAACACGTCGGTAAACGGCGTGATGTTGATCTCCGCCATCACCTCTTGATCTTGCTGAGAGGATAAGAGCGACACGTTACGCTCCGGAAATCCTTACTTCGCGCCGGGCCTAGAGGGCTGGTACAGCTCCGTCGGGATCGGTGCGCCGGTATTGTGGAAGTGGAGCATCTCCGCGAGCTGATTGGCTGCCACGATCATCTCTTGGTTGTAATTCTTGATGCGCGACTTGAAGAAGTTGAAGAACACCACCGCAATGACCGCGATGATGAGACCGGTCGCGGTGGTGATGAGCGCTTCCGAAACGCCTGCCGCAACGACGGCCGGCGTGGAGTTGCCTTTCAGTGCGATGTCTTGGAAGGCGCGAATGATGCCCAAAACGGTACCGAACAGACCGACGAACGGCGCGATGACGGCGATGGTACCGATGATCGCGAGGTTCCGTTCGAGGGAGTTCAAGTGCTCCATCAGCGCGATGGAGAGCGCGTCGGTGATATCGGCGCGGTTCTTTTCGCCGCGACGCAGACCAAACTCGAGAATGCGCGGCAGCATGCCGCGGTTCTTTCTGCAGAGCTCGATGGCGCCGTCGAGATCGTCGGCCGAAACCTTCGTGCCGATCTGCCGCAACAAGCCTTTCGTATCCGAGTGCTGCGTCTGGAAGAATACCAGACGTTCGATGCAGACGGCGAGGCCGATAACGGAAATGAGCAGCAACAGCCACATATCCCAGCCGCCCTGCTGCATGAGACCCAAAAATCCGGAAAACACGCTGCGACCCTCCGATGTATCGGTAAATTCGTTAGGGCTTAGAGCCCCGTGAGGCAGGCCCTTTTGGCCTAGGCTACGTTAAAGTCCTGGTACTTTACCCACTCCCGCCGCCGCTACCCTGAGCCCCGTTTAGATTTTGCTTAACAAACGTTTCTATCTGTAACGAGAGCGATTCATTGCCGCTCGCTTTGGCATCTTGATCGGCCCGATTGAGCGCCGCTGCGGCCTTCGTTTTGGTCCCCTGATCGTGACTCGAAGCCCATTGCCCGGTCAGCGCAATGCCCTCCGCGAAGTTGGCCTGGGCATCGTTGGGTTGTAACGCGATGGCTTTGTCCGCATAGCTTTGCATCCGTTTGTAATCCGGCTTGGGGCCTTGTGCTATAGCAAACGCGGCAAGGACGTTCGCTGTGACCTCAACCGTCGGGTCGCCTAAGGACGCTGCCTGATCGAAGTCGCGCAGCGCCGTGGCGAAGTCCTTGGTGGTTTCGGCAGCCTGTCCGGACTTGATCAGACTGACGCCCATGGCTTGCGACCCCGCAGTGCTCGACGGGTCGAGTTCTTTGATTTGGGCGGCAACGTTCGAGGCGGCTTGCGCGTCGCCGTTGGCAAGATAGGCTTGCAACAGCTCAGCGTCGATGTTGACTTTCGAGTTCATCGGAATCTTCGCATCGTGCATTGCCATGTCGTGCGCTGCTTTGAGCGTTTCCAACGCCGTGGCCTTATCGCCGGATGCAGCTGCGCCACCCCTAATGCAAAACGCGAGTTCGTCGTCGGCTGCAGCGCGACGGCTTTTTGCGCGTATGCAAGCGAACGCGCCGCATCGCTATTGGCTAAGTGCACCGCGGCTGCCGCAAAACTTTGCGCCGCGGGCCCTCTGAACTGGCTCGAAATCGTCGGCACTTTATCGAACGTTGCGGCAGCCGAAACGAAATCGTTTTGATCGTACTCCGCAATGCCCAGCATTTGCCGCACCGAGTTATCGTCGGGCGCATTGAGCAACGCGGCTTCAGCCTTGGCTTTGGCTTGCGCGTATTGGCTTTGGCGCAACAGCGCAGCGATCTTCGCCGCCGCAGACGATAGGCCGGCCGCAGATAGCACCGGCCCGGACGATTCCGACGGCGTTTGCGCGACCGATTTACCGTGGAAGTTCAGTGTGAAATCGTAAAAGGCGGTGACGGGTTTGTTGCCGCGGTGCGCGGGGCGGTAGTTCGAACTTTGGGCGATCTCCATTGCTGCAGCATTGTCGCCGGAGTTCGTGGACTTGATAACGCGAATCGCTTTGTGCGACCCGTCAGCGTTGACCTGAACTTGCACGACGACGCGTCCGCTGCCGGCAATGGCTACCGACGTCTTTCCTTGATGGAGCAGATGCGCCGGAGTGAACTCCGTAGCGTACTGCGCGATGGCAGGCTGCGCACCGCAAGCCAGTGCGGTGGCGAGAACGATGGCGATCGAAGCGTTACGGTTCATCAGATTACCTCAGGGCGTGGTGGTACGAGGCGGATTGGTCGGCTGCCTGCGATGCCGGCGCAGCGCCTCAATCTCGCCGGGGGTCAGTTCCGGGTCCGGCCGGGCGGCAGCTCCCCCAGATACAACGGACCGAAGCGGATTCGCGTGAGGCTTAGCACCGAATGGCCCAGCGTTTCGAACATCCGGCGTACCTGGCGATTGCGCCCCTCGTGTATCGTGAGATCCACCAGCGAGTGGTCACCGCGTGCGCTTAGGAGACGCACTTGTCCGGCCGCAGCGCGGCCGTCGCTGAGCGGAACGCCGCTGCGAAGGTACCCAAGAGTGGAGGACGAGATACGGCCGCTGACCTCGACCCGGTACGTCTTATCGACGCCGAACCGAGGATGCAGCAGGTAATGGGCGAGTTCGCCGTCGTCGGTCAGGATCAGCGCTCCCCCGGTATCGTAATCGAGCCTGCCCACCGGAAAAACGCCGGGACGATCGCCAACGAACTCTGCGACGCTGCGCCGCCCATGCGGATCGTGCATGGTCGTCACGACTCCGAGCGGCTTGTTCAGTAAAAGGTACGTGCGCCGTGACGGCTGCTCGACGGCAATGCCGTCCACTTGAACCAGATCGCCCTCGTGCACGAGCGTCCCCAGCCGCGACACGACCGTTCCGTTGAGCCTCACGCGCCCGGCGGAAATCGCATCGTCGGCATGCCGCCGGGACGCGACTCCTGCCCGCGCTAAGAACCGGTTGAGTCGAATGCGCTAATACTTGCCGTTGCCGCCATCCTCATAACCGCGGTTCATGGACAGCGCTTCTTTGGTGACGGTCTGTAAGAACTCTTCGTTCGTACGCGTTTGCGCCATCTTGTCGAGAATGATCTCGGTGATGTCGCCGGTGTTGAGCACGGCGGTCGCGCGGCGCAGCATCCAGATCTTGCGCATTTCATCCGGCGTGAGCAACAACTCTTCGTGACGCGTTCCGGAACGCTTGATGTCGATTGCGGGAAAGACGCGCGATTCGGCAAGTTTGCGGGTCAGGTCGATTTCCATGTTGCCCGTGCCTTTGAACTCTTCGAAGATCACATCGTCCATCTTGGAACCGGTTTCGATGAGCGCGGTCGCGATGATCGTCAACGAGCCGCCCTCTTCAATTTTGCGCGCCGCGCCGAAAAACCGTTTCGGCTTGTGCAGCGATGCGGTGTCGAGACCGCCGGAGAGCGTGCGCCCCGAACTCGTGATCGTCTGGTTGTACGCGCGCGCCAGACGCGTAATCGAGTCGAGCAGAATCACGACGTCCTTGCCGAGTTCGACCAGTCGCTTCGCTCGCTCCATGGCAAGCTCCGCGACCGCCGTGTGATTCTCGGGATGCTCGTCGAACGTGGAAGCGACGACGTCGCCGTCGATCGTTCGCTGCATGTCGGTGACTTCTTCAGGGCGCTCGTCCACCAACAGTGCGATGATGTGGGCGTCGGGATGATTGATCGAAATGGAGTTGGCGATATTTTTTAGTAGCGTCGTCTTACCGGCTTTGGGCGGCGAGACGATGAGGGCGCGCTGTCCCATGCCGATTGGACAAAACAGGTCGATTACGCGCGTTGAAAGCTGCGTGGAACGAACTTCGAGTTTATATCGCTCTTGCGGATAGATCGGCGTTCCTTTTTCGAAGGTGCGCCGGCCTTTGATGGCATCGGGATCCAATCCGTTGACGTTGTCCACCCGAATGAGGCCGAAGTATTTCTCGCTCTCCTTCGGCCGGCGCGCGTGGCCTTCGACCATATCGCCGCGGCGCAGTTCGAAGCGGCGTATCTGCGATTGGCTGACATAGATGTCGTCGTTGCCGATATAATAACCGGCGCGCCGTAAGAAACCATAGCCTTCCGGCAAGGTGTCCAGGATGCCGCTTACGACCTCGATACCCGATCGCGCGATCTGCCCTTGCACCAATAGCTCGACGATCTCGTCTTTCTTGAGTTTCGCCGGCGTAGGAATTTCTATTTCGAGTTCTTTAGCGACGTCGAGTAGTTCGGTCTTCGTCTTCTCACCGAGTTGCACCGCGGTGAGCATCGGCGGCATTTCCATCTGCTGCATCGGGTCGTGAAACGAACCGGGATGGGGAGCGAATCCATGACGCCGGCGGGAACGCCTGCGACGGCCACCGCCGCCATGCGGAGGACGCATATCGTTATTCATTCGGTGGTCGTTCGGGGGACGCTGTTCGGTTTGCAGAACGGTATCTCTCTCAGGAAACGCGTTCGCCAAACGTCGACAAGCAAGGGTGAGGCTACCCTAGCGATCTATCGGTGGCGTGTGCGTTGAGGATGTCAAATATGCCGCGGCGGTCAACAATGACGCTTCGCAACGCTCACACTATAGCATAGCTGTCTATGGGGTTCAAGCCAGCACCTACCAAGCGTTTAAGCGGGCAGGCCCACTCACGTAGCCGTCACCGCCAATGAAATAGCGCAATCGGTGCTCGGCGGCGCGCGTCACGCCGATGCGCGGACTTCGGCCGATCCGCGTGCGGGCGTACCCGTCACGCGCGAGCCAAAGACGCGAATCGGTGGCGAGATCGGCGCCGTCAAATGCACGATCGATTGCCAATGCTTGACATAAGCGGCCCGGTCCCCGGCAAAGATCGCGTTCGGGCTGCACGCCGCGACGTCGCCGCATCAGCTCTAGACCCTCAAGGGGCTGCAATGCGCGCACCAAGACACCTGCGCCGCACCCCGCAGCTTCACTCGATACGTTGAAGCAAAACAGTGTGCCATAAATTTGATAGACGTAGGCGCGATGCGGCGGACCGAACAGCGTCGCATTACGCGGAGTCTTGCCGGCATATGCGTGACATGCTGGGTCGCCCGGAAGGTAGGCTTCGGTTTCGACGATGCGCCCTGCCGCACGTCCTTCGTTGCTCTCCCGGACCAAAACGCAGCCCAGCAAAACTCGCGCGAGCGCTCGCGTCTCGACCGGCAGCAGCGCCGGATCGAGGCGCGCGGACGTCATGCCGCGAGGTTCAGCGCTACCTCTGCGCGAGCCCGCTGCATCAAGTCTCCCGGCTCTTCAAACGCGATCTCGAAATACTCGAGGGCGTTGAGGGCACAGCGCACCCGCACGTATGGCAGTGCCAGTTCTTCGGGCGGCTCACTACGCTTCGACAACTCGTCGACCAGTTGGTGATCGGGCAAACGAAAGCGCACGCATTGGATTCCACGCTTTGCCAGCGACCGCGCCACGGTTACGATTGCGGCATAAGCGCCGGCGCGTTCTACAAGCGACGGCCGCCGTGCGACGCGGAACGGCAGGCGCAGGACGATCGACTCCGTTCTCGCGTAGGCAACGCCGCATCCGGCGGCGTCTACGCCGTAACCGATATGGATCTCTGCGGGAGGTCGCCCAAACTTTGCCATCCGAATGCCTCGACTTGATTGTATGCGAACACATGTTCGTATGTCAAGCAGAGCGCGCCGGACGAACCAGGCTCTCATAGATCGTTACCATGCGATCGACGTGACGCTCAAGTGAGAAGCGCTCGGCGACGACTCGCGCGGCGTCGGCCAGTGTGGGATCCGCAGGAACCCTTACGGCTCGGAAGGCGGCGGCAAAAGCCTCCGGGCTCGGTTCGATAAGCTGTCCGCTCTCGCCCAGCACGTCACGATTCTGCGGCGCGTCAGCGGCAATGACCGCAAGCCCGGCGGCCAACGCTTCGGCTTGAACGAGGCCCTGCGTTTCCGTGGTGCTCGGCATCACGAAAGCGTCGGCGCTCGCATAGATATCCGGCAGGCTCGCGCGCGGCACGGCGCCGGCAAATTGGGTAACCCCCGCAACTCCGAGTTGCCCCGCTAATGCCACCAAATCGGGCCGGAAGGGGCCGTCGCCGACCACTGCAAGCCGAAGCCGGTCCCCACGGGTGGCCGCCATCGCGCGTAACAGCAGCTCGACGTTCTTTTCGCGTGCCAAGCGGCCGACATAGAGCAACAGCGTCTGATCGTCGTGCGCCCCGAGCCGCTCGCGAACCTCTTGGCGGCGTCGCCCAGCGCCGAAAAGCCCGACGTCGATACCGCTTGGCACCGTTTCGATGCGCGAACGCACGCCGAGTTCACGCAAGCGATGCGCCATCGCCGGGGTGGGTGCGATCACGACGTCCGCAAGATTGGCGAACGCGCGCGTGAGTCGCGATGCCGCGTAGCGCGTCGCATTCGGCTCGAACGGCACGTAGTGCGCATATGCTTCGAGTTGGGTGTGATACGTGTAGATGAGCGGGATACCAAAACGGCGAGCATAGCGCACCCCCATCCATCCGGTAACGAACGGCGAATGCACGTGGATCACGTCAAGGTCGGCGATGAACGTTTTGACCTTGCGTCGGCTCATCACTGGAAGGGTGAGACGGTACGGCGTTCCAGCGCGGACCGGCAACGGTAACGATGGAATGCGCAGCACGCTGCGATCGCCGCCGTCTTCGCCGACCATTTTGGGCGCAACGCAAAAGATGTGATGGCCACGGTTTTCCAATGCCGCGGCCAGCGTTTCGACCGATGCGACGACGCCGTTCATTGCCGGACGGTAAATTTCGGTGAAGAGAGCGACGCGCAAGGGCGACATGCGCGACCCTTCTTCTCGGAGCGCATGCTCTGCCGCTGCAACAAAAGGGAGCTCCTGTCGTATTGATACTTTTGGCATATATCGCCTTGAGAACGGGTGTGCTATAGTGCCCGGGTCAGACGTGCCGCCCGCTCAATACAGCAAGCAGGCAGGCCGTTAACTGTAAGCGTTTTCGTCGGATCCCGTTGCTCAGCGGCGGTCTCCAGTCGCTGCAGTAACACGCGAATCGCGTGCATCGCCCGTACTACGTGGTGTGGAGCGTCGGCCTTGATGCGATTCGGGAAAGAAAGGTATCTCCGATTTGATTGGACGCGTGATCTACGCTATTTTTCTCGTTTCGCTCTGTGCGATATACCCCGTTTCCGCGGCAACGACGGACGCGCAATCGCCATCGCTTCTGGGAAGCGTGAACGACGATCATGGCACGGTCGTCTGGGAGCGCCTCGAACGGCGTGCCATCGCACAGCGAACCATCACCCGTTACTCGACCGCTTTACATCCGGGACGTTCCAAAGTGGTCAGCCGCGGCCGGGCCGGCATGGCAGAAGTCATCGTTTCGTACAGCCAGCGCGACGGGGGCGCCGTTCGGAGCCACGTCCTGTCACGCACCGTCGTGAGCATGCCGAAGGCCCGCATCGTCCTCGAAGGCGGCGACGCGGCCTTGGCGATGATTCACCTCGACGCGGTAATGCGGAAAGTCATGCACATGGTCGCCACCGCGTATACGGCCGATAGTTCCGGAGGCAGCGGTTGGACGGCGATCGGGCGGCGCGCCGGATACGGCATCGTTGCGGTCGATCCGCGCATCATTCCGCTCGGCACACGACTCTATATTCCGGGCTACGGTAAGGCCATCGCCGGCGACACGGGCGGAGCGATCGTCGGTCTGCGCATCGATCTCGGATTCGACTCGCTTCAAAGCGCGCTCGACTTCGGCAGACGCGACGTTACCGTGTACCAGTTGAAGTAAAGTACCATAACGGGGTGTCGAGCCCCCGTACCTTGCTCGCGCAATCGGGACTGCGTCCCAAACGGCGCTACGGGCAGAACTTTCTGGTCAACGCAGCAACGGCGCGCCGCATCGCTCGATTGAGCGTCGAAGGCGCGTCTGCGGACTGTCAGGTCGTCGAAGTCGGTGCCGGGACCGGAACGCTGACACGCGCACTGCTCGACGAGGGCGCGCGCGTGACGGCGATCGAGATCGACCCCGAGCTGGTCGCGATACTGCGAGAGCGTGCAGATCTCAACGATGCGACCATCGTCCAGGCCGATGCCCTGCTCTTCGATTACTCCACACTCGCGGCTCAAAACTGGCGTGTGGCGGGAAATCTTCCTTATAATATCGCGACGCCGCTACTCTTGCGGTTCGTCGAAATGACGGCCGGCCCGCAAGTAGTTACCGTGATGGTTCAACGCGACGTCGCCGAGCGTTTTGCGGCCGTTCCCGGAACGCCAGCCTACGGCAGCCTAACCGTCGCCGCCCAGTATGCCATGACGATCGAACGATGTTTTTCGTTGCCGCCCGGCGCGTTTTTTCCGGCACCGAAAGTGCACTCGAGCGTCATTCGCCTCACGCGGCGCGAGCGACCCGCAGTATCGGTGCGCGACCAGAAACGCTTCTGGAAGGTCGTGCGGGGCGCGTTCGCGTACCGCCGCAAGACGCTTGCCAACAGCCTTGCGATCGCGCTTCATCTCGATCGCGGGGCCATTGTGCGGGCGATTGCCGCATGCAACCTTCCGACGGAGATTCGGGGTGAACGACTCGACCTCGGCGAGTTCGCCCGCCTGGCCGACGCGCTGGCCGAAGAATAGCTTCACGGGCTTTTGGTCGTGGCTATTGGCGATTGTCATTGCGCTGCTCTTCATCGCGCTCTTCTTCTTTTCGCTCAAAAATCAAGTCTCCACCAAGATGGATCCGGCCATCTTCGATATCGGTTTGGCGGCGCAGTTCATCTTGGAAGGCATTCTCGTTGCGATCGTTTTGGCCGCTCTTCCGAAGATGGCGAAGTTCAGTCTGCGCGAACTCGGCTTTCGCACACCGACGCTGATGAATATCTTCATCGCGATTCTCGGTGCGCTAACGATGGCGATCGTCGCCAACGGCGGCGCGACGCTGATCGATTACCTCGCGCACAGTCCGCATCAGCAAGACATCGTCGAGATCTTCAAGCACCTGCACAATACGACGACGATTGCGCTGTTCGCCGCGTTCGCCATTATTTTCGCGCCGTTTGCCGAGGAGACGTTTTTTCGACTGCTCTTCTTTAATCTAGGTCTTCGTTACGGCGGATTTTGGGCAGGAGCCATTTTGAGCGGCGTACTCTTCGGCATCGCGCACGGCGATCTCTACGCGGCGATACCGCTAGCGCTCGGCGGCATCGTGCTCTGCGGAGTGTACTACCTCACGCGTAATATCATCGCGTCTATGTTTTCCCACGCGCTCTTTAACACATTCTCCATCGTCGTGCTGCTCGCGGCGCCGAAACTCAGTCAGTAACGGTCAGCGCCGCGTCGAGCACGCTCTCCGCGGGCGCGCCGCGCGTCTGAAGATAGCGCAACTTGTGCCGTAACGAAGGCGGCTTACTTGTGGATGCAACGCGCCGCTCGAAGCGCCGTTCGCACACATACTTTCCGACGAGATGAATGGCACGCTGATTCGGTTCTTCGTACCAATCGGGATGATGTGCGAACCATAAGCCGACGACTGCGATACCGCCGCGCGCCAGCACGAAATGCAACGGCCCAGCCGGCACGCCGACGAGGAGTTCGATGCGCGCCGCGACCGCTTTGAGCAGAACTCCGAACGGTAGCTCCAAGCTCGAAAAGAGCGCGCGAAATCCGGCGGACCGGTCGCCGAGGTCTTCATCGTCCATCGAAATCAGACGCCACGCCGGTGAACTGCGCCGCATTAATTGCGCGAACTCGCCAACCTCGCTGCGGTCAGCCCAGTTCTTCCGAGCGGCGGTAACACCGCACCGCGAGATCACGCAGATGCGGGAGCCGGGCGGCGCAAAGGCTGCCAGCCGTTCGTCAACGCGCCGCTGTGCTTCCGCCGGGGCGGTGAAGTCCAGCGCCGATGGCAATGGCACAGACAGATCGATGCCGGCAAGACGCTGCGGCGGAACGAGCAGGCGCGCGAGGTTGCGCGCCTTCGTGTGAAAGGGGTATGCCGTCCGCCCTTCGGTTTCGGGATAATCGGTCCAGAGCAGCACCTCCGGCGCAAAGTCACGTACGCCGGCGGCGAGCGGTTCGGCGACGCGCAACAGCAGCGGCTTGCCGTTACAGCGCCGCAGCGAGACGCCAAGATGCGGCGCACCGGCGAGGGCACCGTCCTGCGGCGCAAGGGCACCGCTGCGCAGTGCGGGGGCGATGGCATTACCATCCATGAGGCTCACGTAGTCGTCGCCGTAGCGAGTGACGGCATAACGATTGGACGGTTCGAGCAACGGAAGAACGTAACCGAGGTGCACCCAGTCCCCGAAACCGTGCGGCCAATAGACGAGCGCACGGCGGCCGCGCAGCGAGGCAAAACGATTGCGATCCTCGCGCATGGCCGGTATTGGACCGTACTGCGAAACCGTCAATGCAGCGGGACGCCGCCGCAGATGCGCGCCGGCGGGTGGCCCGAGAGACTGGCGGCAAACGCGATGAAATCGGTGTCGTACGCGGGACATGCTGTTGCTTCCAGATCCGGACGTGAATCGAGCCGTACGCGCGTATTCGCTGCAGCCACTGCCCAAACGCCTTCTTCCGAACGCGGCAGTGTCGCCGCTTTGCCGGAATCGCGCAGCGATCGCGCACGCGCGTACGATCTCCAATCCACGACGTAGGGCCAGCGTCCGGCGTGCAGCACCGTATCGTTGAAAAACAACGTCGCGACGATCGCGCAGGGGAGAATCGCTGCGGTCATCTTCGGTGCGCGCTTCAAACCGAAGATCGCGGCGATCGTCGCTACGGTTAGGAGCGGTATCGTGTAATGCGATCCAACGCGGCTCGGCTCGTAGTTCCAAGGGCGCATGAAGACGACTTCCCCAAGTAGCGGCAGACCCAGCCATAGCGTGCGCCCGGCCATAACCGGAACGAACGCAAACGGCAGCAGCAAGAGTCCGATCATCGAAATCTTCCCCAGGGGATCGTAAAGGATCGCGCTATATGCTGGAAGGTTCGGATGCACGCCTGCAATGCGCTCGACCGTCATGAATGCGGCGCCCACAACGAATGCAACTGCAACGACGCCGATGCCGATGCGCCGGTCCCACCACAACGCACATGCTACGCCGAACCACAGCAAAAAGAGCAGTTCGTCTTCTTTGGTCACGGCCAGCAGCAGCGCGATAAGGATCGAGGGCACGAGCAATCGTCTGCGCACGAACAATGCTCCGGCAAAAGCCAGCAGCGGCACGAAAACATTTTCGGAAAAGTTATCGTAGGCGGCGCCCTGCGCCGCGGGGCTCAAGAGATACGCGATGCCCAGCAGATTCGCTTTGCGCGCGTCGAGACCGGCCTCACGCGCAAAACTAACCAACGGCAGAACGGCCGCCGCGACGATTGCAACCTGCATCACGACGAGCGTCTGAGCGTATGGAAACAGGGCGACCACCGGTACAAGCAGCAAGATAATGGCGGAATCGTGAACCTGCAGGTGCGGTCGCCACTCGCCGAAGTTCCACGAACTGCCGTGCTGCAGATTCACCAACGTTTGCAGATACGTGCCGAGATCGGCACCGTACCGTAACGCATAGAGTTTATTGAAGTCAAGCGCGACGTACATCACCGTAAACGCCGCGGCGACGACGTAGGCGTACCGTGTGCTATTTGCGCGCAGCGCTAATCGTAACTCCGTCGGGCGCGTCATCTGAAGTGAACCCGTACGTCTTTATTGCGGGGCCGCCCAATGGATACTTCCATAGACCGACGCCGCCGTTTTGCGGCTCGAGAATGTGACCGCCGTCGATCCAGAACTGCGCTGGCGATTCGCTGGCCATCTGCAAGGTGGTCGTTCCAGCGACGCTGCCGGTCAAGCCGGAAACGTGAAGTCGATACATCACCGCCGTGCCGGAACCTTGGGAGGCTTGAATGGCTATGTCGTTTCCTTGGGATTGCATCGGGGCATCCGGCTGGATCGTCGCGTCCACCGACACAGAGTACAATACGGTGTTGCCTTTTTCCATCTCGACAAGCGCGAAGTCACCGCCGGCGGTTACCCCATCGGCGAAGAGATCGCCGGACCGGTCGTAGGTACAATAGAGAAACTCTTCCATTCCGGAATAGCGGTACGTTTGCGGAGTGCCGCTGCCGTGCTTATAGATCTGCAAACTTCCCACGGTACTGGCGACGGTCAGATCGCCGTTGCGCTCGTCGACCGCACAGCCAATCGGTATCTGCTCCGGATCGCTGAGCGTTTGCACGGGCTCGCTGCCACCGTGAGCGTACTCGAGGACGACTTGATTCAATGGATAGGTGATAAAAACGTTACCCGACGCATCCGAGCAGAGCCCGGCCGGATAGCTGTAACCGCTCAAGGTTCCCACGACTTCGCCTCGCGGATAGCGGAGTTCGTAGATCGCTCCGTCGTACGTCGAAACGTAGAGAAGCGGATAACCTTTCGCGTCCTGCGATGTGGCCACGGAGCCGCCCGTCGCGGGAACCCCCTCCGGCGTTCCGGCGCAGCCGGCCAACAGGACGAGCGAAATGAATCCAGTCACTGCGATATGTGCCGCCGGTTTCATCCCGCGATGCTCACCGCTTCACCGTACACCGCATTTGGGACGGCGTAATACGTGAAATACGACCCTCCTTTCGGGTAATGCCAAAAACCGATACTATAACTGCTGCCGCATCCGCTGTTTCCGGCCAGCAGCGTTCCCTCCTCATGATTGACCGGCGTGTTCTTCCTTCCGACGATGAACGGATTGGCCATACTCGCGTAGCTACACGGACTCGTGAAGCGCCGTTCTCCATGCGAGACGATGCCTGATCCCGACAAGGTGACCTGATGATTCCCGTTTCAAACTGGCCGTCCAACATTTGGTCGGTCAACGCCATATATTTGCCATCCCACATCGAACTACCCGGATGGTGCATTTGAACGCCGTCGAGCGTCAGCACCGTTTCCGACGTCGCTCCAGCCATGAGGGCGCACAGCGTAACGTAGTTCTTGGTGCTCGACACCACACCGAGGAGATTACCCTTGTCGTCGTAGCCCATGGTCGACTGGACCGGGCACGAAAGGTCTTGATACGTCGTGCCGTCGTTTGCATTGCCGCCCGCGTACACGACGACGGCCCCGGGCTGATACAGCGTAGCAGCAACGTCACCCTTGGCGTCGACGGAGCATCCCATCAGTGAGGCGCCCGGTTCGTACGCGTTTATCGCCGTCGTCCCGCCGTGCGCGTACTCCACGAGCGTTCCCGACCCGGTGTTCGCGATGTAGACGTCGCCATGCCCGTCGACGCACAAGCCGGTGGGTTCGTCGAATCCCGTGAGTTCCCCGACTTGCGTGCCGCCCATCGTGTAGACGTCGACATCGTTGCTCACCGGGCTTGCGGCGTATAATAAATCCTGATGTCGAGCCCGTGGGATCATCCACGACTTTGCGAGCGCTACAACCACTTTCCCGGAAGCTGACGGCGGCACCGTGGCTGGTTGTGCAGCGCTGCAGGCGGCGAACGCAGCCGAAGAGACCATTAGAAACGCGCACGCAGGAAGGTTCATACGATATGTTTCGGCGTTAAACAGAGCTGGTATTACGGGTCCCAACCGTTTCGTCCACGATGGCGCGTAGCCGCTCGATAAAGCGCGCGGGGGCGAAGCGTTCGGCATGTTCGCGCAATCGTCGCGCGTCGTAGACGTTGGGATCGAAGGCGCGTAAGGCCGATGCAAGCGATTCCACCTCCGGTTCGTCAAAGAACGCGCCCGTCTCGCCGTCGGCGATCGTTTCCAGCGCACCGCCGGCACGATAGGCGATAGTCGGCCGCCCGGCCGCCGCCGCTTCCAACGGAACCAGCCCGAAATCTTCCTCGCCCGGCAGAATCGCAGCACGCGCATTGCCGACCAGTTCGTTGAGGCGCTCATCGGAGACGTATCCGAGCAGTGTGGTGCCGGCGCCGCGTGCCAACGCGCGCAATCGGCGTTCGTCGGGCCCCGTGCCGGCCACCAAAAGGCGGACGCCCGCCGAGGCGGCCGCGCGTATCGCCAGATCGATGCGTTTATACGGCAAGAGGCGCGACACGACGATAAAGTAGTCGCCGTTTCCAGTCCCGATTGAAAAGCGATCCACGTCGACGGGACAGGGGAGCACGTCGCTTTCGCGCCCATAGAAACGCGCGATTCGCGCGGCGACGTTGCGGGAGTTGGCTATCAGGCGCGTCGGCCGGGTTGCGGCGATGCGATCCCATTCGACGAGCCGATTGACGACGGCCCGAACGGGCCGCACGCGCGTCATGCCGCCGACATACGCGTCGTATGCAAAAGCAAAACGGCTCACGGTATTCATGTAGCAGACGTGCACGGCGCCGGGGGGAACCAGCACGCCTTTCGCCCAGGCGGTCGTCGAGCTGACGATGGCGTCGTAACCGGTGAAGTCGAAGCGCTCGAAAGCGCGAGGATACAGCGGCGCAAGTAAACGGAACCCACGATTGGCGTATGGAAAACGCGCAAGATACGAGGCGCGCACGCGTTCGGGCGGAAACGCATCGCCGTTGACGCGTTCGTCGTACAGCGCCGTATAAATCGGCGCGTCCGGCCATGCATCCGCAAAATGAGCGAAGACGCGTTCTGCGCCTCCGCGTTGGTTCAGGTAATCGTGGACGAGCGCAACGTTCAATCCGACGGCGCGGTGCTGCGCGGTAAGATCAAGGCGATCGTCGGAGCGCTCAAATACCTGCGCGCCACGCGCTGCACGTCGACCGCTTGTGTCGCGCCGATGGATGCCAGCCCCCGGTTGATGAAATCGGGCGACGAACTCTCGCCGGCGAAGACTGCGGCTAACCACGTGCGCGTCTCCAACGTGGTGGCATCGTTGGCGAAATCACCCGCAGCCATCGCTTTGAACTCTTCGATCGACCCTTGTAACCGCGTTCCAGCCAGCACGTTGACGATGGAAAGCGCAGTCTCAAAGGTACGGCTCGGACTGCCGATCAGGCCGCCGTTGACGTACAGTACCAAACTCGCGGGCACGCGATCGTACACGTAAACTGCTCCGACGGAACGGGAAGCGAACGTCGGCGTTACGACACCCGGCACTTGCGCGATATCGGAGATCGTGCGGCGAAGAAATGCTGCGAGCACCAGCATCGGACCGAAATCGCGGCTGCTCACGGCGGGTGCGGAGTACTGCGCGATCAACCACGGCGATGAAATATCGCGATGTGCGACCAGTTCGTGCGCCGATCCGCCGAGCCGCCGCACGGTGACCGTCACGGGCAGCGTCGTTCCCGGCGGCAGCGCCGTTCCTAACGCCGCGAGCGCGTTTGCATCGAGCGCTTCCAGGCGGCCCGCCGCACTGACCAGCACGCCGCCGCGCCGATAGTATGCATGGAAGAACCTCGCGGTATCATCCGGCACGAACTGCGCCAAAGACGCCGGCGTACCCAGTTCGGGCAAACCCGCATTTGCCTGCGGCGATGAGGCCGCGTTGAGCATGTCCAAGCCGACGTCCAGTGCGACTTGTTGATTTGCCGCGATTTGCCTGACCAGTTGCGCGCGAGCGTCCCGCACCGTGGCGGCAGAAAAATCCGGAGCCGTTAGCGCGTTGCGGAAGAGATCGAGCACCGCCGGCGAGTCGGCCGCCAAGGCTTCGATATAGAAACGTACGTCGCTGGGATCGACCGTAAAGCGAATTGCTCCGCCGCGTACGGCGATGGCTTCGTCGAGCGCTAATCGTCGTCCGGCGGTATCCGCGACCGGAGTGCGCAAGATCGTCTCAGCGGTCAATGCTGCCAGACCGTTCTGGCGCATCGTTTGGCGGTCGAGCCCGGCGCGAACGACGAGCGTAACGCCGGCGAGAGCGGCGGCAGCATCGGCTTGTTGCACCACCGTCGTGCCGCCGTGACTCTGCATGCTGGGCGGCGCAACTTGGGGCGCGCCGGTCGCGCCTAACAAAGCGATGGCTAATGCCAACGGAGGGATCAGCGAACGCGTCTGCGTCATTGCGCCGGTCCCTGCGGCGGTGCTGCACTCAGATTAACGATCACCGGCGCTTGCAGATAGCGGCGCGCGACCACGGCTACGTACGCGGGATCGAGCGAACGCACCGAAGCGACGTACGAGCCGTCGAGAATTCCTGGTGCATACGAAAGGTTGCCTTCCGCACCGTACCAGCCCAGATTGTCGGCGCGCTCTTGCGGTGTTTGCGTATCCGAGGCGACGTGATAGAGAAAGGCTTCACGCGCGCCGGCGAAGGTTTGCGGATCGAGCGGCTGCTGCAGCGCCGCAATGGCGGCGAGCACCCGATCGCGCACGCCTTGCTCGCGATCGCCGCCGATGGTAACCAGCATGACGCCGGGATCGTGCAGCGTAATGAACTGTCCGGCGACCAATGCATCGCTCGAACTGCGATCGAGTGCGTGCGTTACCGTACCCGTATCTTCGCGAAAGAGATAATCGGCAATGAAATCGAGCGCGGTCGCGGCTTTCTGATCGGCGATCGACGGCCCAATCCACGCCAGTCCTATGCCGCCGACTGCGCCGGTAACGTTCGCCGCCGCTGCATTGGGGGCAATGGGGGAATCGATCGGGGGATCGGCTTGGCCCGGACCATTACCGTCCGTTACCGCTTCAATACTGGACGGGTCCACATTACCGGTCAGTACCAGCATTGCGTTTTCTGAACGAAACGCGCGTTTTGCAAAATCGTTGACCTGGGCTGTTGAAATAGTCGTCAGTTCCGAGACGTTGGAAGGCAACGGCGGGTAATGCGCGGGACCCCCCGCAAAGATCTGGCGGAAGAGCAGGTCGTGCAGCGTGGTATCTGCCTCATAGCGTTGCTGCACACCGAGGACGGCGGCGTTGGCTCGCGCCGTCTTGACCGCCGTATCGTCGATGGCCGGTGAGAAATACCCGGCGGTCAACGCGGCAACGATGCGCCGCGCGACTCCCGCCGGAACAATCGCTTCGACCCCGACGATGTCGGGATACACTTCAACGTTGAAGTCGCCGCCCGCGCTGTGCACCAGTGCGAAGAGCGATCGCCCGCTGGCCAGCGGTGCCACCGCAGCTGCCGTCGCTGCGAGATTCGCGATGCCCGGCGTACGATCGTCGTATCCGGCGCCCGGCGCACGGAACCACAGGGCAATCGCCGCGGAACCCACCGTCGTATCGGGATAGATCACGTACGTTCCGCCGCGCGGCAACGACCCGGTCTGATGAGAAACGGCCGCCGCTCCCATGAGGAGGGCGGCAGCGGTTACCAGCGCGGCACTGCGGGCGAACGCGCCCATCACGCCGGTTCCGGCGAAATCTTCGGGGGGAAGAGCTTGGGCTTGTCGGCACGCTGGGTTTCCTCGCCTGCACGCCCGCTCGGCGGTTGCGGCTGCGAAGGCTTCGTCTCGACGTCGCGCGCGCGATAGGGCCGTCCGTCGAGGATGGCTTTTACTTCGTCAGCTTCGACCGTTTCATTTTCGAGTAACGATGCCACCATGCGTTCGACTTTATCCCAGTTATCGGTAAGGATGCGTTTGCCGGTCGCATAGCTCGTCTCGATAATCTTGCGGACCTCGCCATCGATCTTGCTGGCGACTTCCTCTGAGTAGTTGCGCTCTTCGCCGATATCGCGGCCAAGGAAAACTTGGTGTGCGCCGCGGCCGTACTGAATCGGTCCCAACTCGCTCATGCCGTACTGCGTGACCATCCGGCGAGCAAGCTCCGTAGCCTTTTCGAAATCGTTGCTCGCACCGGTGGTGACGTCGCCGAACTGGATCTCCTCGGCAAGCCGCCCGCCCAACGCCATCGTAATCTGGGCAATCAACTCGTCACGCGTAACTTGGTACCGGTCATCTTCAGGTAACGACCACGTCAACCCGAGCGCCATGCCGCGAGGAATGATCGTCACCTTGTGAATCGGATCGGATTTATCGAGCAGTCCGCCGACGACGGCGTGACCCGACTCGTGGTACGCGGCGATGTTCTTCGACTTCTGCGACATGACGACCGATTTCCGCTCCGGACCAACCATGACGCGATCGATCGCTTCGTCGCAATCGATCATCTCGATGACGTTCTTATTGCGGCGCGCAGCGAGCAGTGCCGCCTCGTTGAGCAAGTTCTCTAGATCGGCGCCGGAGAAACCCGGCGTTCGTTTGGCCAGCGTTTCGAGCGAGACTTCGCGTCCGAGCGGTTTGTTGCGCGCGTGGACTTCGAGAATCTTTTCACGGCCTCTGAAATCGGCGCGCCCTACGACGATCTGCCGATCGAACCGGCCCGGACGCAGCAATGCGGGATCGAGTACGTCCGCACGATTGGTCGCGGCGATGAGGATCACTCCGGTGTTCTGATCGAAACCGTCCATCTCGACGAGCAGTTGATTGAGCGTCTGCTCGCGCTCGTCGTGACCGCCGCCAAGGCCGGCGCCGCGCTGACGCCCCACTGCATCGATTTCGTCGATGAAGACGATGCAGGGCGCCGACTTCTTCGCTTGATCGAAGAGATCGCGTACCCGTGACGCACCAACGCCGACGAACATCTCGACAAAGTCGGAACCGGAGATGGAGAGAAACGGCACGCCCGCTTCGCCTGCGATGGCCCGCGCCAACAGCGTCTTACCGGTACCCGGAGGACCGAGCAGCAGCACACCTTTGGGAATGCGCGCGCCCAGCGATTGGTATTTTTTCGGATACTTCAGAAAGTCGACGATCTCGGCCAGTTCTTCTTTGGCTTCGTCGACGCCGGCGACGTCGGCAAACGTTACCTTGGGCCGGTTCTCCGAGAGCATTTTTGCGCGCGATCGTCCGAACGACAACGCTTGACTTCCACCGCTTTGCGCTTGCCGTAAGATGAAGAACAAGAGCAGCACGGTGATAGCCAACGGCCCCAGCGTCATCAAACCGGATAGCAATCCTGCGCTGGACTGCTGATCGAAGCTGATCGCTCCGCTTTTGACCTTGTGGTAAACCTCGTTCACGAACTCCTGATCGAGGTTGGGAACGGCGACCGAATATTTTGCGCCGTTCGAGAGATCGCCGACCGCGTTGAGTCCGGTCGCGTGAAACGACTGCACCTGGCTGGCTTCCAGCTTCTGATAGAACGCGCCGTAATCGAGCCTGGTTTCCCCTTCGCTGGGCGCGATGAAGCGCTCGACGATAATGAAACCGGCGATCACTGCCAGGATGACGAGGATGATTGACCGGAGATGCTTGCTCACGTAGACGTCTCTTCTTCCTTATGTTTCAAACCGTGACCTCGGAGGAAGGGTTACGATGCCTTGCATCGATCCTCGCTCGATTCTCAGTGCTACCCCAGATTTCATGAGGTACGTGCCGGTCCGTCCAGCCTCCATGGCACGAACCGCCGCCTCGACGTGCGCGAAATCCACGTCGCATAGGGCGTCTTCCTCGGCAAACCGCTCTCTGACGCGGCGACGTAGTTCGGCCCGTGGGCTGCTCCGCCGTTGCGCGCCGACAACGTCGGCGGCCCGGGCGACTGCGCGGTCCAAGCCGGGGAAATGGGGACGCAATGCGGCCAACGCTTCCCGCACCGCGTTACGCCGGTGTTTCGGATCGGCGTTCGTCGGATCCACGGCGTACGGCAGCATGAGCGCGTGACAATATGCCAGCAATGCCTGCGCATCCACGCCAAGCAATGGGCGGACGACGTCGATGCCGTTTGCCGACTGGCGCCGCACCGGCATCCCGCTCAAGCCGTCGGCTCCAGCGCCGCGCAGCAGCGCCATAAGCACGGTCTCGCTTTGATCTTGCGCGTGATGCGCGGTCGCGATCGCCGTGCAACCATGTTGCCGTGCGCCGGCGGCCAGCATCTCGTAACGCGCGGCGCGTAATCGCGCTTCGCTCTTGCCGGCACCGTCAAATGCGAGGACGTGTATTGGGAGGTCGAGCCGCGCCGCCAGTTCGAGGACGATGCATTCGTCTTGCATTGCGGAGTCGCGAGCCCCATGATTGACGTGCGCCAGACGCAGTTGCAGCGGACACCGTTGCGCGACTGCATGCAACGCCGATGCGAGCGCCATCGAATCGGGGCCCCCGCTGCATGCGATGAGGAGGCACTCACCCGGCCGCAGCGCACCGCTGCGCTCGATGGCCGTTTCGACCTCGCGTTGAGGGCGCGATCCTCTCACGATCGCCGGGTGTGCGATGCGATCTCGCGCTCGACGTCGCGCTTGGCCGCAGCGGCGCGCTTGTCCCAGAGTTTTTTTCCGCGCGCAACACCGAGCAGCACCTTGGCCATGCCGCGCGTGAAGTAGAGGCGCAACGGCACGATCGTCAGGCCTTTCTCATTGACGCGGTTTTGCAATCGCGCGATCTCTTCTCGATGTAGCAGCAGTTTGCGCGGCCTATTCGGTTCCAGGTTGGAAAAGCTGCCCTGTTTGTAGGGCGGGATATGCATGCCCATCAGCCAGGCTTCGCCTTCGCGAACGCGCGCATAGGCTTCGCTCAAGCTAATGCCTCCCGCGCGAATGGACTTCACCTCGGTACCGGCGAGCACCAAGCCCGCTTCTACGGTTTCGAGAATGCTATATTCGAAGCGCGCCCTGCGGTTCTCGATAATCATTGCCACGCGCCATCGTTCACAACCGGATTGCGGCGGTCGGCAGCCGCATCCAGGGATCCGCGTGAGACGAAGCTGCCCTCGGCGCGCGCGAGCACCGTGCCGTCCGCATCGCCGATCCATGCTTCGACCCCAATGACGCCGCGCCGCTGCCAGGTCACGCGACCGCGGACTTCGATCGGCGCTTCAAGCGGAACGGGCTTGCGAAAACGCACGTTGACCGCCGCCGTCACGCCGCGGTGCCCCGCAAAGCCGGCGGCATGGGCCATTGCTTCATCGAGCAATGCCATCACGATGCCGCCGTGCGCGATGCCGCGCCAGCCTTGAAAATTCGACGAAAGGGTGCAGCGGCACAACACGCCGTCGCTTGCGCGATCGCGCTCGAAATGCACGTGCATGCCGATCGGATTCTCCGGTCCGCACGCAAAACAGTTACCGTCGTCAAAAGGTACGTCGGCCACGATTGTGCCTCAGCGCCCGACGATCAAGCGTTCCGCGAGATACTCCGGCAAGCCGGCCTCGCGCATTTTGGTCGCCACTTCGGCGATCGGATATGCGTATCGAATCCACTGCACGTGACCGCGCTCGCTGTCATAACGCACGAAGCACGCGTCGGGATTGAGATCGCGCGGTTGCCCAACGCTGCCGACGTCCACGATATACCGTTTGCCCGGCTCTAGCGTCAGCTCGCCCCCATTCTGCATATGCTTGTGACCGATGGCGCCGTTCTCGTCGCACGTCCAATACTCGGCGATATGCGTATGCCCGATAAAGATGAGCCGCGCGTCCGTCCGTTTGAACGCCGCAGCGGCGGTCTCTTTATCGAGCACGTATTGGAAGTAGTTGACCGGAGCGCCGTGCACCAGCAGAAAATCGGGAAAGCGAAGCTCGTACGGCAAGCCGTCGAGCCAATTACGGCTCTGTGCGTCGAGTTGGTGCTGCGTCCATTCGATCGCCGAACGCGCAACGCTGTTGAAGTGCTCGACGCCGAAGTTTTCCAGTGCAGCGAGATCGTGATTGCCCAGTACCGCGTGCGCGGAGCGTTCCCGTAATAAACCGGCGCATTCGTTCGGATTGGGTCCATAACCCACGACGTCGCCCAAAGAGACGAGCGTTTCGTCCGCTTCGATCTGCGCGAGTGCGCTCTGCAGGGATTCCAAATTACCGTGAACGTCGGAGAAAAACGCGTACTTCACGTGACCGCACCGTCAAGTGTCGCGCGCAATGCGCGGGCAAAGGCTTCGCGCATCGGCGCGGTTCCTACGCTGACGCGAATGCAACGGTCGAGCGGCGGAGCACCGGGCTTGCGCACCCAAACTCCCAGCGCCAGCAGCTTCTGCATAACGCGCACCGCTCGCTGCGCATCCCCCATATCGACACAGACAAAGTTGGTTCGCGACGGAATGTACGCCGTTCGCAAATGGTCAGCCAAACGATAGTACTCCTCGCGGCCGAGCGCCGTCTGTCCGACGACGTACGCCCGAAACGATTCGTCCTGTAGCGATGCGAGCGCACCGATCTGCGCGTTCCGATTTACGCCGTACTGCAAGCGAATCTTTCCGAGCGTCGCCAGGACCGGGGGTGCGCCGAGCGCATAACCGATGCGCGCTCCGGCCATGCCGTACGCTTTTGAGAACGTCCGCAAACGCAGCAGGCGACCTTCGAAGATCGCCGGCAGCAACTCGTCCTCGTCGACGAAGTCGGCGTATGCCTCGTCGAGCAGGAGCAATGCGCCGGCGGGCAATGCGGCGTACAGGCGTTCCATATCCGTGCGGGAGATGAAGCGGCCGCTCGGATTGTCTGGATTGGCCAAATAGACGATGCGTGGCGACTCTCGTTCGGCGACCGCGAGCATCGCATCAAGATCGGGTGAACCATCGGACGTATACGTAACGTAGAGCGGCCGCCCCCCGTAACCGGCAACGTGATATAAGAACGTCGGATACGTACCGCGGGTCAAGACGGCACCGCCGCCCTCGCTTGCATAGGCTCGCACTGCAAGGCCCATGAGGTCGTCGATGCCCGCACCGACCAAAACTTCCGTCGGCGAGCATCCATGTTTCCTGGCGAGCGCATCGCGCAGATCGAGCGAATCGGGATCGCCGTACCAGGAGAGCCGCTCGAGTTCCCCAGCCATTGCGACCACGGCTTTGGGCGAGGGTCCGAAGGCGCTCTCGTTGGCGCCAAGCCGCACGAGTTCGCTGCGGCCGGTTTCACGCATGAGTTGCTCCGGTCCGATAAACGGCGTCGAAGCCGGTATGGCGGCAATTGCCGGCGCCGGCCGGATCACGCCCCGAAGAACCGGCGAACCGTTACGACGCTTTGTGCCGGCCACACCTCGTCGCGCTCTTCCATTACAATATAGCCGTCCGCACGCGCGGCGAGGCTGACTGAAAACGATCGCACCCCAAGAGGATGCGCGACGAGCAGCAGTCCCTCATGCTGCAAACGCACCGGAACGTACCACGTCCAGCCGGCACGGCTTCGCGTCTCGGCCGCCAAATGCGCTTGTACTGTCGCTAACTCAAGCTTTGCGCCGGTCATCGCCGCAACGATCGGCGACGCGATGGCCTCCAGAATGAAGAGTGCCGACGCGGGATTCCCCGGCAATCCAAGGATCGGCTTGGTGCCGTGCGCACCGAGCAGGGCCGGTTTACCGGGTTTGACGCGCAGTCCGTGCACGATGACGCCCGGGTCTGCAATTGCAGCGACCGCCTTGGGCAATCGATCGCGTTCGCCGACGGACGAACCGCCCGTCATCACCACGCCGTCGCACTCGGCGATGGCCTGCGCTAAAATGCTTTCAAATTGCGCGGCCTCGTCGCGAAGCGTGGCAAAGTGCACCGCCTCGGCGCCCATCGCGCGCAACGATGCCGCTATCGCGTAACGGTTGGAATCGCGAATTTCGCCGCGTTTTGGGGTTCGACCGGCTTCGATGAGTTCATCGCCGCTCGAGAAGACCGCGACGCGCGGGCGCCGGTAGACCGATGGTTGTGTGATCCCCAGCGTGGCCAACAACGCGCAATCGGCTGGGCGTAGACGTCTTCCGACTTCGAGCAGCTGCTCTCCGGCTCGCATGTCGGCGCCGGGTTCGACAAGGTTATCGCCGGATTCGATCCGCGCATCCACGTGCAGACGGCCGTCTTGTAAACGCGCTTCTTCAATTGGTACAACCGCATCGGCGTTCTCGGGCAAAATACCGCCGGTTGGAATGCGCGCCGCCGATCCTCGCGCGAGTGGTGTCTCCCAGACGCGACCCATGCCGACCTCACCGGCAATCTCAAATGTCGCCGGCGTCTCAGCGGCGGCGAGCGCAAAACCGTCCATCGTGGAACGCCTTGCCGCCGGATAGTCCCCATCTGCGCGCACCGGCTCGGCCAAGACGCGTCCCGCCGCATCGTCTAACGCGATCCGTTCCGTCCCCGAGGGCGCCACGGCGACGCGCGAAAAATATGCGACCAACGCTTGGCCAGGCGCCAACAGCGCTTCAGGCACGAATCCTACCGCCGGTAGGACTGCATTTGCAGACCGCATAATGGCGCGCTTCTCCATGCTCGATATCGCTTTGATTCGACGCGACCCCGAACGCGTGCGTCGCGCACTGGCTCGTCGGGGACAGGATGCGTCGGTGGTCGACGAGATTCTGCGCGCCGACGAGGAGTACCGCTCGGCGCTCGGCGCCGCCGAGCGCGCAAAAGCGGAGAAGAACCGCATCTCCGGCGAGATTGGGAAAGCGGCGGATAAAGCTGCCGCGGCGGCAGAGCTGCGTCCACACATCGATGCGCTCGCACGCGAGATCGCCGCATTTGAGCAGCGTGCGGGTGCGAACAGTCTCGTCGATTCCGGATCGCCGCTGCAGGCTCGGCTCGCGCAACTTCCCAACCTTCTCGACGACTCGGTTCCCGACGGCGCCGATGCGACGCAGAACCTCGAACTACGCCGCAACGGCGAAGCACGCATCTTCGACTTCGATCCGAGGCCGCATTGGGAACTCGGCGAACAGCTCGGCATTCTCGATTTTGCGCGCGCCGCAAAACTCTCCGGAAGCCGCTTCGTCGTCCTTTCGGGCGCCGGTGCGCGCTTGGCACGCGCGCTTGCGATCTATTTTCTCGATCGCGCGCAGGAGCGAGGGTATTGCGAGATCGCGCCGCCGTTGCTGGTTACAAAATCCACGATGTGGTCCACCGGACAGTTGAGCAAATTCGCAGACGACATGTTTGAAGATCGCGACGCGCAGCTCTTCATGATTCCCACCGCGGAAGTGCCGCTCACCGCGCTGCGCGGCGGTGAAATTCTCGATGCGTCGGAACTGCCGGCGAAGTACGTCGCCTACACGCCATGTTTTCGGCGCGAAGCCGGAGCGGCAGGCAAAGACACCCGCGGACTGATGCGTCAGCATCAGTTCGATAAGGTGGAACTCGTATGGCTCACCACACCCGACGCGTCGTTCGCCGCGCTCGAGACGTTGACGCAACACGCCGAATCGCTATTGTCAGAACTCCAACTGCCGTATCGCGTGGTCGAACTCTGTGCCGGCGACACCGGTTTCAACGCCGCGAAAACCTACGATTTAGAAGTGTGGGTTCCCAGCAATAACGCGTATCGCGAGATCAGCTCGTGTTCGAACTGCACCGATTTTCAAGCCCGCCGCGCTTCCATACGTTACCGTCAGGATGCCAAAGCGAAGCCCGCGTTCGTGCACACGTTGAACGGTTCCGCATTGGCGATCGGCCGTACGCTCATCGCCATCATCGAGAACTATCAGAACCGCGACGGCAGCATCGCGATACCGCAGGTGCTGCGGCCTTACACCGGCTTCGACCGCATCGGCGGTTAAGAAACCGCCTGAATGAGCTCCTTGAGCACCTCACGATTGAGGTAACGAATATGGCCGTGCTCGCGGCGCAGCGCCTTGCGGGATTCCAGCTCGGCGATCGCGCGGGCGGCAACTTCCTTGACGGTGCCGGCAGCCGCCGCAATCTGCGACTGCGTAATGGTAGAGAGCGAGGCGGCGGCGGGTACGAGCCCCCGTTCGGGCATCGCGTACGGCAGCAACACCAAGGCGATGCGGCCGAGGATCGGCAGGGAGCCTTGGATGCTCAACGCATCGGCGAGTAAGCGGACGCGCTGCGCCATCACGACGCCCAACGCATGAGTAAGGTCGGGACGACGCGCGGCGATGTGCGCCACCACGTCCCACGGAATCTTGAGAATGTGCGCCGATTTTGAAAATCCGGCGATACGCGACATCTTCAGGCCGCGGTCGAAGTACTCGGCCACGCCGAACAGTTCGTACGGAAAGATTTCGTAGAGGATTCGTTCGCGTTCGCGCCCTCCGCCGTTGGCACGCGCGATGATGCCTTCGGTCACCATGCCGATAAACGGCCAATCGCCGTTTTCCGCAACGAGCGTCTGCCCCCGGCGGCAGGTTTGCCAAACCGCCGCAGCAGCGAGCTCTTCGCGAACGGCGGCCTCAAGATTCGAAAATGCCGAACAGCGGCTGATATGATGCGACGCCGAGTTTCTTTCGGTCGCTTCCCCGGGGCGGTGGGTGAGCCGCAGCTGCCACACGCGGCTGGCCATGCGCCGAGCTTCGACGATGAAACGGTCGGGCCGGTCTTGCGTTATTCTGGCAGAAAGCGCGCGAGGTTCGTTCTCGGTAATCAGGGTAAGAGAACCCCCCGATGGAAGCCGGTCGAGCGCTTTTCGAACGTGGTCGGTGCGCTCCCAGGTGGGAACGTTACGCAGGTCAATTTCGGCAGATTGCGCCACGAAGCGTCACGTTCTCGGCTGGCTGAGCGCTCTACTCCCTGAGCAAGGTTGATGAGAGGAGTCGGAATGGTACGGTTGTTGGTACGCTTGCTATGTTGCACGGCGCTGCTCGGTTGGGCGGTGCTGGCGATGCCGGGCGCGGCGTCGGCGCAAGGCAAGCAAATGCAATACACGACGACGATAACCGCGGTCTTCGGTTCGCAGTATCCGTTGACCGGACACTTGGATCTCGAAGTCTTCCCCGACGGAACGCTGCGCGGCTATTACCACACCTCGTATTATAAGTTGTTCATTCCGGTGGCCGGCGGTCAGGACGGGGATTACATCTGGTTCGACATCGGTCCGTCGAGCGTGGATCTGGGATTGAACGCCGGGCCGAACGGCAAACTGCACTTCGTCGGCACGATGAATCCAGACGGAACGTTTCGCGGACAAGTATATCCGGAAACCGCGGCGGTGCTTTCAGGACTTGCGATACAACAGCAGCAGGCGTTGCCCTTGCCGGGGACGTCAGACTCTCAACCCGGTTCGAACGATCAGTACATCATGCGCGGGACGCCCAGCGCTACGATGGAGCCGACCCCTCAACCTTAACGTGCTCGGGTTGTAACCCGACGCCGACCAGATAACCTGGAATACGCGGCAGAAACGGCAGATAGCGCACGATGCTCGGCAATGCTCCGAGCATCGTTGCTTTTCCATCGGCCAGCACGCGCCCGATGACGCGGCGCTGAATGAAGAGCTGAATCACTTGCGTTAGCCGCGCGGCGCGTTCTCGGCGGCGCTGCAAGGCGCGTAGGTCGCCTTGTGTCAGCGTGCCGTCAAGCAGTTTGGGCGCCAACATGTTCGCGCAAGCGATAGCGTCTTGAATGGCGAGGTTGATCCCAACTCCGCCGATGGGCGACATGGCGTGCGCGGCGTCGCCGATGCACAGAAGCGCCGGGCGATACCATTGCCGCAAGCGATTCAAACGCACAGTCAACAGTTTGGCGTCGTCCCACGTCTGCAGTTCGCCGGTTCGATCGTCTAGGAACGGCACGACTTCGCCGATGTGGGTGCGGAACGCATGCAGCCCGCGCTCGTGCAATTGATCCAGCGTTCCCTTCGGGATCACGTAGGCGCATTGCCAGTACTCACCGCGATCGATCAGCGCCATGATGCGGCCGTCGCGAATGTAGCCGAAGGTTTCGTGCGGATCGTCCGCACGCTTGGTGAGCCGCAGCCAGAGCACGTCCATCGGTGCGCCGAGTTCGACCACTTCAAGGCCGGCTTTCGCACGTACCACCGATTCGCGGCCGTCCGCGCCGATCGTCAGGTCGGCCCGGATCTCAAGCGGTCCCTCCGGGGTCTCGGCGCGAACTCCAGCGACACGATCGCCATCCCACAACAGGTCGTGTGCGCGCGCGCGCATCCGCAAGTCGAACGTCGGATAGCGTCTGGCGTTGGCGGCCAAAAAGTTGAGAAAGTCCCATTGGGGCATAAATGCGATGAACTTGCAACGCGTCGGTAGGCGGGTAAAATCCGCAACGGTCACCTGGCGGTCGCCGAGGTTCCCGGCAAGCGTCGTCACTTGTTGGTGCGGCCGCTCAAGAAACGACGCGAGCAGGCCCAGTTCGCCCATAACTTCGAGCGTGGACGGATGGATCGTATCGCCACGAAAATCGCGCAGAAAATCGCCGTGCTTCTCTAAGAGCATCGTTCGGACGCCGGCCCGGGCCATGAGAAGCGCGACCATCATGCCGGCGGGCCCGCCGCCGACGATACAGCAGTTTACGCGCAGTGCGCTCATTGATGCAGGTGCGTATAGTAGTGGTATTGCGCGTAATCGGCTTCGCGCTGGTCCACCCGCGCCTGGCACGCCACAGCCATCTCGTTCATGAAGTTCTCTAATGACTTTGTCGCGACGCGCGGTACGAGCGCCTTGTCGATTAACGCTCCGAAGGCTTGCATCGGGAGTTCGTAGGTTCCGTGCAAATGCAGTGATGATTCGCCGATTTCTTGCGGCTCGAGCAACAGCTTACCAGTAAAGACGGGAAACGCCGAAGGGAGGTTCGCGGCCTGGAAACCGATCTGGAAGGCATCTTTCTCGTCCGCTTTCTTCACCTGCAGATCGATGGGTATGGCGACGTACCCTACGTCGGGCAGGCGCAGGTCGCCGAGCCCGACGTGTAGCGCAAAGCCCCGCCACGGGCCGCGATGGCCGGCGATGGCTTGCAAGATGTCCCAGAGGACGCCAGCCGCCAAGTCGGCCGGCACGTGGAGTTTCCGCTCTAATTGAATCGTCGGCACCGTTCCCGCTCTTCGCCGTTGAACTCGGCGCGCCCTGAAGAGAACGCAAGCGTTCTGCCGAAGGGTTGCGCATGCGTGTAGCCCTCGCGAGCAGGGTGCTCTTCGGCGGGATGGCGCTGCTGTCGGCGTGCGCCTTGAACCGCGAGAATTTCAATCCCCGGGCCGGCGATGCAATTGCGAATCGGAGCGCAGAGCAGCGAGGGCATTTCATCGAGGCGCTCTTTTATGCGTTCGGCGGCAATAACAACGAAATGGCGATCTTTAAGGTGTCTTATAGGACAAAGATCGTCGAGCGCAAGATCGTGAGCATACCGTACACGCATCTATACGGATCGTGCTCCGATAAGTTCGGCAACGTATTCGTCACGCAGCACAGCACGTCGCACGCCGGAAACGTTATTGAGTTTGCACATGCCGGCACGAGCGCCATAGCGACGCTGAGCGACTCCGGAACTGCGACGGCCTGTTCCTACGATCGGACGACCGGCAGGATAGCCGTAGCGAACGCTTACGACGCGCAGGCTCCAGGCGGTCCCGGACCGGACATCGCGGTCTATGCGCGAACCCCATCAGTTCGTGTGCATACGATCCTAATGGGAACCTCTTCGTTGGCGGAACGACGACTGCCAATCAGTTCGTATTAACGGAGCTACCGCGCGGCAGCAGCACCGTGCGAAGCATTGCTCTCAACGAGAATATTGGGACGAAATACCGTGCCGAAAGTGTCGAATGGCACAACGACGCGCTGTTCGTCACGAGCGTCGATTCACAGCGGTTCAATGGCACGCACATATACGTTCTCGATATTAGCGGCTCCGAGGCAACGGTGACCGCGATGATCAAGCTTCGAACGGTCAGCGGCTACGAAAAAGCTTTCAGCCCGTGGACGGAGTCCTTCGGCCGATATTTCATTACGACGTCGAAGGGCGGCGCCGCCGCGTGGCTACTTCCCAAAGGATGTATCGGCACGTGTATTGTCGGCAGAAGGGAACGACATCAACGTGCCTTCGGCAGCGGGTACGTTTCGGTCACCGCCAGCGCGCTCCCTAAAGACAACTTCAAAATTTAACTCAACGCTTGCGGACCGTTGACGCATTATCGCCTTCACTGCTTGGTACGGTAGTTGGATGCGAAGACTGCTTCGGGCCATTCGCAACGACGAGGCCGCCAACGCTAGTCGAATACGCGATCCTCTTGAGCTTGATCGCGCTCGTCGCCTTGTCGGCAATCCACCTTGTTGGCACCAGCCTCGGCAACACATTCCGCGGCGTCGCCGACATGTCCTTACCGAATAACCTCGCGCACTAAGCAGCGGCCGGAATCCCGCTTTTGGGAGCGTTTGCCTCAAAAAGACGGTCGCGCTGGCCCTTAGCGGCACATTTTGTTTTGCTTGCCGATCATGATGAACGTCCCGCCGCCGGCGATGTAACCTTGCTCATCGCTGTACACAAACGTGCCTGAGCCTCGCTTCCCGCTAACGGATCCTTGCAAAGTCATATAGAACGCCGGCGACGGGAGCCACACGCCAGATGCGTATAGTTGTTTTTTCGACGTAAGGTACGTTCCGTTGAAATTTTCACTTCCGCTGCTGGACCAACTTCCCGACGACTTGAACCTTATACAAAGAGAAGGCCCGGGAAGGCTACTCCCGACCACGGTGGTAAATTTCAGTCAGATAGTACCCGTTCAGCGATTGTTGCTGAGAGCGCGGAGCGGGTTGAGTCCCCGCACCCGGCGCACTCGTTATTGGCTGCGATCCTCCGCAGCCGGCAAGTACGGCTGCAGCGGCGCAAACACCTAAAGTGTGGCGGCTAAAACGCAAAGCGATCATCCCATGCTCCTTTCGCCCAGGTAGCGGTTCGACCGGAGCCTTAGGTTCTCCAGTGACGATTTAGCGTCGTCGCCTTCTTGATGGCCTACGTTCGCTTCGGCTGGCGCGTAGCTCTCGACGAAGCGTTTTATTCGTTTTATTACAGGGCCAAGCCACGCCTAGCGACAATATTAGGCACACCTAAATGAACCGGTTGCTCTCCCGGCCGCTGATTGGAATGCTGGCGGCCCTGCTCTTCTGCTCGCTCGCCGCTGCCTGGCGCGGCCTCTGGCGGATGCCGACGACGCTGCGCTCTTCACCAAACTCGACCTCCTTGGGATTGCAGCCGCTCTCGGCGCCGCTTCCCGCTCGCAACGCCGGCGGCCGGCGAATCGGCGACATTTCAGCGCCCCGACGGCGCCTATCAAGCCATGCCGCTGGGAACCGGCAGGGTTAAGACCTTCCATCTCGTCGAGCGGCCCGCGCCATGGACATTGCAACCGGGCCTCACCGTGATGGCAAACACCTATAACGGCGTCGTTCCCGGACCGGTGATCGCAGGTGGATCAGGGCGATACCGTGGTCATCGATTATACCAACGATGGCGAGACGGCCGATTCCATTCACCTGCATGGAATTCACGACATCCCGGTCTCTATGGACGGCGTCGGCGGCATTTCGCAGCCGCTCGTGCCGCACGGCGGCCACTTCGTCTACCGCTTCGTGGCCGACCAGCCCGGCACGTTCATCTACCACACGCACGACGACGAAGCGATGCTCGACTCGGGACTCTACGGCGCGATTATCGTACGGCCGTCGCATCCGCTGCCGATCGAACGAGAGCTGGCGCACGATTATCTCGAGATGATCTCGTCGTGGCAGATTCAAAGCGGCGCGGAGAACCACTTCACCCTCAACGGTAAGGAGTATCCCGCGACGCAGCGCGATGGAGGTGCGCAAAGGCGAGCGCTTCCGCATCCGCTGGATCAACATCTCCGGTGAAGAGTTTCACACCATGCACACGCATGGTCATTACCAGCAGATCATCGCGCGCGATGCCGCACCGGTTACGTATAACGACGTCGAAGATACGGTGCTCGTCGCGCCGGGGCAACGCGTGGACGTCGTCGTGCACGCCGACGCGCAACCGGGAACGTGGCTGGTGCATTGTCACGTCGCCGACCACATCGAAGACTCCAGCGGCATGCCGGCGGGTCTGATCACCGCCATTCACTATGCCGGTACGCCGAACACGCTGCGTTTCGATGTACCATGCGATGACGCCGGTCGTGGGCGCGACCCGTCACGCGCTGAGCTTCGCCGCAACGGTGTTGCTCGGCGCCATCGCCGGTTTTACCATTTTTCTCGGCTTGCCGATCGCGCGCGCCCGCCGTCTCTCTCCGGAGACTGTCGCGCTGCTCAACGCGCTGGCCATCGGCATCCTGCTCTATCTCGTCGTCGAGATCGCGCAAAACGCGACGACGCCGATCACCCAAGCGATGAACGCCTGGCACGCCAATGCCGGACCATTTCCCGGGTTGCTCGTCTTCGTCTTCGTCGCCGGCTTGGCGATCGGTCTTCGTCGGCTTAGGCAGTATGGCGCATCACCTGACGCGCAAGGCTGCCTCTCATGCCGAGAATCCCATTCTGCTTGCGGCCATCATCGCGATCGGCATCGGCGCGCACAACTTCGGCGAAGGCTTAGCGATCGGTGCGTCGGCGGCATCCGGCGCGACCGCCGTCGCGCTGGCGCTGATCGTCGGCTTCGGTTTGCATAATGCGACCGAAGGTTTCGGCGTGGCCGCGCCACTTGTCGGCCGCGTCGTTCCATCGTGGGCACAGATCGGTTTGGCGGGTTTGATCGCCGGCGGTCCAACATTTGCTGGAACGATCGTCGGCTACAGTTTTTACTCGCCGACGCTTTCGGTACTGTTTCTTGGCCATTGCGATCGGTGCGTTGGTTTTCGTTATCGGCGAACTGTGGAGCGTGCTGCGTCGTACCGGCCTGACAACAGTCCGTCACCGCGACGATGTGCGTTGGCTTTCTTGATCGCATTGGCCACGGAACTCTATCTCGACATGAACGGAGGTTAACCGTGCTCGTTAGCGCGGCATTTGCTCTTGCACTCAACGGCATTGCCGCACGCCCGCAGTTGGCGCACGCGATCGTCGCCGCCGAGGTCTACGATCTCGACGCGCATCGCGTGCTCTATGCGCGCAACGCCGAGTACGCTGATGGAAGCGGCCTCAACGACGAAGTTGCTGACCGAAGGCACGAGTCTCGCGTTGCTCGGGCCTGACTTTCGCTGGACGACGCCGGTCTATCGCACCGGTCCGGTCGTCGACGGCGTGCTGCACGGCGATCTCGTTTTGGTCGCGTCGGGCGATCCCAACTTTTCGCAACGCATTCAGCCCGACGGCACGATGGTGTTTGAAAACGAAGACCATTCCTACGACGGCAACTACGACACGAGAGCGGTTCCGGGCGATCCGCTCGCGGTGTTGCGACAACTCGCCGCGCAAGTGCGCGCGCACGGCGATTCACGCAATCGACGGACGCGTCGTCGTGGATGCGTCACTGTTCGCCGACGCGGGTCCCGAGCAGGAACCGGTGCCGTCGTTTCGCCGATCGTGGTCAACGATAACTTGGTGGACGTCACGGTGACGCCCGGCGCGCACGCGGGCGATCCGGTCACGCCTTGCGGTGTCGCCGCAAACTCCGTACGCGCGCTTTCCTTTCCGTTGCCCGCACCGGCGCTGCCGGCACCGAACCAACGATCGATTTTTCGAACGATCGACTGGAAGCGGACGGCTCGCATACCGATTACGGTGACCGGCACGATGCCTGCCGGCAAACCGATTCTCTTTGCGTACCGCGTTCCCCATCCGCAGGCATTCGCGCAGATGGCGTTCGCCATCGCATTGCGCGATGATGGGTGTCGCCGTCGAACGTGCCGGACGCGGCGCCGGCCGTTCGATCACGCGACTGCTGCGGCATCGTACGTCCCGGCAAATATCGTCGCATCGCACGTGTCGCCGCCACTCTCACAAGACGTCTACGTGACGCTCAAGGTCAGCGATAATCTGCACGCGGCGTTGATGCCGTACATGTGGGCGATCTACGTCGCACATGCGCACACGGATCTTTTGAAGGCCGCCTTCGAACAGAGAACACGCGTTCTTAAGCAACGCCGGGTCTGGACCTCAATGCGGCTGCATCGCAGCAAGACGGATCTGGGAACATTTGCCTTCTTCACGCCGCGCTTTATGGTGAGTTATCTGGCCTGGGCGGCGCGTCAGCCGTGGTTTGCGCGCTATTTCACGGATTGCCGACGCTAGGCGTCGACGGGACGCTCTTCAACATTCAGAACGGTTCGCCGGCAGAAGGCAACGTGCACGCGAAAACCGGCACGTGGGGCTTCAGAAAATCTCTTGGATGCCGACGGGCTCGTGACCAAAGGGACTTGCGGGCTACGTCACCACACGTTCGGGCCGGCATCTCGCCTTTGCGTTTTACATCAATCGCATGGCCGGCGTCAAAGCGTGGACCCCAACAAGGATGCCGACGCACTATGCCGGCGAGACGCTCGGTGAGATGGCCGCCGACGTCTACAACGATCTATAAGTCGATGCGGTAGCGCACGCCGTCACCGCCCGCCGTGCGCGCGATCCATCGTGAAATGGTTGAGGAGGACGCCGCCGTTCGTTTCGATGACGCGTTGTGACGCGACGTTCTCGGTCGTCGTGGTGAGGTATACGTACGGTAATCCGAGCGCCTTGGCATCGGGCAAGAAGCTGGCGCAACGCTTCGGTCGCATAACCGCGACGCTGCTTCCACGGCACCACGCCGTAGCCGATATGGCCGAAACACCATGGCGGTAACTCCGGCGTATCGGGCTGCCAACGCAGGCCGATACTGCCGGAAAACTCGCCGTCCCACATCCAGCGGCGATAGCCTGGTAAGTCGCGTCGACGTACGAACCGTCCTGCAGACGCAGCGGCGGCTGTTCGCCAAACGCGTCCGCTTCATAGGTGATAAATGCGGCCGGATCGTCGGCAATGCGGCCAAGTTCTTCCAGTCGCATTTCCTCCCGCGACGAACTCGGCGACCAGCCCCGCCGCAGCGCATCGGTGTACGAGGCAGATAGTCCAGCGACGGCGTCACCAGATTCATCAGGCCGACGTGACGATTTCGCAGAACGTTGAAAGTTCGATGTTACCGCCCGAAACGACCGCGACGATCGGATCGCCCGGCGCTCTGCCGCTCAACGCTGCGGCGACGGAGAGCGCGCCGGCGCCTTCGGCGATCACGCGTGCTCTTCTCGGCAAGCACCCGCATGGCGCGCTTGGTTTCGTCGAGCGACACGACGATCGAGCCGTCGACGAGGCCTTGCATGCGCTCCCACATGCGAGGAAACACGCTCTTGCCGCCGGCACCATCCACGAACGACGGCTTGCCAGTCGGGAAACGGCGAGGCTTTGCCGGCGCGAAGGAACGCGACGCCGGGCGCGGCGGTCTCCGGCTCGGCGCAATAGATGCTGGACGTCGCGGTTTGAAAGCGCGTATACCGGCCGCAACGCCGGTGACGAGTCCGCCGCCGCCCATCGCCGTAATGACGGTTTGCACGTCCGGCAAATCTTCGACGATCTCCAAACCGATAGAGGCGTTGCCCGCGATGAAATCGTCGTCGTCGAACGGGTGGACGAACGTCCCTTCGACGCCGGGAAAGCTGCGGCACTCCATCGCCTCCCAGCACGCATCAAAGGGCGCTTTAAGGATGTTGGCACCCAGCGCGGTCATGCGTTGCACTTTCGTTTGCGGCGCCGTTTCAATCGTCACAACGGTGCACGGAACGCCTGCCTTGTCGCGCCGCATAGGCGACGCCTTGACCCGCGTTGCCGGCGCTGATCGTCCACACGCCGAGCGCGCGCCGCTCCGGCGAGAGCAGCGGCACCGCATTGGCCGCGCCGCGCAGTTTAAACGAGTTGGTATGCTGCAGGTTTTCGAGCTTGAGATAAATCTGGCGGGCGCCTCGGGAACGTCGAGCGGAACAGCGGCGTGCGCAACACCGTTCCTGCGATGCGCCGGCTTGCGGCCTGCGATCGTTTCGCGGTCCATTGGGCGTTTCTTGTCCGGCGGAAGGGACCGCCCTCTCCCAGCTCGTGGACGGCCAGGAATGTGCGCGTCATCGCAATAGCGGACAGCATATGGAGACTCCTGAGCCCGTACCGGCGATTTCTTTTGAAGACGCTAACGCGATGGTCGGTCGAGGCGATGCAATCGTTATTGATGTGCGGGAGCCACACGAGCTGGCGCGAACCGGAAAAATCGCCGGAGCGGTTCACATTCCGCTCGGGACTCTACCGTCACACGAGTTCGATCGAGAAAAGGCGCTCTTGCTGTATTGTGCGGTCGGCGAACGTTCGGATGTAGGCGGAGAAATATTGAAAGCGATGGGGTACACCAAGGTTTTCAATCTCGGCGGCTTTCGCGAATGGGTTAAAAACGGCGGCGCGGTCGAAAAAATCTAGGAGAGGGAGGGATTCGAACCCTCGGAACGCTCATCACGTTCTGCGGTTTTCAAGACCGCCGCATTCAACCACTCTGCCACCTCTCCGCGTCTCCGCTAACGCTTACCCTATCGGTAGTTTCGCAATGAGGACTTGGTCACGGACACGTGACTCAAGCCCGACTTGGTCACGGATTTGGTCACGAACTTTTCCGTCACGACACCAGTAGCGACCTCGAAAGGTCGTTGACTGCCTGCCGCCCGAGGCCTTCCATGATCTGGGCGTAGACGGAAAGGGTCAAAACTGGCGAACTGTGCCCCATCAATGTCTGCACTTCTTTAATCGAAACACCGTCTGCAAGCGTTATCGACGCGAAGGCATGCCGTAGGTCATGGAACCTGAAGCCTTTAAGTCCCACGAGCGCCGACAGCTTGCCAAAGGCAGATGTAAACGAGTCGGGAGGCCACGGGCTTCCGTCGGGATTCGGAAATACTAGGTCACGGTCGGCGTAAACTTCCGCCGCTTTGCTCTTCGTCTCGTTTTGCGCCGCTTGATGACGACAGGAGTTGCTCGACGCTTTCTGGCGACAGGGGCACAAAACGCCTCGATGACTTCGACTTAGGGCCTTTGAAGCGAACGCCGTGCTCGCGCGTTTGCTCCAACGACTCGCTAACATACAGTGCAGCTTTGCCGAGGTCAACATTGCGCCACCGTAGAGCGAGGACTTCACCACGTCGTAGACCTGAAACGGCCGCTAAAGCGACTGGTGTTTCAAGCCTCGTTCCTCGCGCTGCTTCGATGAGTAGCTTTACGCTGTCGCGGCTCATCGCCGGGACCTCTCTGGCGTCCGGCTTTGGAGCCTTAACGAGTGCTACTACGTTTTGCGTGAGAATACGCTCTTCGCACACCGCATACTTAAAAGCCGTATGGAGAATGCGGTGAACGTGCAGACAGGTTTGATTTGATAGTCCCCGCTCTCGGACAGAGGTATAGACCCGGCGAAGGTGCTCGGGAGCGACCTTCTTGAGTCGGACCTTGCCGATAACGGGAACGACGTGCCGCTTGACTACGTCAGCGTATCTGGCGTAGGTCGTTGCAGCAACTCTGCTTTGAATAGTGGTAAGCCAACCGTTGAGGAACTCCTCAACAGTCACGGGCGTTGATACCTCTTGTGGTTTGCCCTCGTCAAGCTCCCGGAGAATCGCGCGCTTGCGAGCTTCAGCATCCGACTTCGGCATTTTACCGACGCGGATATTTCGCTGTTTTCGACGTTCACCAGGTTCCGAGGGCTCGTCGTAACGTAAGTACCAGGTCCTATCCTTACCACGTTGATGAAGAGAGCCTTCCATCAGATTACTTGCCTCCAGGATCGCGGCTGAAGGCGGCGGTGCCGGGAACATGCTCCGCCTGTAGGCCGAACGCCTTCTCTAAGGTGACTCTTGCGATACGGATTCGCCGTTCTCCGAAGTTGACTGCGGGGAGCAAGCCACTTTGAATCGCACCATACACGGCATTCCGAGAGATACGGAGGAGAGATGCGGCTTCGTCTACAGTTAAAACGCTGGGTGCGGTCGCCCATGTTAATGGGGCACTAGATTTTCTCAAGGTGTTTCTCGCCGCGCGTCGGGCGGCTACTCCTGTTCAATCGAAGAGCGGCACGGGCATGCCAACTCTCTTGCTATGGCAGCACCTCGGCGTCCAAGGTGTCAGAGCTAAATCAGTTCACTGAAGGGCGTAGGGCGAGCGCATTAGGCTCCTCCGGTGTTTACGACACCTATGAAGCCAGAAGAAGGCGTCCAATAAGCGCTTCCAAACTTCATATCCGAGTCCGGGCACATATTGCGCTGGGTTCCAGTCACCGAGCCTAGCAACACGGTGGCGTCATGGACGCTCTGCAATAACGTCTTTGTGGAACCGTTGAAAATAGGGGTCGTCGTATCGCCGGAGCTATCACCGATGAAGTGCTTCATGGTGACCTGGTTAAATTTATCTGCCCTTCGTTGACGGTACCCGGAACGAGGTGGCTGCCTGCGGTATCGGGGTTTAGGCTAGCGATGGCTTTTACTGCCGGAGAATGGGCCTGGTACGCGATCGTCCCCGCCGTGTCGTCAAAAGCGTTTGGCTTGTAGGACGTAGCGTTACCCGAGGTCGTATTCTGTTCGAGCTGCGGCGCATACCAGCTCAACAGGTTGCCGGTGGAAACGGTGCAGTTGTTGGTGGCCGCCACGATAACGACGGAGGTCACACCACCGGGGATACTAATGGAGCCTGATACCCGTCCCTTGACGCCCGCGGTTTGGGAGATGCTTCCGTACGTGGTACCGAGGCTCGTGCTCATCACCGACCATTGCGGTGAGCCCGACGTTACATTGGTTGCGTCGATATAACCGGAGAGAACATAAGTTGTACCTGGCGTGACGGTGACGGGTGCCGAGTAAGAAGTTTTTGCGCCAGAAGCTGAGCCGGTGCCGGTATATTGAATCTGGTTCACGTGGTGGGTTTTTCTTTCGTTCGGAGAAGAGGTAGGCGGTGCGGTACTTCACAGCGCCTCCAAATGCTGCGAGCATACTGCTCGCGCGCACCTCGGCGTTCCGAGGCGTCAGGATTATAAGGGCCAAACTAAGTGAACGTTACACGTTCAATAAAGTGCGCCGCGACGTTTGGGACTTCCTCACGCTGTACCGTCTCCTAGGCTGCTTCCGCGCAGTCGTTAAGGTAAAGCGCGCCTTCGCGCCTCATGCTAAATGTTTTGAGTCTTTTCATTGCCGTTTGGCCATAGGCGAGCAGCACCGACGGCGCTCCTGAGGTTTTCGTGCCAGGCTCAAACGGTGGGCTTCCCTTTAGAAAGCTCACGCGACGAGCAAGGAAAAAGGCTGCATCTGCGGAGCGAAGTGCGCGCTGCATCGCTCGCGTTTCGGTTCTGGCGAAGACCAATGCGATTCCGTTACCATGATCCCGCATACGATCGAGCCAACGTCCAACCCACGGCCCATACGGTGGGTTACACCAAACGAAGCCATGCCAGGAGAGAGAGAAGTCCGTCTTGTGCTTCGGTGTAGTTCGTTGCTGCTATATCGAATGGTCGCGGGTCCGCGGCGCATGGATCGAGGTCAAAAGGGCCTAGGCCGTCGATAATATCGCGTGGCGTCAACCATACGTTCGTCGCACCTTCGAAAGGCTTTTCATGTCCAGCAATCCCGCGCCCCACTACGCGGCCTCCTCGTTAGGAAGTTCCATACCGCGTCTGCGTAACGGTTTACGGGGCTGAGCGGACTGCTTTTGAGGCTCGATTATCTCAAGGTCCTCGCGCTGCACGGTCTTATCGTCCCACATTTTCGCGTTGTATTTTTCGAGCCAACGCTGAGCACGTTCGAGCGTTGGAGGCATGTCGAAGATGGCGTAGATCGCATTGTGATTGCGCTTCAGTACGATCTTGTAGGTGGGGCTCGCGCCCATTACGCGGCCTCCTCGGAGTCATCGTCCTCAACGGCTTCGAATCGACTGGGCGGTTTTGCGGAGCGGAATACAAACTTTGTTCGGTCGATATTACGGCATTTGCACTTCCCGCTTCGACGGTTGCCGACGCACGGTCTATCGGCGTCGTGCGCTTCAGGCCGGTGACCGCAACGCGCACAGACGCTACGCATTTTGCTCACGCTTTCTAGCGATCAGCCAATCCAGCGACGCCGTTAGCTCAAGTAGCCGAAGTTGAAGTGCTTCGTTCACTACCACTACCCCGGCTACGGGATAGTTGAATACTGCGCCAGGGTTGCCGGCATAGTGCCAAGACGATAGCGTTTCCGGCAGTACCGATACAACGTCCGCGAGCCCGAAGGGCCTGTTGGGCAGCGTGCGTTCAAGCGGTTCGAGTACAACTTTTTCGATCAGGGTCTTGGTCTCTTCAATCTTGCTCGTTTCGCCGAGTATTTGGAAGCGTTTCAGATCCTGCAGTAGGCGCCGTATCGTGGCGCGCTGCGCTAAGAGGTCCTCCAGCCATTGCACAAAGGCAGCGGCGCTGGGCTGTTTAGGCATAAGGGTCCTTCTAATGGGGTTAATGGCGGCGTGAAAGCCGCCAGGAAAAGGCTGACGAAGTAACTGTCCATTATGGCGACCGTCGGCGTTGTGGTGGCGACCATCGTCGTTCTGCTCGTGTCAAACGGGGCTGAAGGCGTGGTCCACTCTAACGCTATGGCGCAAGTATCAACGTCAAGAATACTGGAGCGACAGAGCGGCCCGGCGTCTGTTCTTGATTGGCAAGGTACGCCCGTAGTTTCGTGCATCGCAATCGTCGCGCTGGCATGCGCGACGCGGTTGTGGTGGGTCGAGTTGCCGGCTTGGCTATTTGCTGTTGGCAATCGTCTACGGCGTCGTCAAGCGCATCCGAGAAGCGCGGCGTTCCTGAAAGCTAGGCCTTTCCTAACTCTGTATCATGCACGCCAAGAAGATCACAGGCCGTCGCAATGTGTTTCTCCTGCGGGACTGCTTCGTGACTGACTAGGACCGCATCCAGTGCGGCACTTTTCGCGGTATCTCCGACGATCCGCGCGATGACGATCTGCTTGATCGCGTCATGCAGGGGAATATTGAGCGGCAGTCGCTTCGAGAGTGAGGGAGGCTTTACTGGTTGCGGTCCAAGTTCCGTAGCGCCGCTTAGCTCTTTGAAGGTAGCCTGAACGCGAGCTTCTCTCCGCTTTGTCTCGGTTGCCCATCGCGGGATCTCGTTTTCGGCGACGAGCTTATGGAGTTCTGCTTCGGCTTCTTCTCGGCTGCAGTCTCGCATGCGCTTCGACTTACGTCTCCGCTTGCCGTCGCTGTAATCTGTGACGTAATAGCATAAAATCCAGCGGCCTGCGCCGGTAGAGGATATACTTCCCAAGTGATAACTCCTAGAATGGAACGAGAGAGTCGTACGCAGGTGCGTCGTCTGATACTTCGTCCCAGGGCGCGGGCTGATACACGGGCTGTGCATCGTCGCTGTCCTGTTTCTTGTAAGCTCTAGCAGCCGAAGTATGCTGAGTTTCGTCGAACGTGGGCCATGCCGGGTCAACTTCCCAGGACTGCTCGACGGCTCTGCGGTAGAGACCCGCGGGGTTGTTAACCGGCTTGCCCTTTGCGTATTCGCTTGCGATCTTGCGCGGAAGCCAGCTCATCCAAAAGCTACAGTACCGGACGCCCCTGAGATCTACGAGCTTTGTAAGTTCCGGTTCTGGTATCCACTTACTGCCCAGCATCGGCAATGTGAGCGAGTTGAGGTCATAGTTTAAGTCGTCGTAACTATCGAGAGCGATCTTACCGTCAGGTGTAAGTAGGAGCTCGTTTATCTGCGCCTTCGACTTGCCGAGTGGACCGGCAGGTGTCAACCTGACTACTGAGTCGTCAGGTTCTTCGTATTGGGCAGGGCATGCATATTGTCTACTCGGGGAGCCTGGATCAGCGTACCGTCGAAGAGTCGAGGGGAGCGTCGAGTCCGCGTTATTATTGAGTTCGTTTTCTTCTGCTTTATGCTTTATGCCGACTGAGTCGTCAGGTTGGACGGTCAAACCGTCAGGTTTGCACGGTGAAACCGTCAGGTTGGGGCCTTCATAACCTGCCGACTGGATCGTCAGGTTAGCGGCGCTCGCGAGGTCGATTGTGTAGGTCTCCTGTTTTCCAGAATGACCTTTCCCGTGCGGTTGTACCACTCCGAGTGCGGTCAGCGAGTCTAACGCGGCCTTGACCGTCTCTCGGCGGATTCCGAGGCTCTTTGCGATCTCGACTTGGCTTGGATAGACCGTCGTCTTTCCGTATCCGTGGCGTGCGAGCTTAATGAGGACCATCTTGTCACGAATGGAGAGCGCTGGGTTATCAATGAGAGCGTTCGGGATCTGTGTAAAGCCCTTCGGCCTATCGTTTACTGGTTGCACTGTCTACCTCGCGCTGTTGCGCTGAGTGATTCGGGAATGCATGGCCTTCACGGCCAAGGGCGGCTTTGCGGCGTCTAACCGTCGTCTCGTTGATGCCTACAAGACGGGCAACTTTGGCACTAGACAGTCCCGAAAGAATGGCCGCGTCGAGTTGTCTTCCAAACTCTCCGGTCATTGTTCAGTCTGCCAATCCGTATTGAAGCTTAACGCCGATCAGTGAGACCGCGATCGCCGCTGCACTGTCGGGGTGGATACCGCGGTCAACGAACCGTTGGGCCCTTTTCAGGAGAGGTATTGCCTCGGCGGCTAATGTCGCTGCGTGATCTGGATCATTTGAAAAGTGGCAGCAGCGACTGAAAAGCTCTAAGTCGCCTGCTGTCATACATTGTGCTCCGCCTGGAAGATGAGCTCGTTTCGCAGAGCAGTCGGCAGTGGCGGCAGCTTTCGTTTGTAGATATTTGGTTCCCTAATCCAGACCAAACCCTCTGGCGGCACTGCGAGAAATGCTTCCATACTTTGAAAGCCTGGCGATGCAGCAATGCGCGACTCGACCCGGTAGCCGAGAAGGTCATCTACTGAATGGTCGCCGATTCCGGCGAACAACCACGCCACTGCACCGTGGGGATCCGCGAAGCACGGAGCCCACGACCAGGCTGGGTTTTCGACAGCTTCGGCGGTCATGCCATCGTGTGAAGTGACGATCGTCAGACCGGCATGTGTGATCGCGAGCGTCTGCCCAAATATCTTCGACGGTTTACCGTATTTATCAAGCATTACCGGAGCGTATCCGAGTCGCTCAAGCTCCAGAAATGAGTGATAACGATCGCGGAATGGGGAGTTGTTCGGCTTGGTAGGCGTTACTTTGTTGGATTCCAACAGCTCCTCGAAGACAACCTTGCGGGCATCGGCGCCGGTCCGGAATATACTTTCCATCAGATTAGTGGCCTTTGTTTAGCGTGGTTCTCGACGGTATTAGCCGAGCTGAGCAGCTCAGCCGATTCACCGAAAGTCTTTTCCAAATGCTGGACTTCAAAGTTGTATGGTTTCGACGTACCGGCGGCGATTGACGCAACTCTATTTTGCAACAGGCCGCACTTCTCAGCAGCTTTTGCCGTGTCCCAACCGCGCAGCGCCATTACACGCCCCAGTATCGTCGGTGCTGCGTCGGCTTCTTGACTGCGTTGCTTGGCTATAGCATGCACAGGGGCATTGCTCCGTTGCGCAGCTTTCCATACAAGCCGCTTGTCTTCGTCGGTAATCTTCATGGCGAGGTTTCCTTATCGGTGTATTGTGTAACGATCGAAGCTGCGATAGCTTCGCTGTTGTGCTCTGCGGACAAGAACGCCCAGTCTGCGCCATAGTGCCTGCCCAGCTTTTTGCGGAGTTTGGGGCCGGCTTCGCTAGGATCGCGCTCGACATGCGAAAGGTGCGCTCGCCTATAATCCAACTCTTTGCCGATATCCGCGAGCGTCCGGCCTGTCAATATCCGCAGCAGCTTCATGCCACTTATTGTGTACATAAATGAACTCGTAAATCGGAAGTATGAAAACGCGGACACAAAAAGAGAGAAGAAGTCCGCGAACGTCGCTCACCGCTGAGCGGAAGAAAAGACTGACTTTCAGCCCCGCGTTGGGGAGGTAACCAACAACCTCGGAAAAATCAGCAGCGCGCCGTGGTTTGAGACTCGCGCTCGTCAGGAGCGGCTCCGATCAGCCACTCACCAACGTCACCGGCATACGCCCGCGAGGCGCCGCCGACATGTTATTTCGCGCCCAAACTTCCACTGTCAAGAATGGCGAAGTTCAGGCGCGGCTCGCACCCAGCGCCATGAAAGCAAAAAGCGACCTCGCAGACTGCGAGGCCCGGATCAAAGAACAGAGAGTTTGGGAAAAGAAGAAAGCGCCTTGTCGGCGCCATCTGAATCTCTACTATTATACCATGTGACTGGACCTTTTGTCAAGTAGATGCCTAACTATTATACCATGTGTCTCGGGTTGTTGTCAAGCCCCCTCTGTTAGATTTTGCCTGATCGCGTATAGTATTTCGTGATTTAGAGGAGCGCTGTTTTCAGGTGTACACCTGAAAAATGAACAGGGCTGCCCCGTTCGGCGCGTTCTCGTCTCGGGTGTACACTTCAAACTCCACTCCCACCACCTAAGGCGCGCCTCTCGGGACCTCGTGAGATCGGTTCTTTGCCAGGATTCTGCAGTCAGCAAGGCGGTATTCAGAAGTCTCAGGTCTCTCATGACTCAGAGGTTAGGTCGAGCCCCAAAATCTTCCAGATCGCGATTTACAAGGGACTGGAACGGAAAAGTCTCGGTAGCATTAAAATCGGACAACGTATGGAACATTTTCGGGAGCGCTGCGACGTTGCGAGGTAGCGCGCGACAGGGCCGATTTTGATCTGAATCTGTCTGCAAGGGTACCCCGGTACCCCGCCGCATTGTTAGGGCCATCGTTAGGAGTGCCGCAGCGTAGAGGCTTACCGGCTGAGTCTGCTCAGGATAGCGTCGAAGTCGGCCTGTGCGACGAGGACCTCGATGATAGCCGATTCGCTGGCTTCGCCGCGTGGAATCCCGGCTTTACGGAGCCGGAGCTTTAGAGTCTCCAGCTTGGTCTTCGTTGTTTCGGTCATTGCGATCGAGGTCTTTAGGCGAGCTTCCATGTAGCGACAGTATACCACCGCCATACCGCATAACCGAAAGCGGTACATGTAGCGCTTTCCCAATGGTCTTCTTTGGCCGATTGCTGCCCCGTGGTGACCCTACAGCGCACAGTTGAAGGCTTAGGGGGTGCCCTTGGGCACGCCAGGCGCGCTCTACGGCCGCATTCCGTTGCGTTAAGTGTCCGGTTCTAAGTCACACGAACATGCGACGTTTATCGTTAGTACCGCTCACGGTAAAGCGGTAGACTGTACACAGCCGACCGGCACTGTACAAAATGGAGGACTCTCACGGGATGAAACCACGTCGTCAAAGCACCACGAAACACGAGCGACTGATACTCGGATACGTTCGCGTTAGCACCGAAGAGCAGGCAGCGACAGGCGTCAGTCTTGCCTCCCAGGAGGCGAGAATCAACGCCTATGCCGACGCAATGGGCTGGACCCTATCGGAGGTAGTCTGCGATGCTGGAGCCAGCGCCAAGAGCCTCAAACGGCCCGGTATCACGAAGATTCTCGACGCCGTTCGTCGTGGTGAAGTCGAGCGAGTCATCGTGCTCAAACTAGACCGCTGTACTCGTTCTGTACGCGATCTGGCCGACGTGCTCGACCTGTTCGCGAAGCATGAGGTGTCGCTCGTATCGGTGAGCGAGCACCTTGATACTGGCAGCGCCGCCGGCAGGCTTGTTCTCAACGTCATGGGCACGGTGAGCCAATGGGAACGCGAGGCAATCGCGGAGCGCACGGCGGCGGCATTGTCGCACAAGCGCCAACACCGTAACGTCTACGGCTCGACGCCGTTCGGCTACGTCCGCGAGGGTGCGAACCTAATGCCAGACGATCGGGAGCAGGCCGCTCTTACCGAAGCCGTCCGTCTCGATCGCGACGGTGCCTCGTATCGGACTATTGGAGCGATGCTCACCGCTCGCGGCGTCACTCCGAAACGCGGAAAGGCGTGGCATGCGTCGTCTGTGCGCGCGATGCTGCGGTCCCGCATCGCGTCTGAGGCTTACACCTAAAAGACTGCCGGGCGTCACCCGTCGCTGAAGCGCCTCGCAGACCCGCGGGGCGTTCTCATTTTGGCCCCTCCCTGTTAGAAAGTTGTCTGCATTCTCCGCTTTTACGCGCGTAAATGCAAAGTTGTTCTGAGGGCTTCCCTTGTAAATGGTAAAGCGGTAAAATGGTGGTACGGTTCTTTGCTTTCACCTACAAGGAGTATCGCCAAGTGGAAAACGCTCAAGTTATTTTCGAGGAAGCTTGCAATCGTCTAGCGGGGCGGATCGACGGCTTGCCGCAAGCGCAGCGTGACGCTTACATTGAGGGCGTCGCGGATACGGTCGGGGCCTTCGTTTGGGACAGAGCCTAAGCGACAGTTTCTAATCCCCGCAGCAGGCACCGGAGGCCCGCCGATGCGATGCGACGGGCCTTCTGCTTTGGCGAAGATGCAAACGGAATAACGCCCTAGGACGATCTGCGGCCCCGTTCCTGACCTACGACACTCGGGCCCTCGCCAGAACGCCGCACAGCGTTAAATCGGGCTTCCTTACGAGGAACAAAAAACCGTGACGGGCGGTTCGGCGCGATTATTTTGGCGAAGTTGTTGAGCGCGGTGAGTTGGGCCAGGCTATTGCGTCAGTCGATCACTCGCCTGTCCGTCCGTTCGCTGCGTGAAAACGTACAGATGCGTACTAATGACGTGCTGTTGGGGGGTACGTCGTCATAGTCCGATTTTGCGGGGGGTATTGGGTCAACTGGCAGGCGGATTGCGGGGGGTCCGCCGGGGCTGAAAGGCGGTCTGCTCAAGGCGCGAAAGAAGGCGCCATGAAACCTACTCCAACGTCGGCCTTATAGTGACTCGTACAAGTTACGTCGGCCTTTTAGTCGCGGTTGTGCTTGCCCTCAGTGCGTGTGGGGGGTCCGGAGGTTCGGTTGCAGCCGGCATGCCGCAAGGCTCAGCTCGAACGCATGTTACCGGCGACGGTAATCCTCAGAAGCTGCTCTACGTCGCGGATTATTATACCGGCGATGTGTACGTGTATTCGTATCCGCAGGGCGTACGAGTAGATAAAATAGCTTGCTGCGTTTCCCCGCAAGGGCTTTGCGCCAGTAATGCAGGGGCCGTATGGGTCGTAAATACGGCGAGTGATGACCTCTTGGAGTTTCGCCATGGTGGTACAAAACCGGAGCGAAAACTGAAGGATACTTTGTTCTGGCCTTTCGCTTGTTCAGTCGATTCGAAAACCGGCGACGTTGCGCTGTCTAACAACTTTAACAATGGCGGCGGTAGCGTGTTAATCTTTCCAAAGACGGGAGGAAAGCCTATACGTGTCGCTATCCCTTCCTCCTATACTCCGTACTTTGTTGCTCACGACGGTAGTGGCAATCTTTTTATTGATGGTTTGGATTCGGCGTACAACTTCGAACTGATCAAGGTCAATCCTGGACAACGCAAAGCTGTCGTTGTCACGGTCGATCGCAGGTTCTCAACGTTTTCTCCGGCAGGGCTGAAATGGGACGGCACTGACCTCGCGGTCGGTAATGCGTACGGAGGCCGCGGCAATGAGATATACCGAATGCACATCGCTGGCACGCACGCTACTCTTGATGGCACCGTTAGACTACTGTCGTACGGGTATTTGACGGACTTCACGATTCAAGAAAACGAGATAATCGCTTCGGTTTGTTGTGGGACAGTAGCTATTTGGCCGTATCCGAAGGGTGGCAAGCCTATAAAAACGCTTAAAGGCCCTTTTTATACGCCCTTCGGTATTGCGTTGAGTAACTAGACTCGATCCTTGTAAATCTCGTCCAGCAAGGAGCTTGGAACCTTCGGTAACTGTTTTTTGGGGACACTAGGCGCGCTGATCCAAACTCGACCCTGGGCAGGCGGCAGATAGCAAAACTTTTCAGATTCACCAGGGACGAGCGCTGAAGCTGAGCCTACCTCGAATCCGTCCAGGCTAACGCTGAGGTCGCCGCACGAAGCGAATACAAAGACGCCGTTACATTTTGGAGTTGCGAAGATCGGGGCTTCTCGCCATTCCCGTACCCTGAGGAGCTTCCCGAACGTGAAGCCGTCGGTACAGCCGACGACAGTCAAGCCGTTGGCGCGAACCTTTACCTCGATTCGATCGGCGGGAGTCTTCTTCGTGGCGAGCTTTCCGGTCTTGCTGTCAAACTTCGCTGGATGGAAGCCAAGCATCTTGAGTGTTTCGAACGACTTGTCAGAGTCGCCGTAGTATTTCTCGTATGAAGGATCGTCGTGAAGTAGCATTGTTTCTTCTCCAAGCGTGATAAAAGGCGAAAGCCAGATACGGCCGGCATCGTATCGAACAGTCTGAGAATGCGCGAACCATTTCGTTGGAAACAAGGCCCGCTGCCAGTCGTGGGTAGCGATGTATTAGCGGGGCGGCCGGAGTGGGCTTCCAAGGTTGGTGAAGTTTCGGCTCATTGGAATGTACTCGACGCCGCAACGTCAGGTCTTTTTATGATTCTCTTAGCCGGCGAAGACGAAGCTGCATTCTTTCTCTATTACGAGATTTTGAAGGACCCGAAACGAGCACTCCGTGAAAAAATATTCTCTACAGTGGGAGAGGCCAGAAAGGTACCCCCGTGGCTAATGCACCGGATAACGGATTACTGGGATCGCGTTGCAACCGCGCAAGAACGGCGTAACGAAGTCGTCCATGCGCTTTGGGCGAGCATAGAAGGGCACCCGGATGCGCTGTTTGTTGTTAAGAAGCGCTTCGAGTGGCTGCGCAACGTGAACGCTGCCATGACGTGCAACATAGCCCTTGCGAAAAATAAGTCAACTTATGTAGTCCCGCCTGATCTACCGACCATTACGGAGTTTTACAAGTATAGACTGTCGGATCTTCAAGAGATTATCGAGCTGATTACCAACTTGCTTGACGAATCAACGCGTCTTCAACGGCAACTCGCTAATCGAATATATCGTCATCCGATCGAACCGCCCTGGACAAGGGCTGAACGAATAATGCGAAACCTTAACCGTCGAAACGAATCAAAAGAGCAGCGGTAACCCGACAGGAGAGGGCGACATTATGCCGCCCTCGTTACGTTACATGATGACTGGGACTTGCTGGATGCTCTTACCGGAGTTTATGAGGTACTGGGCATTGATTGCGTTTACCGTCTGCGCCAGTACTTTTCCGTTCACCAGCAGTTGGATCACCATGTTCCCGGTAGTGCCTCCGCCGGAGCCTGCGCCGACGTACGGCATGCTTCGCACGAAGTTCCCTTGGATCGGGGGTGGGCTGCCGCTGCCTCCGCTACCGTAACCGGAACCGGGCACGTTATACGGCGTGCTGCTGTGATACGAACCCCAGCTCGACTGCTCCATCTGCGTGAACTCGGAGTTGGTCAGACCCGGCGTGTTGTACCAGTTCGGACTATTCGCACCGTTGATTGAGATGATCGGAGCAAGCGGCTTCTGCGGGGTCTTTCCGAAGAGCTGCATGAACTGTTGGACGAGACCTTGATAGGTCTGTACGTTGACCGAAGCGCCAGAGTGCAACGTGAAAACGTCGTTCTTCTCCCCGTTGATCGAGAAGCCGTACGGTTCGTTTCCAGGGTTGTACTTCTGGAGCTGCTGTGCCATCTGCACGAGCTGCGAGGGGTACTGACTGGGGCTAGCGAGGACTTTCTGAACGTCCTGTTCGAGCTGGTAGCTCTCGGCGTCTTGCGGGCCGGAGAACTGCGACATGGGATCGATCGTGCTCCCGTTAAAGGAACCCGCTTCACCCGTCATGTTCGCAACGAACTGTCCGTAGTCTACGCCACCGACAACGGGTTCACCGATATCGGGTTCATCGGAGATCGGAAAGTGATCGCCGAACATGGAGCCGCCGAACGCGCCTAACAAGGCACTGCCGGCGATCAGGCCCCAGCCAGCCGGGCCGAGGGCTCCGAGCAGCGGCATTAGGCCGCCGCCGAGGCTGGCCCATATACCGCCGAACATGCCCAGGCCGCCAAGGGCGCCGCCTAGCATGCCGAAGCCTTGACGCTGCGAAGTTCCAGCTTTACCTGCATCAGAGCCGAAGATCGAACCGAATATCGATCCGGCGCCCAATGCGAGCATCAATGCGCCGAGGGGGCTTCCCCCGGTCAAGCCGCCGAGTCCGCCGAGGACGCCACCTCCGCCGCTCGCACCTGCAGCGACTCCGCCGAGACCAAGCATGTTGAGGATACTGCCGAACGCGCCACCGCTGCTTCCAGCGGACCCACCGGGGCCACCGAGGTTGAGGTCTGCTGGGGAGAACCCGGCGTCGAGGAGATAGCCTCCTCCCCCTAACGTGGTGGGGTTACCGAAGATACTGGAGTTTCCCGGCGCTGCAACGGCTTGATTGATCGTCGTTGCCGCGGACGTACTGTTCCCCGCCATGGTGGCGAGATACGTGTTGGTCTCGGTCGTGTTATCGGCGATCGTTTGGATCGATTCGTAACCTTGGCCTACGGAGAGCGGGTTAGTGATCCCGTACTCTTGCTCGGTGGATTGGTAGTTCGAGCTCGTGCCGCCTAAGTCGGGGACGCCGGCCCATGAGAAGCCGTTGGGGTTTACTCCGGGGATATTCCCCGTGCCGACGTTGCCCGACTGACCTGTTAGAATCGCGCCGAGATTACTGATACCTTGGACGAAGGATCCAACGTACGTGCCGAACGTCGTGACCGCGGGATTGAACCCTTGAGCGACCGTTGCCTGCAGCTTCGTTTCCATCTGCTGGAGCTGCTGAACGGGACTCTGACCGCCCATGATCGACGTCGTTATGTTCTCGGAGACCTGCTTCCACCAGCCGCCGACGAGATTCTCGGCAACGCCGGAGAAGAACTGATGGATAACCTGCATGCCGCCGGTCGCACCGCCGCCACCGAAGAGCTTCTGGACGGCTTTGTCCAGGAAGTCCGAGCCCATCTTATCGATCTCAGAGTTGTACGCGGTATAGAGCGGGTTGCTCCGTACCGCGAGAATCTGTTGTTCGAGCTGGGCGATCTGCAGCTTCACCTGCAGTTCTTGCTTGTCGGCGGTTGCAAGCTGGATCGCTTGCGCTACCTGCTGGGCACCTTGGAAGTTGCCGGCGGTTTGAAGGTCGCCGAGTTGCTTCTGGAAGCCGACGATCTGCTGGTTCTGCTGCGTGATCTGTTTGTTCAGATCGAGTGTTTGCGTGAGATACTCGACGGTCTGCTTGTTGTAGCCGAGGATATTGGCAATGTCTTTGAGGTTGCCCTCAAGGAGCGTATCGTTGAGCTCCTGGAGCTTGGAGATGATATCGCCGATCCCGTCAGTCGCCTTCGTTGTGTCGGTCTTGACAGTCGTCGCCGCGGTACCCAGTTCGGTGAGCGCCTGCTTTAGATCTTTGATATCCTTCGTGTCGTTCGGAGCCGTTTTCTCGATCACGTTCAAGGTGGCTTGTAAGCCAGCTTTGAGGACGTTGAGTTGACCAGACGAAGCGTCGAGCGCACTCAGCCACGGTACCAGGCCGTTAGACTTTGCCGAAGCCAGTCCGGTCTCGATATTCTTGAGCGCCTGTTGCCAGTCGGCAACCCCGTTCTTGGCTTCGAGCGTGTGGAGCTTGTATGACATCATTGTCGTGTCGGCCTCGACCATTGCTTCGCGGTGTTTAGCCGCCGCAAGGGCAGCATCGCCCTCTGCTTTGGTGAGGTCGTTTTCGGCTTTGACGAGAGCTTCGCTGTACTGCTTCTTCTGCGCCGCACTGAGCTTGCCACTTTGCAGGGCCGTCTCATCTGTTTTGATTTCAGACGTCAGTTTACCGACGTAGGCATTCGCTGCGGCAGAGAGCGCATTGTAGGCTTGCTCTTTGCGTTGGAATGCTGCTGCGAGTTGGTTCTGCAGTGAGATCGAGGTCGGGGTCTGCTTGAGCTGCATCTCAGTCGCTTTGATATCTGCGTCTGCAGCAGCAGCGACTTCGTTCTCTTTCTTCGCGAGTGCGTCGAAAGCGGCAGCGGTTTGATTGACCTGCGAGAGCGAGGGGTTGCCGCCGGCCGCCTTGGTACCTTTACCGGAGTAGAAAGGACGCGATCCATCCGCTGAACCCATTGCCCTTGACGCATCTTGGGCGTAGTGCGCAGACTGCTGCTCTTGCTGTTGCAAGAACTTCTGCAGTTTGTCAAAGCTCGTCGTCGTCGCGTCAACTGCTTCTCCGTTCGCTTTATATCGGCGAACTAGATCGGCGACGGCGTTGGTCGTATCCGTCGTACTATCGCCACGAGCCCACTCTTGGAAGTACGCACCTTTGAGATTGTTGTACTGTTGACCGAACATCGGACTGCGCGATATGTTTTGGTCGAGCTGTTGCGGTACGATCCAGTTCGTTCCACTAGACAGACCGCCGAAGGAAGAGCCTTTACCGCTCAAGTACGCGAACATGCCGAGAATATCGTTGTGCATGTCCTGCACGTTCTGACCGAACCCCGACGAGATAATCCCGCGCTGTGCTTGTGCGTTCGAAGCGCGAGCTTGAATGCCGGCCGCAAGATCATTGTCTTTGTTCTGCGCTTCCGAGAACATCGAGATCGCCTGCATGACGCCGTATATCGCCGCAAGGGGTCCTAACGCTCTGCCGGCACCCGCGGCGAGCATTGAAAGGCCGGTAACCGCACGTCCCATACCGCCTTCGACAAGGGCGCCGCTATCGGCAAGCCTCGTCGTGGACGCAGTAAGAAGGTCAGTCTCACCGATTGCCTTCATCTCGGCGTCGGTAAAGAGCGCCATCTGTTCGCCAGCAGCAAAAAGCTCCGTCTGGAGGTTCTTATATGCGGCGGCCTCTTCTAAGATCTGCGCTCGCGTCCGATCTGCAGCCTCACCGGCTGCTATCTGTTCGGGGTTCAGTCGAGCGAGTTGTTCTGCAGTTAGTCCGGCTTCAGAACCGAACTGTGCGTAGGCGGATGCGAGCAGTTTCGTTGACGCTGTAGCTTCGGCTTGTGCTGCTTGAAGGGCAGCGAGCTTCGCTTGCAGTTCGCCCATTGCGGACGCTGTTTGGAATCCGGCGCGTTGTGCGAGAGCTTCCGCTTCGACGTTGGCTTTGATTGACGCGTTAGTGCGGTTGATCTGACCCTGTACGCTGTTCCAGCCCGAGTCGAGCTTGAAACCCGCCTGTAACGCAAGCCACGCCGTGCCGAGAAGGGCCGCCTGTTTTGAAACGCCTTCCAACGTAGGCACGAGATGCTCGAACGACGGGATTCCTTGGTCCGCTAGCCACTGCACCGTACCTTGCAGGGTAGGCAGCAGTTGGTTTCCGAACGTAATCTCTAAGGCTTGGATCGAGGTCTTGAGACGATCGACCTGAGCCTGATACGTTGCCATTTCGGCAAGCGCTACAATGTCGAGCGAGCCTTTGGAGTTCTTGGCGATATCCTGGTAAAGCTCGTCTATCGCCTTAAGATTCTTTTCGAACGTTGCTAGCGTCTCGACGCTCTGCGGACGTACTCCGAGCTTCCCGTCAGCGTTCGCTTGTTCGATGCCCTTGAGCTTGTCGCCGATTGCAGACAGCAGGTGATCCGCGTCCTTGAACGCATTGACCCCGAGGATCTGTTCCCACGTCCCGCGTTTCGGCCCACCCTGATCAAGAGCACCGAAGAGCGTGGAGAGTTTTTCTGCTGCCTGCTCGCCGGTTTCACCAGTTGCTTGAATCTGCGCCGCGATGATCGCGATAATCGAGGCAGTACCGCGGAGCTTATCGTTGAGGTTCGAGAACCCGTTAGCTGCGAGCGTTGCCGACGCTTCAGCCAAGCCATGAAAGAGGTCTTTCATCGCTTCGTTGCCGTTGCTGCTGCGTTCGTTTACTCCACGCAGCACTTCGCCTAGGCGCAATGAGGCCCGTGAAACCCGATCGTACACTGCGGGAAGCTGACCGTACGTGAGACCCATTTGTTCGCCAATGGCGAGCGAGTCGCGGTAGACTTCGGCGGTCTGCATGCCGGATGCGCGAGCTAGCTCTTCACCTTTGGCCGCGAGCATCGTCGCGAGGGCGAGATCGTTCGTCTGTTTCGTCCAGAGGCCGATAGCCTGTTGAACGTCAACGATATTGCCGCCCCACGTTTTCGCGATGACAATAGCGTCTTGAAAGGCTTGATTAACGTCGATCGTGCCGTTATAGAGCTTTTGAAGCGTCTGCTCCATCTGCACTTCGCCGGCTTGGTTAAGCGCGTCGGCAAAGCCGTGGATTGCACCATCTACTAAGCTGAACGCGGCACCGAAGGCTAGGATTTTGGCAGTGTCGGCCAGGGCAATCTTGCCGAGGTAGTCCATCGCGACCGAGCTACGTTCAGCAGACGCTGCAACGCGATCAGTTTCACCTGACATAAGCGCGGCTTGGACCCCGGCACTCCGCAGATTCTCCCGGAGTTCACCTGTGCCGCGCGAGAAGTTGGTGAAGCTACCGCCGAGCGAAGCACTCGTACGATTCAGACTTGCAATCGAGGACTCGAACTCTTTGATCGCCGCGGCACCGCGAGACAACTCGCTCGCGTTGATCTTGAGATTGATCGGCGGGATGCGCTGGAGTGCCTGTTGAGCCGTCGCTGCGAACTGACGGATACTGGCGGTCGCTGCGGCCGTGTCAATCTTGAGCGCGATCGGCTTTGTGTTGAGCAGCGCAGGTGCAGTCCTAGAAGACCATTCTTGAAGGTCAGCGGTCGCTTTGGTGAGATCGACGCCTACGGTATAAAGCCAAGACGCATCGCTAGAAGCGGCCATTATGCCGCCACCTTTGGCGTGACTAACTCGCGAAGAAAGGCCGAGACCGCGTCGGTGTCTACGGGAGCAGTGAGGGTATCGAACGGGAGGCCGAAGTGTCGCTCAATGCGCCCCTTCAGCCCGCGCCCGACATTGCGACGATTGCCGAACCGCTCCAGAACGGACAGATGAGAACGCGCGACGCCAATCTGGTCGCACAGTTCATCGAGGCTGCTGTTTGAAATAAGACGCAAAGCACGGATCGTAGTCACGCGGAGAACTCCAAAAATGAAAACGAGCGGAGAACTTTCTTCGCTCGCTAGGTCTGAAAAAAGAACCGCTGGCGACATGCCAGCGGCGGAATAACGAGAAGGGCCCCCGAGAAGAACCCTCCCCTATTACCCAGTAGAATCAGTACGCATTTTAGGCGAAGAGTGGGGCATCTGGGCCTCCTCCCATCGTTTCCAGAGGTATTGCCGGCGCTCATCGGTCATCGTCAAGACGCGCTCTCCGAAGATCTGTGAGCTTTCGAGGGCTACCCAATACGTTCGAGTTTTCTTTGAGCAGCGCGGGCAGCCAACAGCATCGCAATCCACGCCCTCCTCTAACGTAAGCCGCTCTCCGTTAGCAAAGGTGAGCCCTCCGTCCCCAGTAATCTCGCAAATGTACCTTTGACACCGAGGGCACCAAATGTAGCCACGAAGTTTCGGCCGAGCTTCGCACCGCTGCGCGAGTTCTTCGCCAGTCGTAGGATACGACCGGCCTCTACGAACGCCCAGCTTAAAGTCAAACCGGGGCAATCGGTTTGCTCGTTTGCAGTCTTCCTCGTATGCCTTTGCAACCTCGGTATTAGTAACTCCAGTTATACGGCCTATATCGTCAACGCCTAATCCGGAAAACTGACCGGCCGAACCGAAATCTTGTTGAAACGCGTCAGAGGCTTCGACAACCGCGTGCTCCGCCTTGCGATCCCAGCCTTCAAACAGGCTGTTCTCGCCTTTTTTGATTCGGTTTATTTTCTCAGCGCAACGCGAGCAGAGAATCATAACGGCTTCCATGTTCTCCGCCTCGCGATCTTCGTCGTCCCACCATACCGCGGTGCGCTTGCCTTTAGTAGCCTTGCATCCCGTACACATGCTGCCTTTATGCGCGATCGCACGGGCGGTGACAGTGTTAGACCCTGGCCCGCGCTGATACGCGGCCTTACGTTTGCATTCGTCCTTGTTGTACTTCTGCCACGGTCGATCGGGAGTAAATGACTCACCGCAAACGGGGCAGATCTTTACCTGTAGCCCTGACATACTGATTCCTCGGGGAAGGTGGGAGGCGGACCGCCACGCGGGGCAGTCTCTGAACTTGTCGCATCATTGCGATGCGCGGTGGGCTACAGTGAGCCGAGTGGACCGTTAGGCCAGTGCGCCGGAAGCGTTCTAGGTGCGGTGTGTGGCTTAGAAAAGCGAAGGGGTCGCACCTCTTTCTAAGTGAACTAACGGAAATGGTAGGGGTTCGTTTTCCAGTAGGATCGAAGTAGCCACCGAGGAGGAGCGATTAAGCATGGCGGAGCGCAAACGCAGGCGTTGAACACCTTATATTACGGCGACAACCTTGACGTGATGCGCCGCTACTTAGCCGACGAATCCATTGACCTTGTTTACCTTGACCCGCCTTTTAACTCAAACGCAGACTACAATGTTTTGTTCGCTGAGCATTCCGGCGATCGGGCGGCGGCGCAGATTAAAGCGTTTGAGGATACATGGACTTGGGACGCTGGCTCGGCCCGCGCGTACGAGGAAGTAGTCGAGAACGGCGGCCCTCTATCCGAAACAATGCAGGCTTTTCGACAAATGATGGGCGGTTCTGATATGCTCGCCTATCTCTCCATGATGGCACCACGACTCATCGAGCTTCATCGAGTGCTGAAACCGACGGGTAGTCTCTACCTTCACTGCGATCCTACGGCCAGCCATTACCTCAAGATTCTGTTGGATGCGGTATTCGGAGCAAAGAACTACCGCAACGAAATAACGTGGAAGCGCCGGCCCGGCATGAGTAGCGCCGTTCATGAATCCGTTCGGTTCGGGGTCATTACCGATACGCTTTTCTTTTATGCCCGCTCCGATGCAACGGCGTTTCATCCGCAGTACAATCGCGATTCGCCCGAATACCAGAAATATATCGAGGAGTTCTTCACACACGTCGATCCCGACGGAAGGCGCTATCAGGCCACGAGTTTGACGAACCCGGCTTATCGCCCTAATCTGAAGTACCAATATAAGGGCTATCAGCCACCTGACAACGGGTGGATGATAACGCGCGAGAAAATGGAGCAGTGGGATAGCGAAGGCCGCATATACTTCCCGAAGTCTAAAGACGGCAGACTACGCCGAAAGAGCTACGCCGATGAACTCAAGGGTATGCCGGTACAAAACCTTTGGACGGATATCGGTCCCATTGGAGCGCACGCACAAGAGCGCCTTGGATATCCGACACAGAAGCCGGAAGCACTGCTTGATCGAATAATCGCGGCGAGTAGCGAGCCCGGCGATCTTGTGCTCGATCCTTTCTGCGGCTGCGGCACGACTGTAGCGGCGGCACAGCGGCTCGGTAGAAGATGGATCGGCATAGATATAACTCACTTAGCTATTGGCCTGATAAAGCACCGCCTGCAGGAGCAGTTTGGGCCGACAATCACTCAAACTTACCGCGTCGTTGGTGAACCAGTTTCTTTGCCGGACGCGGCACGTCTCGCGCGTGACGATCCGTTCCAGTTTCAAGCCTGGGCACTTGGCCTCGTCGGCGCCCGTAAGGAAGTTGCGAGGGGTGCGGACCGAGGAATCGACGGCGTGATCTACTTTCATGATGATCCGAAAGGCAAGGCAAAGCGAATCATTCTATCAGTCAAAGCTGGAGCAAACGTGAGCGTGGCAATGGTTCGCGATCTCGTGGGAACCGTGACTCGGGAGAACGCCGACCTTGGTGTACTGTTGACCTTTACGAAGTCAACAAAGCCGATGGAGACCGAGGCTGCAGACGCAGGCTTCTACGTGTCACCAATGGGCGGCCGACATGCTAAGATTCAGATCCTCACGATTGAACAACTGTTGGCAGGCAATGGTATAGACTACCCAGCGCGATCGCAGCGGGTAGACCTCACCTTCAAGAAGGCACGGAGAGTTCCAAGCCCTGTCGAGACGCTGCCCTTATCGGCGTTCATCCCGCCACAAGACGACAGCTAGTGAAGGTACGACGAAGCAGGGCATTACGAGCAGCCGATAATCATCATGAAGCGGGCCGCGCGATTGCAGTTTAGGGTGTCTATCCGTAAACCTAAGCGACCCGGTGCAGGGGTTGTGCTTGCCACAGCGTTCCGTGTGCTGTAAAATGGGTGCGCTGTACTACGACAGCTTATATCTACTCCTACCGTTATTTTTAGAGTAGGCTCGCGTGCCGAGCCTACGATTCCCAAAAGATGGGAACCTCAAATGGTTCAGATCAATCAGCACCAAGAGCGCCGCGAGGGACTCCTCATTGACGCTCGGGTTTCTTCCGCCCAGAAACGGTCTTGAAAATCCTCGGACCGTCGGCCCTAGTCGCCCTCGCAACTTGGGGACACATCCCGCATTAGCGAAACGGGCGCCTGTCACACGCGGGCGCCCTCTCTACCTGAACGAGTCCTCTACGGTTTCGTGAGTTCGAAGGGTCTTTTCCAGATCGTCTACTAGGGCTGAGGCGAACATCCGAAGGTAGGATTCAAGCGGAGTTGTCTGCTTCTTGTTGGCGACCGCCTGCACTAAGTACGTCTCAATCTCATCCCGCATTCGAGAGTCCAAAGTCTTATTCAAAGCCTCTTTGTCGGCCTCGGAAAATCTGTACTCGATATTATGGGCAAAGCGATTACGAAGCCTTGCGAAAGCCTTCAGCGACTTTTGCATCTCTTCCGGTAATACGTCCAGCGATCGAGCGAGTCGAACGAGCATTACGAACGGAATAGACTCAGCTTCACTCGGCTCCAACGCTGTCATATCTGCCCGGAGCTCGATTAGCTTACGCAGGTAATACTCGCAGTAGGCAGCCGCCATGACAGCGACCGTAAAATCCCGCCGCCAGTGACCTGTCTCGGCGAAAGTATTGGCTAGTAGATCGAGCTTCCCGAGACGGTCCCAGCCTTTATCGAAGATACTGTACCAGTTGCCCTCGTCACGCCCGGTTGCGTCCTCAAGGTCCTCGATCAGCTCGGCCTCGTAGTCGTCGAGTGAATGATCGGGTTCGGATTCGCCGTTCACGCTTTGCGATTGCCGGTAAGCATCGGGAGCTCTTCACCGTACATTTGCAGCGTGGAATGACCTGCCAATATCTCTCCCGCTACGGCTACACGCCGCACAGGGAAAATCAAAGGCCCCTCGCGGTTTGGCGCATGGAAGTGCGCTGTGGCAGGACGATCTCAGAGCTTCTTCAGGCAGCGACTGTAGCGCGGCAATAAGTTGACGGTATGTCATTTCAACGACGCCTCCGGTGACCGCGCTTCCGAGGCGGCTGAGCGCAGCTTCTACACTTTCCCGAGGTATTGTTCGGGGCCAGCGTCCTACCGCAGCCGCAATGCTTCTTAGAGCTACTCATCCCACCACTATACCAGTGGTTCTGTGCCTGCCTGGCATATAGCACCACCCTGCCCCTGTTCTAACATTTTCTAACGGAGCGGTTAGAAACGGTCGGTCAGGCGCTAGACTAACGTGGTTGCTAACGGTATGCAGAGTTGTTGTTAGCTGTCGCGGTCATCAGGCCTGGGCTCGTCCTTGTTACTAGCGCCTTGCCACTCGCTCAGGCCGGAAAGCAGATAGCCCGCAGTGGCACCGAGCAGTACCTGCATGGCCTGAATATCAATCGCCTTCAATAGCGCGAGCAAGAACACGCCGGGTACGAGGATAGCGACGGCAAGTGCCTGGATGAAGCGAACGCCGACGCCCCTTGGCTTGCCGCCGTTCGGCTTGATGAATCGGGTAACTATCAGGCCACTTACACTGATGACCATGACAGCAACGAAGGCTGCGACGGCGACAGCGGTGGCGTCGGCGGCAATCGTGGCTTTATCCATTCGGGGCCGTTCCGCGCCTGGCGTTGACCGTCCCGCGGCTAGGACAGAACCTTTGTGACCAAATGCCGGATTTGGTCACGATTTGGTCACGGATTACGTCCCGATAGGTCCTGATAGGTCCCGATTGCTCTAACTGTCGTGCTCAAATCGCATCAGCGGAGACTTAGAAACGTGGCATTGGTGATTTTCAAGACCGCCGCATTCAACCGCTCTGCCACCTCTCCAAGCCTTATCTTACAAGGTTTTCGCGTTTTACTTCAGCCCTAAAACGGCCTTTTGTTCACGGTTTGCTCACCGATTAGCCGAAACGATGGTGTGTATTGCGAGCCGTGGTCTGAATGATGGATCACCGCGTTGGGCTTCCGTTGATTGATGGCCATATCGAGTGGGTCAAGGACCACTTGCGCGCAGGTCGCCGGCAGGTAAACTGCATGGATGGGCGGTGATCCGTAACGCTTGCGGCTGCTCGCAGTAACAGCGACTATCAGAGACTACGCGGTGAAGCGCACGCCAGTCGCAGGCCGTTGCGTAGCAAAAGGGATCGGCCAACCCGATCCCTTTGCCTGAGGAACTTCAAGGACGCGTTTAGCGCTTCACTTCACCGGCATAGTCAACGTCGCGGTCGACCTCGCCGTAGCTGCTGGAACGACCTGAGTCGAGTGCTTTGCGTACGTCCTCCCGATGTTCTTTCGTTTTGGGTCGGACCGCGACGAGAATGCCGCCTTCGCGCAACCCTTTCTCGTAGTCTTTGGCGCGTTTTTCTCCAATCCCGACGCCGATCAGGCCACCGACGATACCGCCGCCTGCGGCTCCGGCTCCCAGTCCGGCGAGTGCAGCCGCTAAGGGACCGACAACCAATGGCGCGGCGAGTCCTCCAGTGCCCGCAATCGCGGCGACGCTGCCCGTAGCGGTTAGCCCAGCAACAATCGCGCCGAGGACGCCACCAACGGTAGCGCCGGCAGCAACGCCTTCGCTGCCTTTGGCATTCACAACGGCGGAGAACGCCTTTTCGCGCGCCTTGTCGTCCATCATCACGCTGATGTCGTCACGGCCGTAGCCGAGTCCATGCAAGCGGTCAACCGCCCCAGCGGCCCCTTCGCGCTCGTAATACATTTCCGATTCGAAGCCATCGTCTTTATCGTACATAGATCCTCGCTTTCCGGCGCATTCTACCCCTCGCTCTACGCGATAAAACAAGGGCGTTACGATGTGCCGTGCAGTGCACAATCGTTACTAAGCACGGTTACGCAACTGCCGAACCGGGGAGTAGCCGGCAACCCGCTTGCAACTACTGTGCCGGGTTGAGCGCCTCCGACGGCTTGGCGCGAATGATCGTTGCAGCGTGCAACACGCGTCGCGCATCGTAACGGCCCCGTACGATAAACAGTTCGCCGCGAACGAGGTCGCCCGTGCGCTGATCTTTGACTGCCGAGGTGTCATCGACAAGCACGATCGTGCCGGTCGGCGATTTCAACGTCAGCAGGGATCCTCGAATATTCACCAGGGTACCGATGGCCCAATCGCGACCGCTCGTGCGATATGCAGCGCGCGCGCCGTGCGCTAGCGCAATCACCCGCTTCGAACCGCCGAGACCGAAGATAGTGAGCTTCTCATAACTCGCAACGTAGACCTTACCGTTTGCGACCACCGGAACGAGATTGGCGTTGGCGTTCGACGCGGCCCAGTAGCCCGCCGAGGTGTTTTCGTAGAGCGTCTTCAGTTGCGAACGATGTGAATCTTTTGCATCTAGAGCGAAGAGTGCCATCGAACCCGGAACGGACTGCGGCCGCGCGAGCGCCCAAATGATGGCATGCTTGCCCTTATGATTGGACGATACGCTGGTAAAGAAACCGCCATCTTGGCCTCCCGGCAAGCCCTGGGACGTACCGCCCAATGAAAGCTTCGTATTCTGCGCGCCGCCCACATCCCATACCGTCACGTTGTTTCCGCCGCTGGCGACAATCCGTTGATGGCCGTTATGCGCATAATAGGATTGCCCGCACCAGCAGCCGCCGATGTTCTGCTCGTCGAGAACGTGATTGGTGGTGGTGCTAAATCCGCCGAGGCTGTTCTGATCCATGAGATACATGTTGCCATCTTTACCGGCGGCCGTTGCCAACGGCGTTGAAGACGATGAAAGTGACGGGAGCAACAGCACGCCGCCCGATCCGAAATCTTCATCGACTTCGTCGAGATACCCGACGTCCGACGGCGTAAAGATACTGAGCATGGTCGACAGGTCGGGCGTCACTTTGACCACACTCTCGTTGACATTCGTAACGCCGTTGTAGGTGTTTCCGGAATAGTCTGAGTTGCCGGTAACGAAATAGACGTTTCCGGAAGCATCGGTCGCGGGGCCGTAGCCCGACATCCAGATTGACGATAAAAAGAAGTCATCCGGCGATGTGGCGAGACTGTCCGTCAAGCGGTTCGCCGCAATCGGCGTCAGGGTTCCGGTCTGCCAACCCAAAAGCCAACCACGTGAGTAAGCGCCCTTGTAATCGCAGAAGCTGCCGAAGCCTGCGTAGATGGTGCCGTTGCTTTCGAGCAATGCAGGACGCTGGCGTTGATATCTTGCGTTGAACGTAAACGCTTGGTCGTTGGTCAGTTCGTGCGATGCCGAGACGATCACCGATGGAACGACGTCGGCAAGATCGGAAAGGCTGAGCTCGTGTATTCGGTACGTCGGAACGCCGCTTTCCGACGTATATGCCACGACGTACATAACGTTGTTCGCAAGATCGATCACGGGCGTTCCCGTAATGCCGACATTCGGTCCATTGTTGGTGCATCCCAACGGGGTCTTTACGGGCGTGCCTAAACTTTGCTGGATGAGAACCTCTCCGTTGGAAGCGTCGATCGCATAGACCGAATCGTTTTCCGTTACAACGTATACGACGTCGTGCTGGCCGGGGGACGCACCGCGCGTCGTGGTCACGTCGGGCACCACCAGCGGCTGAGCGTCGACCTGATCGTCGAGCGAAACGCTGGAGAGGAGTCCGAACGAGGAAGTTTTGACCGTTTTGGGGGTCAGGACGTTTTCCTCGTCGTCCCATCCGGTTCGATAGTTGTCGTCATGATACGTAACGACCGCAAATTTCGGAGCGGGAGCGCGACTGACCGAGACCAACTGCGGTTCCAGCGAGTCGTCGAATCGACTCACCGAACGGCCGCCCTGCGGATATCCGTACAGCGCAACGCCGTTCGTCGCCGGCGCGAAGAGCTTTCCGCCGTATACCGCAAATTGCAGCGGAACGACGGCGCCTTGCAGCGAGCTGGAGTCCACAAACGTAAGGCGAGCGCCGCTGACGTTATAGCGGGAAACCGTCGGAGCCACGGTCGATGTTGCCGGTTCACTCTCGATCGCGAGATTGCGGCCATCCCACTGCATCGCACCGATCCGAGCGGGCCGCTGTCCACTCCAGACGACGTCGCGCAATTGCGTTTCGCCTCTGGTCAATTCGCGAATCGTATGAGCGGTCGCAACAAGGAGATCGCCCGCGTCATCGTAGGCAACGCTTGCGATTCGCCGGACACCCGCGAGCGGCCGTCCGGTGCCCTTCGCGCCCGCAAAGATGGCGACGCGACCGGCGCTGTCGATAACGGCAAGGTCACCGCTCGTGGAATCTGACGCACAGGATTGGAGCGGAGCGCCGAGCGCCGCATGCAACAACGAAGACGCTCGCTTTGCGCCATGGGGGTAGTCCAGCACCTGGCGTCCGCTCGTAATGAAAACGGTTCCGTTCTCGTTCGCGCAGATGCCGGAGGCGCGAACATTCGGAAGCCGGCCATATAGCCTTCCGGTTGAAAGCGCGAACAGATCGACGCTTCCGTCTTTGCGGTTGCCTACATAGAGCAGGTCCGGCGAACCTGCGCCGGCTCGGACCGATGACGAGCGTGTCGTCGAATCTTCCGTATTCGGCAGCATCGTCGTGCTGCGTGTTTGCGATGCGTTGCAGGCTGCGAGCAATACTAGGATTATACCGACGCCCATCGAGCGGCGATGCGAACTCAAAATCATGCGAAGCTCCTTATTGGCCGGGCCATTCGTCGCGACGCACTGGCTCCCTCGAAAATCGGCAAGACTGGCGTTAAGGTCGGAAGCGAGTGGCTACAGCGCGTTATCCGGACTCACCGCGATCGGCCAATCGCCATTGTTGCTGGTGAACTTGCTCGAGAACGCCTTGCCGTTCGGGTAGTTCAGCGTCTGGATAAGGAACGATGTACCGGAATCGACGCTGACGTAGAGTTCGCTTTCTTTTTTATTCAGCGAAAGTTCGAACGGATCTCCACTCGTGATAGCAATCTGCTTCGACGGTGAAGTTGCCTTCGGCGGGAAGATATCCAGCGCCGGAATGCCGGTATCCAGGATGAGAAGGTTACCTTTCTTGTCGACTTCAAGTGCGCCGGCACTTTCAATGCTCAAGCCGAGATCCGTGCCGCTCGTCTTGCCGGGAGGAACCTTGATGACACCGCTTTCCCTGGATCCGCCCAAGTACTGAATGTACAGATTGTTCTTCATATCTACTGCCAGATTTTCAGGCGAAACGGAAAGCGCAATCGTCAAGGAGGGCGTGCCGGAACCCGCTGGGTACTCCGTAACGGTTTCTGCGCCGACATTGGCAACGTAGACCGTGCCGTCGCCGCCGACGACGAGCCCGGTGGGCGTGTTGACGCCATCACTAATGGTCAAGCTCGGCGTCGAACTTCCCTTGGCGTATTCCGTGATCGTGCTATTGCCGCCATTGCTTGCATAGAGATGTAATTGCTTATCGACAAAGAGCCGCTCGGGAGACGAAAGACCATTCGTAATCTCTCCCAGCACTTTGCCCTTTGCAGAAAGGATGTCGATCGCATTGGCATCGTAGCTGCCCCAATAGAACAGCCCTTTGCCGCTCTTCGCGGACGGCGAGAGCCATGACCCAACGCGCGACGGCCGCGATTGACGAACGGCCAGCCCGTTAGCGGCCGAACGAGCGTGGGACAAAGCGGCTTCCGGCGCAGCGTTCTGCGACGTTTCGGCAACCGAACAACCGGCGAGCACGCCGACAACTGCGATGATGGCGGCGGTGTGGGAGCAGTTAGCAGTAAACCTCATGCCGATGGTTTCCGGCTGGGCTTCCCGTTGCACCTTCTCCCGAACAGTCACAGTCCGAACGGTCAAGCGTTAAGAATAACGGCATCGCCAAAGCCAGGGAGGTTTCGGCTTATGAGCTCTATGCAAACTGCCACGATTTTTGCAATGGTATTCAGTATTTTCGTTGCTGCGCCGGCTACCCGCGCGGCGGCGGCCCCGAACTATCCGCAAATGGCGCCAATCTCCGATTACCTGATCGCCGACCGGCAAACGGAGATCGAACTCGCGCGCAGCGCTGCGCCGCCTTCGATCTCGCGCACCGCGACCGTTCTCGTGCTGACGTCGCACGGTTATGAGACCGCCGAACCCGGCAGCAACGGTTTCACGTGTCTGGTTGAACGATCGTGGGAAAACGCATTCGACAACGCCGAGTTTTGGAACGCGAAGATGCGCGCTCCCGTTTGTTACAACGCGCCGGCGTCGCGTTCGGTGCTGCCGTACACGATCTTTCGCACCAAGATGATACTCTCGAAGATCGGTAAGAGTGCGCTGCTCGAGCGCCTTAGAGCGGCTATCGAAAACAAGCGGTTGCCCACGCTCGAGCCGGGCTCGATGGCATACATGATGTCGAAGCAGCAGTATCTCAACGACGGAGCCGTGTCGTGGTATCCCCACGTCATGGTCTATGCGCCGGCAGCCGACGGCGTTCGTGGCGGCGAGAGCTGGGGCGCCAACCGGAACGGCTCTCCCGTCGTCATGGACACGTCAGATCACGTGATCCCCGAGCCATGGTCGCTCTTCTTCATCCCCGTCGGCTCATGGTCGGACGGATCCCACGTCACAACGTAGCTACTGCGCGATACTCACGGTCGCGCCGAGCGCTCCACTAAGCGCAATCGTTTTGAACGCGGCGCCACCGGCGGGATAGTGGTAGAGCGCGATACATCCCTTCTCGCCGGTACCACACGATCGCGAAGGATCGGGCGCGACGAGCGTAGCATCGCGGATCCAAAACTGCTCGACCTGTGTCGAGCCGTCGAGCTTTGTCGACCCGGTCTCTGTCGCGGTGCTTCCACTAACGACGAACTGATAGACAACCGAGGGTGATACTCCAGTATCACCAATCGCGAGGTGCTTTCCGTCCCACTGCACCTGCCCCGCTCCGCTGACTCGTTGTGAGACGGATAACGTGACGAACGCTCGTGTACCCTTAGGAAGTTCTGCCAGGACGAAGGAGCCGCTGGAAGACATGCCGTCGACGAAAAGATTGCCGTCGCTGTCGAACCCACAATACGCGGCAGTTTTCATCGACGAAATACCATAGATACGCTCGAGTCCCCACCCGCGCGGGTGCCGGTAACGGTAGACGACGGCTGCGGCTTGCAAAGCACCTGGACCCGTAACAACGGCCAAAGCGCCGGTCGCCGGACTGACGGAACAGCCGTTCTCCCAGTCGTAGGGAAAACCGAGGTATGCGATCGGCGCGCCGCCGTCGTGTGCAAATTCATCGACCCCACCCGGGATATACACGAACGGTACGAAGACGTCGCCCCGTTTGTCAGCGCAAAGTCCGCGTGGCCCAATGGGTCCGCTGAGGCTCCCCACCATCTTTCCACCGGGGTATGCGTAAACGGAGAGTGGCTGGTCGCCTTCGGTGGAGGCGTAGAGCAGATTGCGCCCTTGCAATGCACGGTTTGGGAGCGCCGCGTTGCCGCCTGTCGCCGGCGGCTGCGCTGAACTGCACCCAACCAACACTGCAGCGGCTAGGCTAATGCTCAAGAACCTCGACTCTCTCATTGAAGCCTCCTCTCGTTCAACGCGCTCGTGCCTCACATTTGGCGAGAACGATGCATCTTCCGGCAAGGCTCGTTATATCGAACTCAATGGCCGGTGATTTTAACGCAGTAGCAGTAGCTGCGAACGTGAGGTGCGAATAGTATGTACGTCGAGTTGGCGAGCCGTGCGTGTTCTTCACCGGCCGCTCTCACCGCGTTAACACATCAACGAAAATTAACATTTGCCCTCGGAAATTTTTAAGAGGGTTGCATGCCCGCTTTGAAAGAAGCACCTGCGCGGGACGAGATACGACAACTTAAAGGAACTTTGAAAGGTGACTAAATCTTCAGCACACAGGCTGCGGTTTAAGACGCTAGCCTCAATCGCAATTGGTCTCACTTCATTCGTTGTCGCCGCTTGTAGTTCCACGAACGGTACGACACCAGGCGGCAACATAGTGCCCTTGAGGGCAGTGCAATTTTCAACAGAACCAACGGCGACGCCATACGACTATAGCTACCTTAAGGTTGACGACGAGGGCGGTAGCCAGACCTTCAATAGAATCTTAGGAATGGACGATCTCGGAGCAGTAGTTGGTTACTTCTCCAGCGGCAGCATCACCAAAGGTTTTAACAGTTTTCCTCCCTACACGAAATTCCGCGTCATCGATTATCCGAACTCACAAAGCACGGTCGCTACCTCGATGAGCAATAACCTGTATTTCGCGGGCTACTTCCACGATACGGGTAGAGGCGGCCATACGTGGGGCTTCATCCGTTACAAAGGCATTTGGGGAATGTATCAGGACAGCCACACCCCGAAGGGCCCGAATACGGTCAACCAAATACTCGGGATCAACGACAACGACATCGCAGTCGGATTTTATGTTGACTCCAACGGGCACGATCAGCCGTTTGAATACTCCAATCGCCACTACGCCGGATTAAAGCCGCCGAACGCCATCAGCGCTCAAGCCACCGGTATCAACCTTCGGGGTGATATCGTCGGCACCGAACTGCTTTCGAACGGCAACACCGTCGGTTGGATCTACAGAAGCGGCGCCTATAAGCAGATACAGTATCCCAACTCGACGGATACGGAACCCACGGGCGCCAATCTCCAAGATCAAGTCGTGGGATCGTACGTGGACGCCTACGGAACCCACGGCTTCGTCGCCACGGCCCCCGGAAACCCCAGTCAGGCGAACTGGCAAACGATTGACGAGCCCGATGCCGCTGCAACCACAGTGGTCACGAGCATCAACAATCATCACGCGATCTCCGGCTGGTACGTCGACGCCAACGGCAACAACAACGGTTTCGTCGCAACGATTCCGCATTAGTAACTGCTAGGGGGATCGCTCAAAACGGTTCCCCTGACGTTACCTCAGTAGGAAAACTCCTGAAGCTGATCGGCGTTAGGGCCATTCACCCAACCGGTGCGTGGCGACGGATCGATCGCGATCCGTTGCTGGAGGACCGAACTGCCCCCAAAGCTGAATCCGTTGATGGATTCGACGAACGTTCCGCTTTCATCGTACACTTGTACGCTACTGCCTGGTCCGGTGCTGGAATGCGGCTGTTCGATCAGGAACAGATGGTGCGTCGCGTCGTTTGCGACGAACGAGCCGGCATAGTACTCGCCGCCGTTGGGAAGCGTCTCGTTCACGCCGCTCTTCTTTGCGATGTCATAGAACTCCACGCCGCCGTCGATCTCCGTCGTCGTGCATGCGATGCCGGTTTTCGAATCATACGCGATGCCGTTGGCATCGCCGCAACCGGCTAATCCGGGGCACGCCACGCCGGCAAAATGGGAAATCTTTGCCGTCGACAGATCGATCGTCCAAATATCCGGCGGTGGACCGCCAGCCGCGCCGCCAGTCGGCGAGCTCGCCATGATCGCCCGATTCTTGACCGTATCTTCTGCCAGCTGTGGAAGGGTACCCAACGAGAAATCGGCCGGGCTGAGCGGGTAACTTTACTAAAAGAACCCTTGGCGACATCGGAAACGAGCAAGGATGGATCGTCGGACCCTTCCCGCTGGTACCCGTAGACGACGCTCGTCATGGTGCTCTGATTCTCCGCCCACTGCGTGACGTCGAAGAGTTTGAGCGGCGGCTTCCAACGGCCGTTGAGGTCCCCGTGCGTCACCGGATTGACGATGTGGTAGAGATCTTTCGTGGCCGTCTGACCCGGAATGCCGGCCTTTTGAAAATCGACGAGCCCCACATCGCCGGCAAAGATGCCGTCCACGACGTAATCGTCGCCTTTTTCCACCCGCTTGCCGGTGATAACGCCGAAAGTCTTTGTGATCTTTGCCGTTTGGGTGTCGAAGGCTTGCACCGATATATCTGCGCCGGCCCACGACGCGAGGACTCCGTCGTCACCGTTTTGATCGATGTCGAACCCAAAGATCTCTCCAGCGTCCGAATCGGTCAACACGGGACCCAGACCGGTACTCGCGCGCTTTGCCTGCGATGGCGCGGCACCGTGCGGCATTTGAGGATCGGGAGAGGTTGCCGCGCAAGCCGCCAACGAAGCGAGGGCGCTCGCGCAGATGCACGGGAGCAGAAAGCGGAATGTCATGGCCGCATTCTGCCTACCATAGATAAAGAAACGCTAAAGCGACGCGACGATCAGCAACGACGGGTGAAGTTGTAGTTTCCGCCATGAATGTGCTTGCCGTCGGACGATAGCGTCATCGTATGCGTTCCGTAGTACGTCAGCGTTACCGTCATGCCGTCGAGGTTCCAGTTGCCCGAAACGCCTTCGCTATCGGTAAGGTCCGCCGGTGAGATCCATCTTCAGCGTCAGCTTCGGATCGGAGTCGGAGACCCACGTCCCGACGAGGTTGGTCGTGGCGCAGCCGGTAGGAACCGGCGTCGCGGTTGGCATCGCGGCAAGCGGCGTCAAGGCGCCACCGTAAAACTTGTGCGCGATATCCAGGCAGAGCGGATCGGCGCCATAATGGATTAGCCGGTAAGAGCGCCGAGCACGTAAAGGTCACGACATAGCCTTTTGGTAGGCCGTAGCAGCGAACGGCCGCCGCCGAAGAGGCCGCTCCCGTGCGAATGTTCTGCCCGAGTGCGATCCACTCGCCGCTGCCCGGCGACGATTCCGTGGCGCCCGGGAGGTACGCTTCCAACGCCGCTTTGGCTTTTGCGCTGCAATCTTGCAACGTCCCGGTCGGACTCACGTAGCGAATGCCGGCTGAGAATGTCGACGCGCGCCGAAGCGATGGCCGCCGGAAGTGCGAGCGCGATGACCGCAACGATCGCGAAAGGCGGACGCCCCGCGCCTGAAAACTTCATTTCGCCTCCGGCGAAAATGCTGCGCTGAGTTTACTGCAGAGCGCGCAGGCGCTATCGGGATTCGGCGGTACTTGCGTCGCACACGTGAACGTCACAACATAACCGGTGCCGGCCGGGAAACAGTGGATCGCTGCGGTCGCCGACGGTGCCGTCCGGACCCGTGGCGGGCTGAAACCCCACCCATTCTCCGCTCGCACTTCCAATCTCCGATCGCGTTGTTGAGCACCTGATCGAGCGCGGCTTTGGCTGCAGCGTCGCACGCCGCAATGGGCTGCCCGTAGACGACCTTACGATCGCCGAGCGACATATCGAGCGCCGCCGGCGCTCTGACCGCCGTCGCGCTCAACGCCAGCGTCAGCGCCGCCGACGCCGTCGCGATTCGCCGAAAAAACCTCTGTCACCGCAATCCTCCTTCCAACGCCGAGGCGTTTGACGGGTCGCGACCGCTCTCCCGTCGCTTGTCCGTCGCCCCATCCCGTGAGATAATGCGGCCGAACCGATGACGACGTCGCGTAAAAAGATAGACGCCATTTATGATTTACGTCAGGCCGCCGAAAGCAAGGCGCTGGCGGAAAAGGCACTTGAAGAACGGCCCGATCCCAAGCGTCGTGACGATCTGTTGAGCGCGCAGATCGAAACTGGAGAGAAAGACCGTCGAGGCGATCGAGGTGTGCCACGAATGCGGGTACGCCGCGCACAACCGGGACATACGCACTAAGCGCGTCTGCGGGTGCTTTTCACGAGCCGCAATACCCGTTCCGCCGTCGAGAAACTCGACACCGTCGAGCACCGAATGCATGATGAAGAGTCCGTATCCACGCGGCGCACCGGGAGGCGGCGCTGCAACGGGGTCCGGCGGCTCGAAGCCCTTGACCGTCGTGACGAATCTCCGTCATCAAGCGTTCTCCCTCGGACCAGCATTCGACCGACATCATCGGGCTATCGGCATGTTCGACGCAGTTTGCGAGCGCTTCGCCGCAGGCCATCTCAAAATGCATCAGATCCTCGCCGCTCAAGCGATCCGCAGCGAACAGCGTGATCAGTTTACGCGCGCGACGCGCGCCCGTTGGCGAACATGGAAAGAGGCCGCTGAACCGCTCCGACCGGCTCACGCGCCGTGGCCGCCTAAGGGGACGCCGGCGGCTCGACTTTCATGGCTCTGCTGTGCAGCGTCGGGGCCTCGATGCCGGCGGCCTGACGGATGGCATGCACGTCATCGACAAGTGCCGTAATCTGCTGCACCGGCCGCAGGGCACTCCAGATCGCGGCGACGTCCAGCCTTGCCACGCAATGTGCGTGGAACTTCCAAACGAGGCGCTCTTTACGCAGCCGCCCTCCGGCGCTTTTCACTTGGCGAGCGGCCGCCAGGTCAGCGAAAAACTTCTCCGCGGAGGCGCCTGCAACGATGGAACGTTTTGCGTTCGTGCCTGCTGCATCGTCACCGTAGCGCTTCCGTCGGGAGGAATCGCAATGGTGAAGCCCAGCGATATTCGTGGAGCCACTATTGACAATAGTTGCGCGATCCGACGTTGCGCGCCGGCAGGCGCGCTTGCCGTTAGTGCGCAACAGAGAATTCCCGGAACGATCTCAGCGTGGTGCCATAGCATCATCAGTATCATCCCTCCCCCGTCATTACCCGGTTTCCAACGCCCTTCGGCAAAGATTTGTCGTTGTCAGCGATGGGGACTACCATCGTGCGGCAGTGCATTCGCGGCAGCGGCGCCACAAGGCCGACTCAACCAACCGACGCACTGCTCGTTGAAGTGGATCGCAGTGCGCGCATATTTTCGCGCGCCGCCTGCAACGCTTCGATGTGCCGCTGCATTTTGAAGGCACGGCGCTCCGTATCGCCGCTTGGCGGGCCGTGGCGTCGCTGCGTTTTGGCGAGTTTGTTTCGTATGCCGACGTCGCGCGCGCGATCGGACGTCCGAACGCTCACCGGGGGGTCGCCTCAGCGATGTCGGCCAGTCCGTTCGATCTCTTCGTGCCGGCGCATCGCGTTGTCGGTGCCGATGGACGGGCCCGCGGCGCCGCTTCGGGCTCGATGCGCGCACGCCTCATTGCATTCGAGTCTCAGTTCCGGCAGTTCGCGACGCTTAGGACAAGTCGCGTAGACAGCGTTTTCGATCGTTTCGTTCAGAAATGCGTCCTGATAGGCGACGATATCGCGCACGAACGGAAATTGCGGATGGAGCCGTTCCGGTGCGAGCACGTACGACTCGCCGTCGCGCTGCAAGATCTGCCACTGCACCATGAGCCGCAACGCCGCTCGCACGAGCGCATCGGGTTTGTTGCGCAGCTCCGGATCGACGAAGAGTTGCGGCGGCAGCGATGCCGCCGTTGACGAACCGCGTCGCACGCTTCTTGCGCGGTAAACGGTACGTCGCCGCGCTCGTGCAGCCATGCGCCGAGCAACTGACTCGCGACCACGGGGCGGATAGCGGCTAACTTCTTCGTCATCGGCGCGTTGCCGAGCGGCTCGATCCGGTAGAGCATCGAGAGACGCCGTGAAACGAACGGATCGTAGCTCACGCCGAAGAGATAGATCGTTGCAAGCGGCGCCAGCCGCTCGACTGCGCCGCGCATGGGCAGCATACGGCCGTCGATACGTATAGCGGCCTTCGGGCGTGAGATAGAACGTACCGCCGCGCCGCACGACGTCTTCGAGCCGCGCGAGATCCGCCATCCACGTCGGCGCGCGTCTCGTCCAAGGATCTCGCGACGATACGGTTCCCGAACCGTGTTAAGTTTCACGACGGTACGCGCGCGCGTCGAAAAACTCGCCGCGCCACAGATCGCTGGTTTTCGTCGCCGCCGGAAAACGCGAAGCGACGCGCTCTTCGAAAACCTCCGCGATGGGCAAGGGCCCGTGACGCCGTTGCACCGAGTATGCAAAGGCCGCGAGCGCGCGCGAGCCAAGCTCGTTTTCCAACGGCAGCATGCCGAGCGTGATAAAAAGTTGTCCCGCATTGACCCGGCGCAACAAAAACCGCAGCCACGGAATGCGGTCGGCAAAGAAGCCCGGCTCGTACATGCGATGCGAACTTGCAGTAAAAATCGGATGGCGCCAAAAACCGCTACTGCACCGTGGTGGTCGAGACGATCGCCGGCGATTCGAAATCGTGTTGATGGTTGGCGATGAGCAGCGTCGCACCGCGCCGGCGCGGCAAGCGTCCCCAACTGCGCACGCGATACGCGAGATGATCCCACACGTAGTTGGAGGTAATCGCCGCAAAGCGGACCGGCCATCCCCATAGCGAGGAAAGCGGACGCTGGCCGACGCGCAATACCGACACCGACGCCAGCGCGAAACTGAATCCCGCGAGACCAAAGACCGCTTGATAGCCGGCGCGCGTTCCGCCGAAGCGCCCGATGAGCCAACCGCCGACGAGCGGCGCGACGATATTCGGAACGCTGGTCGCAATGCCCCAAAGCCGAGGTCGCGTCCGACGTCGCGCATCGTTGGGATGGCGTCCATCGCCAGCGCCCAACCGCTCGACATCACGCCGCCGAAACCGATGCCGAAGAGCACGCGCGAACGGCAGCATCCACGCGAGCACCGGCGCCAAGCGCAAAGCCGATCGTCGCGATCGCCATTGCGCGCAATCGACAATGCGGTGACGATCTTGCGCGGCGCGCGATCGGAGAGTACGCCGAGGTAAATGCTCGAGATAACCGCCCCCACGATGGTCGAGAACGCGTACAGCGCGGTGCCGGGCGAGGGATTTCGCACGCGCTGCACGTCGCGAAAAAAGAACAGCACGAACGTTTGCAACATCGTGAGCCCGAAGAACACCAGCGCGCGCGCCGCAAAAACGATGACGAAATCGTGCCAATCGCGAACGCGCGCTTGCTCTTCGTCGGCGTCGTACGTCCCTCGCCGATCTTCAACAGCGATAGCGCGCCGACGGCCATGATGACCGCAGTGGCTTCAAACGTTATCGTCGGGTCCGGCATGGAGCCGGCGATGGCAAAACCGAGCACCGCGCCGAGCAACGTGGAGGCGCCGCGAATGCCCGATACGACGCCCCATTGCGGGCGCGGCACCGATTCGGGCAACAGTACTTGGTAGGCACTCAATGCCACGTTTGCGCCAATCGTCGCGACGATCAGCAATGCGCAAAGACGGCAAGCGTGTGTGCGGCACTCATCGCCGCCAAGCGCACCCACGTCGATGACGACGCCGGCTGCAACAAACGCGCGACGGGATCCGCCGCGACGACGAAAGACGTCTGAGAGCCAACCGGCGAACAGCGGCACCGCGGCGGTCGCCAGCGCCAGCATGCTGGCCAAGCACCGCAAGTACGAAGACGTGGTTCTCGGGCGCTAAGCGCAACGTCATCGCGGGAACGGCAATTGCGAGCAGGGCGGTATCTTGTACCGTCAACGGCACCCACAGCGCGTTGAGCATCAGCCAGCCGCCGATTTCCGGCAGTTTCCTGGAGGAAAAACGCACGAACGAAGGCGCTATTGCTTGACGGCGTCGACGAGCACGATTCCGCGGCCGCCGAAATCGCGCAGTTGCCCGAGCGAGCCGATGACGGCGCCGAGCGGCGTATCGGGATTCGCAGCTTCAGTTAGCGAGAAACCAGTTTGCTTGCGAACCTGCGCGTCGAGCGGATCGCGTAACATCGGCGGCATGTTCTTGATGCGGCCAATGAGCCCGAGCATCGGTCCGGCCTTTTCGTCGAGCGTTTGCGGATCGACGACGATCGCGACGACGCCGTGCCGCTTTCCGTTCTCGACGTTTTCGAACGCTTGAAAATCGAATCCGAGATCGCGCGTGTGCGTGCGCACTGTCGTCCACCGTATTGCCGCGCAGCGCCACCGAATAACCCGTTGGGCGGAGTGGCGGTCAAATCGCCCAGCCACGTCTCCAGCGCCGGCATCAGCGCCTGTGTTCCGGCGACGACATCGTGGCCGTCATACGTCCCGGCGCCTTGCGCGAAGACTGCCTGGTCGGTTCCGTTGGATGTGCGGGCACGGTCTGCCGCCAGTGCCGCGACGCCAGAACGGCGGAGCCTTCAAAGAGCGGAAAGGCAATGAGGTTCGTCGCGGCCGGGGAGGGACCGCCCGACGAACCGTGAGCGCCGTTGCGTGCACGCTGCCAGCGCCGCAACGAGCACAGTGAGATAGCGTTCGTTTCATTCCCGCAGCGCGTTTCGAGGAGAAGGTCATTGCCCCCCGTAAGCCTTCGTTGTCGTGTCGGTATCGTATGGTTCGTATCTCAAAATTCGAGAGCTGTTGGGATTGCAGCAGCCGCTTTCGCGGCCCGCACATCACGACGAGATGCTCTTCATCATCATCCACCAAGTGTACGAGTTGTGGTTCAAGCAGCTGTTGCACGAAGTCGACGCGGCCTCCGCGGCGCTCGACGACGGCGACTTACTGCGGGTCAGCAAGCACTTCAAGCGGTGCACACCATCCAACGATTGCTCGTCCAGCAGGTCGACGTTCTCGAAGACGATGACGCCGCACGATTTCAATCAGTTTCGCGATAACCTCAATCCCGCGAGCGGCTTTCAATCGGTCCAGTTCCGCGAACTCGAGTTCGCGTGCGGCGTGCGCCGCACCGAAGTGCTTGCAGTGGGTGGAGCTCGACGACGAGCAGCGCGCGCGTTTGGCGCGCCGGCAAGAAGCGCCATCGCTCTACGACCGCCTCAAGGCGTTATTGCGCAAGCGCGGTTTTGCCGTTGAGACGCACGACGAAATCATCGAAACGTTCCGCCGCATTTACTCCGACGAAGCCGGCGAACCGCGATCTCTATTTCTTGCTCGAAGAACTCATCGACTTCGACGAACGCTTTTTGCTTGTGGCGGGATCGTCACGTGCGAATGGTTGAACGCATGATCGGTCATCGCCGCGGCACCGGCGGCTCGTCGGGCGCGGCATACCTGCAATCCACCTTGCAGCACCGCTTCTTCCCCGAACTCTGGGAAGTGCGCACGTATCTCGGCCAGGGCGAGCTACGGGTGAACCAGCATCGCGCGGAGTTTCCCATTCTTCAAGAACTCGACGTATCTGGTGAGCCATTCCATGGGCGCCGCGCCCATTGTCGCCCGAACGGCGCTCGAAGCATATTGGAACGAATGGGCCGCCGACGGCCCCGAAGCTTGGGAACGCTGGTTGCCGCGCATCGGCGAAATCGCCGACGGCATCGGCGAGATCATCGGCGCCGCTCCCGGTACGGTGTTTCTTGGGACCGAACGTTTCGGTGTTGCAGGCGGCAATCGGCAGTTGCATCGATTTTAAGGGCGAGCGCAACGAAGTGATCTATGAAGCGCTGCAGTTTCCGTCACTGACGTACGTCTGGCGTGAATGGGAGCGCTATGGCGCCGTCATTCGCGTCGTCGAATCGGACGACGGTCGCACGATTCCGACGGAGCGCATCGTCGAAGCCATCGGCGAACGCACGGCGCTCGTCGTCGATTTCCCACGCGTACTACGTTTCTGGCGCGCTGGCCGATATCGGCGCCATCTCGCGGCGATGCCGCGAAACCGGCGCGCTGCTATGCGTGGATGCGTACCAGACGACGGGCATCGTGCCGTACGACGTGTCGCGAACTGGAACTCGACATGGTGACCGGGGATCGCACAAATGGCTTTGCGGCGGCCCCGGCTGCGGTTGGCTCTACGTGGAACCGTCGCTCGCACCGCAACTGCGTCCGGCGCATGACGGGATGGATGGCGCACGAACGGCCATTTGCATTCGAAGCCGCGCCCATCGTCTACGCGGAGTCCATGTATCGGTTCGGTCACGGCACGCCGACGATTCCGGGCTACGTCGTTGCCGCCCCGGGGCACGCAATGATTCGCCGAGATCGGCGTTGCCGCAGATTCGCGCGCACAATATCCGCCTCACGCAACGCATCGTCGAACTCGCGCAAGAGCGCGCCTTGCGATCAACACGCCGCTCGATCCGCAGCGGCGCACCGGATGGATCGGCCTCGATTTCGACGGTTCCGAAGTCGCCTGCCGGCAACTCATCGCGCGACGCGTGTTTGTGGACTATCGCCCGGTTGCGGCATCCGCGTGAGCCCGCACTTCTACACGACCGACGACGAAATCGACGCGTTCTTTCACGGAATTGGACCGCCTGCGGTGACCGGCGTCGATGATCGTCGACCATACCAAGATTGGCGCCGCGTTCCGGCGCCTTTCGCTTCCTTTTGCGTTGCAAATGCTTGGCGATCAGTTGCTGGGCGTCGTAGATACCATCGCAATTGGCAGTCTTGGGCGCGGTGGCACTGGCCGGCGCTACTGCGGCGACCACGCTCTTCATTGCCTTTGCATTTGCGATCTTCGGCTTTTTGAGCGGCATGTCGATCGTCGCGGCGCAGCGCATCGGCGCTCACGATCTCGACGGGTACGCGCGCACCGTTCGAGCGGGGTTCGTCGTGCCGTTTGCGACCGGCATCGTCGATCTTCGCCGTCAGCTTCGCGGCAGCAGGTCCGGCGATGCATTGGATGATCGGCTCGATGCCGAGCGCTCACGCAGCGAGCATCTACTTCATTCTGCGTTGCGGGTCGATTCTTCCGATGATCGTCTCGGCAACACTGAGCATCGCGTTAGGCGCGGCCGGCAATCGGAATTAGGCATCTACATCCTATTACTCATCAACGTCGTGCACATTCCGTTGCTGCTCGTCTTGGGATCTGGGCTTCTTGCACGCACCATCCGTACGGCATCGTCGGCGCCGGCGTTTCGTCACTGCTCTCTGAAACGATCGCTGCCTGCTATGCAATCGTTTACGTCGCACGCCGTCCGCATTACCGCATCTTCTCGCGACTGAACGTATCCTGGCCGCTGGCCATGCGCTGCGCGCGGCTCGGCTTTCCCGAAACGGTGTTCTTGTTGGGCGTTATAACGCCCGACGTCTTTATCGTCGCAATGCTCGCACCGCTGGGTGCGATGGTCGTGAGCGCGTTTCGAGCGCTGACCGTCGTCTCCGATTGACGTTCGTCGTGCCCGACGCCGCTGCAAAGTGCCGCACAGATCGTCATCGGCCAGCGCCTCGGCGCGCGCGATCCGCAAGGCGCGCAGTTCTTCTTCCACCGGGCATTGCGCGTCTCGTTGGTCGGTGACCAGCGTTACTGCGGTCGTTTCGGCGCTATGCGCGTGGCCGCTGGCATACATTTTTACGCTCAACGCCGCGGTTGCGAGCATGGCGGCGTTGCCGCTCGCCTTGCATATGGTGACGCTGCCGCTCAAAGGCTGGGCGATGGTTTCGCTTGCGCCGATACGCGCTTCGGGCGACACCCGATTCTCGATGACGGTGGGGTTAGCGTGCGGCGCGATGGTGATTCCCGCCGCGTGGTTCGGCATCGAACGGCTGCATCTCGGTCTCTACAGCGTGGGATTGGGATGGATTTTAGCGTGGATGGTGCGCGCGCTGCTCACGCAATGGAAGCTGCGCGACGGTGCATGGCTGCGCCGCGCGCCGCTGGCCGCGTAACGGCGGGTTTTCGGCGGAGCTTGGTTTAACCGCCAGCGCTATGGCGTTCACCGAGGGCTTCATCTCGGAACTCGTCGGCCTGCGCGCGACGGTCAACGATCTGCCGATCGGCAAGGTGGCCGATTTCCTCGTCGGCAAACCTGACGCCGTCTTTCCCCAAGTCGACGGCTTAGTGATCAAGACGACGCAAGGGTTGCGCTTCGCGCCGATGGAGACGGTAGCTGAAGTCGGCCGGATGGCGCCGTCGCGCTGACGATGGCGCCGAAAGATCCAGCGCCTCCCGAAGCCGAGGAACTCTACCTCGTCGCCGATCTGCTCGACAAGCAGATCGTGGACGTTGACGGCCGCAAAGTCGTGCGCATCAACGATATCGAGGTGGCGAACTGCCAACGGGCGGCTGCGCGTCGTCGCGGCCGACGTCGGCATCGCCGGACTGCTGCGCCGCCTCGGATTTCGTTCCTTTGGACGCCGCTGGGCCTCGCACGTCGGCAGAGTGCCGCGCTCTATGATCGCATGGGATTCGGTCGCGCCGATTCGCGACGTCAATCCGTCGCAGATCCGGCTCTCCGTCAAAGCAGAACCGCCTCGCGCGCATGCATCCTTCGGAGCTGGCAGAGATTATCGGCGATCTCTCGGCCCGCGAAGCGGCGGCGGTCGTCAAACAGCTCGACGACGAAACTGCCGCGGACGCGTTCGAACATCTCGATCCCGATACACGCAAGAGCCTTATCGACGATATCGGCACCGAACGCGCCGCCGACATCATCGAAGAGATGGATGCCGACGATGCGGCCGATCTGCTCGCCGATCTACCGCGAAGAACGCCAATCGCAACTGCTCGCCGAGATGGACGAGTATACCGCCGGCGAGCTGCGCGCACTCGTTCGTTATGCCGAGGACACCGCGGGCGGCATGATGACGACCGATTACGTCTGGATCTACCCCCATCGCACCACTGAAGCGACGATTCGCAAGATTCGCGAAATCGCGCCGGTTTCGGAGTTCATCTACTATCTTTACGTCCTCGATAAGAGCGATCAGCTTTTAGGTGCCGTTTCGTTACGCACGCTGCTGCTCGCCCTTCCTACGGCGTTTATCGAGCGCATCATGGAGACGGATCTCGTCACCGTCGCGCCCGGACACCCGGCCGTGGACGTAGCCTCAACCATCGCGAAGTACGATCTTTTGGCCTCCCCGTAGTGGACGAGGCCGGCATCATGCTCGGCATCGTCACGGTGGACGATGCGATCGATGCGATCATGCCGGACGACATCGCCAAGAAACTGCCGAGATTCGGCGCGCACCATCACCGGCCGTTTACCGGTGCCGTGAAACCCGAAGAGCTGGTGGAATTTGCCGAAGCTCTCGCGCGCATCACCGCATCGGGCGGCGGCCCTAAAGCGCTGGCTGCGCATTTAGCGCGCATCGCGCACGGCGGCGTACATGCTGGAAGACGCGCACTGGCGTCCGCTCGTGACCGCCGGGCAGCGGCACCATGCCGCCGAGCGCGCGCAACATCGCAGTAAGAGAGCGCCTCCCCGGACGCGTAATTCGCGTACTCAACGGTGAGACGCACCTCGGTTGGCTCTCTCTTTTCGAGCACGAACGCGCAAACGGACGGCGATTTGTTATTGCGCCTCACAGCGGCCGCAATCGGCATCGAACTGGCGCGCAACGGCGGCGCCGCGTTCGCGACAGCCGTCGTTCTGGAACGGCTTGTTCGACGATCGCGTCGCGCGATGCGAACATCTTGCGTGAGGAGGCCGCTGCAGCCGGCATCGCGCTTGCCGCACAGCTACTGCGTCGTGGTGCTCGAGGCGGAAGGCCGGCGCGTCTGTTTCTGCCTCCAGCGAACTGCAGGCGCTCGCGCCCAGACTTTGCCGGCAAGCGATGCCGAGCGCGGTCTATCTTCGCGCGAACAGCGACTGTACGCGTTCGTTCCCGCGGCCCGCGAGCGGTGGACGCGAGCAATGCGCGCACTGCCGCAGCGCTCTACCGCGTTCCGCCGCTCGCCGAAAATTGGCGCTTGTGGTCTCCGGCGGCGTCGGCACGGTCGAAAGTATTGCGGCGATTCGCCGCAGCATTGCGACGGCCGATGCCGCGCTGGCTATCGGACGCCGCGTTCTAGGGACCGGCACGTGCCGGCATACGACGCGTTGGGCGCATACCCGCTCCTCTATGAAGGGCGCCGACGTGCCGCGCTTGCGCGCCTTCGCCGAAAGCCGTGCTCGCGCCGCTTCGCGCCTACGACGCAAAGCATCAAACCGAACTCGAGCGAACGCTCAAACTCTATTTCGACGTCGGACAAAACGTGAAGACCGCTTCGGAGCGCTTGAACGTTCACCGGCACACCGTCTTCTACCGCTTGCGGCAGATCGCCGACATTTCGTCGCGCTCGCTCGATAGCGCCGGCGACCAACTCACCTTCCGTTTAGCGATCGCGGTCGATGAGCTCCACGCCTAATCGGCAACGCGCGCCGCAAACCGGCGCGAGGTCATCAAACTCGCGTGCGACGCCGACGTACGTTTCGTGCGATTGGTCTTCGCCGACATCTTCGGCGTCAGTAAGAACGTGTCGATTCCGGCCGAGCGTTTGGAGGACGCGCTCGACGGCCGCATTACGTTCGACGGCGGTTCCATCGACGGGTTCGTGCGCGGCGAAGAACTCGACATGGTGCTGCGTCCGGATCCGGCAACCTTTGCGATCTATCCGTGGCGCGCCGCACCTGAAGGGCGCGAGGGACGTCTGATCTGCGACATCGCCATGCCGGACGGCACGCCGTTCGAAGGCTGTCCTCGCACGACGCTGCGCCGCGCGATCGAACGCGCGACGGCATTGCGCGGCATGCAAGCCGGTTTTGAAATCGAGTTCTACCTTTTCGAGCGCGGCTCCACGGCGACGGCTGACGTCGGGTCGTACTTCGATTTTTCCGCCGAACGATCCGCGGCGAAGCGGCGCGCAATGCCATGGTCGCGGCTTTGCGTGGAATGGGCGTGCCGATCGCGTCGGCACATCACGAGCACGGGCCCGGCCAGCATGAGATCGACGTCGCCCACGACGATCCGTTGGCGGCTGCCGATCACGTGCTGACATTGCGCACCATCGCGAAGCACATCGCCGATGACTTCAATCTCGACGCGACGTTTATGCCTAAGCCGCTCGAGGAGCGCGCCGGCAGTGGTTTACACGCCGACTTTCGTCTGCCCGCGGAGAGTGACGAAGAACTTTCGCTCTATATGGTGGGCGGATTACTCGCGCACGCACCGGCGACGACGGCTATCTGCAATCCGACGGTCAACTCGTATAAGCGGCTCGTCGCCGCCTGGGATGCGCCGATTTATGCGGTGTGGTCGGCGCGCAGCGCAAACGCGCTCGTACGCGTTCCACCGGGACAGATGCCAAAGGCGCATCGAGATGCGCAGTCCCGATCCGGCCTGCAATCCTTACCTTGCGCTGGCCGTGTTGATCGGGGCTGCTTCCGACGGCGTCGAGCGCGCGACCTTACCCGGACAGGCATTTTCGGGCTCCACTTACGAGTTGACCGAGATGGAACGACGCGAACGAGGCATCGCGACGCTGCCGAAATCGTTACGTCAAGCGATCGCCGAACTCGACAAGGATGCGGTCGTACGCAATGCCCTGGGCGACCATCTCTACCATGCGTTTCGCGATGCGAAGCTCGAAGAGTACGAGCGCTATCGCCGTGCGGTGCATCCGTGGGAACGGGAGCGCTACTTGCGGTTGTATTAGCGCACGGTCGTCGCGGCGCGGCGCAACAGATCCCATGCCGCCCGCACGTCGGAGCGCTGCGTCCGCAGATTACCGATCGCTAACCGCAAAGCGTAGTGGCCGTCTATCTTCGTATGCGAAAGAAAGACTTCGCCGGTCGCGTTGACGTCGTGTAGTATTTGCGCATTCCGGCGTTCGAGTTCCGGTTCGTCGCAATCGCGCGGAGCATAGCGAAAGCACACGACCGAGAGCGGATGCGGCGCGAGCACTTCCCAGTCTGGCTCCGCCTCGATCCACGATGCAAACTCTTGCGCGAGCGCGATGCGGCGCCTAAGTCGCTCGCGAATGCCGTTCGCGCCGAGATGACGCAACACGAACCACAGTTTGAGCGCGCGAAAACGGCGTCCCAACTGCAATCCGTAGTCCATGTAGTTGGTCGCGTCTTCGGGCACGGTGAGATATTCAGGCACGAGTGAGAACGCTCGGCGAACCATCGACTTCGTCGCGCACGAAGAGCACCGAGAGATCCATCGGTACGAACATCCATTTATGCGGATTGACGACCAGCGAATCGGCGAGTTCGACGCCATCGAGCATCGCGCGGAACTCCGGAAGGATCGCCGCAGTGCCGGCATATGCCGCGTCGACGTGCAGCCAGACGTTTCGCGGGAACTGCAAATGGCCGCGATCTGCCGGCAAAGGATCGATCGACGTGGTGGACGTCGTTCCCACCGTCGCGACGACCGCCAGCGGCCGCATTCCATTTCGGACGTCGTCGTCGATGGCGGCGGCAAGTGCGCCCGGACTCATACGATGCGCTTCGCCGGTCGCAATGCGTACGACGTTCTCTTGCCCGATGCCGAGCGCAATCGCCGCTTTCTCGACGTGCGAATGCGTCTCGGAGGTGACGTACACGCGCAAGCGCGGCAGTCGCGGCCGGTCATGCCGCGCTCGCGGATCTCCAGCCCAAGCGATTCTCGTGCGGCGGCCAAAGCGGTAAAGCCGGCGATCGAAGCGGTATCGTAGATGATCCCGGTCCAGTGCGCGGGCAGCGCCAAGAGCCGGCCAAGCCAGCGCATCGTCACTTCTTCCAACTCCGTTGCGGCGGGCGACGTGCGCCACAGCATCGCCTTGACGTCGAGGGTTGCGGCCAACGTTTCTGCGGCGATTGCGGCCGGCGCAGCGCTCGTCGCAAAGTACGCCGAAGAAACGCGGGTGATTCCAATGCGTCGTGCCGCTCACGACGATGCGTTCGAAATCGGCAAAGATCGCTTCGAACGGCTCGCCCTGGGCCGGCGCTTCTTCCGGCAGCATCGCCGCGATATCGCCAGGTTGCAGCGCCGGCATGACGCGATAGCGCTCGGGGTGGCCGAAATACTCCCGCACCCACTGCGCGACCTGATCGAGCCCTTGCAGTGCGTCGTCTTCCATGGGCGCACTCTTGGCGGCACCGGCCGCGATGGCCCGTAAGTCGCGCGGCACGGGCGAGATTTGGGTGCCGCTGAGATGCGCAAGGCGACTGGGTGCAGAAGTTACGGCGGACACTGCAATGAAAGCCGAACACATCGTTCTCACGCCGCACGCGCCGGCGCCGGTCGGGCCGTATAGTCAAGCGGTGCAAATCGGCAACGAACTCTATTGCAGCGGCCAGATTCCCCTCGATCCGCAGAGCGGCGAACTCGTCGGGGGCGACATCACCGCCCAAACCGAACGCGTACTGCAGAATCTCGGCGCGGTGCTCTGCGCCGCCGGCTGCCATTTCGGTCGACGTCGTCAAGACGACGGTCTATCTGGTCGACATGAGCGATTTCGCCGCGATGAACGCGGTCTACGACCGCTACTTTGGCGCGACTAAACCCGCACGTTCGACCGTTGCAGTAGCCGCATTGCCGCGCGGCGCGCGCGTCGAAATCGACTGCATCGCGCGGACGTAATGGCTCCGGGTCGCCCTAGGGTGCTGCGGGCATCGCGGACGCGGTCAGTCGCGCCGATTCTTCTTTAGCGATCGCGGCGACGTCGGGATCGAGCGATGCCTGAGCGGCTTTGAGCTGCTCGAGCGCCAGCGTCTTTTGTCCCTGCGCTGCGTAGGCACGAGCCAATAGATATCGAACGCGCCCGTCCCACGGCGCCGCCGCGACGCCTTTGAGCAATGCCGCCTGCGCCAAGGTCGTAGAGGTCGTTGTGCTCGTAATCGATGCCGAGGTTGACGTACGATTCCGGCACGTACGGATCGACTGCAATGGCTTGAACGTAAAACGACACCGCGCGTTTCCAATCGCCCCGCATATCGGCCAGGTAGCCGAAGTTCACGAGCGCTTCGGGACGTTCGGGCTCCAACCGATGCGCCCGCACGAACGAGTCATAAGCGTCGCCATACTGCGTCGCCTGAATCCGCGATACGCCCATGTTATCGAGGCAGGCGTAGTTCAGCCGGATCCAGGTTGAGGCAATCTTGTAGAAAGCGCGCCGGCTCCGCGGCGTGCATATCGAGATACGACATGCCCACGCCGTTGAGCGCCGCAATGGAATGCGGATCGTCGTCGAGAGCGCGCTGAAAGTACAGAATGGATTCGGCGGGCTGATGCAGCGCTTGATAGATCTCGCCCATCTCTTCTTGCGTATCGGGATCGCTGGGCTCGTCTTTAGCGGCGCGCAACATCTCGCGCTTCATACCGCGGAAGATCGCCTTTGCGCACGTGCATCAACACGAGATCGCGGATGGAATCGGTTCCCGGCAACGCGCTTTGAAACTCTTCAATCGCGTCGTCCACACGATTTTCCGTTGCATACACGACGCCTAACCGGTTGTGCGTCTCTTTATCGTGCGCGTTGCGCGCGAGCAGCGCGCGATAGACGCTTTCGGCGCGATCGAAATGGCCTTGCCGGTAATAGAGATCGCCCAAAAAGCGGGCGGCGTCGGTTGCATCGGGATGGCTGATTGACGAAATCGGCGAGTTCGGTCACCGCGTTGATCGAGGTCGCCGGCGGCAATCAGTTGTCGCGCGTGGACGATGGCCGCCTGCTGATCGGCTTTCTGATGATCTTGCTGGGGAATGATGAACGTATTGTCGGTTTGTGCCGCGACGGCGGAACCCGTCACGAGGTCGCCGGCACCGTCACGAGAACGAAAGCGCAAAAAATCCGTCGGATCATCGCCACATACCTCACCGTCGTAGTATAGCGCACCGCCAGGGCGGCCGTGACGGACGTCGTTTAGCGGACGAGCGGCACCACGTTGCTGGGCGTTAGCGGATAGAAGGTCATGACGATCACGGCGACCGCGCACAGCGCCGCGCTCAGCCATGCCAGGGGAACGAAGGGCCGCACGTCGACCACGCGCATGCTCCCCCGCGCATACATGGCGCGAACCACCTTCGCGTAGGCGTACAGCGAGATTGCGGTTCCGACGATAAGCGCCGCGCCGAGCCACACATAGCCGCTGGCCACCGCTCGCTGCCAGGATCAGGATCTTTCCAAGGAAACCCGGCAGTCGGGGGCAATCCTGAAAGGGCCAGCAAGAAAATGGTCATTGCCGCTGCCAGCCAGGGGCGGCGCCCTCCCAAACCGCGGTAGGCAGCCAGTTGCGCGCCCGCCTCGCTTTCATCGGAGAGCGCGGCCGCCACCGCAAACGCGCCGAGGTTCATGAACGTGTACGCGACAAGTAGTAGATCGCGTAGCGCAATCCCAAGGGCGTTCCGCCGGCCAACGCGACGAGAATGTATCCGACCTGCGCGATACCGGAGTAACCCAACAAGCGCTTGAGGTCGTGCTGCGCCAACATGCCGACGTTACCGGCGATCATGGAGATCGCGGCGACGATCCAAACCGGCAACAGCAGCTTGCCGCTCATCCCGGCGGCATCGCCGCATACGTGAACCGCGCGAAAACGGCAAGCGTTCCGGCCTTCGTGACGACGCTCATAAAGGCCGTCACCGGCAACGGCGCGCCCTGAAAGACGTCCGGCGTCCACGTATGGAACGGAACCAAGCTCAGTTTGAACGCAAGTCCGATCAAGAAGAGCCCGCCGCCCATCCAAAACAGCGGGTTGCTCGCCAGCGCCGGATTCGTCAGATCGGCCAATGCGACGCTACCGCTCGCACCGAAGAGCAGCGCCGAACCGAACAGCAAGAACGCCGTCGCCGTGGAGCTCAGAATCAAATATTTGAGCGCCGACTCCCGCGCGGTTCTCCGATCCACCGTCGCGCACATCGCGTAGAGGCCCAGCGAAAGCAGTTCCAACCCCAGAAATATCGTGATGAGATTGGCTGCGCCCGCCATGAGCAATGCGCCGCAAGCGCTCCACAGCATGATCGCGATCGTGCCGGCGACCCGCTGGCGATCGCCGACTCGCACCAAAAAGAATCACTGAGCCCGCCGTCGCAACCAGGACGATCTCTTGAAAGACGGTCGTGAATCCGCCGATCATCAAGCCGCCGAAAAACGCATCGTATGCGTGGCCGTACTGCTGGGCGGCATACAACGCGGTGGCGAGCGTGCCGATCAACGCGATGGCGATTGCGACATACCGGTTCATAGCGCGACGCGTCGAAGAAATCGCTCACAATCACCGCCAAACCGGTGACGCCGAGAATCTCAAGCGGTAGGAGTGCGGCCCAATCGGCGCTGGTGAACGGCACCGTCACGGCGGCGTCACCGTTTGCGCGGAAATGGTCGCAATGGGAGCAAGCAGCGGCTTGGGATACACACCCAGAACGATGAGCGCCGCAAGCAGCGGCGCGACCGCAAGGCCTTCCAGCAGCGTGAGATCGGCGCGCACGGGCAAATCGTCGCCTTGCGGTCCGTTCATGACGTCTTGATAGAGTCGAAGCAGGTATGCCGATGCCCCAACGATTGCAATCAGCGCAACGATCGACGGCCAAACGTAACCGGCTTGATAGACGCCGATGAGAATCGTCAACTCGCCCGCAAAACCAGCGAGGCCCGGTAGCCCCAACGCCGCCAGCGCCGCAATGCAGAAGGCGCCGCTAAGGCGTGGATTGCGCCATCCCAAGCCGCCGAGACTCCGGATGTCGCGCGTCTCTTCCCGTTGCTCGACGTAACCCAGCACGATGAACAGCGTCGCCGAAAATAGGCCGTGCGCGACGATGTAGACCAGCGCCCCCGCGAGCGCGAGCCGGTTTTGCGACGCAATCGCCAGCACGACCAAGCCCAGATGCGAAAGCGATGAATACGCGACGATGCGCTTGAGATCGTTCTGCACCAGTGCGACGGCCGCGCCGTACAACAGCGAAATGCTTCCCAAGACAAAAGCGGCGGCGTATTGGTGCACGTATGCCGGAAGCAGCGTCGTAGCGATAACGAGGAAACCATAAAGGCCGGCCTTTGACTGAACGGCCGACACAATCGCCACCATCGGGGAAGGCAGCGACGTATACGTCGGCGGCATCCACGTATGCAGCGGCCAGACCGGCGTCTTGACCAAAAATGCGAACGCAAATCCGGCATAGATCCACGGCGCCCAGAGCCCAATCAGCGGCGGCGTTTGCGCGCCGATGACGTCGGTCGAACCGTAGATCACGCCGAACGCCGCGGTCGCGAGCAGCAGCGTCAAACCGCCAGCAAAGTTGTAGATGAAATAGCGCCAAGCGGTGGCTGGATGCTCCGCCCAACCAATCAATGCGAAGAACACCGGGATGAGCATGAGGTCCCAGAACAGCGCAAAGACCAGCAGATCGCGCGCCAAAAAGAGCCCGAGCATCGCGCCTTCGAGGCGAGCATAAGCGCGATGAAGTCGCGCGCGCGCGGAACGCGCGTAACCGCAATCGCGCAGGCCGTGCAGAGCGCGAGCAACAGCGCGATCCAGAACGAAATGGGCGTCGCACCGAAATGGAACGCGGCGGTAAACGGCCGCGACAACCAGCGGACGCTCCAATCGCCGTGCCGCCCAACAATGATCGTGATGATGGTGATGCAGGCCACGGCCGTGCCGAAAATGCGCGAAAGCCTGTTGTCGTCCCGCGGCAGCAACAGCACGCAACCCGGCGCAGGCGAGCGGCAAGAGAATCGTTACCAGTACGACGGGCATTTACTTCGCCGCCCCCGCCAGCGCATAATACGCGATGAAGCAGAACGCACCGAAGACGAGCACCAGCGCGTAGAACCGCAATAAGCCGGTCTGCACGACGCGCACCAAGTCGCCTAATCCGCGGGCGATATCTACCAGCTCCCGCACCGCACCGTCGACGATGTGCGGATCGAAGATGCGGCCGAAGAACACGCCCAGCCGCTGCGGCACACGAACGAACACGATGTTGATCACATCGTCCACGTAGAAAAGATTGGTCAGCACGGCCGGCATCGTTGCCGTTTCGCGCTGCAAACGCGATGGCGCATCGCGCAGAGCCGCCGGCGTTGCATAGCGTTGCCATGCAATCGAGCGCACCGATCGCCACGACGATCAGCACCCAAAGCGACGTGAGATTCTCCGAGCTGCCGGCCGAGACGGCAACCGGCGGCGCCACGTGCGTCTGCGCGGCATAGAGCGGAGCAAAGAAATGCGCCCATGGGGACGCGTCGCCGCCAAAAAGCAATGCGCCGCCGATGGCGACAGTCGGAAGTACCAAAATCGCGACCGGTACGTTCATAATCCAAGCGCGCGGAGCCCCGACATGCAGATGCGCCTCGCCGCGGTAGTCGCCTAAAAACGCAACGAACAGCAACCGCAACATGTAGTACGCGGTGATCCCGGCGGTGACGATGCCGATCGCATCGAGCCAGGGATGGCCGTGCTGCAGCGCGCCGTAGATGACTTCGTCCTTCGAAAAGAAACCCGAGAAGCCCGGAACGCCGCTGATCGACAACACGCCGGTGAGCATGACCCAAAACGCGAACGGCATGTGCTTCCATAGACCGCCCATGCGTGCGAACGTCTTGCTCGCCCGAAAGCGCGTGAATCACCACGCCGGCTCCCAAAAAGAGTTGCGCCTTGAAGAACGCGTGGGTAAAGAACTGCGCGATGCCCGCTTCATACGCACCAACGCCGACGCCCATGATCATGTAGCCGATCTGCGACATCGTCGAATAGGCGAGAATGCGTTTGATATCCCACTGCGCCATGCCAAGGATCGCGCCGGTCAAGGCCGTGAGGCCACCGACGATGCCGGCAAGTTCTTGTGCGTCGTGCGATGCGTTCCAAAACGGCGCGCAGCGCGCGATGAGATAGACGCCTGCGGTAACCATCGTCGCTGCATGGATGAGGGCCGATACCGGGGTAGGGCCTTCCATAGCGTCCGGCAACCATGTATGCAACGGCAGTTGCGCCGATTTCGCCGCCGCGCCGATGAAGAGCCCGACGCAAATGGTCAAGATGACGGCGTTGCTGAGATGACCCGTCGGCAGCGAACGCGTCGCCGAAGCCGATCGCATGCACGTTGGCGACGATCACGAAGATCGCGAACATCATGCCGACGTCGCCGACGACGTTGATGACGAACGCCTTGCGCGCCGCCGCAACCGCGCTGGGCCGTTGGAACCAGAAGCCGATCAAAAAATAGGACGCGAGACCGACGAGCCCCCAGCCGACGAGCAATCCGACGAAGTTATCGGAGAGCACGAGCGTCAGCATCGCAAAGACGAAGAAGCTCATGTAGGCGAAGAATCTCGCGAACGCGACGTCGCCTTCCATGTAGCCGATCGAGTAGAATACGATCAAAAATCCGACGCCGGTAATGATGAACGTCCAGAGCAACGAGAGCGGATCGAGCAGCAAGCCGAAGTCGAACTCGGCAGCCACGTCATCAGATGTTGATCGGCGCCCAGCGCTCCGCCGGCGTTCTGCGTAGCCGGCGGGCCACGACGCGACCGCAAGCAAGAACGAAACGCCGACGAATCCGGAGGCAATCCATCCTGCAAGGGTGCGCAACTGCGGCCCAAACGCCCAACACACGATCGCGCCGAGCAGCGGCAACAGCCACAGCGCCACGATCATCGGATACGAACCGCCGACCCCAAGTGTGGCGTCATGCGAGCGCCCCGGCTGCCGCGTTACCCATGAAGCGATCGCACGTCGTCGACGTCAACATACTTTTCAGGTCGGAACGTCGTGACGATGATTGCAAGGCCGATCGCCGCTTCTGCGGCGGCGACGGTGATGACGATGAAGGCGAAGATGTGCCCGTCGTTGTGCATCCACATGCGCGAGAATGCGACGAGCAGCAGGTTGGCCGCGTTGAGCATCAGTTCGACGCTCATCAGCATGATGAGCGGATTACGCCGCACGATGACGCCGACGACGCCAATGAAAAACACGACCGACGCCAGCGCGACGTAATCGCCGATCGGCGCCATCAATCCATTCCCTCGCGCAGAATGGCTTCACGCATCGCGCGATCCGTGCGCTTTTGCTCTGCAAACCGATCTGCGTCGCGCATTTGATCGCCGCCCAGCGTGATCACGCCGATCACCGCGACCATAAGCACCAGCGCGGTAACTTCAAAGGGCAGCAGTTGTACGGTAAAGAGCGCTTTGCCGAAGTCCGCGACGCTGCCGAACGCGTCGGCGGCGCCGACGTTCGGCCGGCGACGGCATCACCGTCGTGGTGGCGCGGCTGACGGCATAGATCAGAAAGCCGAATGCCGCCAGCGTCAGAGCAGCCGGCGGGCACCGCGATGCGCGGCAGGCGGTTCGGGCCCATGGCAAACGGTGCGACGCCGCTGCTGAGCAACGCGATGACGAAAACGAAGAGTACCAAGATGGCGCCCGAGTACACGATGATCTGAATGACGGCCAAGAACTCCGCGGAGAGCGTGACGTAAAAAATCGCCAGCGTCGCAAAGTTCAACAGCAGCGCGACGACGCTGTACACCGGTTTTTGTCCGGCGATCGTCCAGACCGCGCTCGCAATCAGCACGGCCGCCAGAATCCAGAAGCCGATCACTCCACCGCCTTCGGATCGCGGATCAACGTCAGACCTTGACGCTGAGTCTTGAGAATTTCACCGCGCCAGGTCGCGCCGTAACCGCTATTCACGTCCAACGTACTCTTGATCTCCGCCACGCTTCCCAGATCGCCGGGAATGCCGCCGGGCGGTCGTCGGGCGCTTCCCCCGCACCGACGTCGGGCGGCACCAGCAAACGATCCTTCGCATAGATAAACGAGCCGCGGCGATAATCGGCCATTTCGAAGCGCGGCGTGAGTACGATGGCATCGGTCGGACACGCTTCTTCGCACATGCCGCAGAAAATGCAGCGCAACTCGTCGATTTCGTACCGCGCAGCATAGCGTTCGCCGGGCGAGCGCCGGTCGGCCGGCGCGTTCTCCGCACCGATCACGGTAATCGCATTCGCGGGGCAGACGCTCGAACACAGCTCGCAGCCGATACACCGTTCCTTGCCGTCGCCGTAGCGGCGGAGCTCGTGCAATCCGTGGAAACGCGGCGCGTGCTGCTTCTTCTTCGATGGATACTGAATCGTCGGTTTGCGCCGGAACATGAAACCGAACGTGATCGCAAGACCGCGCAAAATCGCCGTAACGTTGTAGAGACGTTTGTGCGCCATCTTAACCGTTCACCGCAACGACGACCGCAGTAACGACCAGATTGAGCGTCGCTAGCGGCAGCAGAACCTTCCAGCCAAAAGCCATGAGCCGATCGTACCGCAGACGCGGCAGCGTCGCGCGTAGCCACATGTAGAAGAACATGAAGCACGCAACTTTGATCACAAACCACGCAACCGGTGGAATCATCGTGAGATGCAGCGGCGCGTTCCAGCCGCCGAAGAATAACAGCGTCGCCAGACATGAAACCGTCAGCATGTTGACGTATTCAGCGATAAAGAACAGACCGAACCTCAAGCCGGAATACTCTGTGTGGAAACCGGCGACCAGCTCCGTCTCGGCTTCCACGAGATCGAACGGCGCGCGATTCGTTTCGGCGACCGCCGTAATGACGTAGATGAGGCAGCCGACGAACTGCGGTAAGACGAACCACCATCGAGCCTGCGCGTTGACGATGCCGTCGAGCGACGTCGTGCCCGCGAGCAGCAGCACGCCCACCAGCGAGAGCGACATCGCCAGCTCGTAGCTGATCATCTGAGCGGTCGAACGGACGCTGCCTAGAAAGTGGATACTTCGACCCGGACGCCCAGCCGCCGAGCGAGATGCCGTAGACGCCGAGCGACGTAATGGCCAGAATCAAGAGAATGCCGGCGTTGACGTTACCGATCGCCCACGTTTGACCAGACGACGACGCCCCCCACGGAATAATCGCGTAGACAGAAAACGCCGTGACGAGGGAGATGAACGGCGCCGAGTTTATAGAGCAGCGGATCGGCGGTTTCCGGCGTGAGATCTTCTTTCAGAATGAGTTTCGCTGCATCGGCCGCCGGCTGCATCAATCCCCACGGACCGACGCGATTGGGACCGGGACGCAACTGCATCCAGCCTAGCACCTTGCGTTCGACCAGCATTGCATAGGCAAACGACGTCACGACGACAAACAACAGTAACGCCGATTTTGCGAGCACGATCAACCACCACGGCATCAGGGTGTCCTCATTCCGGCGATCCAGGGATCGTGCAACCAGGTGCCCCCGCCGTCCATCACGCTTTCGCTACGTGCGTCACCGTGCGCCGCGCTGCCGAAAACGTTCGTCGCCCGAATCCGAAATCGTCGTGCTTCGCGGCCGCTTGCGCGATAACAAGGCGATCGAGTTCTTGTGCGTCCGGTAGGTCGACGCCGAGTTGTTGCGCGAGCCCGTAGAGCATCTGCAGATCGGAAAGCACGCCGTCGGGCGGCTGCAGCGATGCATTGACCGGTAAGAGATTTCCGGCGAGATCCATCGTCGTGCCGTTCTTCTCGAATGCGCCCGCCGCCGGAAGCACGAGCGTCGCGTGCTCCGTCGTTTCAGTCGAAAACAAATCGGTTGCAACCACGAAGTGCGCTGAGTCGAGCGCTTGCGCGACGCGCCACGATTCGGGCGCGTTACGCACTGGATTCACGCCAAGGAGCGAGAGCACCTCGAGCTTGCGGTCCACAGCAGCCGCGAACATTGTCGCCGAGTCGCCTCCGTTTTCAGGCGGCAAGCATGCCCATCGCCTCGGCACCGCGCGCATTTTGCTGTTCGCTCGCAATGAAGGTCGCAACATCGGCGAACTTGGCAAAGGCTTGTGCAAATGCTCGGCCCGTGCGCGGATCCACGCCATCCCAGACGATCGCAATGCGTTGTGCATCGCCGGTCGCCTTCACCGCATCGGGCGCGGACGCTTCCTCGATGATGCGCGCGCCGTTGCGAACGGCTTTGGTCATACGCAGCCACAGCACCGGTGCGCGATCGCGCGGCGATGCTCCGGCGATGACGATCGCCTGGCGCGCGATCGATCGTTTCGAGCGCTCCGCCGGCGCGTTCCAGGGCGTTGCCTGACGTTGATGCCCGGCACGCCAATCGAGATTGCGCACGCCCAGCGCGCGGAAAAGGCGCGCTAGGACGAATGCTTCTTCGTTCGTGAGGCGGCCGCCGCCAATGGCGCCGACGCTTTGCGCGCCGTTGCGGTCGATCGCTTCTCGAATCGCCGAGGCCCACAAGCCGAAGGCATCGTCCCAGCCGATCTGCGTCCAACCGCCGTCTTTGCGATAGAGCGGTTGTTTCAAACGATCCGGCGCGCTATAGAAACCGATGTTGTAGCGCCCTCGATCGCAGAGCCATCCATCGGAGATCGGATCCTCTTCGACCAGCATCGTACGCAGGAGGGTGCCATAACGCACGTCGGCATACTGCTGGCAGCCGACCGAGCATTGCGTGCACGTCGTCTGCGTGCGGTTCGAGATCCCAAGGGCGCGATTTGAAACGATAGGTTTTCGAGGTCAGTGCGCCGACCGGACAGAGTTCGGTGACGTTGCCGGTAAAGTGGTGCTTGTATTCTTGTCCGTTTGCTGTGGCAATGATGTCGCGTACGCCGCGATCTTTGACGACCAGCTGGCGTTCTTCTGCGATGATGTCGTCGAAGCGAACGCAACGCTGACAGACGACGCAGCGTTCCTCGTCGAGGACGATCGTGGGACCGAGATCGACCGCTTTCGGTTTTGACAGTTTCGGGATCCGCAACGTCGGAGTTCGGACGCGCGTACGCCATCGCGTAATCCTGCAGATCGCACTCGCCCCCTTTATCGCAAATCGGACAGTCGAGCGGATGATTGACGAGAAAGAGCTCGAGCACCATCGCGCGCCCGGCGTCGACTTTATCGCCACGCGTGCGCACGACCATGCCGTCGCTTACGACCGTATTGCAGGCGATCTGCAACTTCGGCATGCCTTCGATTTCCACCAAACAGATGCGGCAGAGTCCCGCCGGCCCGAGTTTAGTGTGATAACAATAGATCGGAATCTCTTGCTTGATCGTCTTTGCAGCTTCGACCAGCAACGTGCCCTTCGGCACGCTCAGGGGCACGCCGTCGATCGTTAGGCTCACCGTTTGCGCCGGGGGCGATGCAGTCGTGCTCATACCGGTTGGGCCTCGGCGCGGGCTTCCGACTTTTTCATGCGCGCGGTAAACTGATCGGGGAAGCGTTGCATCACGGATTTCAGGAACGGCTCGATCGAATCGCCGAGCGGACAGAGATTGATTCCCGTGATGGTTCCCGCGACGCGGCCGAGCATCTCGAGATCCCCAGGGATACCTTCGTTGTGCACCAGCCGGTCGAGCACGCGCGACATCCATGCGCCGCCTTCGCGGCACGGCGTGCACTGTCCGCACGACTCGTGCGCGAAGAAGCGCACGAGATTGTGCGCGGCTTTGACGAAATCGGTCGTGTCGTCGAAGACGACCATCGCGCCCGAACCGAGCATCGACCCAGCCTTCGCCAGACTTTCGTAATCGTACGGCCAATCGAGGTGCTCTTCGAAAATACAGGCCGACGAACCGCCCCCCGGCTGCACCGCCATCAACGTGCGTCCCGGACGTAAGCCGCCGGCGATGTCGATGAGTTCCCGCACCGGCGTACCCAGCGGAATTTCGTAGTTCCCAGGCTTCTGCACGTGACCGGAAATCGAAACGATTTTATAGCCCTTGCTGCGCTCGCTGCCGACGGAGGCGAACCATTCCGCGCCGCGCTCCAGGATCGGAACGAGGTAGGCGAGCGTTTCGACGTTATTCACGACCGTCGGCAGCCCGTACAAACCTTCAACGGCGGGAAACGGCGGTTTGAGGCGCGGTTCGCCGCGTTTGCCCTCCAACGAGTTGAGCAACGCCGTCTCTTCACCACAAATGTAGGCGCCGGCGCCACGGTGCACCGTAATCTCGATATCGAATCCGCTGCCGAAAACGTCGTTGCCGAGCAGTTTTGCGGCACGCGCTTCATTCAATGCGGCGCAAAAAATCTCGTAACCGCGTTCGAACTCACCACGAATGTAGATGAACGCGTGGTGCGATGCTATCGCATACGCTCCGATGAGCATGCCTTCGATGATCTGATGGGGCGTCTGCTCGAGCAGCATGTGATCTTTGAACGTGCCGGGCTCAGCTTCATCGCAGTTGCAGACGAGATAGCGCACGGTCTTGTCTTTGGGAAGGAACGACCACTTGCGCCCCGTTGGAAAGCCGGCGCCGCCGCGCCCGCGCAGACCGGACTTCTCCGCAAGGTTGAGTACGTCGACCGGTTGCAGTTCCCGCACCGCGCGCTCCCATTGCTTGTAGCCGCCGCGCGAACGGTAGACGTCCATGCTGCGGAGATCGGCCTCGCCGATGCCGGCGGTCAGAACTTTAGTGACCGGCATGGCTGCCTCGCTCGCGGCTCGCATCGACGACCGCGCGGGAATCCACTACCGCGCGTTCGGAGGTTTCCGTGAAAAATTCCACGTCGCGCGCCAAAATGTTGTCAAGCATGATGATGCCGCTCCGATCGCCGACGCCGCCGGCATTGTTGGGTCGAGGGACATTGCGCGCGCCCGGCGATTTATCTCCTCCGGCGACCTGCGCGTCTTGCGACATCTCCCACGAACGCGCCGGCCGGTCCGTCTGCGCCATCGGTTTGATTGAGTAACGATCAGAGCGCATCGCCGCAATCATCCCGTCGATCTGTGCGGGCGTGAGATCGTAGACGAAATCGAGATTCACCTGCATGCAGCTCGCGCGATCGCAGGCTGCCAGACATTCCACTTCTTCGTACGAAAAAATGCCGTCATCGGTCGTTTCCAAATGTCCGATGCCCAACTTCTCGCGGATGTACGCCATGACGTCCTCAGCGCCGTTGATCGAGCAGGCCAAACCGCGACAGATCTGGAGCATGTACTTACCGACCGGCCTGCGATAGAACAGCGTATAGAATGAAACGGTGCTCTCGACCTCTGCAGGTGTGAGATCCAGCATGTCGGCAGCCGCGCGCATCGCCTCCGGCGTCACATACCCTTCGTGCTGCTGAAAGAGATGCATGAGCGGCAGCAGCGCGGATCTCGGCCGCTCGTACTGCGCAATAATTTCCCGGCACTCCGGCGTCAGCCGCTCCAACAACGCCGGAAAGTTTTGCTCCCTTTCCCTCACTGCTTCAGCCGGGCGAGCATTGCACACTCACTTCAACGATCGATGATTGCGCTGCGAGGCGTCGCGACGAGATGGCGAGGAGGCTCTGGCAGTAGGAGCGCAGCCACGATGGCGAAGCGACGAACGTCGCCATACCATCTCGTCGCAACGCCGAACCAGTCGGACTCATCGGTCGACTTCTCCGAACACCGGGTCGAGCGAACCGATCATCACCACGAGATCCGCAATGAGATTGCCAGGCGCGATGCCTTTCAGCGCCTGCAAGTTGTAGAGGCTAGGCGGACGGGTACGTACGCGCCACGGACGGTTCTCTCCGTTACTCACGATGTAGTAACCGAGTTCGCCGCGCGGACCTTCGACCGATTGATAGACGTCGCCGGGCGGGACGCGGAATCCCTCGCTGATCAGTTTGAAGTGATGGATAAGCGCTTCCATCGAGAGCGCGATCGTTTCTTTGGGCGGCAGCGCGATCTTCGGATCGTCCACGACGACCGGTCCGGGCGTATCGAGCCGTTTACGTACCTGCTGGACGATACGCATGGATTGCTCCATTTCGTCGAGCCGCACCAGAAAGCGCGCGTAGGCGTCGCCTTCAGTGCGCGTCGGCACGTCGAACTCGTACGTGTCGTAGCCGGTGTATGGAAAAGCGCGGCGCACGTCGTAACCGATGCCGCTCGCGCGCAGGCTCGGTCCCGTGACGCCGAAACTCAATGCCTGTTCGAGCGACAGCACGCCGATGCCGATCGTGCGATCTTGGAAGATCGGATTTGCTTGCAGCAAACCGCGCAGCTCGCGCATCCGTCCCGGAAACTTCGCAATCAATGCATCGAGCCGTTCGATGAAGCCGCGCGGCAGATCGCCATTGAGGCCGCCGACGCGCACATAGTTGGGATGCATGCGCGCGCCGCCGGTGCCCTCTTGCAAATCGAGAATGTTCTCGCGTAGATCGAAGCAGTAGAAAAAGACCGAAATGGCCCCGAGATCGATGCCATGCGTACCGAGCCAAACGCAATGCGAGGCAATGCGCGTCAGTTCGCCCACCATCACGCGAATCGCTTGTGCGCGCGGTGGGATGCGGTCGGTCAAGCCAAGGAGTTTCTCCACGCCCAGCGCGTAGCAGAGCGCGTTAGACTCCGGCGCGAGGTAATCCATACGTTCGACCGCAGTCTGAACCTGCGTCCAAAACAGACCTTCGGCGGTCTTCTCGATGCCGGTGTGGAGGTAGCCGATCTCAGGATCGGCTTTCACGACATTTTCGCTATCGATCTCGAGCACGATCTGTAATACGCCGTGCGTCGACGGATGCTGCGGCCCCATCGAAAGCACCATGGTATTGTCGCCGCGTGCGAGCAGTTCGGTGTCGACCGGCAAAACAGGGCTCACTCGCGCGCGCGCCTTACTTGTTCTTGCAGCGCTTCGAGTGTGCGTCCCGACGGGGGCGTACCGGCAACGACGTTCGACTTGCCGGCAAATGCCGGCCGCGGCGACCGCTCTTTTGCCGGCCCGCGCATCGGATAATCTTTACGGAGCGGATAACCTTCCCAATCGACGGGCATTTGAATGCGGCGCAGATCGGGGTGCCCTTCAAAGCGAATTCCAAAGAGGTCAAAGACTTCGCGTTCCGCCCAATCGGCAGAACGCCAGAGATCGCTCACCGTCGGCAGCGCGACGCCATCGTCCACGCCGCAGAGCAGACGCGCGCGCGCCGGCGTGCCGACTTGCGACGGCGATGCCGCCAAGGGGATCATGCGCAGCAAATGGTAGACGACGTCGAAGCGCGGCGAACGCTCGAGATAATCGACCGCTCCAAGATCGAGCAGCATCGCATAACCGTCCGCGCGCATCAACTCCAGCTTCGCGCGGAGCTCGGACGGAGCAACGCGTTCCACGACCGCGTCGTCAATCGGTGGCCGTAAACTCGGCGGATCGATCGCGGCGCCCGCGATCGGCGGCTGTTGCGTACTGGGCATGTTATTTCGTCGTTCTTGCGTTAGGCTCGAGCGAGAATTCCGCCGCGGCCGCCTTCCCGAATCTGCTGCTGAATCAGATTGACCGCATAGAGCAGACCGTCGGGCGTCGGCGGGCATCCCGGAACGTAAACGTCCACTGGAATGATGGTGTCCACGCCTTGAATGACGGCGTAGTTATCGAACATGCCGCCCGAACTCGCGCACGCGCCCATGGAAATCACCCATTTCGGATCGGCCATCTGATCGTAGAGGCGTTTCACGACGGGACCCATCTTCTGCGCGACGCGTCCCGAGACGATCATCAAGTCTGCTTGGCGCGGCGAGCTGCGAAAGACTTCCGATCCCAGACGCGCGATGTCGTACTCCGACGATGTGACGGTCATCATCTCGATCGCACAACACGCCAGTCCCATCGTCAACGGCCACACCGACGAACTCTGCGCCCAGCGCGCAACGTCGTCGAGCCGTGCGAGCATGAACTGTCCTGGGCCTACCGCCATACGAATCCGCCTTTACGCCACACGTAGGCATACCCAATACCCAGTACGACGATGAAGACTACCATTTCGAGCAAACCGAAAAGCCGCAGTGCGTGCATCTGCACCGCCCACGGATAGAACGATGCCGCTTCGACGTCGAAGACGACGAACAGCATCGCGATCAGGTAAAACCGCACCGGAAAACGCCCCGATACGGGTGAGGTGGGCTCGACGCCGCACTCGTACGCTTCACGCTTATGCGCGTTGGGTTTCGCGCGGCCAAGCAACCCCGGCAGAACGCTGAAGAGCACGGCTGCCGCAACTGCGACGCACAGGAAGACTCCGACCGGAGCGTACAAATTCATGCTCGCCAAACCTTTGTGCCGCTTTCGCGCGATACCTGTCCTCGCACGGTCGCTTGCGGCGCCGCCTTGCAGGGGGGAGGCGAAGGCCCCAAACCGTACACTGCTCCATGCGCTTTCCGATTCTGGCAATGATCGTCTTGTTCGCACTCGGTGACAGTTGCGCGCCTCCGGCAAATGTCGTAGGCGTACAAGATTTTGGGAAAGTCACTGGACGTGTCCTCGATGCGATGACGAATCATCCCATCGGCAACGCGTTGCTCTCAGTAGGTTCGCTCTATACGACGCACGCCGACGTCAACGGCGCGTTTGTACTGCGAACCGTGACGGGCGACCAAACCGTGACCGCACGGGCTCCCGGTTACTCGACGGCAACCGCCGATATCACCATCACCAAAGACGCAACCGTCTCTGTGGGATACATTCGTCTGGTTCCTTTGACCGCGCCGATGGGAGAGCCGACGCTCGAACCGCCGATCGTCCCTACGCCGAAGCCGACGTCCTCGCCCACTCCGCTGACGACCGCTTCGCCGTTGCCATCTCCGGCCGGCACCGCGACCCCAAAGAGCTAGCGCCCGAGATCACAACCGATCTGCGCCGCGGAGGCGCGAAGATCGAGCGCATAACCGGCAATGACCAAGTAGGCGCTTTCCGCATGTTTAGCCACCCGCTGCACCATGCGGCCGATGGCGTCGCGAAATAGCCGCGCCGAAGCTTCCATTGGAACGACGTCCCAGCCGAACTGTTCGCTCACCGCTATAATTGAAGCCGGCGACCCCAGCATCGCATCTACGTACTCGGCTGCTTCGGCATCGAGCTGGGAGGCCAATACGTTGTAGTCGATCTTCAGCAGATCCAGGCGATCGCCGATGCGCGCGGAGAGCCACGTGCCCAATGCGTCGACCAGCAGGCATCCGTCCTGGGGCGCTTCCCGGAAGAGCGCGAGTTGTGCGCGATGCGGCATCCCGGCCGTTTCTACCGTACGCCACGACGACGGCCGGTCGCGCACATGGCGCGCCAAGCGCGCCCGCCATTCGATATCTTCCGGTTCACCGGCCGCCGTTGCAATATAGGTGACGTCGCGACCGCTTTCGAGTGCCAGTCGCACCGCGAAGGCGCTTTTTCCGGAGCTCGCAGGACCCGTAATGAACGTCACCGCCATTGGCGCAGCCATTCGACTCGCAGCGGCTTGACGCCCCGTCGCGCCGAATCGTCGTCGCGACGTGAATCCACTGCTCTCCATCGTGTGCGTTGGCGCCGGCATTGGCCTGGTCTTGCTCGCGATCAACGACATCTTTCAGTCCGTCATCGTTCCGCGGGCAACCGGGCGGCGGTATCGCCCGAGTTTCTACTTATGGCGAGCGATGTGGCGCATCTGGCCGGAACTGGGGTGGCGCCGTTTCGCGAGCGACGCCGAAAAGCGTGAAGACTTCTTAGCGGTCTTCGCACCGCTGATGCTGGTGACGCTCCTCATCGGCTGGATCGTTTTGATGATCTTCGGCTACGGTTTGATCTTCTGGGGCTTGCGCGGCGGCTTTCCGCCGGCCGAACGTTCCTTCGGAACGTTGGTCTACTTCGCCGGCACATCGTTGTTGACGATCGGCTTCGGCGACGTGGTTGGGAGAACTGCGGGTCCGCGCTTCTTCTCCGTCTGCGCGGGAATGTCGGGGATCACGCTGCTGTCGATCACCACTGCCTATCTTTTTGCGATTTTCGGCTCGTTTCAACGCCGTGAAACATTCGTCGTTACGGTTGCCGCACGCGCCGGCACGCCGCCGAGCGGCGTCAATCTGTTAGCGATCGCCGGGTACTCGGTGACCCGCGACGATCTGCCGCGCCTCATGATCGAAGGACAGCATTGGGCGGCGCAAGTGATGGAAAGCCATCTCGCCTACCCGGTGCTGGCCTTTTTTCGCTCCAGCCACGACGAGCAGTCATGGGTGGCAACGCTGGGAACGTTGCTCGACGCGGCGACGCTGCTCATAACGACCGTCCAGGGCGGAGCGGACGGTCAGGCGCGCATCTTCTACAACGTCGGCCGTCACGCAACGCACGACTTGGCGAATTACTTCCGCTTGGGAACCGGCGAAGCGGACGTCGGCATCGAGCGCGCGGAGTTCGACCGCGCCTGTGACCGGCTGGCAAGCTCCGGATACACGCTGCCGGATAGGGACGAAGGCTGGAAACGCTTCTCTGAGCTGCGCTCGAGTTATGCGTCGCATCTCAACCGCTTGGCACGCTTTTTCGAGATCGCACCGATCGCCTGGATCGGCGACCGTTCTTCCATCACGTTGACGTCTTCACTCCATCACTAGTCGAAAGGCGGCGAATCATCTCGGCACGCAACTCAGGTATCCCTTCGCCGGTCCGCGCACTGACATACGGCACCGGCTGGCCAAGTGCTTCCTGAACGGCACGATCGCATTTATTGAAGATCGTCAAGCGGGGAGCATTTTCCAACTCAAGATCGCGGAGGATCAGCTCGACCGCTTCCCCTTGGCGCTTCCATTGCGGATTGCTCGCATCGAGCACATGGAGCAACAGATCGGCGTCGCTCAGTTCTTCCAGCGTCGCACGAAACGCATTGATGAGATCCTTAGGCAAATCCGTAATGAAACCCACCGTATCTGTCAACCGCGCGTACTGATGGGGGCCGAGATAGATCCGCCGCGTGGTCGGATCGAGCGTCGCGAACGGCCGATCGGCAACATACGCTTCGCTACGTGAGAGCGCATTGAGCAACGACGACTTACCCACATTGGTGTAGCCCACGAGCGCCACCGCCGGTTCGTGGGCGTTGTCGCGCCGCAGCGAGCGCTGGCGCCGAACGTCATGCAGAGCGTCGTTCAGTGCAGAGATGCGAGCGCCGATGCGTCGCCGATCGACTTCCAGTTTCGTTTCGCCGGGACCACGCGTACCGATGCCGCCCCCCAAACGCGAGAGATCGGCGCCGGCGCCGATAAGATTGGATTGACGGTACCGTAGCTGAGCGAGCTCGACTTGCAGCTTGCCTTCGCGGCTGCGCGCCTGACGCGCAAAGACGTCGAGAATCAACATCGTGCGGTCGACGATCGGCACGCTGACGATCTTCTCGAGGTTCTTGCGCTGACGTGGACGCACGTCGTTGAGAACCAGCAGCAGTTGGAGGCCTTCTTCTTCCACACGCTGCGCGATCTCGGCTGCCTTGCCGCTGCCAACCAGCGTCGCCGGGTCTACGGCGTCACGCCGCTGCACGATAATGTCGACGATCTCGGCGCCCGCCGCGGTCGCCAATGCGGCGAACTCCTCCAGTTCGGCCGGCATCGCCGGCTGCAACGCCCTCGTCTCGACCGCGAGAATGGCCGCGCGCTGCATCAACCGGATCTTTCAGTGGCTATGGGTTGCAAACGATCGATAAACCATCGTATCGCATCGTTGTAGCGCGGTCCGGGGCGCTCGAGCAGATCGGAATCGATCTCGTAAACGCGATGTCGCCCGACGGCACGCAAGCTCCGCCACGGTTCCCGCGTCAAGAGCGAGGGCAACTGTGCCGAGCGGTCCGCCACGATAACGTCCGGTTGTTGCGCGAGCAGCGCTTCGGCGCTGTACTCTCCGTAGGCTGCGCTCATTGTTGCGGCATCGCTTCCTCCGGCGCGGGCGATCAACGCCGCGATGTACGATGAGGAACCGGCCGTCCAGATCGGTGCGGATGAGAGCACGACGAAAACGCTAGGACGCCGGCGGTAGCTTGTCGTGCGCCGCTCCAATGCGGCCGTCTCCGCTCGCAGCCGCCGAACGACGGCCGCGGCCTGGGCTCGGCGTCCCGCCAGCGCGCCGATCGTTGTAATATCGGAAAAGATGCTGTCGTACGCATCGTCGGGTAACAGCACAACGCGCAGACCGGCGCGCCGCAACGGCTGAACGGATCGCGCCTGCGCGGGGATGCCGACGACGACACGCGGTCGCAACGTAACGATAGTCTCTACGTCAACGGTTTGCGCGTCCGCGACACGCGGTAACTCTTTTGCGCGTGGGTCGTCGGTATAGGCGGAAACGGCGGCGAGCCGCGCGCCGGCGCCAATCGCATACGCGTCGTCGGCGAAGGAGGGAACCAGCGTGACAATGCCGCCCTGACGCTGTAGCGGCGCGCGCGTCGCGCATGCGACGAGGCAGATAAGGGCGACAAGGGAAGCGGCTCGGATTCGCACAAACCATGTTTCTACGTTTTGCGCGGGAAGCCGGTGAGAGGCCGGCACGGTCGCGCCACTGTATGCGGGGAGCCGCTCGACGTCACTGTCCTTGACCGGATGGGAAGGCACGAGCACCGGCAACGATCCGCGAGTCAGGACACCAAGCAAGACGATTCGCACACACCCCCTCGCGTACGGGGAAGGAGTCGCCATGATATCGCTTGTCGCTACGCTCGTAGCGTTGGCCGCATCGCCGTCGCCATCGCCGAGCAGCGTACCTCAGATCGCCCACGTGGTCACCAGCGACCGGAGTGCCGAATCGGTGCAACGCACCGCGCGCACGACGTACGTCGTTACGGCGGCGGACATTGCACGCGACGGCGATCGCACCATCGCCGACGCGCTGGCGTCACTTCCAGGTGTCAATATCGTCCGCTACGGCGCATTCGGCGCCATCGCTGCCATCGGCATACGTGGAAGCTCATCCCAGCAAGTGCTCGTGCTCGTCGATGGTCTGCCCATCGCCGGCAGTCAAATCGACGATGTCGATCTGGAGCAGATTCCGGTTGCGGGCGTCGACCGCATTGAGGTCGTCGAAGGCGGCGGCTCGACGCTCTACGGATCCGGTTCCATCGGCGGCGTCATCAACATCATCACCGGAAGCGACGGGCGACGGAGCAGCGCAACGATCTCGACCGGATCGTTCGGCGAACAAACGTATGCGTTCACTACGCCCTATTTTTCGTTTCAGCGCAGTTACGCAACAAACGACTATTCGGTGGCCGGCGCGCCGGATCGAGGCAACGCTCAAGCCGGTCTTACCGGCATGACCGTTGGTCATGCGTGGAAACTCGGCGCCTTCGATTTGACTTTCGCCGGCACGCTGGCCGCCGCGCTCGTGGGAACGCCGAACGAACTCGGTGACTACTCGCCCACCAGCGAACAAAGCGACCTCAATCGCAATCTCCGGCTCACGTTGGAGGCGCACGGCGCGCATGCACAGAGTACGTTGCAGCTCGGCGTGGCTTCCCAGGATTTGGGATTCACGTGCGATACGCCGGTCGATCCCCACTGTCCAAACTCTGCGAGCCCCACGCCGGCTCCCGGGCAATCGTCGAATCCGCCCTACGCACAGATGCTCTCCGACCAACACTGGATGGCGAGTTGGCGAACTATCGCAGACAACGCCAACGAACGGTTGGTCTACGGCATCGACCTGCTGCGCGGGATCGCTCGCATCGATGAAGGTACGGGCGGCGGATCGCCAGTTGCAGCCGATAACGCGCCAATCTTTGATTCATACGCGCAGACGGCGGCGTACGCGCAATCGCAGTGGTTCGACGCGCTGGGAAACCAGGCGTACGCCGGCGTGCGAGCCGAGCGCGACGGCGGCATCGGCGGCGCAATTTCGCCGTCCGTCGGCGGCATCGCACACATCTCTCGCGCCCTTCAGTTGCGGCTCAATGCCGCAACCGCGTTTCGCGCGCCAATCGCAGAGGAGCTGTACTATCCGGGCTATTCCAATCCGAATCTCGTTCCGGAACGAACTCGCGTCGGGGACGCGACGTTGAGCGCGCCGCTGTTGTGGGACGGCGTGAGCCTGCAATGGTACACCATGAGCGGTTCGAATCTCATCGTTTCGCCGCCGCCCTACTACATACCGGAAAACGTGGGGCACGCCTCGATTCAAGGTTTGCAGTTTCTCGTGAAAACGCCGGCGGTGCATGGCTATCACGTCTCCATCGGTGTCGATAATCTCTACCGCGCGCAAGATCTCGGTACGAACGCACGTCTTTCGGGACGCGGCCCCGTCTTTGCGGTGGTCAGCATGCTGCAGTACGTCGCGCCTGTCGCAAGCCGCTTCGACGGCTTTACGATCGAACAGCGAACGCAAGGACCGCAAGAGGCGGCCGATCCGTATCTCGCGCCGCAGTACGCACTCTACGAACCGGCGACGTTTACCCAGATCGATGCATCGTTGGGATATCGCGTCGCGCCGGCGATGATCTTTTCCCTGCGGGGTTACAATCTCGGCAACGAACGCTACGCAATCTATTCGGGTTACCCGATGCCGGGGCGTGCCTTCGCGGTGGAGCTGCGAACGCGTTGAGATGAACGCGTTGAAGGCGCTCACGCTCGTTGTTTTACCGATCCTAGCATGTGCGGTGGGAATGATCGTCGGAGCGGCGCCGTTATCGTTCACAACGATCGCGGCAGAACTGGCGCATCCGCAACATCACGGCCCGATGCATGCCATCGTGTGGGAACTTCGTTTGCCGCGCGTCTGCATTGCGGCGACGGTCGGCGCGTCTTTGGCGCTGTGCGGCGCGCTGCTCCAAGGCATGCTGCGCAATCCGCTGGTGGATCCGTACCTCACCGGTGTCAGCGCGGCGGCGGCCGCGGCTATCGCCATCGCGATTGCCGCCGGCGTTTCACCCGTTGCGACGCCGGGATTCGGCGTCGCCGCCGGTCTTGGCGCGGGATTGCTCGTCGCCGCATTGGCGCGGCGCGGCGCGGGCATCGACTCCAATCGTTTGATTTTGGCGGGCGTTTCGCTTTCCACGCTCTTTGCCGCGATCGTCACGCTCGTCATCGTGCGCTCTCAATCCAGCGCCTACGCAACTGCCGTTATCGCGTGGCTGGCCGGCTCGATGGCCGGACGCGGTTGGCCCGAACTCGCCATGGCAGCACCATATGCGGTAACCGGCGCGCTGCTCGCGCTTGCTGCAGTGAACCCGCTCAACGCGCTGCGAGTTGGCGATCTTCGCGCACGTGCCGCGGGTGTCAACGTCGCTCGTGCGCAATGGTTGATGCTTGCCGGCTCGTCGCTGTTGGCGGCGAGCAGCGTGGTACTCGCGGGCCTTGTCGGTTTCATTGGCTTGATCGTACCGCATCTCGCGCGCCGCACGGTTGGATCAGACGCGCGCGCGCTCTTACCGGCGTGCGCGTCGATCGGCGCGGCATTCTGCGTTATCGCCGATGCGATCTGCCGGCGTATCGTCGCTCCGGCGGAGCTTCCGATCGGCGTATTATTGGCATTCATCGGCGTCCCGGCGTTTCTCTACCTGTACTTGCGTCCGTCGCAACAGCAGCGGGACGCTATCACGTGATCGATCTGCGCGGCGTCGCACTCGAAGTGGACGGACGCACCTTGCTCCACGACGTTAATCTGCAGGTCGCATCCGGCGAGTTGGTGGCCGTACTGGGGCGAAACGGGGTGGGGAAAACGACGCTCCTGCGTGCCATTGCGGGACTGCATCCCGTAGTCGGCGGCGAGATTGCGATCGATGGCATGGACGAACGGCTTCTTTCGATTTCGGAACGCGCGCGGCGAATTGCGCTCGTGACCGGCGACGAAACGTTCTTCGAAGCGCTCCTCGTACGCGACGTCGTTTCCATCGGGCGTTTTCCATACAGTCCGTGGTGGCAATGGCAGCACAGCGCCGGTGACGAACGTGCCGTCGAGGCGGCGCTCGTCGCGGTGGAGATGCGTGACTTTGCGCGGCGGTTCTTCGCGACCCTCAGCGCAGGCGAACGCCAGCGCGTATGGATTGCGCTCGGTCTCGCACAAGAGACGCCGATACTGTTGCTCGACGAGCCAACAAGCCATCTCGATCCTGCGGTCGCAGCGACGATCTTACAGTTGCTTCGCCGCCTAACTCATCAGGGCAAGACGGTGATGTGCGCCTTGCACGACGTCAACGAAGCGCGCGAATATGCCGATCGCATCGCATTGTTGGGCGATAAACGTCTGCTTGCGGCCGTTTCCGCCGCCGATCTGGAGGACGGCACGTTGCTGCGCACAACCTACGGCGTCGCGTTCGAACGCCGCAATGCGATGTTACCGGTGCCTGGTTAAACGCACGTCGGATCCGAGAACCCAGCGCGCAACGCCGTGCAATGAACCGTTGGTGACCAGCACGCCGACCGCATCGTCGGGCGTTTGAAAGAGCGGCGAGACGACGTAGCTCGGGATGCATACCAACACGTCGGCATGCGTACCCGGCGAGACCAGTAATGCGTGCGGCAGCATGGCTTGGGCTTCGTCAAACGCGACGGCGTGATACTCGCGCAAGCGTGCGCGCGAATCCCACATCAACACCGAAGGATCGTCGGCAGTGCTATAGAGGATGACGTGCTGGCCGCGATGATAGTGGCAGTCGGCAACGGCCGCCGCATCTGACGCGGCCCACAGAAGCGCAAGCGCAAGCGCAAGCAACGCCTTACGCACGCGCTGCCTCCACTCCAATGACGCGCACGACCAGTACGGCAAGATCGTCGCGCACGCTCCGTCCAGCCCAAGAGCGCACCTTTGTTACCACGTCGTCGGCAAGCCGCTGCGCTTCAGGGCCGCTTTCTGAAATAAGCTCCATTGCGCCCCGTTCCAGCAGTTGTTCGCCGTTGGGGTTGCGGACCTCCGTCAAACCGTCCGTCGCCAGTACCAGTGCATCGCCCGGAATGAGATCGACCGTTTCGGTCCCAAACGGCTCTTCCATCACGCCGAGCACCGGGCCGGTGACCTTCAGCGGCACCACTTCGTTGCGTCCGCGCAGGTATGCCGCATCGTGGCCGCCGCTAGAGTAGGTCAGACGGTACGTATCGGTATCCAACACGCCGACGAACATCGAGGCGAACAGGTAGGGATCGCCAACCGCCTTGGCCAGTACGACGTTGAACTCGCGCAATATCTCCGACGGCGCGCTGTCGCGCAACGCGATCGCCCGCACCATGAACTTGACGAACGCCGTCAAGACCGCGGCGTCGAGGCCTTTTCCACTGATGTCGGCGATGAGCAACAGCGCGCGAGTGTCCGAGAGCCTATACATGTCGAAGACGTCGCCGCCCACGGCGCGATGACTGGTCGCAGAGAGATATGCGCTGCCGACTTCGCAATGCGGCAGCGGAATCGATTCACTGCGGAACGCGCGCTGGAGCACTGCGGTGACCGTGCGCTCTTCTTCGAGTTCGCGATTGAGACGGGAACGATAAACGTTGAAGACGATCGCCAGCAATCCAAAGACGAGAACCCACGCCGCGCGAGCGTACGAGGAACGATCGAGTTCGGATTGCGTCTTGCGCGCGAGACGTTGCTCCGTGTCGGCAAGCTCGCGCCGGATCGCTGCCGCCGTAAGTGCCTCGTAATCGGAGAACAGTTTGTTGCGCTTGTCGAGCTCCTGGAGCCGCAGCCGGGGATGCTCCAGCAATGGGCGCGCGACGCTGCCGCGCCACTCGACCTGCAACCGCGTGTAGTCGGCAAGCAATTCGCCGGCGCGTGACAGTTGCTGACGTTCGAACGTGGCGCGGATAGTGCCGGCGGTACCATCGTACGCCGAAGAGGCCGAACGGTATTCGCTCGGATAGAACGGATCGTGGGTCAACAGATAACCGCGAAGCGAGTTCTCCTCGTCGATCTGATACCTCGACAACTGTTCCACGTCGATTTGCGAGCGCTGAAGTTGCGATTGACGATCGAACGCGTTTGCGATCTCCGACCGCGTATCGAACGTACCCTCAATCGCAATGAACAACGACAACAGCAAAAAGACCGTTAATAAAACGGTTCCACTAACGCGCAACATCGGTCCGTTCTTCAAAGGCCAAATCCACGGACAGTCGAAGAACAGCGGCCTGTGAGCCGCCGAATTGATTCCACGATTTTTAAGTCGTACGACGTTCGCGGCATTTATCCGTCCGAATTGGACGACGACGTTGCCTACGCCATCGGCAGATGCTTCGTGGCCCTGCTCCAAGCCGACGCGGGCGCAGACACCTTAACCGTGGCGGTCGGGCGGGATATGCGCCCCTCCGGCGAGGGCCTCTGCCGGGGATTTGCCCGCGGAGCCGCCGATGCCGGGGCCGACGTCGTAGAGATCGGCATGGTCTCTACCGATGCCCTGTATTTTGCGGTCGGAAAGTACGGCTATGCGGGCGGAGTCATGATCACGGCTTCCCACAATCCCGCCCAGTACAATGGAATGAAGTTCACCCGTTCGCAAGCGCAGGCTATTTCCTTAGATACGGGTCTGGCGGCGATCCGCGACCGCCTCTCTATCGAGGATCTTCCGCCGAAGGCCGCCATCCCCGGAACGATTTCCGAACGTGAAATCCTCGACGACTTCGCGGAACACTGTCTGTCGTTTGTCGACCGCTCCAAAATCAAGCCGTTTCGCATCGCCGTGGACGCCGGCAACGGCATGGCGGGCGAGACGATACCACACGTCTTCAAAAGTTTGCCCTGCGAGATCGTGCCGCTCTATTTCGAACTCGACGGCAGTTTCCCGAATCATCCTGCAAGCCCCATCGAGCCCGAGAACATGATCGATCTGCAAGCGGCGGTGCGCAAGAACAAGTGCGATCTCGGCGTGGCCTTCGACGGCGATGCCGATCGTATGTTTTTGGTCGACGAAAAAGGCGACCTCATCGACGGCAGTACGGTCACTGCATTGGTTGCGTTGACGACGCTCAAGAAACATCCAGGCGCAAAGATCCTCTACAATCTCATTAACAGCCGCAGCGTCCCCGAGCTCATCCGTAAAGCGGGCGGTGTTCCCGTTCGCTCTAAAGTAGGGCATTCCATCATCAAAGCGATCATGCGCGAACAGGATATCGTGTTTGGCGGCGAGCACAGCGGGCACTTCTATTTTCGAGATAACTGGTACGCCGATTCAGGCATGATCGCGTTTCTCTCCTGTCTGGAGTCGTTCTCGGAGACCGATCAACGCGTGAGCCAAGTGATCGCCCCAATCGATACGCGCTTTCGTTCCGGCGAAATCAACAGCACGGTTGCCGACGTCAATGCGAAACTCCAGGAGATCGAAGAACACTACCCTGATGCCGAGATCGATAAGCTCGACGGCTTGACGATCTCCTACCCGCACTGGTGGATGAACGTGCGGCCCTCGAACACCGAACCGTTGTTGCGTCTCAATGTCGAAGGCGACACGAAAGAACTCATGGAGACGCATCGAGACGAGGCGCTTGGGCTGATTCGCCGAAACTCCTGAACTCATGGCCATACGGTTGCTTGGGCCGGCTTTCGTAGCCGTCGGCGATGGAACGTCGACGTTCGGACGCTTAGCAATCGAAAACGGACGGATCGCCGGCGTACTCTCTGCCGATGGGCCTTCAGAGTATTCCCTGCCGCCGGGAACGACCATCGCTCCGGGTCTCATCGACGTCCATACCAACGGTGCCGGTGAATATCTTTTCAACCGGGATCAAGGCAATGCGGTTGCCGTAGCGGGTGACGCGTACGCGCGTATGGGAGCGACCGGATTCGTCGCTGCGGTGATGACCGCGCCATGGGAATCGATGTTGCACGCTGCCTCGGAAGTCGTTGAAGCGGCTTATCAATTAGAAGAGAACACACCGTCGGGTGCGCGCTGCTTAGGCGTTCACTTCGAAGGACCGTTCCTCAATCCGAAGTTTCGGCGCGTGCATCGCCACGAATGGCTCCTCACGGCCTCGGCCGCGCGGGCGCGAGAGATGGTGGAGGCATGTAAAGGCGGCCTTCTTCTCGTCACGATGGCTCCGGAAGTCGACGGCGTAGCCGAAGCCGTTCGAGTCTTCTTGGAAAACGGCGTCGTCTGTTCTGCCGGACACACGGCGACGCGGTACGGCGACGGTATGCTTGCCATCGGACTGGGATTTCGTTCGCTCACGCATGCGTTTAACGGCATGCCGCCGCTGGACCATCGCGACCCCTCGATTCTCGCGGCCTTTATTCAAGATCGGCGAACCCTGGTGCACGTCATCTGCGACGGCTACCACGTGTCGCCGGTGATGATCGACATCTTGCACCGCACGGTCGGCGACCGCCTGGTATTGGCCACCGACCTGATGCCGGTTGCGGATCCCGGATATCACATTGACGGCGGTCTCGTGCGCTCGGCGGACGGCACCATCGCCGGCAGCGGGCTGCGGATGGACGATGCACTGCGCAACTACATGTCGTACGCACAGATACCGTTCGCTCAAGCGATCGTCGCCGCCACGCACGCGCCAGCAAAGTTGATTCGGCACGATGCCGAGATGGGTCGCATTGCACGCGGACTGCGCGCCGATCTCTCGTTCTGGGATAAGGATTACCATGTCATCGCGACGATGGTAGATGGGCGCTTCATTTATAATCGCGTCGAAGTCGCGGCTTAACCGCGACGTCTTTTTCGCTTCGCCGGAGCGGCGGGCCACGTGTTGGGCGGCAAACGAACGTAGACGATGCAGACCCCATGTTCGCCAACGCCTCGCTGTCGTGCGTCACAGAGCTACCAATAGCGCGTAGTGTCGCCTAGGGTAGTTGGATCGCTTCGTCCTGCTTGCTCGTTGCGGAGCGCAGCATCACGACGCTGGCGTAGATGACGACGACAATAACCAGCCAGCGAATGTAGACGAGATTCACGTGGAAGAACCGCGTGAACACCAAGGCCGCTAGTAAAACTCCAGGGATGCCGCCCAGCGTTAACCCCAACACTGTGCGCAATGACATGGCATCGAATCGAATGAAACGCAGGCTTGCGACGGGCATCAAGAACGCGCAGGATGCCATCATGATAGGAAACGCCGCCGCCGGACTCATCCCCAGCATGCTGACGAGGATCATGCACGGGGCGTAGAGCCCGATGCCGATCGTCATGAGCGCGCCAAGCACGAAGTTCACGACGATGCCGATGATGAGGCGCGTTCCACTCAACGCCAAAGCGTCGCCGCCGAGTCCGAACGTGCTCCCGCGCAGATTCCCGGCTATGAAGAGCCCAGCCGCAACCAAAAGCGCGATGCCCATGCCGATTTGAATGGCGCGTCGCGGAAGGCGCGCTACGAAGCCCGCCCCCAAATAGGCGCCTGCGACGGCCGCCGCGATCAGCAAGATGAGCGTTTTGGGTTCGACGGCAACGATGACGATGTAGATCAGCGCTTCGGCGATCGTCGGCAACGCGTGCCCGACGTTCAGCGTGCCCGGAATGCGCTCGTCCGGCACCAGCTTGAACAGTTTAAAGAACGACGTCGTGACCGCAAACGAACCGATGCCCAAAGTGTCGAAAAAGTCGGTGAGCAGACCGATGCCGAGTTGCAGCGGCGTCGGCCAACCCTCCCGCTGCCGGCGGCGCGCGCCGGCGAGCGCGACGATCAAAATAATTGCGGCGATCACCAAGGCGCCCAGAAGCAGTACGCGGACGGTCACGATGCGGCGATCTCCCTCGTGGCTGCGGCGTTAAAGTAGGCCGCCTTGGGATGGTGCGCGACAATCGCGGCGGTCGATTGTTCGGGAACGATTTGAAAGGCGCTCGTCAATGCGACGCCGATGCGCTGTTGCGCGTCGAGCAACCGCCAGACGGTTTCGTGCTGCGAAAGATCGGGACACGCGCCGTATCCCCACGAGTAGCGTTTTCCTCGTCCTTCTTCGAGTCGCAACTCACGCCGGATGCGGCGGTGCGTCCATTCGGCAAGCGCTTCTGCCGATTGCACGCCGAAACCGTGGATGAAGTACGACTCGCCGTAATCGCCCGAGCGCTGCAGCATCTCGCTGCGCAGTCCGGCGCCGTCACCAACGGTAACGACCTGTAACGCGACGACGTCGGTCGCCGCATTTTCATGCGGTTCGTGGAAGTAATCGGCGAGACTCAAGTGCTCGCCGCCCACTTGGCGGGGAAACGCAAACGACCCAATGACCTCCGCCGGTCGCTGCGGATCGTAGATCAGCACGTCGTTGCCGCGACCGGCTGCCGGAAAATAGCCGTAAACGACGCGCGGCCGCAATAACTCTGCTGCGTCGTTCTGATAACGATGGAGTCGCGGTTCGAACTCGTTGCGCACAATGTGGTCGAACGCTTCGCCTTTGGCATTGCCCGCACCCCAGGATAAGCGATAAAGGCTTCGGAGATCGAAGCATGGCCAAAGTTCCTCCAGTGCGATGACGTCAATGATGCGCGCGCCCCAAAATGGGGGTGACGGAACGTCGGCCGGCTCGTTTTTCACCGCGGAAACCCTGAGAGCGCTACCGATCGCCGGCGGAACGCTGCGCTCCCGGACCGTTGTGGCTTCATTCCGCACGCGCTCCACCAGCTGCGAGCGGCGCTGCGGATCGCCGGTCAACGTGTCGATGAGTTCCAGACCTTCGAACGCATCCTTGGCGTAGAAAACGCCCGGCTCGAAGAATCGCTCTCCGCCGAGCAAGGCGATGCGCCGGCCGAAATCGCGATTGATGGCGGCCCCGCCGACGATCACCGGAAACTGCAAACCGCGGGCATCCTGCTCTTCAAGACAGACCGGCATCTGTTTGCTGGTCGAGACCAGCAATGCCGAAAGCCCAATCGCATCGGCGTTCACCTCAACGGCCTTCTCGAGAATCGCATTCATCGGAACCTGCTTGCCGAGATCGAAGATCGTATAACCATTGTTCTCCAAGATCGTGTGCACGAGGTTCTTACCGATGTCGTGCACGTCCCCGAAGACGGTCGCCAAGACGACGATGCCCTTCGACGTGCCTTCGACGCGATCCAAAAACTGCTCCAGGTGCGCGACGGCCCGCTTCATGACTTCGGCCGATTGCAGCACGAACGGCAGTATCAACTCGCCGCGCCCGAAACGGTCGCCGACGTCCTTCATCGCCGGCAATAGCACATCGTTGAGCACTTCGATGGGCGTACGCGATTGCAGCGCCTCATCGATGCTCGCTTCGATGCCGTCCTTGCGCCGGCGAAGAATCGCTTGATGGATGCGCTCCGCTACGGGCGCCGTCTCTTCCGGCGCTTCGTTCTCCGCTTTCTCGGCCGTCTGTTGCGACGCCGTATGTTCGAAATGCTCGATGAGCCGCGCTAAGGCATCGGGACGCCGATTGAGCACCAGATCGTCGCACAGTTCGCGCACCGCCGATTCGATTTCGAAATACGGAACGATCTCTTTGGCGTGTACGAGTGCGCAGTCGAGTCCCGCTTCCACGCAATGATGGAGGAAAACAGAGTTGAGCGCAGCGCGTGCCGCAGGCTGCAAACCGAAGGAAACGTTGGAAACCCCGAGGGAGGTCAAAACGCCCGGCAGTTCTTTTTTGATGAGCCGGATGCCCTCGATCGTCTCAACGGCCGAATCGGCGTATTCCGCTTCACCGGTTGCAAGCGTAAAAGTGAGATCGTCGAAGATCAGCGCGTTGTCGGGTAGCCCGTACTCGTTGACGACGATGTCGTGAATGCGCCGGGCGATCTCGAGTTTTCGCTGCGCCGTCTTCGCCATACCGCTTTCATCGATCGTCAATGCGACCACCGCCGCGCCGTGCTCGCGCACGAGCGGCATCAGAACGTCCACCTTTGCGCGGCCGGCTTCGAGGTGGATTGAGTTCACGATTGCGCGTCCGGGGTAGTTCTGCAACGCACAGTCGATCGCCGGTGGTTCCGTCGAGTCGATCATCAAGGGCGCTTCGATCGATTGCGCGAGCCGGCGCACGATCTCGCGCATCTGATCGGCTTCGTCGGAGCGCTCCGTCAACGCACAACACACGTCGAGAACGTGCGCGCCCCCTTCCACCTGCTCGCGTGCGAGCAGTACGATGTCATCATACTGCTGCCCAAGGAGCAACCGTTTTACTTTGCGCGAGCCCTGCGCATTGATGCGCTCGCCCACCAACAGCGGCCGAGGCTCCTGTTCGAGCGCGACGGCCGTCATCGCCGAGGCGGCCTCCGGCGGCGGCCGGCGCCCGCGATGTTTTGGCGTTTCCGCTTCGACCGCTTGGCGCAACGCCGCAATGTGTTCCGGCGTCGTGCCGCAGCAACCGCCGACCGAATTAACGCCAAAGTCGCGTACGAACGCTGCCAGTTCGCCGGCCAACTCGGCCGGCGTCTCGGGATAAATCGTTTCACCGCGCGGACCCATGAGCGGCAAACCGGCGTTCGGTATGACGCTCACGAAGAGCGCGGAGTTCTCGCAAAGGTAGCGGATGGAATCGCGCATTTGCGACGGACCGGTCGAGCAGTTCAACCCGATGACGTCGATCGGCAGCGCTTCCAACGTTGCCCGCACCGCCCGAATATCCGTGCCGAGCAGCATGCGTCCGCCGGTGATCAGCGTGGGTTGTGCTTGAATCGGAACGCGCCGCAATCCGCGTTCGAACTCACGCGCGATGCCGGCAATGGCCGCTTTGAGTTCGAGCATATCCTGCATCGTTTCGAGCAAGAGGAAATCCGCGCCGCCTTCAACCAGTGCGCGAGCTTGTTCTCCGTAGATGTCGCGCAGCTCCGCATACGTGATATTGGAAAGCAGCGGGTCTGAGGATGACGGCAGCATGCCCGTCGGTCCCATGGAGCCGGCAACGAACCGTGGCCATTGCAGCGTCGAAACGGCGTCGCACGCTTCCCGTGCGATCGCTGCCGCGCCGAAGTTGATGTCGCGCGTCTTCTCGCCGATGCCGAACTCCGCCAGCTTGAGCCGCGATCCAGTAAATGAGTCTGTTTCGAGGACGTCGGCGCCCGCGGCCAAATAGGCGTCGTGAATCGAGCGAACGATGTTGGGACGCGTTAAAACCAGCGCTTCGTTGCAGCCCAACTGTTGCGCGCCTCCGAAATCTTCTGACGACAGATCGAGCGCCATGAGTTGGGTGCCCATGGCGCCGTCGAAGATGAGTACGCGCTCCGCGAGCCGCCGGAGGTACTCAGACACCTTCGCGGCTCACAATCTCTCCCACGACATTTCCCGCCCGATTATACACCGCCGGCCGCGCAAAGCGCGCCAACATTCGTTCTTGCAACGCGTCCAGAACATTTAGACGGCGCAATGCGGCGATGGATGAGGGTCCGCGGGCGCGTCCGCTGCCGTCGACCACTTTGGCCACAAAGCCGATGCCTGCAGGAATGGCAGCGACGGCGTGAACGCCTTCAGCGCCGCCTTTGGAAAGAATCTCTCCACGGCCCGCTTCCATTAACACCGTATCCAATTGACCGGTGCCCGCAACGTATTGCGGATTGGCGATCATCGCATCGCGAACGACGCGTAACGCGTTGGCATCCTCCGGTGGGATGCCGGTTAACGATGCGAGACGCGCAAAGGAGAGGGCGCCATTGCGCAATCCGGTCGCGTACACGGGAATACCGCAGCCGTCCACGCCGATCGGCCAGGACGCGGGGTCGTCGTCGCTCATACGCGCGCAGAAGGCGAGGATCCGGCGTTGCGCCGGATTGCCGGCTTCGAGATAACTCGTGATGTCGGCGCCTATCGCTAAACAGAGCGCGAGAATGCCCGCATGCTTTCCCGAGCAGTTGTTGTGCAGCGCGCTGGGGCGTACGCCGGCTTCACGCAGTCTCTCTGCCGACGATTCGTCGAATGGCACTTGCACGCCGCATTGCAGCGCCGAGACATCCAAGCCGATCTTACACAGAATAGACTCAACCGCTTCAACATGAAACGGCTCGCCGGAGTGCGAGGCGGCCATGACGGCGATCTCGTGCGACTCCAGCTTGAAACGCTCCAGCACACCGGCCGCGACGGCGGTTGCCGCGATAAACGGCTTGGCGGCGGAACGCAAGAAGACCGGCGATTCCACATCGCCGGCCTCATCGACCACCGTGCCGTCAGCGCGAACCGCACAGAGCGCGACCCGGTGCACCGATTCGACGTAACCGCCGCGCGTTACGTCGACAAAACGTTCGTCGTTCAAACCAGCGCGGGTTCGACGATCGTCGCCTCTTGTTCGGCGAAGACGGGATTGCTGAGATACCGTTCACCGGTATCGCACGCAAACGTCACGATGGTTTTACCGCGCATCTCCGGCCGCCGCGCGACCTGCAAGGCCGCCCAGACGTTCGCTCCCGCCGAGATACCGACGAGCATACCCTCTTCTCTGGCCAGGCGCCGCGACGTCGCGACGGCATCTCCATCGGCGACACGCATTACTTCTTGATAGACGCTGGTATCGAGAACTTTCGGTATGAAACCGGCACCCGTGCCTTGAATCTTATGCGGTCCCGGTTTGCCGCCGGAAAGCACCGGCGAGCCTTCGGGTTCGACCGCAATGGCGACAACGCCCGGTTTACGCTCGCGCAACACATGTCCGACGCCGGTAATCGTGCCGCCCGTGCCGATCGCGGAAACGACGACGTCGACGGCGCCATCGGTATCGCGCCAGATCTCCTCGGCAGTCGTCCGGCGGTGAATCTGCGGATTGGCGGGATTCTCGAACTGCTGCGGGATGAAATATTTCTCAGGGGCCGTGGCCGCGATCTCGTTGGCGCGCCGCATCGCGCCGGGCATACCTTCTGCGCCGGGCGTCAAGACGACTTGCGCGCCGTAGGCTTTGAGGAGGTTGCGGCGTTCGACCGTCATCGTGTCGGGCATCACCAGGATAATCGGATAGCCTTTCGCCGCTGCGACGAATGCCAATGCAATGCCGGTATTGCCGCTCGTCGGCTCCAGAATCGTCATACCGGTACGAAGGCGCCCATCGCGCTCGCCGGATTCGATCATCGCGACGCCGATACGGTCCTTTACCGAACCGGCGGGATTGAACGATTCCATTTTCACGAGCACCGTGCCCGGCAGGCCCGCGTTCAACCGCGGAATCTTCACCAGCGGCGTGTTACCGAACGTATCGGCGAGATTGTCGTAAATGCGTGCCATGAAGCCTGCCTTGCACGCCCGCTGGGCGCTCGCCTTCCCACGAACCGCGACAGCATGGGGACGACGATCGACGCGTTATCGCTCTATCGCGTCGATCTGCCTTAACTTATTGGCCGACGTCCCAGAGCAGGCCGGAGTCGCTGCTGGAAAAAGACCTGAAGGCGATCAGCGTTTCGGTCGCTAGGATCCCCTCGAGTGCGGAGACGCCTTCGGTCACCAAATCGTTGAGCTCTTCATGTTCCTTCACACGAACGACCGCAACCAAATCGTACGGTCCGGCGACTGAATAAACGTCCACGATACCCTCGATCGCGAGCAGCTCGCCCGCAATCGCCTTTAAGCGGGGACGCTCGACCGTCATGAGGATGAATGCGGTAACGACGTTGGACGGCATGTTCTGTGCTTTGGTTTTTCCGCCTACGCAACCTTCGCCGCGTCAGAACGCGCCTATTCCGTTCGGCGTTCCAAAACCGGCGGCCGGCGAGTAACGCATATACTTTTCATCGTTTTGCACTTCGTTTAAATGCTTCTGATGCTCGGGCTGCCAGAACGTTCGGCCTCCCTGTTGTTTGTTGCCATTGCCGGCAAGTCCGAAGACGCCTGCCAGAAACGGCGTCGAGACGGCTGTGCCGCCGCCCAAATACCAACCGCCGTATTTGTACGAATCGTAAATCGCCACTCCTTGGGCGACGGCTGCGACGTCGTTTGCTTCTCGATAGCTGCAATGGGCTCTACGCCGCTGCCATGGCGGCTTCGGCACCTCTTGGATACAGCCGCCACCACCGTAGGGCCATGCCGTCTCAGTCCAACCGCGCTTGCCACCGCCTCCCTTCCTGAGAACCGTACCGCCGACGGCGACGACGCTGTCGAAGTCGGCGGGCTCAACATAGCCCTCGCCGCCGGCGCCTAAGTATTCGACTCCTTCGGCGTCGTAATAGGATTGATCCGCGCCGGTACCACCGTAGCTGTTGCTGACAACGTGAGCGCCGAGCTTGACGGCCTCCGCTTCGGCGGCTTCCACGTCACTCCAGGCGTCCGAATTCGCCTCGACGAGATAGATCGTGCAACGAGGACAAGCCGCCGACACCATACACCATCTCGACGTCCTGATCGATATCCATGCCCCATTGCTCATTAGCCTGTGGATAGTCTTTACGTTCACCGTTTTGATTGAATTTCTCGAACGGCGCCGAAGGCAAGCTGAAATACGACCGGTATTTCGCCAGATCGGAACCGGCTTCTGGATTATCGTACGCGTCTACTACTGCCACGATTTGACTTTCCCCACGGGATTTCGAAGGGAGATTATAGGCCTTTTGAAGCTGCAGCGGCGTCCAACCCATTCCGGTGGTCTTTGTGCGGCGGCGCACGAACTGCGTGCACATTGCGGCGTGGCCGCCGTCTTCGCACGAACCTGCAACGACCGGTGAACCGTCATGCGCGGCAAGCGGCACACTTATCGGACTACCGCAACCGCCAAGTACGAAGATTACGAACAAGCCAACCGTTCTGCAAATGCTCAAGCTCATACTCTCGCCTCCATCTATCCGCGCCGATCGTGCATCAGATCGACACGCGCGTCTACTCACGATACCATCGCTGAAGGTGGGCAGCAATAAAAGGGCTTTTCTCGCGACCGTTTGACAGCAGGCGCTGACGGGCAGATTCGCAGTTATGAAGGCCGCAATCGTCGAGCATCGTGGCGACCGCGGGTCGCTTCGTGATGTCCCCATGCCGCAGCCGGCTGCGCACGACGTGCTCGTGCGCGTCACTGCGGCATCGGTCAATCCCATCGATTGGAAGACGCGCGAGCGCGCCGATCGCCAATTGCCGTTCGTACTGGGACAAGATTTTGCGGGCGTCGTCAGTGCGACCGGTAACCGCGTCACGAAGTATCGTGAGGGCGAGCGCATTTTCGGCATCGCGCGGGAGCACGGGGCGTATGCCGAATACACGCTGGTTCCCGAGGACGACCGCGCGCAGCCAATGGCAAAAATTCCCGACGACATCGGCGACGCCGATGCGGCTTCGCTGCCGACCGCCGGTTTGACTGCGCTTGCCGCGCTCGAAACGTTACGCGTGCGTCAGGACACGACGCTGTTGATTCTCGGTGCGACCGGCGGCGTGGGCGGGTTTGCCGTGCAGATCGCGCACGCTCGTGGAGCAAAGATCGTCGCAACTGCGAGCTCGGCAAACGAAGCCCTCGCGCGTTCCTTGGGCGCCGCCGACTTCATTGCGTACGACAAAGAGGATGTGGCGCGAGCGCTGCGCGCGCACTATCCCGACGGCGTTGACGCGGTGCTCGACCTGGTGGACGATGCGGACGACATCAAACGGATGGCCGACGTGCTCCACGGCGATGGTCAGATCGTTTCGACGATCGGCGCGGCCGACATCGCTTGGTTCGCGCAACGCGAACTCTTCGCGACCAATCTCGTCATGGCTCAGACGCCTCAATCGTCGCACGCGGGATTGCGTGAATTGCTGCAGCTACTGGAATCGGGCGCGATAAGCGTGCGCATCGCAGGCGAGCGCCCGTTAAGCGAAGCCGCCGAAGCGCTCGACGAAAGTCAAACGGGTTCGGTGGACGGCAAACTGGTGATTACCGTAGCCTAGCTGGCTAAGACGACATTACTTGTTCTTAAACTTCGCGACGCGCTTTTCGTTGTATGCGGCGATGCCTTCTTTGGCGTCTTCGCTCTTGAAGAGCAGCGATTGCAGTTCGCGTTCGAGGGCAAGCGCATCGTTGAGCGGTAGCTCCGCTCCAGTTTGCACGCTGCGCTTGATATGCCCGACGGCCATCGGCGCTTTGTTCGGCGAACAGAACTGCCTTGCATAATCGGTGATCTGCTCGCGGAACTCGGTCGCATTGCCTTCGTAAATATCGGTTAGCATGCCCCAGTCCAAGGCCTGCTCGAAGCTGACGGTCTTGCCGCTCATCATGAGTTCCATGGCGCGCGGCTTGCCGACCAGACGTGCCAGGCGTTGCGTTCCGCCGGTTCCCGGCAGCACGCCGAGCGCGACCTCCGGTAGACCGATCTTGCCGGCATCTTTGCGCGCGATGCGCATGTCGGCTGCCATGGCGATCTCTAAACCGCCGCCGACGCAGTGGCCGTTGATCGCGGCGATGACGAGTTTGGGCGTCTGCTCGAAACGGGACAGCGTTTCGTTGGCGTGCAGGCAGAACATGTATTTGAAGTCCGGCGTCACCGAGTTCAGCATGCCGATGTTTGCGCCGGCCGAAAAGAACTTCTCACCCTTACCGGTAAGCACGATGACTTCGACCTCGCTATCGAAACGCGCGTCCAAAATCGCTTCGTCGAGCTGGCGCATCATCTCGTGGGTGTACGTATTGGCCGGCGGATCGTCCATCTCCACGAACGCGACGTGGCCGTCCTTCCAGTAATTGATGACGCGTTTGCCGTCGTGCGGACGCGCTTCCCGTCCAAAGGGAGTCTGGCGCGGCGCGCCGTCGATCGTCGTGGTCATGAAAGCTTTCCTTTCGGTGCGATCCAGTCACCGTTCTTAAAGTAATCTTTGAGAAGCGCTTCGTCGTCGGCCGTCGGCAGCACCGTCGGCGCATACGTCGTCCACTCGTCTTCGCCGATCTTCTGTCCGTCAACGGTGTAGCGCTTACCGCCGTAATCCCCGATCGCGCGGTTGAACCGCATATCCGGAACGTAGAACTTCGTCTCGCTGGGATTAACCTCGTTCACGCGCGCGACGGTTGCGGCGACCTCGTCGTGAAACTGCCGGCGTGCACGCTCGTTGAGCGTCTCTTTGTCGGCCTTTTCCTCGGTCTTGTCTTCATCGACGCGACCTTTGATGCCCCACGCATATGCCCATTGCGCCGAACCCGAGTGATCCGTCCCGAAAAGATCGAGCGATCCGGAGATCCACTTGTTGTAGTACTTCTGCTGGATAGGCACCGGGATAACGCCGGCTTTCGCGATGCGCCGTAGACCGGTGATACCGGTTCCCATGTGAAACGCTTCCTCACGCAGCATCGGTCCCATAGACGACGCCAGCGGCGCAAAACTCGAATGCGAGAGCATCGTTAACTGAAACTTGCCGTCGCGATCCATGAAGTTGGTATAGGCGAAGAAGTCGAGCCAATGCGTCACGTCTTCGTTGAACGCGTTGAGCAGCCGGTTCTTCTTGCCGAACGCACGACGCTCGAGCATCTTCTGCGCTTCGATCTTGCCTTCGCTGCCAAAGTGCTCGACCATCAAATGGCACATCTGATAGCCATGGCGCGTCTCTTCAACCATGATCCGCACGAGCGAGGCGAGATCGTACTCGCTCGGCGCGTTATTGACCAAGAAGCGCTGTTGCTCGTTGGAGGCAAACTCGGTGTCGCCCTGATAGACGATCATATTGAGCACGGCGTCGCGCATGCGCTGGTCGGGAACGTCACGGATGCGTTCCCAACGGCGGTTCCCTTTAAAGTCGCCGAAATAAATTTCAGGAGTTGGAAGTTCGCCGTACTTCGCCTCAAAGCGATAGCCGGGCATGAAGCGGTCGACGAGCTCGCGATCGAGCCCGATGTCGTGCCGCCACTCCTCGAGCATGCTGATCCAATCGTCGAAGGTCGATACTTTGGCCATGGTACCTCAATATAACGGAATTTTCTCGCGCGTGGAGAATACCGTCACATATTAGCCGCCATAGCAGGAGGTGTCAAGCTGGACGGGCGCCCGGTTACTCGGCCGAATTCCTTCATATTTACGCTGTTCGGCGACATGGTCCATCGCCTGGATCCGCAGGGCTCGCTCTGGATCGGCGCCTTAATCCGCATCATGAACGTCTTCGGCCTTTCGGAGCCCGCGGTGCGGCAGGCGGTCTCTCGCATGTCGCGTCAGGGATGGCTTGAGGCTCAGCGGTCCGGCCGGCGATCGTATTACACGGTGACGCCGCGCGGACGACGGCGCATCGAGGAGTTGAGTCCTCGCATCTATGGTCCGGTCATCGAATGGGACGGACACTGGAGATTGATCGGCTATGCCATCGGGGAAGCACGGCGCGACAGCCGGGAGCATCTGCGCAAAGAACTCTCGGCTCTCGGTTGGGCGACGCTCTCGCCCTCGATGTGGATCTCGCCCAGCGGCTCCATCGAGGCTGCCCGGGCGGCTGCAGCAGCTGCCGGCACCATCGACGCCATCCATTTATTCATCGGGGAGTACCGCGGCCCGTTTAGCGATCGGGAACTGCTCGAACGCTGTTGGGATATCGAAGCGATCGCCGGAGCGTATCGCAATTTCATCGAGCGATACCGACCACTCTACGAGCGAGAACTCGAGCGCGGTGACCTGACCGATGAAGCGGCACTCGCCCAGCGCCTCTGGCTCGTCCACGACTATCGGAAGTTTGCCTATCTGGACCCCGGGCTTCCCAGCGAGCTACTCCCGGCGCACTGGCCCGGCACGGCCGCAGCCGCGCTCTTTCGCGAGTACTACGCGGCGCTCGATCGCAAATCGCAACGGTACTTTCATCTTTGTGCCGGCTCCGGTAACGGGGGCGCGCACGAGGGCGTCGAAGCGACCCGCCCATGCCTCAACGTTTCCTCTTCGTCCTCATCGTGACGGCCATTGCAATTGCCGCATGTAACAGCGGCTCGACGACGCCGACCCCTTCATCGACCCCCGCATCGCCAACTCCCAATCCGAAGATCACCAAGGCGACCGTCGAGGTGACGATCAACGGAACGCCGCGTCGGAATATCCCCGTGGCACTGTCGACGCCACGCAATAAGGAAAGCCCACGACCTGGCAAGACGATCGAAACGCTGCTGACCCGGAAAAAGGGGTTCGCAAAATTCACCGGTCTCAAGCCCAGCGCAACGTACTGCTGGGTGGCGACATTGGGGACGAATCAGACGTCCTCGGAGTGCGCGGGCTGGGCCGTCTGGCAAACCGGCGACATCCTCCTGGGCACCTAGCGCCGGCGCGTCACTCGTCTTCGTGTAAGTGCACGTGACAGCCGTCTTCGGCATCACCGAGCACGTCGCGCGCTTCGGCAAGAACCGTACGGGAGAGCGGCCGTTGCGGCTGATCGACGGCACCTTCGCCGGCGAGAAAATCGACTTCGCTCCAATCCTCCCAGGTTTCGAGAACCTCGCCACCGGGCGTCGCGGGAAAGCGGACGCAAAAACCTTCGTCCAGATGTAATCCGACTATGATGACGTGCGTCCCGCGAGGGAAGTACGTGCCGTCCTTCCAGAGCGTGCCGTACGTCGTTGAATACCGGCGACCGATTTTGAGCGATTCGAGCATATTCTGCTATACCCGAAACCGCCGTAACGGTTTCCGCGCGAGCCAAGCCCTGGCCATATCTCAGGTGCTGCCGGACAGAGAATGCGCGTCGCGAACGTGGGCGCTATGGAACCACTCGACCGCCGCAGCTTCTTGATCACGGCCGGCGCCGCAACGACGGCGCTGGCAGCGCCCGGTTCGCGCGCCGTCGCGCACTCCGACGGCCCCGTCTTTCTGTCGACGTGGAAGTGGGGCATCGAAGCGAATGCGCGTGCCGCCGAAGTCGTTGCCGGCGGCGGTTCTTTCCTTGACGCCGTGGAGAAAGCCATCAACGTCGTCGAGGACGATCCCAACGTCGACAGCGTCGGCTACGGCGGTTTACCGAACGCGCAAGGCGAGGTCGAGCTGGACGCAGGCATCATGAACGGCACGACGCACCGGGCCGGATCCGTCTGCAACCTGCATAAAATCAAGAACCCAATCTCAGTCGCGCGGCTGATTATGGAAAAGACGCGGCACACCACGATGGCAGGCGAAGGCGCCTTACAGTTCGCGATCGCGATGGGATTCAAACCGATGCAATTGCTCACGCCGCACAGCCTCGAGACGTGGCTGAAGTGGAAAAGCGATCCAAACCATTCGACGTTTTGGATCGATTCGGAGCATCACGACACGATCGGCTTGCTGGCCACCGACACGAAAGGCCACGTCGTGGCCGGCTGCTCGACCAGTGGACTCGAGTGGAAAATTCCAGGACGCGTTGCGGATTCGCCGCTTGTCGGATGCGGTTATTATGCCGACGACAATGCCGGTGCAGCCTCGGCAACCGGCAACGGCGACGTCATGACGAACTACTGCACATCGTTTGCCATCGTTCGGCGCATGGCCGAAGGCGCGCATCCGCAGGAAGCGTGCAACGACGTGATGCGCACGATGGCGAAAACCGCGCCGAACATCCACGACGGCGAGTACTGCGTCATCGCACTGGACCCAAGCGGGCGCATCGGTGCAGCGTCTATGAACGCCCGAAAGCCGCTCCGGTATGCGTTGTGGCGCAGCGGCAGCGGCGCGTTGTACGATGCGCCCGCGTTTCTCGCTTAGAGTTTAAACGGATCGATCGGACGCTCGCCGATGAAGGTGAGCACGCTCTTCGTCTCGCTGTAAAGACGCATCGTCTCCATGCCGAGTTCGCGCCCGTAACCCGACGCTTTATAACCGCCGAACGGCACGCCCGGGAACACGGCGTACGGCGTGTTGATGGCAACCGACCCGCTTCGTATGCCGCGCGCGACGCGGTTGGCACGGCCGAGATTGGTCGACCAGACGCTCGCCGCCAAACCATACTCGCTATCGTTAGCGAGCGCGACTGCTTGCGCTTCATCCGTAAAACGGACGAACGTTGCGACCGGACCGAAGATTTCTTCACGCGCAATGCGATGCGACGGCTGCGCCTCGAATGCCGTCGGACTCCAGAACATACCGCCGTTGAAGCGATCGGGTAAGGACGGTTGACCGCCGCCGAAGAGCGTCTTGGCGCCTTCGCCGCCGGCTACGCCGCAGTACTCTTGGATCTTCTCGAACTGCTCTTGCGTGGTGATCGCACCGATCTGCGTTTGCGGATCCTCCGGATCGCCGACCCGCAAACGCTGTGCTTTCTCGCTGAACGCGCTCACGAACTTATCGTAGATACCGGCTTGCACCAAGATGCGCGTGCGCGCTTCACAACATTGCCCGGCGTTATAGTAGACGCCGTAGATCGCACCGGCGACCGCAGCGTCCAGGTCGGCGTCGTCGAAGACGACGGCCGGCGACTTGCCCCCGAGTTCCAAGGTGACGCGCTTGAGCGTCCGCGCTGCCTTCGCGGCGACGTTCTTGCCGGTCTCCGTCGAACCCGTGAAGGCTATCTTATCAACGCTGGGATGCTCCACCAACCACGCACCCAAACCGTGCGTCGCACCGGTGACCACATTGAGTACGCCCTCGGGCAGGCCCGCCTCACGTGCAATCTTGCCGAGTTCGATCGCCGTTAGCGGCGTCGTTTGGGATGGCTTGAGCACGATAGTGCAACCGGTCGCGAGCGCCGGCGCGACCTTCCAGGATGCGAGCAGCAAGGGAAAGTTCCACGGTACGATCGCGCCGACGACGCCGACCGGTTCTCGTACCGTACTCGCGAGATACGTCGGCAGCGGCGGCGGCATGGTTTCGCCGTAGTTCTTCGTGGCGGCGCCGGCATAGAATTCAAAGCAATCGACGACCGCGCTCATCTCACCCTTAGCGGTCGCCAGCGTCTTACCGTTGTTGCGGACCTCCATCATCGCAAGATCGTCGAGTCGCTCGTTGATGAGCTGCGCGATCTTATAAATGATCTTCGCTTTACGTGAGGCCGCCATCGTCGGCCACTTGCCGGTATCCGACTCCCGACGCGCTGCGGCGATCGCCTTGTCGAGATCGTCGCGCGTGGCGTCGGGAACGTCCGCAATCTTTGCGCCGGTGGCGGGATTGCGCACTTCGTAGGTCGGGCCGGCGGTTATCATGTCGCCCGCTTCTACCCGATCCGTTCGAAAACCGTTGCAATGCCCTGGCCGACGCCGATGCACATCGTCGCCAAACCGTAGCGCGCTCCCCGTCTGCGCATTTCGTGCAGCAGCGTTGTTGCGATGCGCGCGCCGCTTGCGCCGAGCGGGTGACCCAGCGCGATGGCGCCCCCATTGACGTTGGTGCAACCGGGATTCAAGCGCAGTTCGCGCACGCAGGCAATTGCCTGCGCAGCGAACGCTTCGTTGATCTCGATCAGGTCCAGCTGCTCGACGGTCAACACGGCTCGCTGCAGCGCGCGCTGCGTTGCGGGGATCGGACCCAACCCCATGACGTCCGGTTCCACGCCGGCGCTGGCGCACGCGATCAGCCGCGCCAACGGCTGCAAACCCAAACGCGCCCCGGTCTGCGCGTCGCATAAGAGCAATGCGGCTGCCCCGTCGTTGATACCGGAGGAGTTACCGGCCGTCACCGTGCCGTGCGGCACGAAGGCCGGCTTCAGTTTCGTCAGCGCTTCGAGCGTCGTCTCCGTGCGCGGGTGCTCGTCGCGCTCCACGGTGTGCGGCGGACGTCCCGGGACCTCAACGGCAATAAGTTCATCGTCGAACGCGCCGCGTGCGGCGGCCTCTGCGTACTTGCGTTGCGATGCAAGTGCGAAAGCGTCTTGTTCTTCGCGGCTCACTCCATAACGTTCGGCGACGCGTTCGGCGGTTTGGCCCAACGAAATCGTGTAGTGCTCGGGCATCTCGGGATTGACCATACGCCAGCCCAGCACCGTATCGAAGAGTTCCTGATTGCGTCCGTACGCGCGATCGCTTTTCGGCATCACATAGGGAGCGCGCGTCATCGATTCCACGCCGCCGGCGATCATGACGTCGCCCTCGCCGAACGCAATTGCTTGCGCCGCCGAGTTGATTGCTTGGAGACTCGAACCGCAAAGCCGATTGATCGTCGCACCGGGGACTGCTACAGGCAATCCGGCCAACAAGACCGCCATGCGCGCGACGTTGCGGTTGTCTTCACCACTCTGATTCGCCGCACCGAAATAGACGTCATCGATACGCGCCGGATCGACGCCCGAGCGATCGACGATCCCGCGAACGACCAGAGCCGCCAGGTCGTCGGGACGCATGGCCGCCAGCGCACCATTTTGTCGTCCGATCGGCGTGCGCATCGCATCGACGACCCACACTTCACGGCTCACGTCGATGCTTCGGCCGCCGGCTGTTCATCGGGAAGATCGAGCATCCATAACGACCGATGCGGCGCGAACTGATCGCCCTCGCTGTTCGCAAGCCGTTTCAAAATGTTGCGCAGGCGCGCGCCGCCGATGGCTCGACCCCACAGGATCGGTCCTTGCGGGTAGTTTGCGCCCAAACGCATTGCGGTATCCACGTCTTCGTGCGTCGCAATGTCGTCGGCTACGACGCTCATGGCTTCGTTGACGACGGAGCCAACCACGCGTCCGAGAAAAAGCCCGGCATCGTCTTCCACTAATACGACGCCTTTGCCCAGGGCGCCGAAGACTTCTTGCGCCAACGCCAATGCGTCGTCCGAGACCGTTTCCGAGTTGACGACCTCGACGATGCGTTGATCGTCCAGCGTGCCCAGCACGCCGTAGCCGATGAGCCGTTCGGGATGACGAAAACTTCGGGCACATTCGGCGAGATCTGTCGCGTAAGCGTCGGCGAAAATCACCGTTTCCGCACCAAACATGCCGTCGAGTTGATCGAGCATCTCCTCGCGGGGCGCGGCCCCATCGCCCACGTCGAAGACGATCGTCGCATCGACCGGCAACGCATCGATCATCTCGTCGTTCTCAACGTGCGTCACGTTGCGATACGCCAAACGTAAAGACTCGGCGAGAACGTGCGAGCGTTCGTCAAAGCCGATGATTGCGACGACTTCATCGCCGTCGGGTTCGGCAGGCGCGGGGGGCACGTCGGGTTCGAACCGTTCTGCCTTGCCGTCAACGTAATGATAGAACCCTTCGCCGGTCTTACGGCCGAGTTGGCCCTGTGCGACCATTGCGCGCTGCAATGCGACCGGCTCGAGGCGATCTTCACCCGTGCGTTCGTAGATAGAATCGCTGGTCGCAAGGTTGACGTCCAGGCCGATGAGATCCATGAGCTCAAAGGGACCCATGCGGAAACCGATGCCGCGTGCCAGCGCGTCGAGTTCGGCTGCTTCAGCCAGCTCGCGCTCCAGAGCGCGCAACGCTTGCAAGTAATATGGTCGCGCAACGCGGTTGACGATAAAGCCCGGCGTATCGGCAACCACCACGCCAGTCTTGCCGAATCGCTCGACGAATGCTAGTGCGGCCTCGACCGCGTCGTCGCTCGTCTCCGCCGTCGTGACGACTTCGATCAGCTCCATGCGCGCCGGGGGATTGAAGAAATGCATGCCGAGCAGGCGTTGCGCATTGTGAATGCCTGCAGTCAGGTCGCTCACCGCGAGCGACGAGGTGTTGGTGGCGACCAGCGCGTCGGGCGTCAGCGCCTTGGCGAGCGCCGCGAGCACGTCGCGCTTGAGATCGAATATCTCAGGCACGGCCTCGATCGCCAGAACTGCGTCGCTCGTGTCGGGAATTGCCGGCAACCATGCGATGCGCTCGAGACATGCGGGATCGCCGCCGCGCTGCGCTTCCCGCTTCAGCATCTCGAGGGCGCGGACGCGGGCGCCGTCGAGCGGCTCAACAATGTCGACCTCGAAGCCGCCGCGCGCTGCGACCAATGCGATGCCCGCTCCCATGGTCCCGCCGCCTGCAACGAGGATTCGTTCCGCCATGAGCCGCGTTTTCGGTAGAGGAGGGACAAAGGCTTCGTCGATAGTCTGACCATAATGGAAAAGCCGCAATGGCGCGTGCGCGGCTCGCAGTACGTCGTCAACTCGCCGTACATGCGCTTGCGCGCCGACGAGGTCGAGCTTCCGGACGGCACCGTGGTCGCGGACTACTACGTGCGTGAATCGCGCGGCTTCGTCACGATGCTTGCGTTGACGCGGCATCAGCAGGTGGTGCTCGTGCGCCAGTACCGCTACGGCTCCGATGCGATTCATCTCGAGGTGCCCGCCGGCATGATCGCCGAGGACGAGGAGCCCCGCGATTGCGCGATTCGCGAACTCGCGGAAGAAACGGGTTATTCCGTCAGTGCCTGCGATCTCGCGGCCGAGTACCTTCCCGAACCGGTTCGTTCGACGGCGCACGCATACGTGTTCGTCGGATCGAATGCCGAGTTAACACACGAACCGAAGCTCGATGCGACGGAGCACCTTTCCGTGGAACTGGTCTCACTCGCGCAGTTTCGCGCTTTGCTCTCCGACGGAACGATCGACGCCGGCGCCTCCATTGCGGCCGGTTACCGCGCGCTCGACTACCTTAATATTCTCTGACGGCTCATTTACGGATAACGTGGGCTTCCACGGCACGCGGGCGCCCGCGGTGCCTGCATGTCGGGCGTCTACCGAAATGAAACTCGGCGCAGGCGCGTCCGGTAGATACGGGCGATGAATCCGGCACTCTCGCTCTTCTTGCGCCTTACGGCGATCGTAGCCGCCATTATCGTGGCGCTCTTCATTCTTGCTTTCCTTGTGAAGATCGTGGTCGTTGCGGCGATCGTCGCCGCGGTCGGCGTCGGCGGCTGGCTACTCTACAATCTTTTTCGACGCCGTTCCAAGAATCTGGTTATCCGTTAAGCGCTGAGCCAGGCGCGCAGGGCACCGGTGAGGTGGCCCGGCTCTTCGAGCATTGGAAGATGACCGCTGCGTTCGAAGATCACAAGTTCGGCGTTTCGGAACTGACCCGCGTCATTGCGCGCTTCGCTCAACGGAATCGTGCGATCGCGGCCGCCCGCAACGACGAGCACCGGCACGTCCACATCTTCGGCGATATCCTCCGACGACGCGCGCAGAGCCATACCGCGCAACGCGGCCGCCGCGCCCAACGGATCGTTGTTGCGTACGATGTCGGCTGCGCGCTCCATGGTCTCCGGATGGATATCTTCGGTCGACGGGCCAAACAGTCTGGGCAACATCGACTCGATCAGCGGCTCCATGCTGCGATCCCCTTCGAGGCGATCGGCTAGCTCGAAACGACTCTGCGCTTCACTCGGCGAGTCGGCGCGAAGGCGGCTCGCGATGAGCGCGAGACGCTCGACGCGCTCGGAAAACATGCGTAAAAACGCCATAGCCACATAGCCGCCCATCGAATGACCGGCGATTGCCGCGCGTTCTACACCGACGGCATCGAGCACCATCGCAACGTCTGCGGCGAGTGTTTCCATCAGGTACGGTCCCGGCGACGTATCGCTTCTTCCGGCGCCGCGCACGTCCGGAACGATGACCACGACGTTCTCTTCCAACGCGCGAACTTGCGCGTCCCATATCTGCGATGAGAACGGAAAACCGTGGATGAGCAGCAACGCGTTATCGCGTTGTCGTCTGTTGACGTGCGCGTAGATCTGCACGCCGTCATCGCCTAAAACTTGCACTAACGCTCGTAATACTGTATAAGAAAGGCAATACCCCTGGTCGCTTGGTGACCAGAGAAAGGATGACTCCACGCATAATGGCAGTCAAACGTAAAAAGAAGTCGGCTTCCGCGAAGGCTGCGCCGAAGCGCAAAGTTCGCAAAGCGACGCGCAAGACGTCGGCGCGCAAAACGACGCGTAAGGCGACTCGCAAGAAAGCAACGCGCAAGAAGACGACTCGCAAGAAAGCCACTGGTAAGAAGGCCACTCGCAAGAAAGCCACGCGCAAGAAAGCCACTCCGCAAGAAGGCAACGCGCAAGGCCGGCGCTCGCAAGAGCACGCGTAAGGCCTCGACGCGCCGCGGTAAGGGCGGTCGCAAGGCATCCCGTGGGAAGAAGGCCGCCGCTTAGGCGACTCTTTCAGTTCCGTTCAATCGGAACGAGCGAGTCGCAGCGTATGCGGCTCGCTTTCTTTTTCAAACGCTACGCAGCACCGGCGCGAAAATCCAGATCGCCAAAAACAGAGCGCCGCAACAGGCTCCGGCCAACACGAACGTTTCGCGCAATCCGATCACCGACGCAATCGCACCGTCGACCAACGATCCCGCCGGCACCACGCCGATCGCGATCATCGTATACACCGAAAGCGCGCGGCCGCGAACGTTCTCGGGCGACAGCACTTGAATGAGCGTGTTCGTCGCGCCCATCAACGCCATCGTTCCCAACCCAATCGCGAAAAGCACGAACACCGCGACATGCAACGTCGGAACGAAGCCCAATACCATCACGCCGAACGACATGATGCATCCCGCTTGCATCCAGAAACTGAAGCGGCGTTCGCGCTGCGCGAAATAGGCGGTCGCCAGCGCGCCGGCGAAACCACCGATGCCGATCGCCGAAACCGCCCAACCCAAGCCGCGTGCGCCCGCGTGCAGCACGTTCACGGCAAACGCGGCGACGAGCTGGCTGTACGGCCGAACCAAAATCGCAGTCACGAACTGCCCGAGTATGATCCAGCGTAATGCCCGATGCGATGCGATGAACGCGATGCCTTGATGCATGCTGCGCAGCACGCTTTCGCGCGTCGCAACCGATGGCGGCGAAGGCCGCATGAGCAGCACGGCAACGACCACCGCAAGCGTCGCGGCCGCATTGAAGTAAAAGGCTCCGGCCACGCCGATCCACACGATGAGCAAACCCGCAAACGCCGGCCCGACGACGGCGGGTGCGTTGAACGCAACGGAGTTGAGGCCGACGGCGTTCCCGATATACTTGCGGTCCACGAGCAGCGGCACCCAGCTCTGGCGCGTCGGCGAATCGAACGCGTTCGCGGCCGAGTTCAGCCCCGATAAGAGCATCAGTCCCAACAGCGCTAGCCGGTGCGAGCTCGCGAGCAATGCCAGTAACAAGGCGACCAACGCCATCGTCGTGTTGGTCACGAGCAGAACGCGACGCCGAGGGAGGCGGTCGGCGACAACGCCGGCGAGTGGAGACAAGAGCAACACCGGCAGGGCTCGGCTCGCGCCGAGGATACCGAGGTCGAGCGACGCCGCATGCGCCGAGCCCGCCATGCGCGCAACGAAGAATCCCAGCGCGGTGAACTGCATCCACGTCCCGAGATTCGAGACGAGCAGTCCAATCCAGAGCAGCCGAAAGTCGCGGTAGCGAAGGGCGGTGTAGATCTTCACGCGCGGCCCCGCACCGCGGCAACGATTGCGGCTGCGCACTGGGCCGGCCGTACCCGCGAGGTATCTAAGGCGAGATCGTAGTTTTGCGCGTCGCCGAAGTTCAGTCCGTACCACTGCTTGATGTACGCAACTCGTGCGCGGTCCACGCGGTCGATCTCTGCGGCAGCCGTCTCGGCCGAAACGTGCGTTTCCGCCACGATGCGCGATACGCGCCAGCCGCGCGGTGCGTGCATGAAGACGCGGACGACGTCCTCTCGTCCGCGCAAAATCGCCCAGGCCCCACGGCCGACGATCACACAGTTGCCGCGTCGCGCGTAGGCGTTCACCGCATCGGCAACGGCCTTCACCTTGTCCTCGTCAAGCGGCAACACGGCGGACGATAGCGCAAGTTCGGGAGTGGCGCGCTCCAAACTCTCGATCATGCGCTCGCCGAACGATCGCGTGGAGTCTTCGGTCGCATCCACCTCTTCGGGCGAAATGCGCAGGCGCTTGGCGACGACGACGGGCAGTTGTTCATCGACATAACGGTAGCCCAGCTCGCGCGCAGCTTCCGCCGCGATCGCGAGCGCGCCGCATCCGTACTCATTGGAAACCGTGACGATCACCGGATTAAGAATACGCAACGGCGAAGCGCGGTGCCTTGCCAATTGTGGAAGCGCGCGACCTGCGCAAAGTTTTTCGCACCACGAAGCGCACGCCCGGCCCGCTCGGCGCGCTGCGGACGTTGTTCTCGCGGGAAATGGAGGAGCGCGTGGCGGTCGGCGGCGTCACCTTCTCGCTCGAACCTGGAGAACTCGTCGGCTACATCGGTCCCAACGGTGCCGGCAAATCGACGACCATCAAAATGCTCACCGGCATTCTCGTGCCGACCTCAGGAGAGGTTCGCGTCGCGGGTTTGGTGCCGTGGAAGCAACGGAAAGAGAACGCGCGGAACATCGGCGTGGTCTTCGGGCAGCGCAGCCAACTCTATTGGGATCTGCCGTTGATCGAATCGTTCGAGTTACTGCGGGCGATTTACGCGATCCCTGAGGCAATCTATCGCCGGAACCTCGACGAGTTCGTCCAGATTCTCGATATGAGTGATTTCCTGCGAACGCCGGTACGCCAACTCTCGCTCGGACAACGGATGCGCGGCGACTTCGCCGGAGCCTTGTTGCATAGTCCCGCCGTCGTGTACCTCGACGAGCCCACCATCGGACTCGACGTCGTGGCAAAGGAGGCGATTCGCGAGTTCATCGCGCGCATCAACGCCGAACGGAGCGCAACGATCGTCTTGACAACGCACGACCTCGCGGACGTCGAGCGGCTCTGCCGGCGGATCGTCCTGATCGACCGCGGTATCTTGATCTACGATGGCGACGTCGAGCGCATTAAGAACGAGTACGGACGATTCCGGACGCTCGTGGCACGGTACTGCGATCCGCCGCCGCAGCCCCAGCTCGAGGGCGCCGAACTGATCGGCACGGAAGACGCGACCGTGCATTATCGCTTCGATCGCAATCTTCAACGCGCGGATTTGCTCGTGCGGCAAGCCAGCGAACGCTATCGCGTCGAAGACGTGACTTTTGAAGAACCAGACCTCGAATCCATTATCCGCCGCATCTACGTCGAAGGGTACGAACGCCAAACGGAGGGCGCAGTGTGATTCTCTCTAGCGGTACGAAAAGACCGAAATTACATTCGAGCGCCTACGTTGCACCGAGCGCGACCATCGCCGGCGACGTAACCATCGATGCCGGATGCGCCGTGCTGCACGGCGCCATCATTACGGCCGAAGGAGCGCCGCTACGCATTGGGAGCGACACGGTCGTCATGGAGAACGCCGTGATCAAATCGAGCGGCGGCAGCGTACTGCAGTTCCCGTGCACCATCGGCAGCAAATGCATCGTCGGGCCGCACGCTTACGTCGTCGGCGCAACGGTCGCCGACGGCTGTTTCATCGCGGCGGGGACGAAGATCTTCAACGGCGCGACGCTCGAGGAGGGCAGCGGTGTCGCGCTCGGCGGCATCGTCCACATCAAATCCCGCCTGGGCAAAGGGCAGAGCGTGCCGATGCAGCACATCGCATTGGGCGACCCGGCAGCGATTTACTCCCCCGATAGAGCGCAGGAACTCCACGCGCAGATCGCGTTCTTCGCCGACGTCTTCAACGTCGAAGGCGGCGAGGGCGCCCGCGCCCGTGCCGCGGAAGCGTACGCAAAGTTCCTGCGCAAAGCGCACGCGCAAGATATGGTGCTCGGCGAACATCGCAACGCGAAACCCCCGCCGCGCCGTTCCGGCGAGGAGCCACCGCCGACGCAGGTTGCCGAAGTGGATAAGGTCGTCGACGTGATGATGCTGGAGTTGGAAGAGATGGAACATCGGCGGCAGGCCGCAATCAAACGGCAGAAGGGCGGCCGCTGAAGCTGGCCCTCGCGCCGTACGTCGAGTTCGCAAAAAAAGCGTTCGCGCGCGAAGCCACCTATCGCGTGGAGGTGCTCACCGAGATCGGCTCGCTGATCTTGCGAGTCTACATTTTGCGCTCGCTCTGGACGGCGCTCTACGCGAACAACGCCGCCCCATCTAATCTACCGTTGCACGCCATGATCACGTACTCGACGGTCGCGATGCTCATGTCGCTGATCCTGGAGGTCGACGGGACGCGGTTGATTCGCGAACGATTACGCGAAGGAACGATCGCCACCGACTTGATGAAGCCGATCAGCGTGCCGCTCTACTTCTTCAGCGACGGGTTCGGCCAAACGGCGCTCCACGCGCTGCTCGTGATACCGTCGGTGGTCTGCGCGCTGCTGCTGGTGCACATCGACGTGCCGTCGCCGGCCACGTTCGCCGCGTTTCTGCTCGCCTTCGCGATCGGTTACTGCGTTAACTTTTTCCTGAACTTCTTGATGAACTGCATCGCCTTTTGGACGCTGGAAACGTTTGCCGCCCAGCTCATCGTGCGTTGGGTTTCCGACCTACTCTCCGGTCAAATCATTCCGTTGACGTTCTTCAGCGGCATCCTCGGCCGCATCGTCTTCGCGCTGCCTTTTTCCGCCATCTATTCCACGCCGCTGCTCATCTACGTCGGCGTCATTCCACGCGTCGCAATGGGCCGCCGCCATGGGCGTGCAACTCGTGTGGCTGGGGTTGTTTGCGGGCATCGCAACGATCGTGTGGAACGCAGCGTCGAACCGCGTGGTCGATTCAGGGCGGCTAAAGCTTCGGCGGCGCTTGGGACGGTCTATTCATTGACGGGCATCCGCTTCAGGCAAATCCCATACCATGATTTCGCCGTCGCCGCTGATCTCCAACGAGGGCTGATCGTAGCACTTCACCGCATCGCCTGCCTTTAGAACGGCGCCGTTTACCGCCGCATTACCCGAAGCGGTAAAGAGAAAGCCGTAGCGCTGCGATGCGAAATCGTGCTTGAGCGTCGTGCCTCAAGACGAGCTACCCGAAACGTCGCGTTTTGCGTGATGCGGATCGGTGCGTCCACGTTGCGCTCGCCGCTGACCACGTTGAGCCAGCGATTGCGCCGCTCGTTGAGGTCGAACGCCATTTCGCCATACGACGGCGCCATCCCGAGGCGTCCGGGCAGAACCCACATCTGCACGAGATGCAGCGGCTCGTCGCGGCGGCTATTGTACTCGCTATGCCGCACGCCGGTGCCCGCACTCATGAACTGCACGCCGCCCGGTCCGACGACGCCTTCGTTGCCCATGCTGTCGCGATGCGCGAGTTCGCCGGAGAGCACGTACGTCACGATCTCCATGTCGCGATGCGGATGCATCGGGAAACCTTCACCGGCGGCGACGGTATCGTCGTTGAAGACGCGCAGCGCGCCCCAATTGAGGTTCTGCGGATCGTGATAGTCGGCAAAGCTGAACGAATAATAGGTATCGAGCCAGCCGGCATCCGCGTGCGCCCGCGCTTCGGACGGAACGACGATGAAAACCGGCCGGAGACTCGGCGCACTACTCATCGTACGGTTGCCGCGCAGAAGGCGGGGACGCAGAACACTTTGCGCAAAGATCCGACCAAGACCATTTCATTTCGCTCGCTTTCACGCCATCTGGAAAGGCACGTCTTCTGCAATGAACCGATTATCAATTCTTTTCGCCGGAACGGCGGCCGCGATCCTCGCAGGCTGCGCCGTTGGCGGCTCTTCCCCACAGCAGCAGTCTTCCGCACAATCGTTGAACGTCACGACGTATCCGCTCGGAGCGTATGGCACGAAGCCGGGGACCACACTGTTGCGCAGCGCGCACGCGGCGCATGCCACGCCGTCCTATCACGTTGACCGAACCTCTCAGTTAGTATACGTATCGAATCTCGGCGAAGGCGCGATCGACGTTTTCGATCAGAAGGGCAAAGATCAAACGCCGATCGCCACAATTACCGATGGAATCCTGGGGCCCGGCGGATTGACGACGGACAAAAAGGGTAATCTGTACGTCGCCGATGAGGGCCCCATCAGTGGCCAATGGACGGTGCAGGTCTATGCACCCGGCACTACCTCGCCGGCCAAGAGTTATACCACCGATCTCGATTCACCGACCGATACTGCCGTCGCAAAAGACGGAACAATCTATATTGCAAATTTCAACGGGCTGAGCAACGGATGGGTAGCCGTTTATCCCAAAGGAGACGTTTCCAAGGAATACCGCCTCTCGGACTTTGGCGGGGGCGCTCCCCTTTCGGTAGCGCTCGATGCCAAAGGAAATCTCTTCGTGCTCTACGACATCCACAACAGCACCAAGACCTTAGCGCGGTCAATAAATACAAGGCCGGTGCCAAGACCGGTACCAACCTCAATCTCGCCTTTAGCGCGGGCGGAGGTATCCAGGTCGATCCAGCCGGCAACATTCTGGTGGCCCAGCAACTCGATCCGTCGGAGATCCTCGTCTTTGCACCGGGACAAACCCAGGCATCCAAGACGATTGCTATGCCCGGTGGAGGTGAGCCGTTTAATTTCGCGCTGAACCACGGCGCCAAAAGCTCTTCGTCGGCGGAATACTAAAACGCCAACCAAGTCGATCGATTTGCTTATCCTTCCACAAAGTTCAAGTACGTCATCGCCAACGGTTTCGAAAATCCATCCGGAGTCGCGACCGCGCCAACGGAGTTTTAGCGACAGCGGGCCGTCGCCGAGTTGCGGCGAAGCGGCGGCCATGCTCGCCATGTACCGCCAATACTGGCGGATCAACTTCCTGACGATGCTCGAGTACCGCGCGAACTTCGTCATGTGGTTCTTCTTTGCGATCGTCTACCACGGCGTCGCGCTGGGAGCGCTGTACGTCACCATGCAGCATTTTCCGTCGATGAACGGCTGGAGCTTCCGGGAAATGTTCTTCCTCTATGCGCTCTGGATGACCGGTCACGAACTGCACAATACGCTGTTCTTTACGATTGTCAGCGTACCCGAGTACGTACGGGAAGGGCGCTTTGACCGTTTCCTCGTTCGCCCGCTCGACACGCTCTTTTCCGTGCTGACCGTGCCGCAGCAGATCACGCCCGACGGCTTGCTGCTGGCCGTAGCAACGCTCGCCGTATCCATCCACGCAGCAGGCGTGCGCTTGGACTGGGCTTTGGTCGTCTTCCTCCCAACGATTGTGGCGGGTGGCGCGCTCATCGATTTGGGTATATCCCTCGGCGTTGCAACGCTGTCGTTTTGGTTCGTTCGGGTCGATACGCTCCGCTGGGTCGTCATGTCGTTGGAGCAAGATTTCACGCGCTATCCGATCAGCATCTACACGCGCGGCATCCGGATCGTCCTCGCCTTCGTTCTGCCCTTTGCATTCATGAACTACTTTCCGGCGACATACTTCTTGCAAAAGGCCGATGTCGGTCTCCATCTCAATCCGGCCGTCGGATTACTCACGCCTGTAATCGGCGTGCGTGGCTGGCCGCCGCCTATGCGTTCTGGATGTTCGGTTTGCGCCATTATCAAGGCACGGGTTCGTGAATCGCGGCGCATTTTTAGCAAGCGCCGGTGCATGCGCCGGCGCAGCGATGCTGCCGCACTTCGCTCGCCGCATCGCTCAACGCACGCATGAGCGCCATCGCAGAGCGTCTCGACGGAGAGATCGGCATCTACGCGCGCACGCTGGCCAACGTACCGCCGCTGGCGACGTATCAATGCGTCCGATGCATTTTCCGACAGCGTCGATCATCAAAGTGCTGATCATGACGACCGCCTACGTCCTGGAAGAGCGGCAGCCCGGCGTACTGCAGCAGCACATCACTACCATAGTAGCGAACTGATCGGCGGTTCGGATTTCCTCGATTCCGCCGCGGACGGAAGCACGTATTCGGTGCATCAACTCATCGTGCCGATGATCACACTGAGCGATAACACGGCGGCCAATTTGCTCATGACGCACTTGGGCATTGCGGAGATCAACGCCGTTGCCCGACGCGCCGGGATGACCCGTACGCGCCTCGCGCGCCATTTCATGGATTACACCGCAATCGCCCACCACAACGACAACGTATCGACCCCGGCCGATATGGGACGTTTACTCTACTTCATCGAGCGCGGTTCCCACGAAGGAATTCCGACCGTCGTTTCGCCGATCCATTGCCGCGAAATGCTGGACATCATGTTCGGACAGACCGATCGCGACGGAATCCCGCGGCGTTACCGCACGGCGTCGCAGTAGGGAATAAAACGGGCGAAGTTGACGGAACGCGCAACGATATTGCGGTCATCGACCCATTCGGCCAGTCGCCGATCATCTTAGCGATCATGACGAAGGATCTCCAGAATTACTCCGACGCGTACACCGCAATCCACGCGGTGACGCGCTCGGTCTACGGTTCCGCCGCCTGAGCGTTCGCCTCGCGCCGGATGGCGACATCCGTAAAGCTGCGCTCCGTTGCTAACGCGACGATTTCTCCCGCACGCCGCAGCCGTTTAAACTGGGCTTCCTGGGACTTCGCTAAGTCGAACGTCGGCGGATGCCACCAGCCGAGCAGCGTCACCGGCAATCGTCCGCGCGTGTATTTCGCACCGCGCTTTCGCCGATGAGCATGCGAGCCGGCGCGCCGAGGTCGACGGTCGCTCCGGTGTACAGGGAGCCGTCGTTACAGAGTAAAACGTAGACCGCGGGACGCGGCTCGGCCTTCAGCCCGGCTCAGCATGAAACCGTCCGCTGGACAAGTTGCGCCATGAAGACTTTTTTCGACGTTGCGGGCGCCGCTGGTGTGCGCGTTGCATCCTGTCTCACCGTGGCCGCGGCTCCCTCGCCTATGCCGCCCATGACGCCATATCCACCGATCGTCGCAATGGTGCAACGCGTCGATGCCGCGCGTTTGCAAGCAGACGACGAGCGTCTGGTGGCATTCGGAACCCGGAACGACTTCTCGGATCAAACATCCACGCAAACGCGCGGCGTCTTTGCGGCGCGCGATTGGATCGCGTCGCGTTTCGTCGATCGCCGCAAAATCGCACGGACGCATGAGCGTCGGACTCGATACCTACGTTCAGCCAAAAACGGCGCGTACCCCTCGTAGCCGTCCCGCGCGGCCGGTGTCATCGTCGGCAAATCTCGGTCAGCGCATCCTCGACCTGTGCCATCCGGTCCTCATCCGGCGGCGCGGCCCCGAGCCCGCCCAGAGACTTCATCGCCTTGTCCACGTGCGACTCCCAGTCGGTCACGACGATGGAATCTTCGGTGCCGCGATTTCTTGTGCGATGCGCGCCAAAGGCGACGAGGCTGGCTTTCAGCTGTCCGATTGCCGGATATTGATGGCGGATCTCCATCATGAACTTCTCGACCTGGTACAACCGTGCGGCCACACGTGACGCTAGCCCGGTAACGTCGACGGCGCATATGAGATGAGTCCGGCCTGCGACGTTCAGCGCAGAAGGGACAGCAGCTATGATCTCCGCGAGCGAACGATGGTCGGGAGTTACGTCGGCGGGTTCGATGAACCGGACTTGTCCGGGGCGGACCAACTCGGCGAGAATCCGTTGCTGGCCGGGTGCAAGCCGGACCGAATCGGCGGACAACAGTTGCGGGGTATGAGTATCACGGTCATCCCGGGCAACGACGGCGAGGACCGTCCCGCCCTCATCGGTGCATACGCTGCGGACCATGAGGTCGGCGAAGGAGCCGCGCTTGGCCCCCGCGGGAAACAGTTCGGCCGATGACAGCCATATTCGGTTGCGGCCGGAGTCGGTCCGGCCAAGGATCAGTTCATACCGTTGCCTGATCGGAGAATCGGCGATAACGTCTCGCAGCGTCGTGCGAACGTCTGCGTCTCGGCGACCCGAATCAACGATTGTGGTCTCTCACGTACCTGGGCCCGAAGGGCCTCGGGAAGCTCGGCGTCCTGTGCCGCGCCCAGGAGCGGCATGCCAGTGGCGACGTCGAGAGATCCGAGGTCCTCGAGCAGTGGCCAACTTTGCCCGCGGCACACCGAGCGCATCGAGCTCAATCTGGTAAACCGCCGCGGCAATGCTGGCCAGATCCACCACGATCAGCTGGAGATCGCGGGAAAGGCCGGCACAGCTGCGGCGAGCTCGTGCTCTAGCGTGTTCATGGGCTTACCCGCATGACGCAAACACTAGTATGCTCACAGAAAGCCTCGCATCAGCCGGAGGGGGCAATGCGGAACCTCTTGCTCAGCCTGGCCGGGGTACGCCGGGGACATCCTCGAGGAGGTTCCGGATGCGCGACCGAGGTTTCTCGTATTTGGCTTGTCCATACTTCTTAACGGCGTCCTCGCTGGAGCAGTCGCCGCTCTGGCATTCACGCAGATTGATGTGAATGTCATCCTTGCATCAGTCTCCGGCTTCTTCATAGGGCTTCTCTTTATCGGCTTGGACAGCGTGCTGATTGCGCCAGCAGGACCAGGCAGGCGGATCTTCGCTGCCGCGCCTCGCGTGTCCTTCTCGCGCTGCTATGCGGAGCTATCTTCTCCACGGCCATCCTAGTAGGAAGCCTGCGCTCGGAAATAAATCAGCAACTCGTGGTAATCAACCAGAATGTTCAGCAGGAATTCTCGCGGCAACTGTCGGCCAGCTCGCTTGCGAGTGCGATTAAATCCCTTCAGGCAGAATCGAACAACCTAAATTCTATTATTGCCACCGGCGGTGGAACGACTTTGAACCCCGCGACCGACCCAACCCTCCCGGACGCTGCAAAACCAGCTGAGCCAGGCCCAGGCGGCTGAATCTGCCGCCTCTTGAGAAGTGGCAATGTGGCTGTACGGCACCTCCGTAGATGGCGGCAAATGTAACACTCCCGCTGGGGCCGGAGCACTCGCGCCAAGCATCGCAATCGCAATACGAGACTAACGCGAATCAGGTCCGACAGCTTCAGCAACAGATTGATCTCCGTGAGAATCAGTTGATGGCTTCCAACGCCAGTGCACGGAGCGCGCGTGTTGCCGAGCAAGGGCGCAACTCCCGGGGTAGAACTTGAGCTTGCAAAGGACCAGCAGACACTGGCAGCCGAATATGCTAACTTCACTGCTGCGAATAATAACGATAGCGGCATCCTGAGGAAAATCCAAGCCTTCGACGATCTGACTAGAATAACAGCTCGGTTCGGTACGGGACGCTGATTTTGTTCCTTTTGATAAGCGTCATTCTATGCAATCCTGTATTCCTCAGGATCGTGCAACGTTCTGGGATCCTACGAGATGCGCTGGAACTTGCGCAACGCCAAGAGGAGCTAAGGACACAATACCGGATGCGCGCCACTGCGGCAGAAGGCGAGCTGCTGGAGCAGGTTCTGGACTTTATGGATCGGGACTCCGCCGATGCCAAGTCAGCGTCGGCCGCACAGCTACCGGCCTCGTCGCTGTCGGCCGCGGAGCTTTCGGGGTCCTCGGCGGCAAATGGCGGCAAAGTGGAAGAAATCGAAGACGTGGCGCTGCGTGGCATGCAGGACATGCGCTCCGTAGCTTACCCAGATGCCGGAGAGACGGCGAATACCAACATCCCCGAGGGTTTTTTTACTTCCGACCGTTCCAGCGCTTCGGTGGTTACCCATGTTTCCTGATCCTTGATTCTGTGGAATTCAAAGAACTGGCCGTTGTTGTGGTTGATCGAAAACACCGTTTCAAATCCCGACCATACCTCGAAGTTCGCTTGTCGCGTCATATTAAGTGGTCTTACGCCGACGCGCGGATTGCCTTCCCCCGTGGCGTCCATTCGAAGTTGCCATCGAAATCTCGGCTGCGACCGTAAAGCGTCGAAATCCTTTGGGTTCGGCGAGAAGCTTCCGATGCGGTATCCGGGGTTGTCCATTTCCGTCGCACCGCAGATATTGCACGAATCGGGAGGCAGCGTCGACTGATCGACAGCCTGACACCTAGCACAGATGCCGACCGGAACCGCAGGACCAAGCGGGTTGGGCACTTGAACGACGAGGTGGCCATTTCGCTGGTAATCGACGACACCCCAGCCGCGGTATGAATCACACCGTCTTTCACCGTCTCAGCCGATGGGGCGAACTGGCGAATAGCGATGTCGAGATCACGATCAACCGTGTTTTTCGGGGGCCACGGTCGAGCCGTGGGCTTGTCGTGATAAAGGAGGCGTACGCGAGTGGGAAAACCGAACATTGGCAGAACTCCGCGGTACGCAAGGCGCTTGCTCGTGACTGATCCGGGAGCATGGTGTCGCCAGCGGCTTGATCGATCGCAGGGATAAGGTCGGCTTGGATGTAACGAATCAGGCCCGCGCGGTTTGCCACCATACCGGGTGCCGTGTAAGACAGCAGGGCATCACAGGTGTTGCCTATTTGGAAAGTGTGCTGCTGAATCCATTCGTGAACCAACTCGCGAACTGTCGGATTAAGTGCTCGGCCCGTTGGTGCTTGGTTCCAAGCCGTCGCCTGCTCCGAATTCGCCGTGTACGTTGTCACCCGCGCCGCCCACAAAAAGACCGCGTTCAAAGAACGCTTGCCGCAGTATTTCTTTGGCCAAAACTCTACAAAGAATCTCCTGTTGCCGCAAATCAACATAAGGCGCGGGAGGCGGGTCAGCGGTAATGCGTGCGGGACGCTCAAAATAGTAATCGTCATGACTGCGTCCTCGGCAAAGCGTAAGAGCAACGGAAAGCGCGGTACCGCGGCGACCCGCGCGACCGACCCGCTGTTGGTAGTTGAAGCGCATCGGGGGCATATTTGCCATCATCACCGCCAATCGTGATCCAATATCAACCCCGGCTTCCATCGTCGTCGTCACGCTCAAAAGATCAATGATGTCGGGAAGAGGAATTTCTTTGCCGGGAAGGCAAATGTCTTGAAACAGGCGTTGCCTTTTCCTCGCGTCATCTGCGTCGGTCTGGCCGGTGAGTTCCTCGCAATTAAGCCGAAAGATCTTCGCCGGCTTTTGTCGCCAGGTAACTGTAGTAGTCCGCCCCCACATCTTGATCGGTCAAGGTGATGGGTTCTCCAGAGAGGATCCATCGACTCTGTGCAAATTCCACCTGAGCCGTGGAGGTGAATACGCCGGCACACTCGACATGGATCGAAGGAACCAGAGGGTGTGGTAAGGCAGAGACCGCTTAGCCGCACCACGGAGCCGATCACGCAGTTGGCAACGGCAAGGTAATTCAGGACTTCGTGACTGAACACGATGGGATCACGGAGATTATGTTGGGCGATGGCGTAAAGATAGGCAGCGATAAACGATGGTGGCGTATCCTGAGAAAGACTTTGATGGGTCTGGATACGCCGCCGCTGCGCAAGCAGGCGGATGACTCCGTCAGCGGCTTCTGGATCAGCCGGTCGCTTTGCGGGAACCTCACCCGGTCGGTGGTGGCGTAAGCAAGCAGCAGCGATTCGAGACTGCGTCGCCCCGACGCAAAAATACGTTGACGAGTTCTACTATTGATTGCTGCTGGATTCGCTGAAGGTGCTGGCCTTGTTCAGGGTCAAGACTAGCCAGTTGTTTCTCCTTAACCGTGCCGTTCCACTCGTAGAGTTCGCGCCACGATCCGGTGCGTTGGCTTGGGTCGGTCCAAAGTACGTCCTGACCGTATCCGCCGGGGTTAATCCCCCGCGAGTAGTTCGTTTGCTACGCGGGCCACAAGCTGTGTCACGGGAAACGGACCAGATTTCGCCCGTTGGAGAATCAGCTGTGCTGCTACTTGGACGGTCAGCGCGGCGTGGCCGGGTGCCGGCGGAAATTGGCCGTAAACGGGTTGGCGGCCATGCTAAGCGTTGCCAGATCCTGAGGGCGTGCTCTTCCGAATGCCGCTGCGAGAGCAGCTCGCTCTGATGAAAGTTGGCCTCCACGCGCCTGCTCCTGAAAAGCAATTACGCCCTTCGCCCGCTTCCGAGGTGCACACCGTAAGCGCTTGCCGAACGGCATCACGGTAATGAGCAACCCGCATGCCCGGGGCGAGCTTCGCTGCATCCTGGCGGCTGTCGCTGAAGACCACGATCTTGCGGTAATTAGTATCAACCGTCTGCGGAATATCGCGCAGGAGAGTGTCGCACAGCACTTGGCTAATCTTTTGAAAACCTGTACGCTGCGTCCGAACGGGAGAGCCGAGCGTGCGCCACGACCAGTCAGCGTCACAACGTGGGCAAATTCCAGGATATGCTTGCCCTGCACTCTCCGCGCCCGGCGGGTTATTGGAATGCATGCTCGCCACGTCGTACCAATACCCGTTGCCACCGCCGAATCTGACCAGTCCGTCCGATGGAGTGTACTGTGCTTGCCGCCATCGACGCTCGACAGTTTCTTGGCTCCATCTAAGCCGTAATGGGCGTAAGTCGGTTCGGCGCTGGCCAAAAAACGGCGAAGTTGTTGTAGTCGCGCTCGAAGCTAGCTGAGTCCGCTGATGCGGCCAAGTCTGGGTGTTCTGGACTGAGATACCACTCGCCAGGGTTCGGGCCTGCTCCGCGGTAGCCCCCATAGAAGATTTCCCCGCGCGACTCGCAATACAACAATTCGAGAACGCGGGCACCGCAGTCGCATGAGAGGCGCGGGACGTCGTGCAGCCTTCCCGTGGGCACGTCCCCTTCCCCGTAGTGACGCGATTCCGCTGCACTGCGGATCGGTGCACGCCCACATTCCCTGTAGATTGCGAAAGAAAAGGTGAGCACGCATAATCAACGGCGCGCTGCCGCTTGCGTGACGCGCATGCGCGAGGCCGAGTGAGAAGTCCTGTCGTGGCCTTTTCGGCTTCTGAGTCCGAGAGGTCGGGAAAAATTCGATGGGCGAGTTCGGCGGCAGTTCGTGGCACCGCTTCTTCCGGCAAACCATTCTTCGTACAGGCAATTCGGATTGCGTCCGGCGCCTGAATATGGTCGAGGGCCGCAGCTAGAAGTTCTTCGACCGTTGCTCCGTCACTGTATTCGAGTCCGAGGCTGTTAGCGAACGCTCGTGCAGCGGAATCCTCGATGAGCCCGTTGCCATTCACGCTCGTTTCGAGTTGTCTGAACGCGTCTGCGTGGGCCATCGTTGTCGCGGTCGCCGTTGAGAGCGGGGGGCGGGGGGCGTGACATCGCCGCTCAACACACGGAATCGTTGGCGATTACATCCAAAAAAGAGCCTTCAAGGTCTTCAAGTACCGGTTCGATCGTTGCTCTAACGAGGCGCTGGACGATGATCCCGAAGTTGATCAGAATCGGTTTGAGCCCCAGACGGTCGTAATGAGACGCACCAGGTAGGCAACTTCAGTGCCGGCAGTTCCCCGGTATGTGTAGGAGTCGTCAACGACGAGGTGGAATACGTTACGGTGGTCCTCGTCGAGCCATGCGCGCGTTCGCTCGAATATAGGACCTTCCACAGCTCGCATGAGCATGATATACAACATGGAGTAATTGGTAACCAGAATGTCCGGCGGACTATCTTGCATGTCCCACCGGGACCACATTTCGCTGCCATCGAGGTCTTGAAAGAAACGTTGCGCCTTATTACCGGCGACCTGGTGGGCATCGTCGTCGATCGAGTGAAGATCGTCTCGCAGTTGCGCGACTTGTCTTCCGGGGTCCCGGGGACCGGGGTTCTTCCTGTGTATCTACCGAAATAAGATCCTGTTCCTCAAGCGGTTCTGGTCCAGCCAGTCCCTAGCAGTTCCGCTATCGAAACCGTCGCGTAGCCGAGCGAGTTGGTCTTCGACGAGGGCATTGAGGGGATGAGAATTATGCTCGGATGGCCGCCGTTCGTGGCTCCATGGACTCGCTGGCTGATACGGGGCGCCCATTGCCGGCCGCTGACCCTGCATCGTGTAATGACGCCACCACGCGCGCCGCGGATCGGGAAGCGTTCGGTGCAGCCCAGCGGACAGATTCCTGGATGGAGGCAGGCAGGCAACCGGAAGAAAAAGAGCGCTCAGTTTTGCCGGAACCTGTCCGGTCGTGATGATAACGTCGCGATGGTCCACTGTCGAAGCCGCGAATGCGTCCTCGCTGATGTTTGTAGGGCTGCCGTGTCTGGGGAACAGTCCCATTCCGGTAAACGTGGCCAGATCGTCAATGAGTTCTTGGTTGCCAAGCTCGGCTGCAAGAAGTTCCTGTGCGACCTGAGCGAAACCATCCGGGCACTTTTCATACACTTGAACCGCCTCGATGAGCGGGTCGCGGTAGATCCGACCGTTTCGATCAATGAGTGAGCGGCGCTCGCGGACAAGGTCGGGGTAGCGGAGATCGTAGGGGCTGTCGAGATATCGCAGGTACATCTCGCGGAGATCGTTAAAGATCGCAATAGGGTTTCGCATGGTTTATTGCCTTAGAAGGGCGGCGGTCGTCATCGCAATTGACCTCGTGATGTTTTGATAGATCAGCGATCCTTGTCGGATTTCCGGGACTGGGCCCAGTGTCGCAGGGTGAGAGCGCGGTACAACGAGCACCGGAGGTCTGCACGCCACAGGCATGGTAAGAGTATGCGTCGAGGGGTCGAACGTGAGGAACGCGCCGGCGTTCGCGGCGCAGAATCAGATACTTTCCGACTTGCGCGGGCAGCCGGTATGCGCGCCTGGCCTGTTTCAGATAGTAGTGTCGTTCATATAGTACTGGCCATCGAAACAGGCCAAAGGATGCCTTACAAGCCTCATCCAGGTGAACTGGGCTCCCACTCAGTGTCGAGGCGCAAAAGCGACTAACGGACGCATCGTCCCCAAACGGGGGTTCCACGGGCCGTTCCAGTTGCCATTCGTCGACTGGTGGGATGGCTCCAGGAGATAGACTCGGTGGCGTCATGTTGAATCAGGAATCCACCGTCAGCAGCGATACGTTCAAGATCTGCAAGTCCCAAAGAGCTCGATACGGTCCGGACATTCCGTTTTTGACGTAAACCGTGTGTCTGGAACCCGATGCTTCAAACTGGCAAGGAACGGTCGGTTCGTGCGCCACACAATATGCCGATTGCCGCGTCACTGGTGATCGCGATGGTTGGCGGCACGACGCGCCATCCGTTTTAGAGATCTTGGCGCTGAAATTCCACGTGAGCGAGGCGTTCGAGATTCAAGCGAAGGCGCTGATGGACAGGTAACTCGGAACCGATTGCGTTCGCCGCCCTCATCAGTTAGCGCTGCCATCTCCTCGAGTTTGGCCTTTATATCCTGCCCACGAGCCAATTCGCTTGGCACTCATCCACAGCCAAGACGTCGTTGGCATTCATCACCGTCCCTTTTTGACGCGACGAGCCATCGACTTGTACTCTATCCAAAGCTGCTTCGCACTATCGATAGGCGGTTGTATCGAAAGGCGCTTGTTCGATGCGTCCACGATTAGGGACGCCCAGAGGTGGACCGCGCCGCTCGTCCTTGATTCCGCCGTGAGGGCTTCAGGGGCATAGGGATGGAGAAGCTGAACGGTGCTTGTTGACTTGCTCGCCTGGAGCGGCGTGGTTGGCACGGCCCAGACGACCGGAAACTCTGCGGCTCCCAAGAATGCTGGCGAAGCGCAGATCGAACGCTGGTGCAGCAAAGGCGATTTGCCCAGGAACTGCTCCGAGTAGATACGTACTTCCAGTACGAACTAACAGTACGGTGTCCTGATTGGCTTGTTTGACCACGGGGCCGCAGATGTTCATGTATCCACGAGGCGGAGCCGTTCTCTTGTAGGTGGAAAGCCGGAAAACTCTCCCGATGGTCGGTGGGTTGATCAGTTCGTAAAACGCTGTTTCCCGCCGCAAAATATTCTGTAGCTCCCTGGGGCGTCCCACCCACGGACCGTGTATTTGCCCGTTCTTCTTGACGGGTAGCAGTCTCCTCGTCGATAGTAACCTCCAATTCTCGCTATCACCCCGAAGGCGTATTTCTGGTGGATGTCCGTTCAGCCATTTCAAATTTTGGAATCCGAATGCCTCCGCGCAGCTCAATTTCGACATCGTGAACAGGGCGAAGGATGTTGATTATGCGCATCCTCTGGGTCGTGTGGCAACGCTATAGTCACCTGGACATTCCTAAATAGCACCCAACCTTCCGGTGAACCATGATGCTCATCCAGCAGACACCGGGGCCAAGCAGCCGGCAGCCGTGAGAGCATGCGCACGGCGTTCTCCATCTCTCGCGTGCAAAGGACGAGTTGATCCTCGTGCAAAAGTAGCCGGGTGGTAGTCACGAATCCAAAGATTCCGCTTTCCGGCTTCGAGGCAAGGACATAAATTTCGCGGGGCGTGAGGGTCCAACTCACGGTCGAGTCACTCGCAGATTCCCACCGCCCCCCTTCGCAGTAGCTGCGTCGAGCCCGTCCGGCTCGATGTCGGTATACCACTCATCTTCCGAGGCGCTCCATTCCTCGATCCTTGGGGTCCCAGCGAACACGGATGGTCTCAGCCAGCCCTTCCGCACGCTTCGGCAACAGGGTGACCTGGCAGCGGTTCGGCGCCCAGAGAAATGGATATGAACCGAAATATTGAGCGCGCGCGAACGCATTCCACCGGTGGGTGCCCTTCGCTCCCTCGGAGCTGTGAGCGCATCTGGAGTTCGGACAGAAGGCTCATACCGCTGAACGCCCACGGCGTTTGCCTGTTCTCGTGTGTCGATGAGGGATTGGGGGGCGGAGCGCCTCGGGCAGATGAGACCGGTATGACTGGAAGAGGTTCGCGCAGATCGCCGCCGCTCAGATCCCCTTGCGAGGTCAACGAATCGGGGCCGACCCACGGTGGGAGCCGAGATTACTAATTCTCGATTAGCCCAGCGTTGGAGCGTGGGAGGCAGATTGCGTTTGCGTTTCGATGTAGCCTGTACACGCCCTGAGAGAACGTAACCATCGACCTCGACCGCCAGCGGTTCGAGTTCGATCCACGCGCGAAGCGTCCGGATTCAGTCGCAGCGCGTTTAGAGCGAGGCGGATTGTCGATCAAAAGCAGCTTCTCCGGCCTCGGCTTCACAGATGCAAATATCTCATCCGCGTTAACAGTCGGGATCGCTTCTACTCTTATGGAGATCCGTACGCTAAGATGATGCTCATCGTCATTCGGTTCCTCAATTCCACCAGGCATCGCCGATTGGCGTCTCGATGGTCTCAGATGTTACGGGTTCTGCTGGGCTCGCGGCAGAATTCGCCGTAGGCTCTCAGACGATTCCATCTCGGGCACAACGTCCGCCTCGGAAATCTTCAGCTGTTCAAACTGCTGGATACCGCCCTGCTCGTATCAATTCAGGCGTCCGCCGGTTTGTACAGATTCCGAGAACCGCCGTG